>DBFJQM010000034.1:0-7398 GCA_048404665.1 Candidatus Pelethomonas sp.
GCTCCATCCCCATGACCCTGCCGGAGAAGCTGCCCCGGCTCATCGTCCGGGGGGAGGTCTATATGCCCAAGGCGGTGTTCCGCCGGCTGAACCGCCAGCGGGAGGAGCGGGAGGAGGCTTTGTTCGCCAACCCCCGCAACGCCGCCGCCGGGTCCCTGCGCCAGCTGGACAGCCGCGTCTGCGCCCAGCGGAGCCTGGATATCCGGGTGTTCAATCTGCAGCTGGCGGAGGGCAGGACCTTCGCCACCCACACCGAGACACTGGACTACCTGGCGAGCCAGGGGTTCCAGGTGATCCCCCACAAGCTCCTGTCCAAGGCGGGGGAGATCAACGGGGAGATCCGCCGCCTGGGGGAGGACCGGGAGGAGCTGCCCTTCGACATGGACGGCGCGGTTGTAAAGCTGAATAGCCTTACAGACCGCTCCGCCGTTGGCAGTACCGCCAAGTGCCCCCGGTGGGCCGTGGCCTATAAGTACCCCCCGGAGCGGAAGCCCACCCAGGTGGTGGATATCGTGGTCCAGGTGGGCCGTACCGGCGTGCTGACGCCCAAGGTGGTGGTCCGTCCGGTGCGTCTGGCGGGCACCACCGTCACCAACGCCACCCTCCACAACCAGGACTTCATCGACGAGAAGGACATCCGGGTGGGGGACACGGTGGTGCTCCAGAAGGCGGGGGAGATCATCCCCGAGGTGGTGGAGGTGCTGCGGGACCGCCGCCCGGAGGGGGCGAAGCCCTACCGTCTGCCGGACACCTGCCCGGTGTGCGGCGGCCCGGCGGTGCGGGACCCGGACGGCGCTGCCATCCGGTGTACCAATACGGACTGTCCCGCCCAGCTCCACCGGACATTGACCCACTTCGCCAGCCGGAACGCCATGGATATCGAGGGCCTTGGCCCCGCCATCATGGCCCAGCTCATCGACAGCGGCCTGGTGAAGAGCCCCGCCGACCTCTACGGCCTTACGGCCCGGCAGCTGGAGGGCCTGGAGCGCATGGGGAAGAAGTCCGCGGAAAACGCCGTCCAGGCCATTTCTGAAAGCCGGAGCCGGGGGCTGGAGCGGCTGCTGTTCGCTCTGGGCATCCGGCAGGTGGGGGAGAAGGCGGGGAAGGTCCTGGCCGCCCGGTTCGGTACCTTCGACGCCCTGGCGGCGGCCTCCCTGGAGGAGCTGACCGCCATCGACGACGTGGGGCCGGTCACCGCCGCCTATATCCGGGAGTGGCTGGATAACCCCCGGTCCGCGGACCTGGTGGAGCGGCTGAAGGCGGCGGGGGTGTCCATGGAGGCGGCCCAGCGGCCCGTGGGGGACCAGTTCAAGGGCCAGACCATCGTCCTCACCGGCGCCCTGGAGCGGTTCACCCGGGAGGAGGCCACCGCCCTCATCGAGGCCAGAGGGGGCCGGGCCAGCTCCTCCGTCAGCAAAAAGACCACCTTCGTGGTGGCCGGGGAGAACGCCGGCAGCAAGCTCCGTAAAGCCAATGAGCTTGCCATCCCCGTCCTCACAGAAGCGCAGTTCGCCGCCCTGCTGGATGGCGAACCTCCGGCGCCGGAGGAAGCACCCAGCGCTTCGGAAGAACCGGAGCAGCTGAGCTTATTGTAATAAATGTTCCCTGGCAAAACGTAGTTTTGCCAATATAAATTTCTTTTGATACTTTTCTTTTTAAAGAAAAGTATGTATGCCTAATGCTTGTACCAAGGAGGAAGTCATATATGGTGACGATGGCACAGCGAATTACCCAGCTGCGGGACGAGAAGGGGCTCAGCCGTCCGGCTCTGGCGGCGGCCCTGAAGCTGCCCAAGAACGCGGTGGAGAAGTTTGAAACGGGGCGTCAGTCCCCCACCAAGGACCAGGTCCAGGCCATGGCCGACTTTTTCGGCGTGTCGGTGTTCTACCTGCGGGGTGAGAGCGGCGACCGCACCCGCCAGGACCTGTGGCTGGAGACCGCTCCCGCCGCGATGAAGGACGAGCCTCCCGCCCCGGCCCCGGCCCGGAAGAAGCCGGGCGCCAAGGGCGAGGACGCCTCCGGCGCGGTGGCGGACGCGTTTATGAAGAACAAGGCCTTCCAGGACCTGGTGCGGTCCATGGTGCTGGAGGTGCTGCGCTCCCCGGAGGGCCAGGCGGTCATCGCCAAGGCGGTGCTCCGGGAGCTGGACCGGTAGAGGACCCGGCGCAGACAGGAGGGGCGGCATATGCCGCCCCTCCTGGTGATTCTTGGGGTGGTGTAAAGGCAGATTACTTGTCGAAGGACGGGTTCATATAGTAGACGTTTTTCTCCCCCAGCCGGTCCTTGGCCAGCCGCAGCCCCTCGCCGAAGCGCTGGAAGTGGACGATCTCCCGGGCGCGGAGGAACTTGATGGCGTCGTTGACGTCCGGGTCGTCGCTGAGGCGCAGGATGTTGTCATAGGTCACCCGGGCCTTCTGCTCCGCCGCCAGGTCCTCGCTGAGGTCCGCGATGAGGTCGCCTGTGACCTGCATGGTGGAGGCGGACCAGGGGTAGCCGGAGGCGAACTGGGGATAGACGCCGGCGGTGTGGTCCACAAAGTAGGTGTCAAAGCCGGCGGTGCGGATCTGCTCCTCCGTCAGGTCCCGGGTCAGCTGGTGGACGATGGTCCCCACCATCTCCAGATGGCCCAGCTCCTCCACGCCGATGTCCGTCAGCAGGCCCTTCAGCTCCGGGTAGGGCATGGAGAACCGCTGGCTGAGATACCGCAGCGACGCGCCCAGCTCGCCGTCGGGGCCCCCGTACTGGCTGATGATGACGGAGGCCAGCTTGGGGTTGGTGTTTTTGATGTTGACCGGGTACTCCAGCCGCTTCTCATATACAAACATTACTTGCTACCTCCCGTATAGTCCCAGGGCCAGGGGTCGTCCAGCCAGGTCCAGCCCGCCTCGGTGACGTTGTCCTGCTGGAGGGGGCCGTACATCTCCTCATAGCGGCGTTTGCCCTCCTTGGCCAGGGCCGCGTACTGGAGGTACAGCGCCAGGGCCTCCTTGTCGCTTTTGTGGGTGTCCAGGTACAGCCCCAGCTCCGTCACGGCGAAGCCCAGGGACATCAGCTCGCACAGGGCGGGGTTGTCACAGTTCATCCGGGTCTTCATGGCCCGGAAAAAGGGCATATCCAGGCCGGGGAACAAAGTGCCCCGGGCCAGGGCCTCCTTCTGGTCGTACCGCTCCGGGTCGGGGCACTGCATGGGGATATAGGGAAAGACCATTGAGGCGCATTTTCCGGGCAGCGTGCCCTCCATGACGCCGCAGCAGTTGGGTCTTGTGGTGTTCTCCAAGGGTAGTTCCCTCCTTCATGGAAGTAGAGGGGGCGTTTTCCCCCTCGCTCCATGGTATGCGCCCCCGCCGGGTGTGTGCACCACCCTTGGTCTATTTCCTGCCTTCGGCGCATAGGGTTCTAGGGAGGTGAGGGCTTTGTTTATCACATTCAAAAAGTGGACGGCGCTGTACGTCCTGGGCTTTGTGGCCCTGTTCGCCATTTTCGCCGCCATCCTGTGGCGGGGCGGAGCCGTCAACGCCAGCAAGACCGTGGCGCTGGCCCAGGGGGGCGGCCCGGTGCTGCTTATCGACCCGGGCCACGGCGGCGAGGACGGCGGCGCGGTGGCGGAGGACGGCACCACCGAGGCGGAGATCAACCTGGCGGTGAGCCTGGAGCTGGAGAGTCTGGCGGGACTGCTGGGGGTGGAGACCGCCATGACCCGCCGGGAGGACGTGTCCCTGGGGGACCCGGCCCTGCCCACTGTGCGCCAGCGGAAAACGGACGATCTGAAGGCCCGGACGGAGGCCGCCAACGCCCTGCCGGAGGCCGTGACCATCAGCATCCACCAGAACACCCTCCCGGGCTATCCCGCGGTCCAGGGTGCCCAGGTGTTCCACGGCGGCGGGGAGCGGAGCGCCGGCCTGGCCCAGGCGGTGCAGGACGCGCTGAACGCCACGGTCAACGTTGCCGCAAAGGAGATCAAGACCGCCCAGGGGGTGTACCTCCTCAGCCACGCCCAGGGGACGGCGGTGCTGGTGGAGTGCGGGTTTTTGTCCAACAGCCGGGAGACGGCGGCGCTGAAAACGGCGGACCACCAGAAGCGGCTGGCGGTGTCCATCCTGGCGCCCACCCTGGCGTGGCTGTCGGCGGGGGAGAGATAGGGGCGGCTGGGCCAACGGTTTTGCTTGTCAAACCCCGGCGGGCGTAGTATACTGAAGAAAAAGCGGGGCCGCATGGGTCCCGCGGACAGCGGGAGAGTGCCCTATGGCCAAAGTCAGAACGACCTACTACTGCACCCAGTGCGGCAACGAGACCCCCAAGTGGGCGGGAAAGTGCCCCGCCTGCGGGGCGTGGAACACCATCGTGGAGGGGGAGACCGCCCCCAAGGGGAAGCCCAGCCGGTCCGAGGTACGAATCGGCCCCGGCCCCAGGCCCATCACCCTGACGGAGATCGACACCGCCGGGGAGATCCGCTTTTCCACCGGCATGGGGGAGCTGGACCGGGTGCTGGGCGGCGGCGCGGTGAAGGGCTCCCTGGTGCTGGTGGGAGGCGCGCCGGGCATCGGCAAGTCCACATTGATGCTCCAGATCTGCGGCAGCCTCGCCGCCGCGGGCCGGGTGCTGTATGTGTCCGGGGAGGAGTCGGTGCGGCAGCTGAAGCTGCGTGCCCAGCGGCTGGACGTGTCCGGGGAGGACCTGCTGGTGCTGGCGGAGACGTCTTTGGGGGACGTGCTCCAGGCGGTGGCGGACGTGTCGGCGGACATCCTCATCGTGGACTCCATCCAGACCCTGTACGACCCGGAGCTGGACAGCCCTCCCGGCAGCATCGGCCAGGTGAAGGGCTGCACCATGTCCCTGATGCGCCTGGCCAAGGAGCGGGACGTGACGGTGTTCGTCATCGGCCACGTGAACAAGGAGGGGGCCATCGCCGGGCCCAAGGTGCTGGAGCACATGGTGGACTGCGTGCTCTACTTCGAGGGGGACCAGCACAGCGTCTACCGCATCCTCCGCTCCGCCAAGAACCGGTTCGGGGCCACCAACGAGATCGGCGTCTTTGAGATGCTGTCGGAGGGGCTGGCGGAGGTGGAGAACCCCTCCCAGAGCCTGCTGGCGGGCCGTCCCGAGGGCGCGCCGGGCACCTGCGTCACCTGCGTCATGGAGGGGGTCCGGCCGGTGCTGGCGGAGATCCAGGCCCTGCTGGCCCCTGCCCCCTACGGCAACGCCCGCCGGTCCAGCAACGGCTTTGACTACAACCGGGCGGCCATGCTGCTGGCGGTGCTGGAGAAGCGGGGCGGGCTGAAGGTCAGCCAGTGCGACGCCTACTTGAACATCATCGGCGGCCTGACCCTGGACGAGCCGGGGGCGGACCTGGCCGCCGTGCTGGCCCTGGCCTCCAGCTACCTGGACCGGCCCGTGCCCCAGGACCTGTGCGCCGTGGGGGAGGTGGGCCTCACCGGGGAGCTGCGGTGGGTGAACAACCTGGACCAGCGGCTCAGCGAGGCCAGGCGTCTGGGCTTTACGGTGTGCGTGGTGCCCCGCCGCCGGGGCAGGAGCCTCCGGGGCCCCGAGGGCCTGCGGCTCATCGAGGCGTCCAACATCGGGGAGGCCGTCCGGGCCGTGCTGGGCAAAAGCGCCACATAGGGATTTTTAAAGCGCTTTAGGATCGACAAAATAAGCAGATTCAGGACTGCAAAGGCATTTTAGCATCGACGAAAGCAAAAGATAAGGAGAAGCCCACTATGAGCATCGACTTTTCCGGCGGCGAGTATACGGAGCGGGAGCCGCTGGTGACCACCTCCCTGACCCGGGAGGACGAGGGGGAGTACTCCCTGCGGCCCAAGACGCTGAAGGAGTACATCGGCCAGGAGAAGGCCAAGGGCAACCTGGAGGTCTTTATCCAGGCGGCCAAAATGCGCCATGAGCCGCTGGACCACGTGCTGCTCCACGGCCCCCCGGGCCTGGGCAAGACCACTCTCAGCGGCATCATCGCCAACGAGATGGGGGTCAACGTGCGCATCACCTCCGGTCCCGCCATTGAGAAGGCGGGGGACCTGGCGGCGCTTTTGACCAACCTCAACGAGAACGACATCCTCTTTGTGGACGAGATCCACCGCCTCAACCGCTCGGTGGAGGAGGTGCTGTACCCGGCCATGGAGGACTACGCCATCGACATCATCATCGGCAAGGGCCCGTCGGCCAACTCCATCCGGCTGGACCTGCCCAAGTTCACCCTCATTGGGGCCACCACCCGGGCGGGGCAGCTGTCCGCGCCTCTGCGGGACCGGTTCGGCGTGACGCTGCGGCTGGAGCTGTACACGCCCAGGGAGCTGGCGCTTATCGTCACCCGGTCCGCCGGCATCCTGGACGCCCCCATCGAGCCGGAGGGGGCCATGGAGATCGCCCGGCGCAGCCGGGGCACCCCCCGGATCGCCAACCGGATGCTCCGCCGGGTGCGGGATTTTGCCCAGGTCATGGGGGACGGGGTCATCACCCGGGACCTGGCGGACCGGGCGCTGACGGCCCTGGAGGTGGACTTCCTGGGGCTGGACAACATCGACCGGCGGATGCTGCGGGCCATCATCGAGTACTACGGCGGCGGCCCTGTGGGCCTGGAGACCCTGGCGGCCACCATCAACGAGGAGGCGGTGACCCTGGAGGACGTGTACGAGCCGTACCTGCTGCAGATCGGGTTTTTGACACGGACGCCCCGGGGCCGGTGCGTCACCCGGAAGGCCTACGAGCACCTGCACCTGCCCGTCCCCGGCGGCGCCCCGGCGGACATGGAGCAGATGACGTTTTGAGGGGCGTTTGCCGCTGACCGCGGCGGGGGGTGGGGGCCTCCGGCCCCCGGCTCCTTTTGAGGGCTTCCAGCCCTGGGGGTGGATTCTGGGGGCTGCGCGCCCCAACCTTTTCTCCGCCCTGCGGGCGGGGGGCAGACTGATTTTACTTTCAGTCTGTTTGGGGCTGTTCCGCGCCCCGGCGCGGGTTACTTTGCCCTCGGCGGCAAAGTAACCAAAACGCCGCCGGCCCCCTTCGGGCCGGTCCACCGCTTTTGTCGAACTGCGGCGAAGATGAAGAGTTTGTCATGCCTCCGAACAAAAGATTCCTTCGGGTTTCTAATCTATACAACCATCTATTCCGACTTCGGCTATCGCCCTGTTAAAGGGACAGAGCCATCTATTCGTGCGCAAAAAACGAAAGCCTGTTCAAGAATTATAACCCGCCTATCAGAGCCATCTATTCGCACAAAAACGGGACCAGGTTCTCTTTGAAAGGGCGACAGCCGAAGTTCTTCGAGATGGTTCTGTAGATTGGAAACCCGTAGGAATCGGTAGTTGGGAAGCACGAGCAATTCTTCACTCGCACAGTCTCCCGATATAAAGGGGTTCCAAGACCGTAGGTCTTGGCGCACTTTTGGGT
>DBFJQM010000035.1:0-20759 GCA_048404665.1 Candidatus Pelethomonas sp.
GGCCCCTCCTCCCCCGCCTCCAGCGCCGCCAGCAGGGGGGCCCACATGGCCTCCCAGGCCCCGGACTCCGAAAGGCCCCGGACGATCTCCGGCAGCGGCTGGCGCAGGACGCAGACCCGGTAGCTCAGCGCCGCCAGGTCGCCGTACAGGGCCTCCCCCAGCGCCAGGGCCTCCAGCTCCCGGCCCCGCCTGCGGCGGTAGAAGAGCCCTCCGCCCAGCAGCACCAGCGCCGCCCCCAGTAGCCTCATGTCAGCGCCTCCACCCGGCACCGCCGGTCCCGGCCCGCGCCGGTGAGGACCACCGCCCGGCGAAAGACCCCCGCCGCCAGCACCGGCGCAAAGAGGGGCCTGCGGCGAAGGGCCTCCGCCGAGGGGGCGTGGACCGTGGCCAGCAGGCTCACGCCGCAGCCCGCCGCGGCCTCCACCGCCGCCAGGTCCGCCCCCGCCGCCAGCTCGTCCAGGGCGATGACCTGGGGGTTCATGGCCCGCAGCAGCATGGGGATGGCCAGCGCCTTGGGACAGCCCTCCAGCACGTCGGTACACCGGCCCACGTCCAGCTGGGGCGCGCCCCGGTACAGGGCCGCCAGCTCCCCCCGCTCGTCCACCAGCCCCACCCGGAAGCCCCGGTCGCTGATAAGCCGCACCAGGTCCCGCAGGAAGGTGGTCTTGCCGCCTCCCGGCGGGGAGAGGATCAGGGCGCTTAGGGGCCGTCCGTCCTCCAGCAGGTCCCCCAGCGCCGGCAGGGCTACGTCCCGCCGCAGCCGGGGGATGCGGATGTTCAGGGCGCTGAAGGCCGTCAGGCCCCGGTTCACGCCCCCCTCCGCCAGGGCGGAGCCGCACACCCCCACCCGGAAGCCTCCCGGCGCGGTGACGAACCCCTGGGCCAGGGACTCCGAGGCCGCGTACCGGGAAAGCTCCGTGGCCCGGTCCAGCACCTGCTCCAGATCCCCCGGCAGCACCCTGGTCCCCGGCAGGGGGGCCTCCCCCTCCGGCAGGGTCACCGCCAGGGGCTGTCCCAGCCGCAGCCGCAGCTCCTCCGCCCGCTCCCGGTCCTCCCGGCCCAGGGCCATGGCGGGCCCCCGCAGCCGTCCCGGCAGCAGCTGGCAGGCCAGACGGTAGCGCTCGCCGTCATAGGACTCAGCCATCGGCGCATCCCTCCTCGTTCATGGTAGTCCATGGTATGAGGGCTCGTCCCGGGATATGCCACTATTTTCCCCACGGGCTGGTAATCGGCGGAAAACTGTGGTATAGTGGTGGCATCCCAACCATCTGGAGAACGCTATGGAGAACTATTTTGAGCTTTGCCTGCCGCCGGACGAGATCCGGGCCATCAGCAGCGTGGGCCTGGCCCACCTGGGGGACGCGGTGTACGAGCTGCTGGTGCGCTCCTACCTCTGCGCCCAGGGGAAGGCCACCGGCAGGGGCCTCCACCGGGCCACGGTGGAGCTGGTCCGGGCCGAGGCCCAGGCCCGGCGGGCCGACGCCATATTGCCCCTCCTTACGGAGGAGGAGCTGGCGGTCTTTAAGCGGGGGCGCAACGCCCACGTCCACACCATCCCCCACGCCGCCAGCCGGGGGGACTACCTGAAGGCCACCGCCCTGGAGTGCCTTCTGGGCTATCTGTATCTCAGGGGGGAGCGGCAGCGGATCAGCGCCCTCTTCCAGGCCATGATGGAGGTGAACGGCCATGCCCTTTGACGCTGTGTGCCTCACCGCCGTGGTGGGGGAGCTGTCCGGCCAGCTGCTGGACAAGCGGGTGGAGAAGCTCCAGCAGCCCGCCCGGGACCAGGTGGTGCTCACCTTCCGGGGCGGACGGCGGCTGCTGCTGTGCGCCGGGACGGGCCTGGCCCGCGTCCACCTCACCGAGGTCCAGCGGGAGAACCCCGCCGCGCCCCCCATGTTCTGTATGCTCCTGCGCAAGCACCTCACCGGCGGCCGGCTGGCCGCCCTGGACCAGCCCATGGGGGACCGTCTGGCGGTGCTCACCTTCGAGGTCACCGACGAGCTGGGGGAGCCTGCCAGGCGGAAGCTGGTGCTGGAGTGCATGGGCAGCAGGCCCAACCTGCTGCTGCTGGACGGCCAGGACCGGATCATTGACTGCCTGCGCCGGGTGGACCTGGCCGCCGAGAGCCAGCGTCAGGTGCTGCCGGGGCTTTACTACCGCCTGCCCGCCCCCCAGGAGAAGCTGGACCCCCTGACCGCCACGGAGGCGGACGTTACCGCCCTGCTGGACGGCGCGCCGGCGGAGCGGGAGGCCGCCTCCCTGCTGCTGGACGGCTTTACCGCCCTGTCCCCCCTGGTGTGCCGGGAGCTGGCCTTCCGGGCCCTGGGGGACGCCGGGGCCAGGCTTCTGTCCTCCGAGGACGGTGAGCGGCTGAAAAGCGCCTTTTTCGCCTGGCAGGAGGATGTGAAGGCAGGACGCTTTACGCCCTATCTCCTCCGGGGGAAGGACCAGCCCAGGGACTTCTCCTACCTGCCCATCCGCCAGTACGGGGACGCCCTGGCGGGGGAGGCGTGGCCCAGCTTCTCCGCCATGCTGGACGAGTTCTATGAAAAGCGGGAGCAGGCGGAGCTCAGCCGCCGCCGGGGCCAGGAGCTCCACCGCTGCGCCGCCACCGCCCGGGACCGGTGCTGCCGGAAGCTGGCCCTCCAGGAGAAGGAGTACGCCGCCACCCAGGACCGGGACCTGCTGCGCCTGCGGGGGGAGCTGATCAACGCCAACCTCTACCGCATGGAGCGGGGCCAGACGGTGCTGCGGGCGGAAAACTGGTATGAGGAGGGCTGTCCCACGGTGGACGTGCCCCTGGACCCCCTGCTGACCCCCCAGCAGAACGCCGCGAAGTACTTCAAGCGCTACGCCAAGGCCAAGACGGCGGAGACCTACCTGGCGGAGCAGATGGAGCTGGCCCGCCGGGAGCGGGACTACCTGGAGAGCGTGCTGGACGAGCTGAGCCGGGCGGAGAGCGAGCAGGACTTTGCGGATATCCGCCGGGAGCTGCTGGACGCGGGCTACCTCCGCTCCCAGCCCGGGAGGAAGGAGCCCCGCCGGGCCGCCGGCCGTCCCAGGACGTTCCTGTCCTCCGGGGGCCTGACCATCCTGGTGGGCCGCAGCAACGTCCAGAACGACCGCATCACCCGGGAGGCGGACCGGACGGACTACTGGTTCCACACCCAGCGCATCCACGGCTCCCACGTGATCCTCCGCTGCGGCGGCGCCGCCCCCGACCAGCAGAGCATGACCGAGGCGGCCATGCTGGCGGCCTGGTTCTCCCAGGGCCGCTCCGGCAGCCGGGTAGCGGTGGACTACACCCAGGTCCGCAACGTGAAAAAGCCCGCCAAATCCCCGCCGGGCATGGCGGTGTACACCACCTACCAGACCGCCTATGTGACGCCCAGTGAGGACCTGGTGAAGGCCCTGTCCCCGGCCGCCCGCCCCGGCCGCGGCATGTCCTAAAAATTTGTATTGCAAGCAAACACTTTTTAAGGTATAATAGCGGCAGAACGTTACCGGCGCGCCGCGCCGGAGCCAAGGAGGCTTGCGCTATGGCTACATTCACTGTCAATGGGAGAACTGTTACCACAGACAAGAACCAGAAGCTGCTGCGCTTTCTGCGGGACGAGCTGCGCCTGACCTCCGTGAAGGACGGGTGCAGCGAGGGGGCCTGCGGCACCTGCACCGTGCTGGTGGACGGCAAGGCCACCCGGGCCTGCGTGTTCACCACCGACCGGATGGAGGGCCGGACCGTGCTGACGGTGGAGGGCCTTTCGGACTTTGAGAAGGAGGCCTACACCTACGCCTTTGGGGAGGCGGGGGCGGTCCAGTGCGGGTTCTGCATCCCCGGCATGATCATGGCCGCCAAGGGCCTGCTGGACCGGGAGCCGGACCCCTCCGAGGCCGACGTCCGCGCCGCCCTGCGCAGCAACATCTGCCGGTGTACCGGCTATGTGAAGATCGTCCAGGGGGTGCTCCTGGCGGCCAAATACCTCCGGGAGGGCCGCGTCCCCCGGGAGGAGCGGCAGTGGACCGTGGGGGCCCATGTCCACCGGGTGGACGTGCCGGAGAAGGTCCAGGGCACCGGCCTCTACCCCGACGACGTGTACATGGAGGGGATGCTCTACGCCTCCGCCGTCCGCAGCGCCTACCCTCGGGCCATCGTGAAGGCCATCCACCCCGAGGAGGCCCTGGCCATGGACGGCGTGGTGGGGGTCTACACCGCCGCCGACATCCCGGGAAGCTGTAAAGTGGGCCACCTTGTCAAGGACTGGGACACCATGATTCCCGTGGGAAGCGTCACCCACTACCTGGGGGACGCGGTGTGCATCGTGGCGGCGGAGAGCCTGGAGGTGCTGGAAAAGGCCAAGCGGGCGGTGCAGGTGGACTACGAGGTGCTCACCCCCGTCCGCTCCCCCAAGGAGGCCATGGCCTTTGACGCGCCCAAGGTCCACCGCGGCGGCAACCTGCTGGCCCACAAGCACATCCAGCGGGGCAACGCCGCCCTGGCCATCGCCAGGAGCAAGCACGTCCTCACCCGGAATTTCACCACCCCCTGGACGGAGCACGCCTTCCTGGAGCCGGAGTGCGCCGTGGCCTACCCGGAGGGGGACGCCATCGTGATCCTCTCCACGGACCAGGGGGCCTACGACACCCAGCACGAGACGGCCCCCATGCTGGGCCTGCCCCCGGAGCGGGTGAAGGTGAAGAACATGCTGGTGGGCGGCGGCTTCGGCGGCAAGGAGGACGTGACGGTCCAGCACCACGCGGCCCTGGTGGCCTACCTCACCGGCCGGCCGGTGAAGGTGAAGCTCAGCCGCCAGGAGAGCCTTCTCATCCACCCCAAGCGCCACCCCATGGAGATGGAGTTCGCCATGGGCTGCGACGAAAACGGCGTCATCCAGGGGGTGGCCGCCAACGTCATCGCCGACACCGGGGCCTACGCCTCCCTGGGGGGCCCGGTGCTGGAGCGGGCCTGCACCCACGCCTCCGGCCCCTACCACTACGAGAATTTCCAGATCGACGGCTACGCCTACTACACCAACAACCCCCCTGCCGGGGCCTTCCGGGGCTTCGGCGTGACCCAGACCTGCTTCTGCGTGGAGACGCTTTTAAACGAGATGGCGGACCTTGTGGGCATCACCCCCTGGGAGATCCGCTACCGCAACGCCATCCGCCCCGGCGAGACCCTGCCCAACGGCCAGATCGTCGGCCCGGAGACGGGCCTTGTGGAGACCCTGGAGGCGGTGAAGCCCTACTACGACCAGGCAAAATACGCGGGCCTGGCCTGCGCCATGAAGAACGCCGGCGTAGGCGTAGGCATCCCCGACTGGGGCCGCTGCCGCCTGCTGGTGAAGGGCGGGCGTGTCCACATCCTGGCGGGGGCCTCCTGCATCGGCCAGGGGCTGGGCACGGTGCTGGTGCAGATGTGCTGCGGCCAGCTGGGCCTGGCCCGGGAGCAGATCGTCTATGAGCGCAGCAGCACCTTTGAGGCGCCGGACTCCGGCACCACCTCCGGCTCCCGGCAGACCCTCATCACCGGCGAGGCCTGCCGCCGGGCCTGCGCGGACCTGAAAAATGACCTGGCGGGCAAGGGCCTTGAGGACCTGGAGGGCCGGGAGTACCCGGGGGAGTATCTTGCCAAGACGGACCCCCTGGGCTCCGACGTGCCCAACCCGGTGAGCCATGTGGCCTACGGCTACGCCACCCAGCTGTGCGTGCTGGGGGAGGACGGGAAGATCGAGCGGATGGTGGCGGCCCACGACGTGGGCAAGGCGGTGAACCCCATCTCCTGCCAGGGCCAGATCGAGGGCGGCGTGGTCATGTCCATGGGCTTCGCCCTCACCGAGGACTACCCCCTTACGGACTGCCGGCCCACGGCCAAATTCGGCACCCTGGGCCTGTTCAAGGCGGACCAGGTGCCCCCCATCGAGGCCATCGTGGTGGAGAAGCCCGGGCTGGACGTGGCCTGCGGGGCCATCGGCATTGGGGAGATCACCTCCATCCCCACCGCCCCGGCCATTGCCGACGCCTACTACCGCTGGGATGGCATACGGCGGTATGCCCTGCCCTTGGAGGGCACGCCCTATAGCAGGAAGAAGAAGTAGCGCGGCTATAGCCGCGCTACTTTTTTGCCGCCCTGCGGGCGGGAGCGACATTTTCCTGACTTTCAGTCTGTTTGGGGTTGTTCCGCGCCCCGGCGCGGGTTACTTTGCCCTCGGCGGCAAAGTAACCAAAACGCCGCCGGCCCCCTTCGGGCCGGTCCCCCGCTTTTGTCGAACCGCGGTAGAAATGAAGAGTTTGTCATGCCCCTGAACAAAAGATTCCTTCGGGTTTCCAATCTCCAGAACCATCTTGAAGGACTTCGGCTATCGCCCTGTTAAAGAGAGACCGGCTCCCGTTTTCGCGCGAGCAGATGGCTCTATCCCTTTAACAGGCCGACAGGCGAAGTTGGAATAGATGGTTGCATAGATCAGAAACCCGAAGGAGTCAGTAGTTCGGAAGCACGAGCAGCTCTTGGATTGCACAGCCTATCGACACAAAGGGGTTCCAAGACCGTAGGTCTTGGCGCACTTTTGGTCACTTTTCCTGCGAGGGAAAAGTGACCGCAGGTCTGGGGGCGCGCAGCCCCCAGAATCTCCCCCCAGGGCTGGAAGCCCCCAAAAGAAGCAGCGGCCCCCAGGGCGGCAAAAAAGGTTGGGGGGCGGAGCCCCCCATCCCCCCTTCCCCTTTGACATTTCCTCCATTCCGCGGTACAATAGGAAAAAACCAATAAGGAGTGATTCCTATTCCCCGCTTTGTGTATCCTGCCGCCGTGACCTACGGCGACATCGGCCCGGACCGGCGGCTCAGCCACATCGGCGCCCTGCGCATCCTCCAGGAGGCCGCCGCCATCGCCTCCCAGCAGGTGGGCTACGGCCTGCTGGACATCCCCCGCACCCACGTCACCTGGATCCTCACCGGCTGGCGGCTGCAGCTGCTGTCCCGGCCCCTGTGGAGCACACCCCTCACCGTGGAGACCTGGCCCAGGACCATGGACGGCTTCCGCTCCGACCGGGACTTCTTCCTCTACGCCAACGGTGAGCTGGCCGCCAGGGCCACCAGCCGCTGGGTGCTCATCAGCACCGACACCGGCCACGTGGTCCGCATCACCGACGCCGTCCGCTCCGCCTACCCCACGGAGGACGCCCGGGTCTTTCCCACCGACATCGCCGCCAACGGCAAAAGCCCCGCGGACGCCCGGGAGACCTTTTCCTGCACCGCCGGCCGCCGGGACATCGACACCAACGGCCACGTGAACAACCTCCACTACCTGGACTTCGCCCTGGACGCCCTGCCGCCGGAAGTAAGGGACCGCCTGCCGGACACGGTGGAGATCGTCTACCGCCGCCAGATCCTCCCCGGCACCGCCCTTCGCTGCCTCTACGCCCTGACGGAGGACGGGCGGCACCAGGTGGAGATCCAGAGCGGCAGCGGCGACGCCCTGGTCCGCCACGCCTTTGTCTGGTTCTACGACGCCCCCGCCGACTAAATCATACTGAACACAAGGAGAAGCACCATGAACGATCTTCTGACCTTCCTGGACCAAAGCCCCAGCCGCTACCACGCGGTGGCCAACCTCTGCGGGGAGCTGGACCGCGCCGGCTACCAGCGCCTCAGCGAGGGCAGGCCCTGGCGTCTCGCCCCCGGCGGCAAATACTACGTCACCCGCAACGGCTCCGCCCTCATGGCCTTCCGGCTGCCCCGGTCCGGCCTCACCGGCTTTATGATCTCCGCCAGCCACTCCGACGCCCCCTCCTTCCGGGTGAAGGAGAACGCGGAGCTGCTGGGCCCCGACGGCTACCTGCGGCTGAACACCGAGCGGTACGGCGGGATGCTCTGCGCCCCCTGGCTGGACCGGCCCCTCACCGTGGCGGGCCGGGTGCTGGTGAAGTGCGGCGACGCCATCGAGACCCGGCTGGTCTATCTGGACAAGGACCTGCTGATGATCCCCAATGTGGCCATCCACATGGACCGGAGCGTCAATGACGGCAAAAAGTACGACCCCAAGTGCGACATGGTGCCCCTTATGGCCATCAGCGGCGACAAGGACGCCTTCCGCGCCCTGCTGGCCCAGGCGGCGGGCTGTGAGGCCGGGGACATCCTGGGCCACGACCTGTTCCTCTGCCCCCGGCAGAAGGGCCTGGTCTGGGGGGCCAACGGCGAGTTCGTCTCCTCCCCCCGGCTGGACGACCTCCAGTGTGCCTACGGCTGCTTCCGGGGCTTCCTGGCGGCGGAAAGCGCCTCCAGCTCCTCGGCGGCGGTGTACGCCCTGCTGGACAACGAGGAGGTGGGCAGCCTCACCCGTCAGGGGGCCGACGGCACCTTCCTCCGGGACGTGCTGGAGCGCATCTGCGCCGGTGCGGAGCGGGCCGACGGCCTCTCCTTCTCCATGGCGGCCCTGGCGGCCAACAGCTTCATGGTCTCCGCCGACAACGCCCACGCCGTCCACCCCAACCACCCGGAGTACGCCGACCCCACCCACCGTCCCCACATGAACGGCGGCGTGGTCATCAAGCACGGCGTGCGCTACGCCACCGACGGCGCGGCCCAGGCGGTGTTCGCGGCCCTGTGCCAAAAGGCCGGGGTGCCGGTGCAGCACTTCGCCAACCGGTCCGATCTGGCCGGCGGCTCCACTCTGGGGAACATCTCCAACGCCCATGTGTCGGTGAATACCGTGGACGTCGGCCTGGCCCAGCTGGCCATGCACTCCTGCTTTGAGACCGCCGGCGCCCAGGACACGGACCACCTCATCCGCGCCATGACCGCCTTCTACGCCGCCTCCTACCGCGACGACGACGGCGTCATCACCCTGGGGTGAGATTCGCCCCTTGACAAACGGGGCCGGCACGGTATAATAGACATAGAAAGGGCGCTGCTACAGCGGTCAGTCCTTACAGCTAAATCGAGATCATCCCGCTAGCCGTTCGGGTACCAGCCGGACGGCTAGCACGCTTTTGTGGTGAGTATGTACAGCGTTACCGCCAGACATACGGCAAAGCGCAGCGCAGAGCACAGCCGCCTTTTCCACATCCGCATCACCTCCCCTCACAGGGAAGTGACTAACCGCCTTTTATGTAACAGCGCCCGGCCCCCGGAGGGGCCGAACTCAGCATAGCATACTCTGTGCCCATTGTCAAAATATTCCTGTTTTTCGGCTCTACAGTCCGCAGCAGCCCAAGCAAAGGCCCGCCGGGGTTTCCCCCCGGCGGGCCTCGTCTATGATCGCCAAATTTGTTTTTTGCGGAGCTTTGCCCCGCAAAAAACACTTCTCACGGAGCGCGCGCCGGTCCCCCGCAAAGGCGCGCGCGGAGTGCGTTCAAAAAAGAGGCTAAGCCTCTTTTTTGATTAGTATCGGCTGGATCTGCCTGCCCTCCAGAGCCGCCTCCAGGGTCTCCCCCACCCGGGTAAAGTCCGCCATCAGGGAGCAGGGCTTCTTCACCGGGTCGTCCTGGCCAAAGGGCACAAAGTAGTAGTGCCTCCGGTTCAGCAGCGCCCCGATGTTTTTCGCCGCGCCGCTGAGGCCGTCGTTGGAGGCCAGCGCCACCACCACCGGCTTCCCGCCCCGAAGATGGGCCTTGGCGGCCATGGTCACGGCGGTGTCGGTAATACCGTTTGCCAGCTTGCCCACGGTGTTGCCGGTGCAGGGGGCGATGACCAGGACGTCCAGCAGGCCCTTGGGGCCGATCGGCTCCGCCTGGTCCACGCTGGCCATGACCTTCCGGCCGGTGAGGGCCTCCACCCGGGCGATCAGGTCCGCCGCCCTTCCAAAGCGGGTGTCCGTGGTCAGGCAGATCTCCGACAGAATGGGGATCACCGTCTCATAGGTCCCGCACAGCTTCTCCAGCTCCGCCAGCGCCTTCCCGTGGGTGCAGAAGGAGCCGCACATGGCGAAGCCCACTCGTTCTGTTCTCAAATGGGTACACCTCGTTCCTCCAAGATATGATAGATGCTGTCCAGGAGGATGGCGGCGGCGGTGCGGGGGGCCACCTGGCCCGGCAGGCCCGAGGCCCGGAGATACCGGCGGCCCAGGGCCTTGGCGGCCTCCCCGTCGATGCCTCCCGGCGGCGAGGCCAGCTCCATGAGCAGGCAGTCCGCCCCCGTCCTCTCCAGGGCCGCCCGGCCCAGCACCGGGGCGGGCACGGTGTTGAAGATCACCTCGAACTCCCCCAGCCGGTCCCCCAGGGCCTCCATGGGCAGGGCCTCGCAGCCCATGGCCCTGGCCCAGGCCAGGGTCTCGTACCGCCGGGCGGCGGCGGTGACCCGGGCCCCCATGGCCGCCAGGCGGCTGCACAGCACCTTCCCGATGCGGCCGTAGCCCACCACCAGGCACCTTGCCCCCAGCAGCACCCTGTCGGTCGCCTCCATGGCCCGCTGGACGGCCCCCTCCGCCGTGGGCACGGCGTTGGCCGCCTGGGTCTCCTCCCGGTCAAAATAGTCCTCCAGGGTGAGGCCGAAGTCCGACGCCAGCGCCGCCTTCAGCGTCCCCGCCTGACCCCCCAGCAGCAGCTGGCCGGGGCGCAGCATAGGCCACAGCGCCTCCAGGGGCAGCTCCTCTCCGCTCAGGGGCAGGGTGAGCCTGCCCTCCCGGCCCACAGGCAGGGGCAGCACCAGGATGGGCCGCGCCGCCGCCTCCTCCAGGGATACGGGGCTGGGGGCCTCCCCCCGCTCCAGGCCCCAGGTGACGGCGTCCCAGCCGTCCGCCGCCAGCATCCGGGCCAGATGTACCTGTCTCAGATCGCCCCCCAACAGGGCGATGGTCTTATCCATAGGACTTCCACCTCCGTGCCATTCTATGCGCCGCCGGGGCAATTGGCGCATGGCGGGAGACGAAAGCGCCCGCCGGGGTCCGGCGGGCGCTTTGCTGGGGCGTCAGTCAATGGAGTACGGGGTGGCCAGCTGGAACTTGATCTCCGGGATCTGGCGGCTCATGGACATATACAGCTCCGCCTCCTCCGGGTCGTTGGGGTCGTATTGGACGTCACTGTGCTTTTGCAGATAATAGGTTGCGTCGGCGGTGGAGTAAATGTAGATGCCGGGGGTGGGCGACCACGCCAAAAACTCCTCGGGGGTCATGGGCTCGCCCTTTACGATCCAGAATAAGTAGCCCAGACCGGCAAAGGGTCCGTCCCCGTCGTGGACGTCCTTGACATATACCGCGCACTCCGTTCCGTCCCGGCCCAGTTCCACCCCGTATTTGTCCTTCCATTCATCCGGCAGGATCAGGGTCAGGCCGGGTCCGTCAAGGGCGATGGTCTCCTGTTCGGCAGGGACCTCCGCCATGGTCTCCCTGGCGAAGAAGACCGCGCCCGCTCCAAAGCTGCATACCATCAGCACAAGCACCGCCGCGATCGCGGACACGCGCCAGATGCTCTTGTGGCGGGGCTGCTGGGAATCCCTGGGCATAGAGTTGGTTTCTTCCGTTTTCATAGATCACTTCCATCACTTTCTAAAATCGCTGCGCGTTTGTAAGCGCATGTTCCGATAGGACAGAGCGCCCGCCGGTGGGGTTCCCGGCGGGCCTCGTCGATTCAGCTGTAGTCAAATTGGGGCATGGTCCCCGGATACTCGCCGTAGGGCTGCTTGGTGAGGGCCACCTTTTTGGTCCCCTCCGGCAGGTACGCCGCCGCGCCGTCGGAGAAATTTTTCAGCACCAGCTCCGTATTCCCCTTTCGCAGACTGGCTTTGCAGGTGAAAAGGTCGGCCCCATGCGTAGAGTCGTTGTAGCCGAATATGAGTTCGTCGCTGCCGTCGGCGATAAAGAGCTGGCACCAGGTCGTCTCGCCGTCCTTGGAGAGGTAGACCCTGACGTCTCCAAACTCCCGGCTGCCCTCCGCCCGGCGGGACACCATCCGGACGCTTTCATCCTCAGACACCCATATGGACTGCTCCCCCCAGGGGCCGTTCCTGAGCAGGCTCAGCTTGTGGTTGTTCACGATATTCCACCGGAGCATAAGGAGCGTCCCAATGAGCCAGCAGACCAGGGGAATGATGATGATAGTCCCCCCGACGATCTTCCCCGCCAGGGCGAGCCGCTTCTTCAGCTTTTCAGACATGGCCACGCCTCCTTTGCACCAGGAGTATCCTCCTCCGCCAAGCGTCAGGCGAATATCGTTCACCTGTAACCTAAGTATACCAGACTGCCGCCAAAATAGCAACGATTTTCGCAAATATACCGATTTCTCCATATTTTTTGGGAAAAATCCGGCGCAAAGCAGCAGAGCGCCCGCCGGGGTCCGGCGGGCGCTGCCTATTGCGGCGTGCCGCCAAAAAAGCGGCTCGCCTGGTTTTTGATGGTTTACTGCTGGCCCATCATGGTCCGCAGCTGCTCCTCCCGGTACTGGCGGGTGTAGAGCTGCCAGTAGGCGCCCTTGGCCGCCATGAGCTGGACGTGGCTGCCGCTCTCCACGATCTTGCCGTTTTGGACCACCAATATCACGTCGGACCGGCGGATGGTGCTCAGCCGGTGGGCGATGACAAAGGAGGTGCGCCCCGCCATGACCTTCTCGATGGCGTCCTGGATCAGCCGCTCGGTGACGGTGTCCACCGAGGAGGTGGCCTCGTCCAGCACGAAGATCCGGGGGTCCGCCAGCAGGGCCCGGGCGAAGCTCAGCAGTTGCTTCTCCCCGGTGGAGAGGCTGCTGCCCCCCTCGCCGATGGGGGAGTCGTAGCCCTGGGGCAGCCGGTCGATGATGCCCTGGGCGCTGACCGCCTCCACGGCGGCGCGGATCTCCTCCATGGTGGCGTCGGGCCGGCCGTAGCGGAGGTTCTCCAGCACCGTGCCGGAGAAGAGGTGGGGGGTCTGGAGGACGTAGCCGATGTTGGAGTGGAGCCACAGCTGGCTGCGCTCCCGGGCGTCCCGCCCGTCGATGAGCACCTGGCCCTCCGTGGGCTCGAAGAACCGGCACACCAGGTTCACCAGGGTGGACTTCCCCGCCCCGGTCTCCCCCACGATGGCCACGTTGGTGCCCTGGGGGACCTTCAGGTTGAAGTGCTCCAGGATGTTCTCGTCGCCGTCGGGGTAGTGGAAGGTCACGTCCTTAAACTCGATGTCGCCCCGCAGGGGCTCCCAGTTTTCCTTCTTGGGGTGGAAGGCGTCGCCGTACTTTTCCACCACCTCCGGGGTGTCCCGCACGTCGGAGCGGGTCTCCATGAGGCGGGTGAAGCGCTCCACGTTCACCTGGGCGTTGGTCAGGTTGCTGATGACCTCCACCAGCCACTGGACCGGGTCCATCATGCCCCGGGCGTAGTTCATGAAGGCGGAGAGGGTGCCCACCAGCATGATGCCCTCGCTGGTGATGATGCCGCCCCGCCACAGCACCACGGCCAGGGCCAGGGAGGCCGCAAAGGCGGTGGTGGACATGAAGGAGGACCGGAAGTGGGTGCTCTTGACGCTGAGGCGCCGCATGTCGGCGGTGAGCTCGTCGAACTCCCGCTCCACCTTGTCCTCGATGACCAGGGTCTTGGTGGTCTTGGCGCCGGTGATGCCCTCGTTGAAGGCGCCGGTGATGCGGCTGTTCTGCTCCCGGACCCGGCGCTGGTAGTAGACCATCTTCTTCTGGAAGAAGCTGCCGGTGATGACCACCAGGGGCACGATGACCATGACGCACAGCGCCAGCTTCCAGTTAAGCACGAACATCATCACCGCGGCGAACACCAGGTAGGCGGCGTGCCACACGCCCTCCATCATGCTCCAGGCCAGGGTGCCGGCGATGCGGTCCGTGTCGGACATGACCCGGGCGTGGACGTAGCCGACGCTATTCTGGTTGAAGTAGGAGAAGCTGAGGGTCTGCACGTGGTCAAAGCTCTCCCGCCGCAGGTCCCGGCCCATGAACAGCTCCAGCTTGCAGGCGCCGTAGGCGGAGACGTAGTTGGTGGCGATCTGCACCGCCAGCACCACCGCGTAGGTGACGATAAAGGCGGTCAGCCCCTCCAGGGTGCTGCCGGCGATGAAGTGGTTGATGGCGTACTCCTGGAACAGGGGCTGGATGGCGTCGGTGGCGCTGACCACCACGCCGGTAAAGACCATCCAGAAAATGAGGGTCCGGTAGGGCCTCAGGTAGGGGAAAAGCTTGGGGATGCCGAAGAAGGGCAGGCTTTTCCGCTGGGTGTCTTTCTCGCTCATACGGCCTCCTCCTCTCCCAGGGACATCTGCATGTCATAGATCCGCCGGAAGATGCCGCCCTTGGCCAGCAGCTCCTCCGGGGTGCCCAGCTCCGCCACCCGGCCGTGGTCCAGCACCAGGATGTTGGCGCAGTCCATGAGGGTGGTGATGCGGTGGGAGATGATGACGCTGGTGGCCCCGGCCAGGTCCTTGTCCAGGGCCGCCCTGATCTTCTCGTCGGTCTGGGTGTCCACGGCGGAAAGGGAGTCGTCAAAGACGATGATGGGGGTCTTTTTCGTCAGCATCCGGGCCATGGCCACCCGCTGCTTCTGGCCGCCGGAGAGGGTGACGCCCCGCTCCCCCACCAGGGTCTCGTAGCCCTGGGAGAAGCGCTCAATGTCGTCGTGGATGCAGGCGGTGGCGGCGGCGGCCTTCACGGCGGTCTCGTCGGCCCCGCAGATGCCGATGTTCTCCCCGATGGTCCGGGAGAACAGGAAGGGCTCCTGGAGCACCACGCCGATGTGGTCCCGGACCCATTTGGCGGGCATGTCCCCGATGTCCTCCCCGCCGACAGTGACCTTCCCCTCCTCCGGCTCGTAGAGGCGGCACAGCATCAGCAGCAGGCTGCTCTTGCCGGAGCCGGTGGCCCCCAGGACGCCAAAGCTCTTCCCGGCGGGGATGGTGAAGGATACGTCGTCCAAGACCCGGGGGCCGTCGCCGTAGCGGAAGCTCACGTGGTCAAAGGTGATGTCGCCGGTCATGGGCTTTTCCTCCGCGCCGGGGCGGTCGGTCTCCACCGGCGCGTCCAGCACCTGGCTGATGCGGGAGATGGAGACGCCGGCCTTGCTCATCTCGGAGATGATGCGGCCCAGGCGGCGCATAGGCCCGATGAGCATGGAGTTATAGAGGGCGAAGGAGATGAACTCCCCCTCGGTCATTTCCCCCCTCACGCACAGGACGCTGCCCAGGATCACCACCAGCATGATCTGCAGCCCGCTGGTCAGGTCGCTGACGGCCCAGAAGTCCGCCATGGTCCGGGTCAGGCGCAGCCACAGGCCGGTGTAGGCCCGGTTCTGGTTTTCAAACCGCAGCCGCTCGTAGTCCTCCCGACCGAAGGCCCGGACCACCCGCACGCCGGTGAGGTTCTCCTGGGCGATGGTGCTGAGGACGCCCTCGCTCTCGTCGCAGTCGGTGAACTTGGCCCGGATGCGGTTGTGGAACATAACGGAGAACACCACCACGATGGGCACCATCACCAGGGCCACGATGCTGAGCGTCAGGTTCATCTCCACCATGCAGAACAGGCTCAGCCCAATGAGGATCACCAGCCGGAACACGGACACGAACTGCTCCTGGAAGAAGCTCTTGATCCGCTCCACGTCGGAGGTACACCGCTGGATGATGTCGCCGGTGGGGTTCTGCATATGCCAGCTCCAGGGCAGGCGCTGGATGTGGCCGTAGAGCAGGTCCCGGCTGGTCTTCACCAGGGTCTCGCCGGCCATGGAGCTGCACATATTCATGCCGTAGCGGAACAGGGCCGACAGCAGGCCGAAGGCCGCCATCAGCACCGCCACCATCCACATGTTGGCCCGGATGTGCTCCACGCCCCCCAGGCCGTCGATCCACCCCAGGAGAAACGCGGGCAGATCCAGGGGCTTTGTGTCAATGAGGGAGTCCACGGATACCCGCAGGATCTGCGGGATCACCAGCTCGCAGCCGGTGAAGAGGACCCCCACCAGGATGCAGGCGGCAAAGTACCGCTTGCTCCCCCGCAGCAGACGGGACAGGAGCCTCCCGCTGCCGCTTGTTCCCTTGCTTTTCATGAAAATAACTTCCCTCGCTGAACAAAACACTTCTCTTCTCTTACGCTTCCAAACATGTATCTCAAACGGGGGCCGCCGCCCAGAGAGGTGTGAGCCGGCGGACTGAGATGCGCCGGCGGAAGAGTGGAATAGGCCGCCCGGTCCCCGCGCAAAGCCCCGTCCGTGGGAAGTGGACAGAGCCTTCTTGATTATACCGATTCTTACCAATAAAGTCAAGCCCCGCCTCCCCGGACCATCCGGGAGGGCGGGGTCTGATCTCCTCCCCGGCGGGGGGAGATCCCGATTTTTGCCCCTGCGCAGCCGCCGTCTGCCGGCGCAGCCGCCGGTTGCCAGCGCAATTCCCGGTTGCGAACGCAACTGGTGGGTTACAGCACTGTAACATTTCGGTTGCCAGCGCTCCCCTACCCCAGGTTTTCCCGCAGGAGGGCGATCTCCGCGGCGTGGCCGGCGTCGTCGGTGGGGGTCTCCAGCAGGCAGGGCAGGCCCTGGAGGGCCGGGTGGCCCAGCACCGCCAGGATGGCCGGAAGGCCGATGTGCCCCTGGCCGATGAGGGCGTGGCGGTCCTTCCGGGACCCCAGGGGGTTTAAGCTGTCGTTGATGTGCAGGGCCTTCAGCCGGCGCAGGCCCACGGTCCGGTCAAATTCCTCCAGCACGTCGTCCAGCCGGTCCCGGATGTCGTAGCCCGCGTCCCACACGTGGCAGGTGTCCAGGCACACCCCCAGCTTTTCGCCCCCCTCGGTCTGATCCAGGATGGCCCGCAGCTCCCGGAAGGAGCCGCCTACCTCGCTGCCCTTCCCCGCCATGGTCTCCAGCAGCACCGTGGTGTGCCAGTCCTCCGCCAGCACCCGGGAGAGCATCTCCGCAATGAGGCCGATTCCGGCCTCCGCCCCCTGGCCCACGTGGCTGCCCGGGTGGAAGTTGTAGCAGTTCCCCGGCAGGCGCTCCATAAGGGCCAGGTCCCCCCGCATCATCTCCTCCGCCAGGCCCCGGATGCCCGGGTCCCTGGAGCAGGGGTTCATGATATAGGGGGCGTGGGCCACGATGGGGCCGAAGCCCTCCGCCGCCAGCAGCTCCCCCAGGGCCGTAAGGTCCTTTTCGTCCACGGCCTTGGCCCGGGACCCCCTGGGGTTCCGGACAAAGCACTGGAGGCTGTCCGCCCCCAGGGACAGGGCCGTCCGCCCCATTTTTCCAAAGCCCCCCGCCGAGGACAGGTGGGCCCCCAAATAGATCACAGCAGCTCCTCCTTTACATAGTCCAGCAGCGCCTCCCGCCGGTTGGGCAGCGCCTCGTCCATCACCAGGTCCAGCAGGGCGTCCAGCGCCCTGCCCACGGCGGGGCCGCTCAGGCCGAGCGCCGTCAGGTCATTCCCCTTTACAGCCAGCTTCTTCAGGGAGAAGCAGTCCTCTGAGGCCAGCACCGCGTCCAGCAGGGCCTCCCACTGGTCCAGCAGCGTCTGCCGGTCCCGGCAGGCCGGGGCCTGGGCCAGGTTGTCCGCCCGCTTCACCGCCAGCAGCCGCCGGAGGTGGACCTCCCCGTATTTTGCCAGGTTCCGCCGCACCGCCTTCTCCGTCAGGGGCAGGGCGCAGTCGTGGCGCTCCACCAGCAGCAGGATGTCCCGCCGCCGCTGGTTGTCGAACCGCAGCCGGTCCATGACGTCCGACGCGTGGCGCGCGCTCTCCCGGCCGTGGCCGTAGAAGTGGCCCGTGCCCGCCTCGTCCACTGTAAAGGTGTCCGGCTTGCCAAGGTCGTGGAGCAGCATGGTCCACCGGACCACCGGGTCCGGCGGCGACGCCTCCACGGACCGGGCGGTGTGCTCCCACACGTCGTAGCAGTGGTAGGGCGTCCGCTGGTCCAGGCCCACGGCGGGCAGCACCTCCGGCAGGAACACCCCCAGCACCTTCGGCCACTCCAGCAGCACCCGGGCCGCGTGGTCCCCCAGCAGCAGGCCCTCCAGCTCCGTCCGCAGCCGCTCCGGGGCGATCTCCCCCAGCAGGGGGGCCTTCTCCCCCATGGCTTCGGCGGTGTCCGGCTCCAGGGAAAAGCCCAGCTTGGAGGCGAACCGCAGGCCCCGCAGGATCCGCAGCGCGTCCTCCTCCAGCCGCCGGCGGGGGTCCCCCACCGCCCGCAAGACGCCCTTTTCCAGGTCCGCCTGTCCGCCGAAGGGGTCCCGCAGCTCCCCCCGCAGGCTCAGGGCCATGGCGTTGACGGTAAAGTCCCGGCGGGCCAGGTCCTCCTCCAGACGCCGGGTAAAGGCCACGGCGTCGGGCCTGCGGTGGTCGGAGTAGGTCCCGTCCACCCGGTAGGTGGTGACCTCCACCCCCCGGCCGCCGCCTACGGTGACGGTGCCGTGCTTCAGGCCCGTGGGCAGGGCCGACGGCCCGAAGAGGGCCATCACCTGCTCCGGCAGGGCGTCGGTGGTCACGTCCCAGTCCCCGGGCTCCCGGCCCAGCAGGGCGTCCCGCACCGCGCCGCCTACGCACCACGCCTCATAGCCCGCGCCCTCCAGGCGCGTGAGCACCCGGCGCACCTTCTCTGGGATTTCCCTCACAGCCTCGACCTCCTTGTTCTTGTGGAAAAGCGTTGCCCCTCCGCCGGCGAATTTCGGTAAAAACAGCGGACATCTGACCGCAAATTTCGGTTGCGCCGGCGAGTTATCTATAGTATAATACGATTCTGCGAAAAACGCAAATACCGGCTTTCACAGCCGTTTGGGAAGGAACTGGTCCCATATGATCCACACCCACACGCCCATTCAGCCCTATCTCGCCCCCGGCCGCCGGGTCCACCTGGTGGGGGTGGGCGGCGTATCCATGGCTCCTCTGGCGGAGGTGCTCCACGGCGCGGGGCTTACCGTCACCGGCTCCGACTGGCAGGCCAACGGCAAGACCGCCCATCTGGCCTCCCTGGGGGTGACGGTGTTCATCGGCCCCCAGCGGGGGGAGAACGTCCGGGGGGCGGACTGCGTCATCCGCACCGCCGCCGCCCACGACGACAACCCGGAGATCGCCGCGGCCCGGGCCGCCGGCATCCCCGTCTTTGAGCGGGCGGAGGCCTGGGGCGCCATCATGCAGCGCTATGAGAACGCGGTGTGCATCTCCGGCACCCACGGCAAGACCACCACCACCTCCATGACCACCCACATCTTCATGGCCGCCCAGGCGGACCCCACGGTCATGATCGGCGGCACCCTGCCCATGCTCCACTCCGGCTACCGGGTGGGCAAGGGGGACACCATCATCCTGGAGTCCTGCGAGTACTGCAACAGCTTTCTCCACTTCTTCCCCACCATCGCCGTGGTGCTGAACGTGGAGGCGGACCATCTGGACTTTTTCAAGGACCTGGCGGACGTGGAGAAGTCCTTCCGGGCCTTTGCCGGGCTCATTCCCCAGGGGGGGCACGTGGTGGCGGGGGCCGACGACCCCGGCGCCATGGAGGCCCTGGCGGGGCTGGACCTGTTCACCTTCGGCCTGGACACCCCCGACGCCGACTGCCGGGCGGAGAACCTCACCTGGGAAAACGGTCTGCCCAGCTTCGACATCGTGGTCCGGGGCCAGGTCTACGCCTCCCTGACGCTGCGGGTGGGGGGCGAGCACAACGTGCGCAACGCCCTGGCCGCCGCCAGCGCCGCCTGGCTGCTGGGGGTCCCCGGCTCCGCCGTGAAGGAGGGGCTGGAGGCCTTTGCCGGGGCGGGCCGCCGGTTCGAGCGCAAGGGGTCCTTCCACGGGGCCGACGTCTACGACGACTACGCCCACCACCCCGGCGAGCTCCACGCCCTGCTGGCCATGGCCCGGACCCTGGGCTATGATCGGATCGTGGTGGCCTTCCAGCCCCACACCTACTCCCGCACCAAGGCCCTGTTCGGCGACTTTGTCCGGGAGCTGCGCACCGCCGACCGGGTGGTGCTTGCGGAGATCTACGCCGCCCGGGAGAAGAACACCATCGGCATCTCCTCGGCGGACCTGGCGAAAGAGATTCCCGGCGCGGTCTACTGCCCCACCCTGGAGGAGGCGGTCCAGGCCCTCCGGGACCTGGCCCGGCCGGGGGACCTGATCCTCACCGTAGGCGCGGGGGATATTTACACCGTTGGGGAAAAATTGGTGGAGGAGGCCCAATAAGGGCCTCCTCCTTTTTTCTCCGCCACTCCGTGGCGGGCGGGAGATTCTGGGGGCTGCGCGCCCCCAACCTTTTCTCCGCCCTGCGGGCGGGGCGACAGTTTTTTCTGACTTTCAGTCTGCTTTGTGGGTTCCCGCACCCACGGGCGGGGTACTTTTCCCTCGCAGGAAAAGTACCCAAAAGTGCGCCAAGACCTACGGTCTTGGAACCCCTTTGTGTCGGCAGACTGTGCGGGTGAAGAGCTGCTCGTGCTTCCCAACTAGCGATTCCTTCGGGTTTCCAATCTCCAGAACCATCTCGTCCGACTTCGGCTGTCGCCCTTTCAAAGAGAACATGGTCCCGTTTTGTGCGCGAATAGATGGCTCTGCCCCTTTAACAGGCCGACAGGCGAAGTCGGAATAGATCATTGTATAGATCAGAAACCCGAAGGAATCTGTTGTTCAGAGGCATTTACGGTTCTTCACCTGCATCGCAGTTCGACAAAAGCGGTGGACCGGCCCGAAGGGGGCCGGCGGCGTTTTGGTTACTTTGCCGCCGAGGGCAAAGTAACCCGCGCCGGGGCGCGGAACAACCCCAAACAGACTGTAAGTCAAATGAATCTAACCCGCCACGAAGTGGCGGAGAAACCGGCCTCCCCCGCCCGCAGGGCGGAGAAGCCTGCCCGCCGCCCGCAGGCGGCAGAAAAATCC
>DBFJQM010000036.1:0-19208 GCA_048404665.1 Candidatus Pelethomonas sp.
CTTTTTCACCGGCTTGGCCCGCAGCTTGCCCTGCCCCTTGAGGAACACGGCCCCCAGAGGCGGGATGCGGATGGACACGGAGGACTCCATCCCGTGGCTGGCCTCCCAGCTCACCGGGCAGGGCTGGCCGTTGGTGACGCCGCTGCCGCCGTACTGGGGCGCGTCGGAGTTGAACACCTCCACGTACTCCCGGACGGGAGGACAGCCGAAGCGGTAGTCCTCGTAGGCGTTGGGGCTGAAGTTGACGGCGCAGACCAGCTCGTGGCCCGCCTTGTCCCGGCGGAGGAACACCACCACGTTGTTGTGGTTATCGTCGCTCACCAGCCACTGGAAGCCCTGCCAGTCGCAGTCCACCTCCCAGAGGGCCTTCTCCTTCAGGTAGAAGCGGTTCATGTCCTTGATGTACTGGTTCAGCTGCCGGTTGGGCTCCCGCTCCAGCAGGTCCCAGTCCAGCCCCTTGTAGAAGGCCCACTCCGCCTCGGTGCCCAGCTCCACGCCCATGAAGCTCAGCTTCTTGCCGGGATGGGCCATGGTGTAGGCGTAAAAGCCCCGCACGCCAGCGAACTTCTGCCACTGGTCGCCGGGCATCTTGCCCAGGACGGAGCCCTTCATATGGACCACCTCGTCGTGGCTCAGGGGCAGGACGTAGTTCTCGGAGAAGGCGTAGAGCAGGGAGAAGGTGATGTCCTTGTGGTTGCCCTGGCGGAACCAGGGGTCCATCTTCAGATAGTGGCACATGTCGTTCATCCAGCCCATGTTCCACTTCAGGTTGAAGCCCAGCCCTCCCATGTCCGCGGGCTTGGTCACCAGGGGCCAGGAGGTGGACTCCTCGGCCACCATCAGCACGTCGGGGTTTACGGCGAAGGCGGTCTTGTTCAGCTCCTGGAGGAAGGCGATGGCCTCCAGGTTCTCCTTGCCGCCGTCCTTGTTGGGGACCCACTGGCCGTCGGGCCGGTCGTAGTCTAAGTAGAGCATGGAGGCCACCGCGTCCACCCGGATGCCGTCGATGTGGTACTCCTTCAGCCAGAAGGCGGCGGAGGACAGCAGGAAGCTCTTCACCTCCGGCTTGCCGTAGTCGAACACCCGGGTCCCCCAGGAGGCGTGCTCCCCCTTCCGGGGGTCGGCGTACTCGTAGCAGGGGGAACCGTCGAACTCGTAGAGGCCGTGGGCGTCCTTGCAGAAGTGGGCGGGGACCCAGTCCAGGATGATGCCGATGCCCGCCCGGTGCAGGTAGTCCACAAAATACATGAAGTCCTGGGGCGTCCCATACCGGGAGGTGGGGGCGAAGTAGCCGGTACACTGATAGCCCCAGCTGTCGTCCAGGGGGTACTCGGTAACGGGCATCAGCTCGATGTAGTTGAAGCCCAGCTCCTTCACATAGGGGGCCAGCTGGCGGGCCAGGTCCCGGTAGTCGATAAAGTCGCCGTTCTCCCGCTGCCGCCAGGAGCCCAGATGGACCTCGTAGATGTTCAGCGGGGCGTCGTAGATCTGCTTCTTATGGCGCTGCTCCCGCCACTTCTGGTCCCCCCAACGGTAGCCGTCGATGGGATAGAGCTTGCTGGCGTTGCCGGGGCGGGTCTCGGCGTGGAAGGCGTAGGGGTCGGCCTTGTGGCGCAGGACCCCGTCCGCGCCGGTGACGGCGAACTTATAGGCGTCGTAGGTCCGGCCGCCGGGGATGAATTTCTCCCAGACGCCGCCGGCGGTCATCTCCATGGGATCGGTGCCGGCGTCCCAGGAATTGAAATCACCCACCACGGACACGGACCTGGCCCGCGGCGCCCATACGCGGAACATGTGGCCCGGCATCCCGTTGTGGGTGATGGCATGTGCGCCCATATACTCGTAGGCGCTGATCGCGGTCCCCTCGTGAAAGAGGTGCGCGTTGAATGAATCGAGCTCTCTGTAGGGCATAGATGGAACCTCCCGTTTGCAGCCGGAGCGGGCCTGCGCGGCGAAGGGCCCCGGCAATCGTGCTGTGTCCATTATACCCTACCTGTCCGGTCACCGTCAAGGCGCATATGCCCAGATTTTACCGGGCAAAAGCTACAAAAAATTTGGTCGAACTACGGTGAAATTGACAAATTTTTACCTGTTGGCCCAGGGCGATTCTGTACATTTTATCCATATTTTTCGACAAACAGCGGCTTCTCCCCCACTTTTTCGTCTCTTCGGCCCGGCTCCGGGCCTCCGGGGCGGGGCGGAGGAAAATGCGGCCAGGGTGTTTACTTTCGCGGAGTGAAGTGCTAGAATAGGAGCAAATGCGGACGGAGGTGACTGCCATGGCGCGGATCGCGAAGAAGAAAAAGAGCGACAGCCTGTATGAGACCATCCTGACCCTGCGGACGCCGGAGGAGGCCTACCGCTTTTTCCAGGACCTGTGCACCGTGACGGAGCTGCGGAGCATGGAGCAGCGCTGCCAGGTGGCTATGCTGCTGCGGCAGGGGATGATCTACAACGACATCCTGGAGCGCACCGGCGCCTCCAGCGCCACCATCAGCCGGGTGAACCGGTCCCTGGTCAACGGCTGCGGCGGCTATGAGACCGCCTTCCAGCGGCTGGAGGCCCCCGACGCCGGGGAGGAGGACGGGACATGAGCGCCTATGAGGCCCTGGCGCGGCACTACGACCAGCTGACGGTGGACGTGGACTACGCCCGCCGGGCGGACTATCTGGAGCGGCTGTTCCGGCGCAGCAGGATCCCGGTTCACACGGTGCTGGACCTGGCCTGCGGCACCGGCACCATGACGCGGCTGCTGGCCCAGCGGGGCTATGAGATGATCGCCGTGGACGCAAGCCCCGACATGCTGGCGGAGGCCCGGGAAAAGACGGCGGACCTGACGGGCGAGGCGCCCATCTACCTGTGCCAGTCCATGCCCCGGCTGGACCTGTACGGCACGGTGGACGCGGCGGTCTGCTGCCTGGACAGCCTCAACTACCTCACCGACCCCAGGGACGTACAGCGGACCTTCCAGCGGCTGCGGCTTTTTATCGCCCCGGGAGGGCTGCTGGTGTTCGACATCAACAGCGCCCCGTACCTGCGCTCCCTGGACGGCCAGGTGTTCCTGGACGAGACCGAGGACGTCTACTGCGTCTGGCGCACGGAGTTCCAGCGGCGCGGCCAGATCTGCACCTACTGGATGGACATTTTCTCCCGCCGCCCCGACGGCGCCTGGGACCGGCAGGCCGAGGAGCACCGGGAGCGGGCCTACGAGACGGAGCAGCTGCGCCAGTGGCTGCTGGAGGCGGGCTTCACCCACATCCGCACCTTCGGCGACTGCCGGATGAGCGCCCCCAGGGAGGGGGAGCAGCGCATCTACTTCGCCGCCCTCCGGGGCAGATAGGGGACATACATATTTTTCCTACAGGAGCGATAGCAATGGATAGATTGGTACGAGCGATCACAGCGGACGGCATGGTCCAGGCGGTGGCCGTGTCCACCCGGGAGCTGACGGAGCGGGCGCGGAACATCCACACCACCCTGCCGGTGGCCACGGCGGCCCTGGGCCGGACCCTGGCCGCCGCCTCCATGATGGGCAACGCCCTGAAGGCGGAGGGGGCCAGCCTCACCCTCCAGATCAAGGGCGGCGGGCCCCTGGGCACCGTCATGGCGGTGTCCGACGAATTCGGCAACGTCCGGGGCTATGTGCAGCAGCCCCATGTGGACCTGCCCCTGCGGCCGGACGGCAAGCTGGACGTGGGAGCGGCTGTTGGCAGCGCCGGGGCTTTGACGGTGATGAAGGACCTGGGCATGAAGGAGCCGTATATCGGGTCCGTGGCCCTGCTGGGAGGCGAGATCGCCGAGGACCTGGCGGCCTACTTCGTGGAGAGCGAGCAGATCCCCACCGCCTGCGCCCTGGGGGTCCTGGTGGACCGGGACCAGAGCGTCCGGGCCGCCGGCGGCTATATCATCCAGCTGCTGCCCGGGGCCGGGGAGGACGTGATCTCCCGGGTGGAGGCCGGGGTGCTGGCGGCGGGGGCCGTCACCGGCCTGCTGGACAAAAACGACGACCCGGAGGCGCTGCTGCGGACCGTCCTCAGCGATTTCCAGGTGGAGATTTTGGAGACCAGCCCCGTGGAATACCGGTGCTACTGCTCCCAGGAGCGGGTGGAGCGTGCCCTGATCAGCCTGGGGCGGAAGGAGCTGGAGAGCATCCTGGCGGAGCAGGGCGGCTGCGAGCTGACCTGCCAGTTCTGCGACCGGATTTACCGCTTCTCCGCAGACCGGCTCCGGGAGCTGATCGACGGCCTATCCTGACATCCTGACAGAGCGCCTGCGAAAACTGCGGCGCAAAATGACCGGGAACCGTTGCATTTTTATGCGGGATGCAGTATAGTAGGACCGGTCGGTTTTGGCGACCTTTCATTTCTGACAGGAGGCGGCAAGCCATGAAGAGAAAGACAAGAGTGGGTCTGGTGACCAGCGGCGGCGACTGCCAGGGGCTGAACGCGGCCATCCGCGGCGTGGGCAAGGCCCTGTTCCAGTATGTGGACAATATTGAGATCTTCGGTATGTACCACGGCTACCGGGGCCTCATCGAGCGGGACTACAAGTATATGGAGCCCAGCGACTTTTCCGGCATCATCGCCAAGGGCGGCACCATCCTGGGCACCTCCCGCCAGCCCTACATCCCCGGCAAGGCCATCGTGGACAAAAACGGCAACAGCGTCATGGACGCTATGGTGGATACATACAACCGGCTGAACCTGGACTGCCTGGTGGTCCTGGGCGGCAACGGCACCCAGAAGAGCGCCAAGCTCCTGGCGGACGCGGGGATGAACGTCATCACCCTGCCCAAGACCATCGACAACGACATCTACGGCACCGACGAGACCTTCGGCTTCCAGTCCGCCGCGGATATCGCCACCAACGTCATCGACTACATCCACACCACCGCCCTGGCCCACAGCCGGGTGTTCCTGGTGGAGATCATGGGCCGGGACGCCGGGTGGCTGACCCTTACCGCCGGAATCGCCGGCGGCGCGGACGTGATCCTGATTCCCGAGATCCCCTACGACCTGGCAAATGTGGCGGAGACCATCGAGCGGCGCAAGCGCAAGGGCCGCACCTTCTCCATTGTGGCGGTGGCGGAGGGCGCCATCTCCAAGGACGACAAGATCCTCTCCGAGGAGGAGCGCCGCCAGCGGAAGAACGCCAACCCCTACTCCACCATCTCCTACGAGATCGCCGCCCAGCTGGAGAAGCTCACCGGCCAGGAGACCCGGGTCACCGTCCCCGGCCACTATCAGCGGGGCGGTCCCGCCTGCCCCTACGACCGGGTGCTGGCCACCCGCTTCGGTACCGCCGCCGCCCGGCTCATCATGGAGCGGAAGTACGGCTATATGGTGGGCATCCAGGGCGGGCAGATCGTCCACGTCCCCCTGGAGGAGGCCGCCAGCCGGACCAAGTTCCTGCCGGTGGACCACCCCCTGATCCAGACCGCCCGGGACGCCGGCACCGGCTTCGGGGACTGACCGCGTCAAAAAAGGGAGGCCCGTGAAGTGCCCCCCAAAAGTTAGACGAGATAAGCTGAAACAGTTCAAGCAAGGGCTTGCCGCCTGCTGTTTGCAGGCGGCAAGCCCTTGCGTTTTGCCATTGAGAGCGCCCCGCTTGTCAGGAAGCAGCCATACTGATCTGACAAGCGGGGTGCTGTTTATCTGTTAGTTAGTTCCCCTTTTGAAACAGCGCTGCCGCTTGGACCATCCGCTCCGCGATCTTGACCCCGAAGGGGCAGCGGCTTTCGCAGCTCCTGCAGCCCACACACTCGTCCGCATGGTGATCCAGGGCCAGGTAATGGGCCTTCACCGTGGCAGGCGTCTCCGGCTGCATGGAGGCCAGGTCGTAGTATTTGTTCACCATGGCGATGTCGATGTTGACGGGACAGGGCTTGCAGTGGCCGCAGTAGGTACACTCCCCCTGGCCGAAGGTGTGCTTCGGGGCAACCGCCAGGACGCTGGCGTAGTCCTTCTCCTCCTGGCTGGCCGTCTCATAGGCCACAGCCTGCTCCACGTGCTCCGGCGTGTCGTAGCCCGCCATGACCGCCGCCACGGCGGGCCGGGTGAGACAGTAGTGGATACACTGGATCGGGGTGAGGGCAACGCCGAAGGGGGAGCGTTTGGCGTCGAACAGCCGCCCTCCGGCGTAGGGCTTCATCACCGTCAGGCCCACGTCGTGCTGCTCGCACAGCTTGTACAGCTCAGCCCGCTGGGGGTCGATGCCGCCCAGGCCGGCCTGGTACTCCTCGGCAAAGTAGTTGTCGATGTTGTCCGTGGGCGGGAGCAGGTCGAAGGCCGGATTGACGCTGAACAGCATCATCTCCACGACGCCGCTCTCCACCGCCCGTTTGGCCATGGCGGGGTTGTGGGTGCTCATGCCGATGTGGCGGATCCTGCCCTCGGCCTTGAGCTGCCGCACGTATTCAAGGTAGGGGCCGCTCATGGCGGCGTCCCAGTCGCTCTCCGAGTCCACAAAGTGGATCATGCCCAGGTCGATGTAGTCCGTTTGCAGCCGCGCCAGCAGGTCCTCAAAGGCCTCACGGCACTTCTCCACGTCCCGGGTGCGGACGTACTGCCCGCCCTGCCAGGTGGAGCCGATGTGCCCCTGGATGTACCAGCGGTCTCTCCGGCCGGCCAGGGCCTGGCCCAGGTTGGTGCGCACGTTGGGCTCGGACATCCAGCAGTCCAGAATGTTGATCCCCAGCGCCTCCGCGCGGTTCAGGACAGCCTTACACTCCTCGGCGCTGTGCCGCTCCATCCATTCCCCGCCAAAGCCGATCTCGCTGACCATCAGGCCGGTCCTTCCAAGTCTGCGGTATTTCATGGTTTTTCCTCCTCGATCAATGGTTTTGTGCCCGGCGCCGCGGTCCGCTCCGACTCCCGAAGCTCCGCCGGCGCAGGGATCAGCTGCTTTTTTGCAGCTGCTGATTTCTTACGGCAAGTATACCACGCCCCTGGGGAGAAGTACAGAGGCAAAAAAAGACCGGCGGGCATCTTTATATAAAACGCACCAAAAAACGCGCCAAATAAAAACGTCAAGGCACCTTGACATTTAAGCGGAAAACGGATACAATAGTCAAGGTACCTAAAGGAAAGGAAGGGACAGGATGCAGAAGCAGCAAGAGCGATGGGAAGTACACGACCGGCTGATCCACAATTTCTGGGCCATCAGCCACACCATGCGCCGCATCTCCGAGGGAAAGGGCAGTCAGAAGCGGATTCTGATGATTCTGAGGGAGCGCGGGGAGATCACCCAGCGGGAGCTGACAGAGCGGCTGGAGATCCAGCCTGGCTCCGCCAGCGAGGTGATCGGAAAGCTGGAGGCGGCGGGCCTGATCGCGCGGACCCCCAGCCCCACAGACCACAGGACCGCCGATATCCGCCTGACCGAGGCGGGCGGGGCCGCCGCCGGGGAGGCGTATGAGAAGCGGGAGCAGCGCCACCGGGAGATGTTCGCCTGCCTCTCGGCGGAGGAGAAGCAGACGCTTCTGGGCCTTTTGGAGAAGCTCAACGGCGCCTGGAGCCAGCAGTATCAGAAGTGCGGCGGGCAGCGCGGGACGCCCGGCGGCGCCGGGCGCCGGTGAAGCGGGAGGAGCATATGTGGAAATATGTCAAAAAATACCTGCCCGTGGCCGTCCTGGCCGGGGCCTTCATGGTGGGGGAGGTGCTGATGGACCTGCTCCAGCCGGAGCTTATGAGCAAGATCGTGGATGACGGCGTGCTGGGCATCAATACCGGCGGCGTCGGCGACATGGGGCTGATCTGGTCGATGGGGCTGCGGATGATCGTGCTGGTGCTCTTTGGCGGCTGCTGCGGGTCGATGAACAACGTGTTCTCCCACATCAGCGCCCAGAACATCGGCAACGAGGTCCGAAAGGACGCCTTCCGCAGGATCATGACCTTCTCCTTCCCCCAGATCGACCGGTTCAGCACCGGCTCGCTGGTCACCCGGGTGACCAACGACGTCACCCAGGTGCAGAATCTGATCTCCGCGTTTGTCCGGGGCATGATCCGGACCTCCATGCTGACCTTCGGCAGCATGTACTTCATGTTCCGGCTGAACCGGCGGTTCGGGCTGATTGTGCTGTGCGCGTTCCCGTTCGTGGCGGGCTGCCTGGCCTTCTGCCTGCGCCGGGCAAACCCGCTTTTCGGCAGGCTCCAGTCGCAGCTGGACAAGATCAACGCCATCATGCAGGAGGATGTGTCCGGCATCCGGATCGTGAAGGCCTGCGTCCGGGAGCTGTATGAAAAGGCCCGGTTCGGCAAGGCCAACGACGAGCTGATCAAGACCCAGCTCCAGGTGCTGACCATCTTCGCCTTTATGAACCCGATCGTCAACGCCCTGATGTATCTGGTGGTGGCGGTCATCCTGCTGGCGGGCTCCTATGAGGTGGGCGCCGGCAGCGCCACGCCGGGCAGCGTCATGGCGGCCATCACCTACACGACCCAGCTGCTCAACGGCATCCTGGGGCTCATCATGCTGTTCCAGAACATCTCCCGGGGCATCGCGTCCTGGAAGCGGCTGAAGGAGATTCTGGACAGCCAGCCGGAGCTGCGGGACGGCGGCTTCCACGAAGCGACGGCCCTGCGCGGGCAGATCGAATTCCGGAACGTGTCCTTCGCGTACCCCGGCAGCACCCAGACGGTGCTGAAGAATATCGACCTGACCATCCGCCCCGGGGAGACCGTGGCGGTCATGGGGGCCACCGGGTGCGGGAAATCCTCCCTGGTGAACCTGATCCCCCGGTTCTATGACGCGTCGGAAGGGACCGTCCTGGTGGACGGCGTGGACGTAAGGGAGTACGACCAGAAGGCCCTGCGGGAGAAGGTCGCCGTCGTTTTGCAAAAGAGCGAGCTGTTCAGCGCCACCATCGGCGAGAATATCGCCTGGGGCACCGACGGCGCGGACCGGGAGACGGTCAGCGCCGCGGCGCGGATCGCCCAGGCGGACGGCTTTATCCGCTCCACGCCTGACGGCTATGACACGGTGGTGGCCGAGCGGGGCATGAGCCTGTCCGGCGGGCAGAAGCAGCGGGTCTCCATTGCCCGGGCCATTGCAAAGGGCGCGGAGATCCTGATCTTTGACGACGCCACCAGCGCCCTCGACTTAAAGACCGAGGCGGACCTGTACGCGGCGCTGGAGGAGACGGACCCGGACAGCACGAAGATCATCGTCGCCCAGCGCATCGCGTCGGTGCGCCGGGCGGACCGGATCGTTGTGCTGGAAAACGGCGCCGTTGCGGCCTGCGGCACCCACGCGGAGCTGCTGGAGCGCTGCGGGATCTATCGGGATATCTACGATTCCCAGATGGGAGAGGACGGTGAGGACCATGGCTGACAAGAAGCTGGTGGAACGGAATATCCCGGGGATGATGAACCGCAGCTCCCGGTTCGCGGAGGTGGAGCACGCGGCGAACCTGGGCGGCACCCTGCGGCGCATCGCGTCCTACTTCGCCCATGAGCGGTGGCTGGTGGCCGCCATGCTGGCCATCGTGGTGACGGGGACGGTCTGCGGCGTCTACGCGCCCAGCCTGCAGAGCAACGCGGTGGACATCATCGCAGGCGCCCGGCAGGCGCCGCTGTCCGCCGCGCTGCTGCTGATGACGGCTACCTATCTGTTCTACAGCGGCGCACAGCTGGCCCAGGGCCTTATCAGCGCCCGGCTCAGCCAGCGCATCGTCCGGCGGATGCGGGGGGAGCTGTTTGGGAAGCTGGTGGACCTGCCCATCCGGTATCTGGACACCCACTCCCACGGCGACGTCATGAGCCGCATGACCAACGACATCGAGAACATTTCCACCACCGTCTCCCAGTCCCTGCCCTCCCTGTTCTCCGGGGTGCTGACCATCATCGGGACGGTGGCGGTGATGCTGTACTACTGCTGGCAGCTGGCGCTTTTGAGCTGCGTGACGGTTTTGCTGACGGTGGTGGCCACCAAGGCGCTGTCCAAGCAGGTGCGCCGGTTCTCCCGGAAGCGCCAGCAGCTTTTGGGGGAGCTGAACGGCACGGTGGAGGAGATGATCTCCGGCTACCGGACGGTGGTGGCCTATAACCACCAGGACGCGACGGTGGAGTCGTTTTGCGCCACCTCCGACTCCCTGACGAAGGCGGGCATCCGCACGGACGCGTTCAGCGGCGTGATGGGGCCGGTGATGAACTGCATCGGCAACATCGGCTTTGTGATCATCGCCGCCTTCGGCGGGTATTTTGCCATCCGCGGCCTGATCTCCGTGGGTGTGATCTCCGCGTTCATCGTCTATGCCAAGCAGTTCAGCCGCCCCATCAACGAGCTGGCCCAGGTCTACGGCCAGCTCCAGACCGCCATCGCCGGCGCGGAGCGGGTGTTCTCCGTTCTGGACGAGACCGACGAGCCCATGGACGGCTGCCAGCTGACCGAGGGCGGGGACAAGGCGGTGTCCTTCCGGAACGTGAACTTCTCCTATGTGCCGGGGAATCCGGTCATTCGGGATTTCACCCTGACGGTCCCCGCCGGGAAGAAGGTGGCCCTGGTGGGGTCCACCGGCAGCGGCAAGACCACCGTTGTGAACCTGCTGATGCGGTTTTACGACCTGGACAGCGGCGAGATCCGCATCGGCGGCCAGGACATCGCGGCGGTGGGCCGGGGAAGCCTGCGCCGGCATGTGGCCATCGTGCTGCAGGACACGGTGCTGTTTTCCGACACGATCCGCAATAACCTGCTGTACGCCAACGAGACCGCAGGACAGGAGCGGCTGGACGAGGCGGTGCGCATGAGCCGCTGCGGCGAGCTGCTGCGGACGCTGCCCCAGGGCTACGACACGGAGCTGACCGCGGCGGGGGCCAACATCAGCCAGGGCCAGCGGCAGCTGCTGGCCATCGCCCGGGCCTTTGTGGCCGACCCGGAGATCCTCATTCTGGACGAGGCCACCTCCAATGTGGATACCCGGACGGAGAAGGCGATCCAGAGCGCCATGCACCTGGTGATGCAGGGCCGCACCAGCATCGTCATCGCCCACCGGCTGTCCACGATCCGCGATTCCGACCTGATCGTGGTGATGGACCACGGGAAGATCGTGGAGAGCGGCGACCACGACACCCTCCTGGCCCAAAAGGGCAGGTACTACGAGCTCTACATGACCCAGTACGCGGGCTTTGCCACATAACGGGGGATCAGAAGCCCCAGCCTGTCCCGGCTCCGTGCCCTCTGCCCGGAGCCGGGACAAAGTTTACCCTTCATCCGCTGCCGTTTGCCGCCGGATATCCGTCTGCCGCTGTAAATTCAATAATACAGAATATAAATTCGGTATTGCGGAACAACTGCGGTTGCGAAAGGGGGACCTTTTCTGGTATGCTATAGCTACTACCAAATCACGGGGGCTGGCGGCGGCCCCTTGGCGTTATTCGCGGGAAAGGATCAGGCATGGAGGACGGGTACAAGCGGAATATCACCTACCTGCGTCTGTCGGTGACGGACCTGTGCAACCTGCGCTGCCGGTACTGTATGCCGGCGGAGGGGGTGGCCAAGCGGGACCACGGGGACATCTGCTCCGTGGAGGAGCTGGTGGAGATCGCCGCCGGGGCGGCGGACTGCGGCGTGACCAAGGTGCGCCTCACCGGCGGGGAGCCTCTGGTGCGGCGGGGAATCCTGGACATCTGCCGGGGCGTTCGGGCCATTCCGGGGATTCGGGAGCTGTGCCTCACCACCAACGGCGTGCTCCTGCCTCGGATGGCGGAGGACCTGCGGGCGGCGGGGGTGGACCGGCTGAACGTCAGCCTGGACACCCTCCATCCGGAGCGCTACGCCCACATGACCCGCATGGGGCGGTTGGAGGACGTGCTGGCGGGGCTGGAGGCCGCCAAGGCGGCGGGCTTCACCGGCACCAAGCTGAACGTGGTGCTGCTGGGGGGCTTCAACCAGGACGAAATCGGGGATTTCGTCCGCCTGACGGAGACGGAGGACCTGGAGGTCCGGTTCATCGAGCTGATGCCCATTGGCCGGGGGACGGAGCAGACGTTCCTGCCCGCCGGAGCGGTGCTGGAGGCCTGCCCGGCGCTCCAGCCGGTGGACGTGGGCGGCGTGGCGGTGCGCTACCGCCTGCCGGGAGGCCGGGGGCTGGTGGGGCTGATCGCGCCCATGAGCTGCCGGTTCTGCGACCGGTGCGACCGCATCCGCGTGACGGCGGACGGCAGGCTGAAGCCCTGCCTCCACTCGGACCAGGAGCTGCCCCTGCGGGGCCTCCACGGGGAGGCGCTGCGCGCCGCCATCCGGGCGGGCGTCCAGGCGAAGCCCCTGCGCCACCATATGGCGGAGCGGGGCCGCAGCGACGCGGAGCGGACCATGAATGAGATCGGAGGATAAGGATATGGAGCTGACCCATTTCAACAGCCAGGGCCGGGCGAGGATGGTGGACGTGACGGAGAAGGAAAAGACCCGCCGCACCGCCGTGGCCGAGGGCCGGGTCCGCATGGCGGAGGCGACGCTGGAGAAGATCCGCACCGGCGGCGTGGCCAAGGGGGACGTGCTGGCGGTGGCCCAGGTGGCGGGGATCATGGCCGCCAAGCGCACCTGCGAGCTGATTCCCATGTGCCACCCGGTGGCCCTCACCGGGGTGGACATCGCCTTTGCCCTGGAGCCGGGGGCGGTCCGCATCCGGGCCGAGGCCCGGTGTACCGGGGAAACCGGCGTGGAGATGGAGGCCCTGACGGCGGTGAGCGCCGCCGCCCTGACCATCTACGACATGTGCAAGGCCCTTCAGAAGGATATGGAGATCGGAGAGATCCGCCTGTGCCGCAAGACCGGCGGCAAGAGCGGCGACTATGAAAAGGAGTGGGACCATGGCTGAGGTCGTTTCCGTCAACATCAGTGAGAAAAAGGGCACCGTGAAGCGCCCGGTGCCGGAGATCACCCTGCGGCTGCGCCACGGCATCGTGGGGGACGCCCACGCCGGGGACTGGCACCGGCAGATCAGCCTCCTGGCAGAGGAGAGCGTGGACAAGATGCGTGCCCTTTTGCCCCAGCTGAAGGCGGGGGCCTTCGCGGAGAACATCAACACCCGGGGCATCGAGCTGAAGACCCTGCCCGTGGGGACCCGGCTGCGCATCGGGGAGACGGTGGTGGAGGTGACCCAGATCGGCAAGGAGTGCCACAACGACTGCGCCATCAAAAAGGCCACCGGCTCCTGCGTCATGCCCACGGAGGGCATTTTCGCCGTGGTGGTGACGGAGGGGACCGTCCGGGCCGGGGACCCCATTTCCATCGTTGAGGAGGGGAGCAGATGAAGCTGATTCGCACCGAGGAGGCCGTGGGCCATGTGCTGTGCCACGACCTGACCCAGATCATCCCCGGGCAGTACAAGGACGCCCGGTTCCGTAAGGGCCACGTGGTGGCGCCGGAGGATATCCCGGTGCTGCTGTCCATGGGCAAGGAGCACCTGTACGTCTGGGAGATGGTCCCCGGCATGGTCCATGAGAACGACGCGGCGGAGCGTCTGGCCGCCCTGTGCGGGAGAGAGAACATGGACTGGAGCGGTGTGAAGGAGGGCAAGATCGAGCTGCGCTCCCGCATCGACGGCCTGCTCCAGGTGGACAGCGCCCGCCTCCGGGCGGTGAACGGCCTGGAGGACATCATGATCGCCACCCGCCACGGCGGCACGGCGGTGAAGGCGGGGGATAAGCTCTGCGGCACCCGGGTGATCCCTCTGGTCATTGAGGAGGAGAAGCTCCGGGCGGCGGAGGCCCTGGCGGGGCCGGAGCCCCTGCTGCGGGTGCTGCCCTGGAAAATGCACACCGCCGGGGTGGTTACCACCGGCAGCGAGGTGGCCAAGGGCCTGATCCAGGACAAATTCACTCCGGTGGTGGAGAGAAAGCTGGCCCGGTTCGGCATCCGCATGACGGAGCACCGCACGGTGGGGGACGGCCTGGAGAACGTGGCCGCCGCCATCGGTGAGCTGCGGGAGCGGGGGGTGGACCTGATCCTCTGCACCGGGGGCATGAGCGTGGACCCGGACGACAACACGCCGGGGGCCATCAAGCGCAGCGGGGCGAGAATCGTCACCTACGGCGCGCCGGTGCTGCCGGGGGCCATGTTCCTGCTGGGATACTTTGCCGACGGCACGCCCATTATGGGCCTGCCGGGGTGCGTCATGTACGCGGGGGCCACCATCTTCGACCTGGTGCTGCCCAAGGTGGCCGCCGGCGTGCCGGTGACCCGGGAGGAGATCGTGGACTGCGGCGAGGGGGGCCTCTGCCTGGGCTGCGGGACCTGCACCTACCCCAACTGCGGCTTTGGCAAGTAGGATGCCGCTGGGAACGCCCCGGGGATTCTAACTATCGACTGGGAAAGGGGAATACAGCCATGAAACGGATGATCGCACTCCTGCTGGCGCTGGCCATGGCGCTGGCGCTGACCGCCTGCGGCGAAAAGAAGGAGGAGACGGTGGAGCTGACGGTGTTCGCGGCGGCCTCCATGCAGGAGACCCTCGCCGAGATCGGCAGCGCGTATATGGAGGAGCACGGGAATGTGAAGCTCGTGTTCAATTTCGACTCCTCCGGTACGCTGAAGACCCAGATTCAGGAGGGGGCCGACTGTGACGTCTTCATCTCCGCCGGCCAAAAGCAGATGGACCAGCTGGACATCACCGCCGACCCGGCGGTGAACACCGAGGGTCTGGACTTCGTCCTGGAGGACACCAGGTTCGACCTGCTGGAAAACAAGGTGGCCCTGGCGGTGCCGGAGGGGAACCCCGCCAATATCCAAAGCTATGACGATCTGCGGCAGCGTCTGGAGGCGGGGGAGGGCATCCTGCTGGCCATGGGCAACAGCGACGTGCCCGTGGGCCAGTACACCCAGAAGATCTTCGCCTACTGGGGCCTGGAGGAGGACGCCCTGGCCCAGGCCGGGTGCATCACCTACGGCAGCAACGTAAAGGAGGTCACCACCCAGGTCTCCGAGGGCGCGGTGGACTGCGGCATCATCTACGGCACCGACGCGTTCTCCGCGGGCCTGACGGTGGTGGACACCGCCACCGCCGAGATGTGCGGCCAGGTCATCTACCCCGCCGCAGTGCTGAAGATCAGCAAGGCCCCCGACGCGGCCAAGGCGTTTTTGGACTACGTCACCTCTGACGCCGGGGACGCCGTGCTGGAGTCCGTGGGCTTTACGCCCCTGGGCTGACGGAGGCCGCCGCCGGGCGGGAGGGACGCTTCCGCCCGGCGGCCACAGTCAGGGAGGAGCATATGGACTGGTATCCGCTCTACAACTCGCTGCGCATTGCCGCCATCTCCACGGTGGTGGTGTTTTTTGCCGGCATCTGCGCGGCCTACTATATCGCCAGGGCGCCCCGGCTGGTGAAGGGGGCGCTGGACGTGGCGCTGACCCTGCCGCTGGTGCTGCCGCCCACGGTGGTGGGCTACCTGCTGCTGCGGGTGCTGGGGCCGAAGCGGATCGTCGGCGCGTGGGTGCTGGAGACCTTCGGCCTGCGGCTGACCATGACCTGGTGGTCCGCCATTTTCGCCACGGCGGTGGTCATTTTCCCGCTGATGTACCGCACGGCCCGGGGGGCCTTCGAGTCCTTTGACGAGACGCTGGCCTACGCGGGAGAGACGCTGGGCCTCAGCGGCGCCTACATCTTCTGGCATATCCGGATGCCCGCCTGCCGCCAGGGGATCCTGGCGGGGACGGTGCTGTCCTTTGCTCGGGCCCTGGGGGAGTACGGCGCCACCTCCATGATCGCCGGGTACACCCCGGGGCGCACGGCCACCATCTCCACCACGGTGTACCAGCTGTGGCGCACCAACCAGGACGAGCCGGCGTTTCGCTGGGTGATGGTGAACCTGGCCATCTCCGCCGTGGTGCTGCTGGCGGTGAACATGCTGGAGCGGAAGGACGGCAGGAAGGTGGTGCGCCGATGGCTCTGACGGTACAGATCGAAAAGCGGCTGGGGGACTTCCTGCTGGACGTGGACTTCTCAGCCCAAACCGGGGAGCTGCTGGCGCTGCTGGGGGCCTCCGGCTGCGGCAAGAGCGTGACCCTCAAGTGCGTGGCCGGCATCGAGCGGCCGGACCGGGGGTGCATCGAGCTGGACGGGCAGGTGCTGTTTGACAGCGAGCGGCGCATCGACCTGCCGCCGCAAAAGCGCCGGATCGGATACCTGTTTCAGCAGTACGCCCTGTTCCCCAACATGACGGTGGCGCAGAATATCTCGGCGGGCGCAAGGCACTTGGAGAAAACCGCACGAAGACCGCGGACGGCGGAGCTGACCGCCATGCTGCGGCTGGAGGGCCTGGAGGGGCTGCGCCCCCATCAGCTCTCCGGCGGGCAGCAGCAGCGGACGGCCCTGGCCCGGATCCTGGCCTCGGAGCCCCGGGCGATCCTGCTGGACGAGCCCCTTGCCGCCCTGGACAGCTACCTGAAGTGGCAGCTGGAGCTGGAGCTGCAGGACGTGCTGGGGAACTTTGACGGCCCGGTGGTGTGGGTGTCCCACGACCGGGGCGAGGTGTACCGGAACTGCCGGCAGGTCTGCGTGCTCAACGAGGGGCGCTCCGCCCCCGTGACAGGCATCCGGGAGCTGATGGCAGATCCCGTCACCGTCAGCGCGGCCCGGCTCTCCGGCTGCAAAAACTATGTGGGGGTCCGGCAGGGGGCGCAGCCCGGTACGGTCTGGGTGCCGGAGTGGGGGCTGTCCCTGCGGACCGCCGTCCCCTGGCGGGAGGACGCCGCCGTTCTGGGCGTGCGGGCGAACCATGTCCGCCCCGCTCTGCCGGGCGGCGTCAACGCCTTCCCCTGCCAGGTGGTGCGGGTGACGGAGGACGTGTTCGCCATGCTGGTGATGCTCCGCCCGGAGGGCGCGCTGCCCAGCGCGCCCCTGCTGCGCATGGAGCTGGGGAAGGACCTGTGGGCGGCGCAGAAGGATCAAAAGACGGTGACGGTCTCCATAGGGCCGGAGCACCTGATGCTATTACAGGATTAGGAGGAGCGTATGATGTTTACAGCGGCGGTAGTGACGGTGAGCGACCGGAGCGCCCGGGGGCTGCGCCCCGACGGCAGCGGCCCGGTGGTAGGCGAGCTGCTGAAGGCGGCGGGCTATGAGGTGATGGAGTACCTGGTGGTGCCGGACGAGGGCGCGGAGATTCGGGACGCCCTGCGGACGCTGGCGGACGAGGGGGACATCGCCCTGGTGGTCACCACCGGCGGCACCGGCTTCGCCCCCAGGGACGTGACCCCGGAGGCCACAGAGGCGGTGTGCCAACGCATGGTCCCGGGCATCCCGGAGGCTATGCGGGCGGCGTCCATGGCGGTCACGCCCCGGGCCATGCTGTCCCGGGGGGCGGCGGGCATCCGGGGGCGGACGCTGATCGTCAACCTCCCCGGCAGCCCCAAGGCGGCCAGGGAGAACCTGGAGGCGGTGCTGCCCGCCTTGGCCCACGGCCTGGAGATGCTCCGGGGCGGTGAGGCGGACTGCGCCGGCACCGGCGGTCAGGATGCGGCAGGGGCCGACCGCTCTTGACAAATGATTTCTGCGCTTCTATAATTAAAAAACACCAAAAAAATAAGCGCAAGGGGGGAATGGGACCATGGTGGAGCAGACGATCCAGAGCCGGACCTTTTCCACGGCCAGCCTGGCCGAGGGACTGGGGCAGGACTATGAGAGCTGGCAGGTGCCCCGGGACCGCCAGTGGGCCACCCGCTCCCCTACCAGGGCCTTTATCCAGTCCCCGGCGGGGACGGGGAAGCTGGCCTTTGTCCGGGACACGCTGCTGCCCTACGCCGGCCGCATGGGCAGGAACATCCTGCTGCTGACGGACCGGCCTCTGGGGGCCGGGACCCGGCCTGGCGTCCTGCGGCTCCAGCCGCCCAACGACTCCGCCGGGGCGGTGGAGCTGCCGGTGGAGGTCCTGACCGCGCCTGTGGGCGGCGGCCGGCTGATGGTCCTGGGGTACGAGGCCCTGCGGGAGCTGCTGCGCACGGGGCTGCCCTACGAGCTGTATTCGGTCCAGGGCGCGGTGTTCTACGTGGTGCTGGACCAGGCCCACCGCCTGCTGGAGGAGGCACCTTTCGACCCCTGGACCGGCGAAATGGAGGCCCTTCTGTGCCGCCTGTTCCCGCGCTCGGTGCAGGTGTACCTCTCCGCGGCGCTGGAGGAGTCCATCCACCCCATTTTGAGCCAGGTCCGCCGCTGGGATATGCTGCAGACCCAGCAGCGGATGGTGGACGAGGAGCTGTACCGCCAGGACAACCGCTTTTACCGCAATCTGCCGGTGATCCCCTGGCGGACGCCGGTGTTCTACCGCCGCCTGGAGGAGATCGCCGCCGCGGCGGCGGAGGACGGGACGGAGGACAAGTGGCTGGTATTCGTGTCGGCCAAGGAGGCGGGCCGGGAGCTGGTCCGGCGGATCAATGAGACGGGGCGGGACCGGGCGGTCTTTCTGTCCGCCGCGTCCCGGTCCGGGGCGGTATGGCAGCGGCTGGAGCGGGAGGGGACCTTCCGGGAGAAGGTCCTGGTGGCCACCCGGGCGCTGGTGGACCGGGTGGAGCTGCGGGAGCCGCTGGTGCGGCACGTGGTCCTGCCTGCCGGCGGCCAGACGGAGCTGATGACCATGCTGGCCTGCTGTCCGGCGGAGGCCGGGGCGCTGACGCTGTACGTCCAGGTCCCGGACAGCCAGTATGTGTCCAAGCAGATCTTCCAGCTCCAGCGGAAGCTGACGGCGGTGGACGAGGCGGCGCGGGGCGGCCGGGAGGCCAACCGCCGTCTGCTCCAGCGGTACTGGTTCCAGGGGGACCCGGGCATTAACCGGCTGTTCACCATCGACACCCTGTTCCGGCTGACCCCCAACCCCATGGCCCGGGAGAAGCTGGCGGGAGACTTGGCGCTGTACCAGCACCTGCGGGAGCGCAGCGGCGATCCGGACTGCTATCCCGGGCTGGTGTGCTGCTGGCTGGGGACGGAGAGCGGCTGCCGGCGCCTGGGTCAGATCGAGGGCTCCGACACCATGGAGGAGCTGCTGGCCCGGTGGCAGGGGCGCCCCATCCCGCCGGAGGAGCAGGAGACGTTCTACAACGGCTTCCTCCTGTGCTACCAGCGCTGCGGCGGCCATCCGCTGCGCCGGGCCGCCGGCAGGCATAAGGCCACGGTCAACCAGGGCCTGGCCGCGCTGGACAGCCCCTACCGTCTGGGAAAGCGCGGCGGCGCGTGGCTTTTGGAGCGGACGGACCAAAGTGGGGAAAATTCAGAAAAATTT
>DBFJQM010000037.1:0-28366 GCA_048404665.1 Candidatus Pelethomonas sp.
CCTGGTTGATAGGCAGGAGGTGGAAGCACAGTAATGTGTGCAGCTGACCTGTACTAATCGCCCGAGGGCTTGACCTACAATATGCAGGCAATTGCCTCGCCTATCGCTTTCTCCCTTTGTTCGGTTTTCAGGGCGCAGCGCCTTGATACGCTTTCCCTTGAAAGAAGGAATTGTTCAGTAAAGTTTTCTTTATTCGCTTCCTTTTTCAAAAGAAAGTGAGTTGGTGTTGATTAGAGCGAGGGTCCACCCGTTCCCATCCCGAACACGGAAGTTAAGCTCGCTTCTGCCGACAATACTTGACTGGAGACGGTCCGGGAAGATAGGTAACGCCAACACAGAGAGGGACAGCCAAACGGCTGTCCCTCATTTTTGTTTATGAAACGGAGAAAACGGCCATGGCCAGGAGCGAAATGGTGACGCTGACCAATATGTGCATGATCTGCGACGGCCTGGGGAATATCCTGGTGCAGGACCGGCTGGACCCGGAGTGGCCCGGCGTGACGTTTCCGGGGGGCCATGTGGAGCCGGGAGAATCCTTTACGAAGGCGGTGATCCGGGAGGTCTGGGAGGAGACCGGGCTGACCATCGAAGCACCCGGGCTCTGCGGCCTGAAGCAGTTCCCCAACGATGACGGCAGCCGGTATATCGTCATTCTCTATCGGGCGGACAAGTTCTCAGGGGAACTGAAGTCCTCTGATGAGGGCCGGGTCTTCTGGGTCCCCAGGGACCAGCTCCTCCAATACCATCTTCCAGTGAGCTTTGATCAGATGCTCCAGGTCTTCGAGGATGACGCGATCACAGAGCACTACTGCCACTGGCAGGAGAATGAATTTGTGTGGGAGCTGCTGTAGGGGCTTCCGGGCAATGGTATATGGACCGGCGCAGGGGAGCGGTGGGAGCCGCTCCCCTTTTCTGCTCTCTGCCGTTGGGGTCGCTTATTGCGCCGCTGGGGACCCGTGCACGGCCGCTGGGGCGGTTTCCCTTGCAATCGCTTCCGCCTCTGGTACAATGGCCTTGAAAGGAGGGAGCGCCAATGAAGATCACGCTGAACCAGGACCCGTCGTTTCCGGAGACGGAGGTGGTCATCAACTGCCCCCAGGCGGACGAGGAGATCCTGCGGCTGGTGGCCATGCTCCGGGTCTATCAGCGGAAGCTGGTGGGACTGCTGGAGGGGGAGAGCCACCTGATCGACGTAAGGAGCGTGCTCTATATCGACACGGCGGATAAGCGCACATTTTTATACACACCGGGCCGGGTGTACGAGAGCGCTCTGCGGCTCTATGAGCTGGAGGAGGCTCTGGAGGGGCTGGAGTTCTGCCGGGCCAGCCGGTCCTGCCTGGTGAATTTCCGCCATGTGCGGTCTATCCGGCCGGAGATGGGGGGACGGCTGCTGGTGACGGTGGAGGGCGGCGAGCGGCTGTATGTGTCCCGCCAGTGCGCGCCGGCCTGGAAGGAGAAGCTGCGGGAGCTGGAAAGGAGCTTTGCGAAATGAAAAGGTTTTTGCGGTTCGTCATGGAGTGGAAAACCTGGGCCTGTCTGATGTTTACCGGGACGATGGCGCTGTACCTTGTGATCTGCCTGGCCCTGGGAGAGCAGGCGGCGCCGGTCAGCACCCTGTGGTCCCTGCTGCTGGTCAGCGCCCTGGGGACGCTGCTCCAATGCCTGTGCTTTACGGAGCTGGTGATCCGGCGGATGCGGTATACAGGGCGGCTGGCGCTGTTCTTCCTGCTGTTCCTGCCGGCGCTGTCGGCTGTGGCCTGGGCCTTCCGGTGGTTTCCCGGGGAGGCGGGCAGCTGGCTTGTGTTCCTGGGCATCTTCCTGGCGGTGTTTTTGGTGATGACCCTGGGCTTCGAGCTTCGGTTCTGGGCCGACGGGAAGCGGTATGACGGCATTTTGGGCCAGTACCGCCGCCAGCGGGAGCAGGACGGCCAGTGAGCGAAGCAGAGGCCCCGGCGGAGTTTCCGCCGGGGCCTCTTGCCGTCAGAGGATGTAGTCGGTGACGCAGTCGTACCAGTGGACGTAGGTGACGCCGTTGACCGACAGACGCTCGTTGTCGGGCAGAAGCTCCGTCCAGAGCCCGCCGTACTGATCCGCGGCCCAGTCGTTCCGGTTGAACCGCCGCCAGAGAATGGTCCGGCCGTTTTTGTCCAGGAACTGCTCCGAGACCACGCCGCTGTTGTAGGTCTCCACGTCCATGACGCACACGGTGTCGTAGGTCCGGCCACCGATGGTGACGGCGCAGCGGCCCACCACGTCCAGCAGGAATTCCTTACCGGCGGTGGTAATGGAGCTGCCTTGGCGGAGGATGTCCCCCTTGGACTGCAGGTTGACCTCGTTGCCGCAGTTGTTCTCCCCAAAGCCCCAGTTGGGGAGGAAGGCGTCGCCGTCCAGGAAGGTGTCGTAGTGCTTGACGCCGTTTTCCATGTGCTGGGCCGCCAGATACCGACAGTGGGTGTCGGTGAGCTGGGCCACAAAGGCCCAGTCCGCCGTCTGGTCGATGGGCAGGGGGATGCCGTGGGCGGGACAGGGGGACTCGTGGGCAGTGAGCTCCACGCCCTGGATGCCGTGGACCACGGCGGGGCCGGTGACAGCCATGGCGCAGATGTTGCTGCACCGGCGGGAGGGCATGTCGTACATGCCCCAGACCAGCTTTTCCCCAAGTCTGGGGACCAGGAACCAGCCCATCAGCTCCTCCCACTTCACGGGGAAGGGAGGCTCCTGGGACCACTGGATGGCGTACTCCGGCAGATAGTCGGGCAGATGTTTCATGATGTGTTCTCCTTTCTTGCAGACGGGAGGGTAGGGGTACTTGTCCCGGAAGCGGCCCTTGGCGGCGTGGAGGCGGCTTTTCACTGTCCCCAGAGGGATGCCCAGACGGCGGGCGATCTCCGACTGGGGCAGCTCGTCCCGGAAGCAGAGGAGCAGGACCTCCCGGTCCCTGGGCCCCAGCTGCTCCAAGGTCTCCCACACCGCGTCCAGGCGCTCAGGCCCCCGGCGGCCGGCGGTATGGATCAGAGTGCCGGCAGCCTCCAGAGATACCTCCGAACGGGCGGCCAGGCGGCGGTAGTGGTCCCGGCACTTGCTGCGGGCGATGGCCAGGAGCCAGGGCTTGAAGCTGTCCTCCTCCCGCAGCTGGGAAAACTTCCGGAAGGCGGTGAGATAGACCTCCTGGAGGATATCGTCCCCGTCGGCGGCGGAGCCGGTTTGAAACCGCACCAGCCGCTCCACGGCGCTGCGATGCTCCCGGAGCAGGTCCTCAAAGGACCGCATGTACCAACACCTCCCTTACCTGTGTGATGCAATGTGGCGCAGAATGTGCAAGAGCGGGACATTCTGCGCTAAGAGGTAAAATGTGCTCATTAAAGTTTTCTTTGCCTGCTTTCTTTTTCAAAAGCGGGACATTCTGCGTTAAGAGGTAGAATGTGCAAAATAAAGCTTTCTTTGCCTACTTTCTTTTTCAAAAGAAAGTAGGGAGGACCGGTCTCAACATACAAGACGGCGGGACCGGGGGAAAAGGTTCATTTTGGTCGAAAATTTTTTTGACAGCAGGGAGGGGGGAGCGGCTGACGCCGCTCCCCCCTCTTGTTTACGCGTAGTACTGCGCCTGGGCCTGCCAGAGCTGGGCGTACTTGCCGCCCGAATCGGCCACCAGACGGTCGTGGTCCCCCTGCTGGACGATCCGGCCCTGGTCGAACACCAGGATCTCGTCGCAGAACCGGCAGGAGGACAGCCGGTGGCTGATGTAGACTGCGGTCTTGTCCCCCACGATCTTGTCGAAGCTGGCGTACACCGCCGCCTCGGCCACGGGGTCCAGGGCCGCCGTGGGCTCGTCCAGGACGATAAAGGGCGCGTCCTTGTACAGCGCCCTGGCCAGGGCGATCTTCTGGGCCTCGCCGCCGGAGATGTTCACCCCCGCCTCGGTGAGGTCCTTGTAGAGATAGGTGTCCAGCCCCTGGGGCATAGCCTCCAGCCGCGCCCCGAAGCCGGCGTCCACAAGGCATTGCCGGACCCGCGCCCTGTCGTAGTCCACCCTTGCGGCCACGTTCTGGCCCAGAGGGAGGGCAAAGAGCCTGAAGTCCTGGAACACCACGGAGAACACGGACAGGTACTGGGCGTAGTCGTACTTGCGGATGTTGATGCCGTTTAGGAGGATCTCCCCCTCAGTGGGGTCGTAGAGGCGGCACAGCAGCTTGATGAAGGTGGTCTTGCCGCTGCCGTTGGGGCCCACCACCGCCAGGCGCTGGCCCACCCGGAACTTCATGCTTACATGGCGCAGGGCGTAGGTCTCGCTGCCGGGGTAGCGGAAGGACACGTCCCGGAACTCGATCTCGTAGTCCCGGTCCCGGCGCTTCTCCACGGAGAGGCTGCCCTGGTACATGGCGTTGGGGATGTCCAGATACCGGAAGATCTTTTCCAGGAAGGGGGCGTTGTTCCGGGCGTCCCCCAGGTTCTCCAGCAGGGTGGAGAGGCTGCGGGCCACCCGGCTGAGGGAGGCCACGTACTGGGCGATGGCTCCCACGCCGAAGGCGCCCGCCAGAGCCTTCAGCCCCACAAAGGCGTAGGCCACGCCGGTAAAGGAGGCGGATACCGCGGCGGAGGCCGCCGCCGCCAGGCCCATGGGCCCACGGGCCAGCCGGGCGAACCGGCCCTTGGAGGAGAAAATACCTGTCTTATCGTTGCAGAATTTGGCGCAGAACCGCTCCTGCCGGTAGATCCGCATATCGGCCGCCCGCTCCAGCCGCATCCCCAGGAAGCAGTAAAAGCCAAAGAGCCGGTTGCCCATGGCGTGGTCGTCGCTGTTGACGGCCCAGTAGCTGCCGGCCTTGACCGCCAGGGAGGAGGACGCGGTGACGATGAGCAGCATTACCGCCGCCATGGCCACCAGGGACAGAGGGGAGCCCAGAAAGGCGTAGGGACTGCCGGCGGGCACCGGCGCGGTAAAGAGAGTGACGGTCATGCCGACGCCGCCCGCCAGGGACGCCAGGGCCCCCGCCAGCTCCTCCATATGCCGGGAGACCCGGTAGAGGCCCCAGCCGTTGCCCCGATGGTCCGCCCGGATGCTCTCGTAAAGCTGCTGGACGTTGGGGTCGTCGGTGTCCACATAGTCCATGTCCATCTGCTTCCGGGAGAACAGCAGGTTCAGCTGGGCCCACCAGGTATCATTTCCGGCGGTCTTGACCCGGCGGAGCAGGGCCGCCACCAGGGCGATGGCCGCGGCGGATAAAAGGGACAGCAGCACGTACCTGCGCAGGACCGCGGGGTCCCGGCCTCCCGCCAGCTCCCCCAGGATGCGGGCGGAGAAGTAGATGCCCAGGTAGGGGGCCGCCGCCTCCCATACCGCCAGGCCCAGCCGGGCCGCCCCGTACCTGGGGTCCATGCGCAGCAGCAGGGCTACGGCCCGGCAGTTCAGGGAAAAGCACTCCCTCGGGGAGAGGGCCGGTTTTTCAGACTTCTTCACGGCGCAGGGCCTCCTTCCGGTAGTATTTGCTCTGGATCTCAAAGAGCTGGGCGTATTGGCCCCCCTGGGCCAGCAGGGACTCGTGGGTGCCCTCCTCGGCAATGCGGTGGTCCGCCAGGAAGAGCACCCGGTCGCAGAAGCGGGTGGAGGCCAGCCGGTGGCTGATGTACACCGAGGAGCAGCCCTGGGTCATTTCGGCGTACCGCCCGTACAGGTCCGACTCGGCGATGGGGTCCAGGGCGGCGGTGGGCTCGTCCAGGAGAACGAAGGGCGCGTCCTTGTAGAGGGCCCGGGCCAGCATCAGCCGCTGGACCTGGCCCCCGGAGAGCTGGACGCCGTCCAGATAGACGCTGTGCTCCAGGTTGGCGGCATAGCCGCCGGGGAGGCTCTCGACCTTCTCCGTCAGCCCCGCCTGGGCGACGCAGGCGCGGACCCGGTCCATGTCGACGTCCGCCTCCTCCGGCTCCTGGGCCACGTTGGCGGCCACGGAGCCGGCCAGCAGGGAGAAGTCCTGGAACACGGCGGAAAAGAGGGCGTAGTAGTCCCGGCGGTCAAACTGGCGGATGTCCTGGCCGTCCAGCAGCACCCGGCCCTCCGTGGGGTCCAAAAAGCCGCACATGAGCTTTACCAGGGTGGTCTTGCCCGCCCCGTTGAGGCCCACCACCGCCAGCTTCTCCCCGGGATGGAGGGTCAGGCAGATGTGGCTGAGGGTGTCCTCCGCCGCCCCGGGGTAGCGGAAGGACACGTCCTCCAGAGTCAGGGTGTGCCGCTCTCCCCGGCGGGCGGTCAGAGGTTTGCCGCCCTCAAAGGTGAAGGGCTCCGGGTAGTCCAGCACCTCCTGGATGACGCTCAGGTCCAGGCTCTGGCGGTAGAGGGTGGTCAGCTGGGTGAGGATGCCCACCACCCAGGCGGAGAAGCCCCCCACGGCGGAGAAGTACAGCAGGAACTGGGCGGCGGTCAGCTCTCCCGCCAGCACCAGGCCGATGAGGTAGGCGTAGGCCGCGCCGTTGCGGAGGAAGGCCAGCGCCAGGTCCAGCACCTCCCCCCAGAGCTGCCGGGTAGCGGCCCGCCAGTGGAAGGCCCGGTAGGCGCTGAGGGCCTTGTCCGCCATCTCCTCCAGCCAGGGGCGCAGGTGGAACAGCCGGATGTCCTTGGTCCAGCCGCTGTCCTTGGCCCGGTCCATGTGGTACAGGATGGCCTGGGTCAGCGCGGCCTCCTCCTCCCGGTGGCGGTAGGCGTAGCCGCTGAGCCGCTTGTTGACCAGATAGCCCAGGCCGGCGGTGGCCAGCACCAGCGCCACGATCCACAGCTTCAGGGTGGACAGCAGGGCCAGGTATACGGCGAAGCCCAGCACGTTCTGGACCAGCAGGAGCAGGGTGTCCCACACGGCCTCGACGGCCTCGCTGTTTCCGCCGCAGGCCGCGCTGGCCTTGCTGGACAGGGCCGCCAGCGTCCCGTCGGACAGGTTGGGGTAGGAGGTGCGGCCCATCTTCTGGTTCAGCATGTGTAAAACGGCCAGGCGGATGGTGATGCGGGGGTAGAACTGGATCGTCTCCACGTAGGCCTTCAGGGCGGTGCAGGCCACGGTCCCCAGGGCGAAGAGGGCCACTGTGCCCAGCAGCTGCCCGGGAGAGACGCCCCGCTCCACCGCGTCCACCACCGCCGGGGGCAGGAACAGCCCCAGCAGGTCGATTCCCAGGGCGGACAGGGCGACGGTCAAGGCCAGGACCGGCGCCGCCAGCTCCCGCTCCCGCCAGGCGGTGGCCAGCATGAAGCCCACGCACCGCCACATGCCGTATTTCGGCTTGGCATTTTTAACATTGTCCAATGCAGCTCGCTCCTTTCGGATTTGACTGGGCATAGTATAACCCCCCAAAAGCCGCCGCGGGCTTTTGGGGGACGAATTGCGCCGGAGGGGGGACGAATCGCACCTGCCGCCGGCGGGCGGGCTACGCCTGGGGCAGCAGGATCTCGGTGGTGAAGGCCCCGTCCTCGCTGGCGCGGCTGACGTAGCCCTCCAGCCGGGCCACGATGGCGTCGATGCGCTTAAGGCCGAAGCCGCGGCCCGCTCCCTTGGTGGAGGCGAACCGCCCGCCGAGCTTTTGCTGCTTGGCCTGGGCCGTCAGATTGGTGAAGGAGATGTAGAGCTGGGTGCCCTTCATGTCCATGTAGACCCGGATCATCCGCCGGTCCTCCGGCAGGGAGAGGCTGGCCTCAATGGCGTTGTCAAAGAGGTTGCCGATGATGCAGCACAGGTCCAGCTCCGAGGTCCGCAGGGCCACGGGGATGTGGGCGTCCGCCTTGACGGCGATGTGCTTGCTCCGGGCCAGGGAGATCTTGCTGTTGAGGATGGCGTCCGCCATGGGGTTGCCGGTCTTGACCACCGTGTCCACGGTGTTCAGGTCCGTGTCCAGGGCGTCCAGGTAGGCGCAGATGGACTCCATGTCCCCGGCGGCGGCGTAGGCCTTCATGGCCTGGATGTGGCTGCGGTAGTCGTGGCGCCAGCCCCGCATCTGCCGGTACATATTTTCCACCTCGGCGTAGTGGGTCTCGATCAGCTCCCGCTGGTACGCCGCGATGCGCTTGTCGATGAGTCTGGAGAGAATGGACATGGCCGCCTCCTACTCGCGTCCCGCCCGGCTGGGGATGTCCAGCAGCTCAAAGCGGTAGGTCTGGGGGCAGTCGGGGTACTTCTCCCGGTCCACCTCCGCCAGGAACATGCGCAGGGGCCTGGCCCACAGCCCGCCGTCGCCGTAGAGCTTCCGGTAGATCACCAGCTCCTCGCCGGTCTCCGAGTGCCGGGCCACATCCTCCACCAGGTAGCAGTCCCCCTTGAAGTGGCGGTAGACCCGCTTCAGCTGTAACTCACGCATGGCGCTTCCTCCTTTGTTCACATCCGGGCGATGATGGCCCGGTTCAGCGGCTCGTAGTGCCCCCGGGGCAGGGGGAGGACGGAGCCGTCGCTGAGGTGTACGTCGGAGCGGGTCACCCGGCTGACGCAGGTGAGGTTGAGAATGTAGGACCGCCCCATCCGGTAGAACCGGTCGTCCAGCTCCCGCTCAAATTCGCCCAGGGTCCGCTTGACGGTGCAGTCCTCTCTGGCGTGGACGGTGACGTAGTTGCCCCGCACCTCCAGATACCGGATCTGGCAGAGGGGGACCCGGGCCATCTCACCGCCCTGCTCCAGCAGCAGGGCCCGCTCGTTCTTCCCCAGGTTCACGGCGGCCCGGTCCAGCACCGCGAACAGCTTTTCCCGGTCCACAGGCTTCATCAGGTAGTGGAGGGCGGCCACGTCGTAGCCCTGGGCGATGTAGTCGGAGTAGCCGGTGACGAACACGATCTGCACCGCGTCGTTGTCCCGGCGGACCTGCCGGGCCATGGCCACCCCGTCCATGCCGGGCATCTCGATGTCCAGCAGCAGGATGTCCCAGCGCTTGTCCTCGGCGTAGCGGAAGAGAAAGCTCTCGGCGGAGGGAAAGACGTCCAGCTGGACGGAGCGGTCCCGCCGGGCGGCCCACTCCTCCGTCAGGGCGCGGACGTCTGCGGCGTCAGCGGGGCTGTCGTCGCAGACGGCGATGTGAAAGCACATGAGGCACCCTCCCTTCCGAGATCTGAAATCAGTATACCGCAAACCGAAGGGACTTGCAAGCGGTTTGCCAGTGGGCTATAATGGACGCAGTATCTGTGAAAAGGAGGAGCGCCATGTCCCTGCTCTATTGGTTTCAGTCCATCCGCACCCCGGCGCTGGACGCGTTTATGTCCCTGGTGACCCACCTGGGGGAGGAGACCCTGTTCATGGTCATCGCCCTGGCGGTGTTCTGGTGCGTGGACAAGCGGCGGGGCTACTATCTGCTCACCGTGGGCTTCGTGGGGACCCTGGTGAACCAGTGGCTGAAGATCGTCTGCCGCGTCCCCCGGCCCTGGGTGCGGGACCCTGAGTTCACCATCGTGGAGTCCGCCCGGGCGGAGGCCGCAGGCTACAGCTTCCCCAGCGGCCACACCCAGACCGTCACCGGCAGCCTGGGCGGCATCGCGCGCTTTACGCAGCGCGCCTGGGTGCGGGCGGCGTGCATCGCCCTGATCGCCCTGGTGGCGGTGTCCCGGATGTACCTGGGGGTCCACACCCCGGCGGACGTGGGGGTGTCCCTGGCGGTGGGGACGGCGCTGGTGCTGGCCCTGTACCCGCTGATGGAGAGCACCCGCCGGCATCCCGGCCGGATGTACGCCGTCATCGGCGCCATGCTGGCCCTGGCTCTGGCCTTCGTGGCCTTTGTGGAGCTGTGGCCCTTCCCGGCGGATGTGGACGCCGCCAACTACGCCGCCGCCGTGAAGAACGCCTACACCCTGGCCGGCGCGGTGGCCGGGGTCCTGACCGTCTACGCCCTGGACAGCCGGTGGCTCCGGTTTTCCACCCGGGCGCCCTGGTGGGGCCAGGCCGTCAAGCTCGTTGGGGGCCTTATCCTGGTGGCGGGGGTCAAGGCGGCGCTGAAGGCGCCCCTGCTGGCCCTGTGCGGCGGCCACGAGCTGGCCCATGCCATCCGCTACTTTGCCGTGGTGCTGACGGCGGGGTGCCTGTGGCCCCTGACCTTCCGCCTGTTCGCCGGACGCGGCGGCGAAAGCTTTCAAAAAAATTAAATATTTTGCTGTTGCAATTTACTTCGCCAGGTGATATACTACGGTGGAAATGAGCTTCCGGGCGTCTGCCCGGGGCCGGACGCGGGGCGGAGCCGCCCCCGCGAAACATACCGCCGGCGACGGCGGGGATAGGAGAAAAAGAATGGACAAGAAAACGACGGATATCGTGGCGTATCTGACATGGGTGGGCCTGGTCATCGCCCTGGTGGCGGGGGACCGGGAGGCCAGCAAGTTCCACCTGAACCAGTCCCTGGCCATCTGGCTGGTGGGCACGGTGGCAGGCATCGTAGGCAAGTGGGTGCCCCTGATCGGCGGACTGGTGGGCGCCGTTGTGGGCATTTTCTGCGCCGTCTGCTGGTTCATCGGCATCATCGGGGCCATCCAGGGCACGGAGAAGGAGGTCCCCCTCATCGGTCAGATCAAGCTGCTGAAGTAACGCATAGTGACACAAAGAGGAGGCGGGAGCCAGATGGCTCCCGCCTCCTCTTTGCCGGGAAACGGGCCGGGCGGTCGAAAAAAATCCGTCCAGGCGGTTGTATCCGGGAAAAATGTGTGTTATGATACCAGCGTTTGCCGCCCCGGCAGGATGGGGCGGAGCTGAAAAGAGAAGGGAAGCGCATATCCATGGAAACGCTGGCGAACATATTGGAGACCGCCATGATCATCAGCTTCGGCATCTCCTGGCCCATCAATCTGGTCAAGGCGTACCGCAGCCGCTGCACGGGGGGCAAGAGCGTGGTGTTTGACTGCTTCGTTTTAGGGGGCTACCTCTGCGGCGTGTGCGCCAAGCTCCTGAGCCACACCTTCAATCTGGCGTTTTACTTCTATTTCCCCAATATCATCATGGTGGCCTGCGATATCGGCCTGTACTTCCGCAACAGGCGGCTGGAGAGGGCGGCGCAGCCGTCCCGCCAGGCGGCTTAGCCCTTTCCCGGGAAATACTTCTCCGCGAAGGGGACCCGCTCCACCCGGAACTCCCGGCCCCGGAGGTACTCCAGGGGCCCGGCGTCGGTGGGGAAGTCGAAGCGCAGGAAATAGCTGTAGAGGGCCTGGCGGGTCTCGCCGTACCGGCGGTTCACGTCGCCCCGGCCGTACTTGCCGTCCCCCAGCAGGGGGTGGCCGGCGTCGGCAAAGGAGGCCCGGATCTGGTGGGTCCTGCCGGTGAGCAGCTCCGCCTCCACCAGGCTCAGCTCCCCGTCCACCGCCAGGGTGCGGTACAGCGTCACGGCGGACTTTCCGCCGGGGACGGGGCGGTGGTAGACCGACACCTGCTTTTTGCTCTCGTCCTTCAGCAGGAAACACTCCAGCCGGCCCTCCGGCGGGGACATGGGGCCCACCACGGCGCAGAGATATTTCTTTGTGATCTCCCGATCCCGGATCTTCTCGGTGAGCAAGCGCAGAGCCTCGGCGTTTTTTGCGGCGATGACGATGCCGCCGGTGTTCCGGTCGATGCGGTTGCACAGGGCGGGGGCGAAGGCGTTCTCCCACTTGGGGTTCCACTCCCGCTTCTGGTAGAGGTAGGCCTGGATGTGGTTGATGAGGGTGTTCACCTTCTCCGTCTCGTCGGCGTGGACCACCATGCCCGGGCGCTTGTCCGCCAGCAGAAGGTTCTCATCCTCATATAAGATGGTCAGCTTCGGCTGGAACAGGGTGAGGAAGAGGTTGTCCTCCCGGGGCTTTTCAAAGAACTCGTCGTTGATGTAGAGCTGGAGCGTATCGCCCTCCTGGAGCCGCTGGTCCCGCTGGCACCGCTGGCCGTTGCACTTCACCCGCTTGATGCGGATGTACTTTTGCAGCAGGGCGGGGGGCAGCAGGGGCATGGCCTTGCCCAAAAACCGGTCCAGCCGCTGGCCGGCGTCGTTTTTTCCAATGGTGATCTCCCGCATAGGACCCTCCTGATCAAAGTTTTGCTCCAGCTTTTTCAAAAGCTGGCGGGGACCGGGGCGGCGCCCCGGCGGGTTTGGGCGGAGCCCAACATGCTGCCGCTCTCCGACCAAAGCTTATTTTACCATGCCGGCGAATTTTTGCAAGAAAAAACGGAAAAAGTATTTGACATTCCGGCGGCCATCCACTATAATACTAATCGTGTCTTTGCGAGGTGCCGTATGATCCTGAATTTGCAAAAGCTCATCAACGCCCCCGGAGAAAGGGTGGAGTTCCACTTTGAGATGGACCTCTCCCATGTGGACTTCGGCGGCCAGTGTCCCGCACAGGAACCGGTAGTGGTGACCGGCCAGGTGCGAAACATTGCGGGGATGCTGCAATTGGAGATGGAGGAGCACACGGTCCTCCGGTCCGTCTGCGACCGGTGCCTGACGCCCTTTTTAAACCCCAAGCACATCTCCTACCAGTGTCTGCTGGCCCAGGAGCTGGCCGGGGAGGAGGACGACGAGATCGTCCTGCTGGAAAAGGACGGCACCCTGGATGTGGGGGAGCTGGCCCGGACGGAGTTCATCCTGGAGATGGACACAAAGACCCTCTGCTCCGAGGACTGCAAGGGGATCTGCCCCGGCTGCGGCGTCAACCTCAACCAAGGGAGCTGTACCTGTAAAAAGGAGACAGACCCCCGGTTGGCGGTGCTGGCCAAGCTCCTGGAACAGAAGCCGTAACGTGATAAGAAAAATTCAGATATACAGGAGGTGTCATCATGGCAGTCCCCAAGGGTAAAGTATCTAAGGCAAGACGTGACAAGCGCCGCAGCGCCGTTTGGAAGCTGAAGGTTCCCGGCCTGATCGCTTGCCCCAAGTGCGGCGCGATGCGCCTGCCCCACAGAATGTGCTCCGAGTGCGGTACCTACAACGGCCGTCAGGTCAAGAGCGTAGCGACCGAAGAGTGATATTCTAATCAGAGCGGAGACTGTCCGAAGGGACGGCCTCCGCTCTTTTTTGCCCCTTTGGCCGCCCCGGCGCGTCCGGGACATTTTTTTGCAGATCGCTCCGCAAAATCACTTGACAATGTAGTGTGCCTGTGGTATCCTTTGAGCATGACAATGTCATGTTAATGACGGCAAGAAAGGAGCGTGGCGGCAATGCGGGAGAAGCAGCGGCTGACCAATACGGAGTGGGAGGTGTACGAGTGCCTGTGGGAGCGCGCGCCTCTGACCATGACACAGATCGCCAACCGGCTCATGGAGCGCATGGGCTGGTCCCGCAGCACCGGGGAGACCCTGGTGCGGCGGATGGCGGACAAGGGCCTGTTCCGTTGGGAGCAGGGGAAAAAGGCCAAGCTGTACTACCCCCTCTTCGACCGGGAGGACGCGGCCCTGCGGGAGACCCGGGGCTTTTTGGAGAAGGTGTTCGGCGGCAGCCTGGGGCTGATGGTGAACACCATGGCGGAGCGGGAGGAGCTGAGCCAGGAGGAGATCGACCAGCTCTACGCCGCCCTGCGGAAGCTGGAGGAGAAGCGCCATGACTGAGTGGATCGTCACATCCTCCGCCCTGGTGCTGCTGATGGCGGTCCTGCGGGCGCTGGTGAAGGACCGGATCGGCCCCCGGCTGCGGTACGCTCTGTGGGGGCTGGTGCTGGTCCGCCTGCTGGTCCCCGGGACCTTCTGGGACAGCGGCGCCAGCGTCATCAATCTGGCGGAGACCCGGGAGAGCTACCAGGTGGTCAGTACCCTGCCAAACCAGATGACCCTCGGGGCCGACGGCCATGTGCAGTCCATGACGGGCGGGACGGATTCCTTCCAGGCCCAGCCGGGCGGTCCGGAGCTCTCCAACCGGTACGGCTGGGTGGCGGTGCCCGATAAGCAGGAGGCCGCCGCCCTGGAGGAGCAGGGGCAGCGCGCGCTGGATACCGCGTCGCTGAAGCGCCTGGTGGACGGCAAGAACCTGCTTGCGAAGGTCTGGCTGGCGGGGGCGGCGGTGACAGCGGCCCTGCTCCTGGCCGTGAACCTGAGATTTTATGTAAACCTGACAGACCGCCGCCGCAGGACGGCGGACTACCGGGAGCGGCGGGTCTACGCGGTGGAGGGTTTGGCGTCCCCCTGCCTCTTCGGCCTGGCGCGTCCCGCCGTCTACATCACGCCGGAGCTGGAGGGGGACCCGGAGGCCCTGGCCCATGTACTGGCCCACGAGTACACCCACTTCCGCCAGGGGGACCACATCTGGGCGGCGCTGCGGGGCGTGTGCCTGGCCCTCCACTGGTACAACCCCCTGGTGTGGTGGGCGGCGGCGGCCAGCCGCCGGGACTGTGAGCTGAGCTGCGACGCGGGGGCGGTTAAGCGCCTGGGGGAGGACCGGCGGGCGGACTATGGCCGCACCCTGGTGTCCCTGGTGACCCGGCGGACCGCCCCGGGGGATCTGCTGCGCTGCGCCACCACCATGACCGGCAGCCGGTCCGCGCTGAAGGAGCGCATCGCCCTGCTGGTGAAGCGGCCCCGGACCACCGCGCTGATGGCCTGCGCCGTGGCGGCGGTGTGCTGCCTGGCGGCGGCCTGCACCTTTACCGGCCCGGCGGAGAAGGAGCCGCCCGCCCCGGAGGACGTCCCGCCCGCGGAGGAGGGGACGGAGCCGGAGGCCCCCGGCCAGACGCAGATGGTGATACCGGCGATCACACGAATCATCCAGGGGGAGGACGTGCCCATGCCCGACGGACTGCCCACCAAGGTGGTGGAAAACCCGCCATGGGGAGGGGCGGCCATCTGGCTGGCGGCGGAGACAGAGGACGGGGAGGTCCAGGCCTATTACGACCCTGAAACGGATGTGGGCTATCTCCGCCGGGGGGACCGGTTCCAGCAGGTGGACCGCTCCTATGTGTCGCTTCCGCAGATGTTCCTGCCCCGGATCTATCTGGAGGACCTGGACGGCGACGGGGAGCGGGAGCTGCTGGAGATCCTCTGCCTGGGCAGCGGCACCGGGGCCTACGTGGAGGAGATGACGGTCTACGAGTGGGACGACGAGACCGGCTGGACCGGCTACGTCCACGACCCCAAGCCCCTCTGCGAGGATTTCAACGCCAGGCGGGCCTTCACCATCGATGAAAAAACGGGGACCGCCCACATCGTCTATGGGAACGCGGAGACCGACGCGGACGTGACCGGCCAGCTGGAGGTCTCCGGGGATACGCCCCTGTCGGACTGCTTCCTCAGCGGCCAGCAGGTCCGGTACAACTGGTCCGACGGACAGATCGTCCTCACCATGGACGGAGAGGTGACCTCCGACAGGATCGCCTGGCTCTGCGGCTACGCCTTCACCTACCGATGTTCCCTGACCTACCGGGACGGGACCTTCACCGCCGGTCCGGCGGTGCTGCGGGATATCAGGGAGGGGGATGTCCCCCAGGCGGACCTGATCACCACCCCCGAGAGCCGGGCAAAGGAGCAGGAGCATGTGGACTTTACCAACGGAAGCCCGGAGGAGGACTGGGCGGAATGGCTGGCGGCCCGTGAGACGGTCCAGGGGACCGACATGCCCCTGCCGGAGGAGCTGCCCACCAGACTGAAGGAGTCCAGATGGGACAGCCAGCTTTTGGGCGAGGTGCCGGAGGCGGATATCGCCGTTTACTACTACAGCGGTGACGAGGGCCCTAGGGGAAAGTCGAAAGTCATGCTGCGCCGGGGGGACCGGTGCCAGTGGTTCCTGCAAAGTATCGGCGCGTCTCAGGTCCAGCTGCGCTGGAGCGATCTGGACGGCGACGGGGAAGAGGAGCTGGCAGTCGTCTATCCCTGCGGCTTGTCCGGCCAGGAGGAGCTGGTGGTCTACAAGTGGGACGACGGGACCGGCTGGACGGCCTCGACCTATGATCCCATGCAGGCGTATTATGACTTCAGCTTCGGCTATACCGCCGCCCTGTACCGGGAGGAGAGGCTGCTGACCGTCTCCATGGGCGGACAGACCGCCGCGGTGGATTTGGCGGCGATGCGGGATGCCCTGGACCTGCCGGGACATCCGGAGAAGGGCAGCGATCTCTCTTGCAAGCTCCTGCCCTGGCAGCCTGGCGGCTGCCGGTGGACGGAGACGGGGGCGCTGACCGTGACGCTGCCGGGGGAGATGTCCACCACTGCCATGGAGGAGGCGCAGGTGGCCTTTGCCGCCACCTGGACCCTGACCTACCAGGCGGACGGGACCTTTGCCCAGAAGCTGACGGGCCTGGAGAGCTGCTATTGATTTTTTTGGCGGGACCTGGGAGACTGCCTCTCTCAGGTCCCGCCTGCGCATGTTTTTCCTCCTCCTGCGGATACTACCGGGGAAAAGGAGTTGATGCGCAGTGACAGAGGAGACCAAGACCGCCGAAAACGGCGGAGACAAGGCCCCGGAGGATACCCAGCGGCTGGTGGACCTGGGCTCGGCGGTGAGCCGCAGCAGCCGGGGGAACATCTACACCCTCACCATCGTGGGCCAGGTGGAGGGCCACCAGCTGGCCCCGGACACCGCCAAGACCACCAAGTACGAGCATGTGATGCCCCTGCTGGCGGGGTTGGAGCAGGACGACGGGATCGACGGCGTGCTGCTGCTTTTAAACACCGTGGGAGGCGACATCGAGGCGGGGCTGGGCATCGCGGAGCTTATCGCCGGGATGCGCAAGCCCACGGTGAGCCTGGTGCTGGGGGGCGGCCACTCCATCGGCGTGCCCCTGGCGGTGGCCCCCAAGGTGAGCATGATCGTGCCGTCGGCCTCCATGACCATCCACCCGGTGCGGATGAACGGCACGGTCATCGCCGCGCCCCAGACCTTCAACTACTTCGAGCGCATCCAGGAGCGGATCGTCTCCTTTGTGGCGGCCAACAGCCACATCAGCCGGGAGAAGTTCCTGTCCCTGATGCTCAAGACCGGGGAGATGGCGGCGGACGTGGGCAGCGTCATCTACGGCCAGGAGGCGGTGGAGCTGGGCCTTATCGACCGGATCGGGGGCCTGGGGGACGCCCTGGACTGCCTGTACCAGCAGATCGGGGACCGGCGGCGGGAGCAGAGAGCAGAATAGGGGAGGGGCGGGGACCGGCGCAGGTCCCCGCCCTCTCTGCATCTTGATGGGAAAATTTGCGAAAGGGCCTTGACAAACGGCAGCGCCGGTACTATAATCCCGATATACCAATTAGGTTGATAGGTTTATCGGCAGGAGGTGGACGGCGTGTCGGCGCGTTTTCAGAGATTGCTGCGGGGCAATTTCCGCTGTGGACGAATGCTGTACTCCCGGGCAGATGAGATGGCCGGGCGCACTGTCATGGGCGGTTCGCCCTCCTGGTGAAAAGGCCGCGCCGGGAATCGCCATATCTTTGTCCGGGAGCTGACTGTCAGCCCCGGCTTTTTTACACCCAAAATATGACAATATGAAAGAGGTATCGCTATGAGCAGCTATCGTTTTGAGACCCTTCAGCTCCACGTGGGCCAGGAGCAGCCCGACCCCGCCACGGATTCCCGGGCGGTGCCCATCTACCAGACCACCTCCTATGTGTTCCGCAATTCCGCCCACGCCGCCGCCCGGTTCGGCCTGGCGGACGCCGGCAACATCTACGGACGCCTGACCAACTCCACCCAGGACGTGCTGGAAAAGCGCCTGGCTGCCCTGGAGGGCGGCGTGGCGGCGCTGGCGCTGGCCTCCGGTGCGGCGGCCATCACCTACACCATCCAGGCCCTGGCCCAGGCGGGGGACCACATCGTGGCCCAAAAGACCATCTACGGCGGCAGCTACAACCTGCTGGCCCACACGCTGCCCCAGTTCGGCGTCACCACCACCTTTGTAAACGCCCACGACCTGGAGGAGGTCACCGCCGCCATCCGGCCCAACACCAAGGCCATCTATCTGGAGACCCTGGGCAACCCCAACAGCGACATCCCCGACATCGACGCTATTGCCGCCATTGCCCACAGCCACGGCCTGCCCCTGGTCATCGACAACACCTTCGGCACCCCCTACCTGATCCGGCCCATTGAGCACGGCGCGGACATCGTGGTCCACTCCGCCACCAAGTTCATCGGCGGCCACGGCACCACCCTGGGCGGCATCATCGTTGACGGCGGAACATTCGACTGGAAGGCTTCCGGCAGGTACGCCCCCATCGCCGCGCCCAACCCCAGCTACCACGGCGTCTCCTTCGTGGACGCCGCCGGTCCCGCCGCCTTCGTCACCTACGTCCGGGCCATCCTCCTGCGGGACACCGGCGCCACCATCTCCCCCTTTAACGCGTTCCTGCTGCTCCAGGGTGTGGAGACCTTGTCCCTGCGCCTGGACCGCCACGCGGAGAACACCAAAAAGGTGGTGGAGTTCCTGGCAAACCATCCCCAGGTGGAGCATGTGAACCACCCCAGCCTGCCGGACCACCCCGACCACGCCCTGTACGAGCGCTACTTCCCCCACGGCGGCGCGTCCATCTTCACCTTTGAGATCAAGGGCGGTCAGGCCGAGGCCCATACATTCATCGACGCGCTGGAGATCTTCTCCCTGCTGGCCAATGTGGCGGATGTAAAGAGCCTGGTGATCCATCCTGCCACCACCACCCACTCCCAGCTCAGCCCCGAGGAGTTGCTGGACCAGGGCATCAAGCCCAACACCATCCGTCTGTCCATCGGCACCGAGCACATCGACGACATCATCGCGGACCTGGAGAAGGGCTTTGCCGCCGTGGGGCGGCTCGGCTAGCGATCAAGCGGCCCCGCCCGCCGCGTGCCGGATGCGGTGAGCGGGGCCGTGCCCTATTCAGATGCGCCCTCGGGGCGCGCCAGGTCTGCCAGCGTGATGCTGTCCAGATAGCCGCTGATGACCCGGTCAAGCCCCTGCCACAGGGGGAGCGTGCGGCACGCCGTGGCCCGGGGACACGCGTCGGCATTTTCCTCCAGGCAGGCCACCGGCGCCAGCGAATCCTCCGTCAGCCGCAGGATGCTGCCGACAGTGTACTCCGCAGGCGCCCTGGTCAGACGGTATCCTCCGCCCTTGCCCCGCAGGCCGCTGAGCAGCTTGGCCTTCACCAGCAGCTTGATGATGCTCTCCAGATATTTCTCGGAGATCTCCTGCCGGTTTGCGATGACCTTCAGCGGCACAAAGCCCTCCGACGGGTGCTCCGCCAGATCGATCATCACCCGCAGCGCATACCGGCCCTTTGTTGAAATCAGCACGGCGGCACCTCCTTCCCATGCAAAACCCATTATACAACACGGAAAGTGGGGAATCAAGCGGCTCCTGGGCCGAAAGCGCTTGACATGGGGGCCTGTCCGCGGGTATCATTTGGAGGAACCGAATGGAAGGGCCGGGAATACCGTGAACTGTCTTTTTACCCTCCGATGCCGGCGGCGGACCCTCCGCGGCCGGAAGCGCAGATGCAGGAAGCCAACATCTTATGGTTCGGGAGGAACGGAGCATGAGCAGGATCTATCTATCCGCCGATGAGCTGATCGGCAAGACGCCGCTGCTGGAGCTGACGCATATAGAGCGGGAGGAGGGGCTGGAGGCGAGGCTCCTGGGCAAGCTGGAGTACCTCAACCCCGCCGGCAGCGTGAAGGACCGCATTGCCAAGGCCATGATCGACGACGCTGAGGCCAGGGGGCTGCTGAAGCCCGGCTCCGTCATCATCGAGCCCACCTCCGGCAATACCGGCATCGGCCTGGCCTCCGTGGCCGCCGCCAGGGGCTACCGGCTCATCATCGTCATGCCGGAGACCATGAGCGTGGAGCGCCGCCAGCTGATGCGTGCCTACGGCGCGGAGCTGGTGCTGACCGATGGGGCGGAGGGCATGAAGGGGGCCATCACCAGGGCCGAGGAGCTGGCGCGGGAGATTCCCGGCGGCTTCCTCCCCGGCCAGTTCGTCAACCCCGCCAACCCCGCCGTACACCGGGCCACCACCGGCCCGGAGATCTGGGAGGACACCGGAGGCGAGGTGGATATCTTTGTGGCGGGGGTGGGCACCGGCGGCACCATCACCGGCGTGGGGCAGTACCTCAAAAGCCAAAAGCCCCAGGTGAAGATCGTGGCCGTGGAGCCCAAGGACTCCCCGGTCCTCAGCGGGGGACGCCCGGGGCCCCACAAGATCCAGGGCATCGGCGCGGGCTTTGTGCCGGAGGTGCTGGACCCGTCGGTCTATGACGAGGTCATCGCCGTGGAGAGCGGCGACGCCTTCGCCGTGGGCAGGCGAATCGGCAGGGCGGAGGGCGTGCTGGTGGGCGTCTCCTCCGGCGCGGCGGTCTGGGCGGCCATCCAGCTGGCCAGGCGGCCGGAGAACAGGGGCAGGACCATTGTGGCTCTGCTGCCCGACACAGGCGACCGCTACCTCTCCACGCCGCTGTTCGCGGACTGACGGGGAGGCGCAGCAGGGAGCGGCGGCCTCCGGCCCGCGTTGACTTTGCCGCTTTACTGTGCTACACTTACTGCTGATACCACAGTCGCTGACGACTGCACAAAAAGGGAGGCATTGAGCGCCATGATACCGACACCCAAAGAGGCGTGGGACCTGCTGTGCGAATACAACGGGGGCGAATTCCACAGAAAGCACGGACGCATTGTGGGGGATGTCCTGCGCTGGTACGCGCAGGAGCTGGGCTATGGGGAGGAAGCGGACTTCTGGGAGGCCGTGGGCATCCTTCACGACCTGGACTTTGAACAGTGGCCCGAGCAGCACTGCCTGAAGGAGCAGGAGCTTTTGCGGCAGCGGGGCGTGGACGAGCGGCTGATCCACGCCGTGGCCAGCCACGGCTTCGGCCTGACCGTTGCGATCCAGCCGGAGCACGAGATGGAGAAGGTCCTGTACGCCGCAGACGAGCTTACCGGGCTGATCGGGGCGGCTGCGCTGATGCGGCCCTCTAAAAGCGTCCGCGATATGGAAGTCAAGTCTGTGAAGAAAAAGTACAAGGACAAGAAGTTTGCCGCCGGCTGTTCCCGGGAGGTCATCGAGCGCGGAGCCGCCATGCTGGGCTGGGACCTGGACACGCTGATCCAGCGGACGATTGAGGCGATGCGGTCCAGCGGCGCGGTGGAGTGACGCCGGAAAGGCGGTCCGCAGCTCCCTGCGGTCATCCCCGGGCCGGCAGAGCCCCAGCCATGGGGCAGCAAAGAGCCCCGCTTCCCAAATGATTGGGAAGCGGGGCTCTCCATTTTTTAGGCGGCGGGCTTGCCGCCGGATCGGGTCAGGCCGGGACCGCTCCTCTCATTCCGCCGCGCTCCGTTTGACCGCCCGCAGCTCAATGCAGCCCCGTTCGCCTCTGGGCTCCAGCTGGATGCGGGGGTTTTCCCCGTCCCACTCACAGCCGATCAGCGCCGGGTCGTACTGGTCCGCAAAGTGCTGTACCGCCAGGATGGCCTGACAGTAGTCCTCCTCCCGGAAGGGCTCGCCCCGGAACATCAGGTACTCCGCCTGGGGCAGTTCGATCACGTCGAACCCCTCCGGGACCTGCACCTGGCGATCCGGCGGAGCCTCCACCCCCTGCACATAGACCGAGGTGCCGGGGGCCCGGTACTTTTCCGGCAGCCACAGGCACACCGGCTCGCCGCACAGGGAGTCCATGCTCATCAGCACGCCCCACACGCCGCAGCTTACCTCCTCGCAGTAGTCAAAGTAATTCCCGGCCTTGACGCCCCGCTTGAGGATGACCTTGCGCCGGGGCTTCCGCACAAGCTGCACGACGACGTTTTGCAGTTTTTCCATGTCCAATTCTTCCTTTCTGAGCTCTCTGAATTTGACGCCGTAGGGGATGAAGAGGGGAAGGGGAGCCTTGGTGCGGGCATATTCTTTGGGGTTGCGGCCAAACTCCCGGAAAAACGCCCGCTGGAAGCCGTCCACGCTGGAGTATCCAAGGTCGGCGGCCACATCGACGACCTTTGCCTTCCCCGCCTTCAGCCGCATGGCGGACCTGGAGAGCCGCAGCCGCCGGATATACTCCCCGGGCGTCAGCCCCAGGTACGCCCGGAACATCCGATGGGCGTGCCAGGGCGAGAACAGGGACGCCGCCGCCAGGGCGCCCAGCGAGATCTCCTCGGACAGATGCGCCTCAATGTAGTCCTGCATCCGCTGGACAGCCATGGTCTGCTCCTTCATCCGTCTCCACCTCCTTGCGACGCCTATTCTACCAAACTCAGAATGGGGTTTCTCGACTTTCCTTGCTGTTTTGCTCGTGCATCGGCCCGGCTTTCTTACATTCGTTCAGGGCGTCCTTGACCGCTTTTTTGACCACAGCGTAGAGAATGGCGGCTGCAAGCGCAAGAATGAGCCCGTATTTGAGAATGATCGCGATGATTTCCATGATAAGCTCCTCTTTTTCCCTCGCTTTATGTCCGGCTGCTCTCCCGCAGCTCGGAGCCGTGGCGCAGGACCAGGGAGAACAGGATCAGGGCGATGCCCAACACCACGGCGGCGCCGTTGTCCCAGCTGCCGGGGCGGGTCACGTCGAAGCAATCGTAAATGACGGCGGAAATGATGATCGCCACCAGGGGCATCACGATGGTCTTGATGCCCAGGCTTTTGACCTGTTCGGCCCCTGCCGCCGTGAAGGGCGTCCCGTCCGCCAGCTCCTGCTTGAAGTACCGGTGGGCGAAGAAGAACAGGAACCCGTCCGTCAGGGCGAATATGAAGTCGCCCAGCAGAATGGCGGTCATCTGCTCAAGCCCGGCGGCCTGCGTCAGCTTCAGCGCGCTCTCCACAGAGACGCCTATGACGCTGCCGCCGGTGCGCCATGCGACTGCGCACAGCAGCCCCACCAGGGTGGTCCCCGCCCAGATGTAGGACAGGATCATGGCGATCCTTGTCAGGGTTTTGAACACCTTACAGGTCTTTTGAATGGTTTCCAATGTTTTCATGGGAATACTTCCTTTCTCTAATCAATTGTGCAAGCCTGAAACAAAAAAACGCAGAGCGGCCCAAGGGCGAAGCTCTGCGTCTAAGCGTCTGGCTCGTAAGGATGGATGCCTCTGGTGCTGCAATAGGGCCTGCCTAATCACCTCCGATATGGTCCGCGTATACGGTTCTCCAACCGGCTTCTACCCAGTACTCTGAGCCGTCCCGCAGCCTTCCGAGAAATCCGTATTGATACAGCTCCCTGCGGATGAGCTCGATGTCGTTGAACGCAATGCGCCGCCGGATCAGCTCGTTGATCTCCTTTTCCGTATAGCGCCTGCCTGCGTCGATCTGCTCTGTGATCCTGATGAGAGCAATGATCCGCATGGGCCGCTTCGTGGGATACTGCGTCAGCCTTCCGTCAGAATCATAGTAGTGCGCCAGCTTTTTCAGATATGGCCCAATGGACGCTCCCACCGCCTGAAATTTGGACGCATCCTCGCTGCCGCGCAGCGCTGGGCTGACATGATCGTTCTCCTCGTTCGCTATCATAGCCGCCTCCTCGTTTCCTGTTGACGTTCCGCTCAAAAATGCTCTTTCACAGCGTGGACTGTCCGTCCGCATTGTCACGCCTTCCGCTCAAATGCCAGCCTGCCGCTTGCCTTGGCGGCGCTGACGGAGATGACATACTCGCCCGAGTCCTGAATGGGGAGCTCAAACGCCCCGGTTTGGACGTCGTTTCCGCGGTAGATCGGGTCCTGGCCGGAGATTCCGATGGCAATATCGACCCGGCCGCCCCTGACCTCGTAAGTCACCTCCAGGGTGTCTCCGGACTCCAGATAGACGGTCTGGCTGTCGCTCTGGTCCATATAGGAAAACTCCAGCCAGTACCCATCCGGGTTCCCGACTCTGGAGCCGTCAAAGACCCGGTCGATGCCGCCCCGGCACGCCCTCTGAAGGCACAGGGAGCCAATTCCCAAAGCGGCGATGAGAACACAGATCCGAATGACTGTCCTTGTCCTTTTCTTCATGTTAGTTCCCCCGCAAATCCGATGAATCCGCTCTGCCTGTGCCATGGCTTTTTATGGACATAGCCCCACACGCCTCCTCCGTACATGCTATACGCTTCTTTTCCCGGACCACACAAAACGCGGCCCCTCTTTACCGGCCGCTCCGCTGGGCACAAAGCCGGATTTTGCAAGCACTCTCTGGGACGCGAGGTTGTCTTTGTCGGTTTCCGCTTCGATGCGGAGCACCCCGGGCTGCCGGGAGGCCCACTGGACCAAGGCCGTGACCGCCTCTGTCATGTATCCGTTCCCCTCAAAGCCCGTATAGGTGCCGTAGCCGATCTCCACAACGCCGTCCGGCCCCAGGCCCTTGAAGCACAGATCTCCGATGGGCCTGCCGCTCCCATCTCTCCGCGCCATGAACCACACGGTATACCAGTCCCTTTGCTCCGGGTGACGGATGCAGCCCTCCAGCATCTCCTGATAGGCGGCTCGCATGTCCCCATCCGTCTCCGCCGCGATCAGCTGCTCCATTTCGCAGTCGGAAGCGGCATAGATCCTGAGACGCTCTGTTTGGATCATTTGGCGGTTCCTCCGTTGACGATGGAAGCATACACCTCGTCGGGAATCATGGGGACGGCCAGCCGTTCCATCGTCTCCGCCGTGACGGCGCCGCTCTCAGCATACTCCCGGCCGGCCTGCCTGACCAGCTCCAGATAAGGCCCGGTGACGCTTGCCGCCTCCGGGGCATTGAACATGGGGGCCTCGGGCACGGTGATGGCAAGGGCGTCAGGGCCGAACATGAGGCGCCACTGCTGGAGCACGCCCTCAAAATTGCCCTTGGCATTGGGAAAGCCGCAGCCGCAGATCATGATATAGCGCAGATGGGAGAAATCCCTCTGTTCCACGTGTTCATAGCGGTCGCCCACCTTCCGCATATCCATCTTCCCCAGAGGCAGGGTACGGTCCAGCAGGGCCTTCAGCGGCGCGGGCATGGCGAAGCCGTAGAGCGGGAAGCTGAACAGCAGCAGGTCGGAGGCCAGGATCTCCTCCAGAATGCTTCGCATATCGTCGTCGATCACGCAGTTCCCGCCGCTGCGCATACAGGTAAGGCAGCCTTTGCAGTATTCGATGTGCCGGTCGATGACATGGAGAATGTGTACCTCGTTTTTGGCGACGCTGTTCATGCCCTCCAGAAACGCGCGGGTCATGTGCATGCAGTCGCTCCTGTCCCGCTTGGGCGAGCCGTTCAAAACCAGAATCTTCATGCGTGTTTTCTCCTCTTATTCCATATGCTGCCCGGTCAGCCGCTTCTTGGCCTCCGGGTCGCTGCTGTGGAGCACCCCCAGGGTCTCGCAAGTCTCCATATCCGGGCAGTCGCCGCAGGTGGAAAGCTTTTTGCCCAGCGCGCACTGGCGAATGGGGCAAAGGGCGGCGCAGAAGGGTGTTTTGACGCCGTCCATCCGGCAGCCCTCGCAGTTGATCATCTCCGGCGTGATGGGCGCGTGGTTCATCTCGCTCCACAGCCGGGCGGTCTTCTCCCGGAGGGCGTCATCGTTTGTCAGGGTGGCGATGCGGGCGTCGCAGGTCTCGCAGTCCAGCCCGCAAATGGCGATCAGGTCTTTCATGGTTATGTACCTCCTATTAGTTGTCTCCCAATTTACTTTCGTGTTCCCAGTGTCTCTAAACGTAAAACCGGTGAATATTTGTCAATACCTGCCTCCGGGATAATTTGCGGATCTGCTTTGCAGGCCGGAAGCTGTTATGGCCTTACTTCCGCAATAAAATTGCGGAGGATTCCTTTTTTGACCATAAGGACAATGCCTATCCCTATTATCATCGCCGCCGCTGCGCTTACAAGGAGCGGATGGAAATTGTGAGAGAAACTGTACAAGAACTTTGTCACATCGTCACCGGCCGGCGCGTTCCCGCCCACATATATGAAGGGAAGAATGAACCACGCGAGCATGGATCCAATTGGTATAAGCGCGATCATACAGGAAAAAATCCGATAAAATGACTTTTCACTGCTGCTTTTGTAGAAAAGCATATACGTATATGCCGCAAGAATTGGCAGCAACGCACCGTTTGCATGCAGCCATAGACCGGATAGGTTCGTATATTCCCCGCCAGTCCCGCTTACATGCGCTGTCATGATGCTGAACTCCTCAATTGTCGCGCCTGCTGACAGCATGACGATCAAATGCCCCAGCTCATGAAATGTGACATAGAGTACAAGGGCAAGTATCATCGACAGAAGCATGGCCGGAAATCTTTTGGCGGTTTTATTCATTGCAAGCTCCTTTTCAAGCAGATTCACAAAAACAGACGCAGAGCGGTCCCTTTCAGGGATCATCGGCTCTGCGTCTTAAGCGTCTGGCTCGGCTATTCTTGTTGTGATGAATTTGCTTACGTTGACCAGCACCTCCTGCCTGCACTTGGGGCAGAACAGGGGAAAGTTTTCCAGCCGCGTGTCCTGCCGCAGCTTCACCCGGGTCTTGCCCCCGCAGAAGGGACAGAGGAGCCACTGTTCCGCTATATTCATAACGTTATTCATAACATTTGCGCCCCCTCCGTTTGTGCGGTCAACTCCCCATAGGATCGGCCCATCAGGGCCTCCATCCGCTCCGGTGATACGCCCAGCCCCTTGAGGAATACAAAGCCCGTCTCCCGCACCATCCGATGGATGGTCTCCCTGTCGTCCCGGACAATCTTCGCGGCGATCATGGTGGCCGCCCCCTGGGTGTACAGGATCATGGTGGTCATAAACCGCTCCGCGTCCTGGGGCGTGATCTCAAGCAGCTGGGCCAGCCGGGTGCGGATTGTCCCGGAATCCTCCGACTTGGGCAGGGACAAAAAGCCGCCCTCGGCCCTGCGCCCGCTCTCGCCCATATAGAGGAAGCGGAACAGGTTGGGCTCGTTGATGGCCAGGTCGATGGCTCCCCAGCCGGTTTTTTCAAAGGCGTTCAAAGCGTTTCCGCCCAGGTCGTAATACTTCTCAAAGGCATAGCGCTCCGCCGCCCTGGTCAACTCCTGCCGCAGCCCGCCCATTCCGCCGAACTGCCGGGAGATGGGCTGGGTAGAGCAGCCCAGCCGCGCCGCCACGGTCTGAATGGTCACCCCTGCGTTGCCCTTCTCAATGAGAAGCTCCAGGGCCGCCTGAATCATGCTCTCTTTCCTGATCTTTGGACTGCTGGGCATGTGCGCACCCTCTCCCTTACGATAAATTGATTTACGATAAACTGGTTTATAGTATAAAGCGTAACCGCTCTGCTGTCAAGATGAAAATGGAGATTCGGGCGATTTGTTGGCGGCGTTCTGGGCAAGCCCTGAAACTCCGGACAAAAAAACACCCAGACAGCTGACCGCGCCCGGCGTTTGGCCATCGGCGTCGATCCTGTCTGGGTGTCCTGGCAGCGGGAGAAGGATTCGAATTATAGGAATGGTGAAAAATGCTGTAAACGCAAATTAAAAAAGTCTAGTGTTTTCAATGCTTTGCGGGTTTCGGCGTAAAATGCTGTAAACTGTTTTTAAAGCTGTAAGGGGTAAAAAGTGGGGTAGAAAATGCGGCTTTTTGAGCGCCCCAAACCGCAGAAGAGCCGGGGTACTCCCCGGCCCTCCCTGCCCGACCATCATCCTTTCTCCTTTGCCAATGCCTCCAGAAGAGGAAGCGCCTCTTCATCATCCAGGTCAAGGAGGTGCTGACATGCTTTGTAGTCGATTTTGGCCCGCAACCGTTCCACCTTCTGAACCAACAGCATCCGTTTCGCGCCCTCCAGCTCAGACTTAATTCCTCCGGTATCATCGTCGCCCACCGTCAGGCCGTACCCCGTTTCTGCCTCCCACAGTATGTCGTTGATTGCGAGGATCATATCCTGAATGTGTTCCGCATCCGGGGCGCTGATCGGCTTTTGCTCTGCATCCTCGAAGAAGTTCCCAATCACATTCAAGAGCAAGCGCCTCGCCCGCTCAACGTTGGTGATAATGCCATACATCGCCTGACTAATTATAAGCCGCTCGGCGGCGGTCGTTTTTTCAATGTACACAGTCATTTCCTCCTTGCAATTAGGAGGGGATGGTGGTACACTGTACTTGCATCCCCTCCGGGGTTGTTTGGGTCTCTTGCATCTGGCTTTGGTCGGCGTTGATGCAAGGGGCCTTTCTTATTCTTCGCTCCTGGCGGCTTTTACGCACTCTTCAACAGACCATTCCGGGTGCTGCTTCTGAATGTGCCATGCCGCCAGAAGCAGCCTGCACTCCTTTTCGGTCAGGCTCATGATCTCGGCCTTAGCCCGTTCCCGCAAATCCATCATTTTCTGCCTCCGATCCTCTCCACCAGGTCCACCAGACCGCGGACCAGATACCACGTGCCCACAATGGACACCACATACAGCAGCCCCATCATGCCACACAGAAGCGGCGGGAGGTGGTCTCCCTGGTGAACGCCTGGGCCACGTCGGGCAGCGCCTTTTTCAGCGCCGCCGTGTCTACTCTGGCGGTGGTGACAGGCTTCCAGGTAACGCGGTACTCCCCGGCCCGCAGTTCCTCCGTACTGCCCATGTGGGCCTTGAT
>DBFJQM010000038.1:0-16424 GCA_048404665.1 Candidatus Pelethomonas sp.
AGCCGTCGGCGGGGGAGCTGTGCCTGCGCCGCCGGCCCTACAGCCGGGACGTGGCGGCCATCGGCCCCATCCTCCGGGGGGAGGCGGCCTGCTCCGTCCCCTTTGGTGGGGCCTGGGAGCGGGTGGAGCGGCCTGCCGCTCTGCTGAGGGACCCCTTTTTGTCCCGCAGGCTGGCGGACGTCCCCTCCGGCTGGCGGCGGCAGGGGGAGGGCCTGGAGCTGGCCCTGCCCCTGGAGCGGGGGAGGCCCTTTCCCCTGGAGACGCTGTTCTGTCTGGCCCGGGTGGAGACGGTGGAGGGGGCAGACTGCGCCGTGTACCGCTTCGACCGGGAGGGGAAGCCCCTGCCGCCGGAGAGAAAAATGGAAAAGAAACGAAAATAGCTCTGGCGCTTTTCCTCCGGATGTGGTACAGTATACATAACACCCTGCAATACCCGCGGGGAAGCCGAGAGGAGGAGCCGCATTATGAAGTGCCCCTACTGTGGATACAAGGAGAGCAAGGTGGTGGACAGCCGCCCCGCCGACGAGGGCAGCAGCATCCGCCGCCGCCGGGAGTGCCTGGCCTGTGAAAAGCGGTTCACCACCTACGAGACCATGGAGTCCCTGCCGGTGGTGGTCATCAAGCGGGACGGCAGCCGTCAGAGCTTTGACCGCAGCAAGGTCCTGGCCAGTATGCTCCGGGCCTGCGAGAAGCGGACGGTGCCCATGGCCAAGCTGGAGCAGATGACCGACGAGATCGAGCAGAACCTGCAAAACTGCCTGGAGCGGGAGATCACCACCGACATGGTGGGCGAGCAGGTGATGGATAAGCTGCGGGAGGTGGACGAGGTGGCCTACGTGCGCTTCGCCTCCGTGTACCGGCAGTTCAAGGATATCCACACCTTTATGGCGGAGCTGACCAAGCTGCTGGAGGACGAGGACAAGAAGAAGTAGTCCGCTACAGGATGTTCTGCAGGTCCAGAGCCTGGGTCTCGGCCAGGTGGTCCAGCTGCGCCATGAGCTGACTGAGCAGCTTGTGGAGGTCCGCCTGATCCCGGACCTCGCAGGCCGCCATGGTCCCGGCCAGCAGGGTCTCCGCCTCGTCCAGCTCATCGTGCTCCATGATGGTGTGGAGAAAGGCGGAGCTGGTCTCCCAGTTCCGTTCTGCCTCCCGCAGGCGGTTTTCCGCCTGGTCCCAGTCCTCCTGGTCGGCGGCCCGGTCCGCGCTCTCCAGAATCTGCTGCCAGGTCTGCACCCGGCTGTCCACGTACCGGCCGGTCCACAGGGAAAAGCAGAGAATGGCCGCCAGGATGGCGGCGGGGATATAGAGCGCCTTCATGTCTCCGCCTCCTTGGTCACGCATACCACCGCCCCCGTCTCGTCCACCGTCATGAGGAACACCTGGCGGGGGGAGGTGAGGCGCCGGTCCCGGAGCTGACGGTTCAGCCAGTTGCAGTCATAGCCGCTGGCAGCCAGGTTCTGGGCCATGACGCGGCCGTCGTTGATGAGCAGGATGGGCAGCGTCACGTCGTCCGGCACCGTGAGCCCCATGGCCTGGGCGGTCACCGGACCGTCCTTGGCGTAGGGCAGCACCGACACCTGGCCGCTGGTCTCCAGAATGGCGTACTTCACGCTCTTCAGGTCGCTGTAGCCCTGGCTGCGCAGCTGCTCGTACAGCTCGTCCACAGTGAAGCGGTTGCGGGCCATGTTCTTCTGGAGCACCTTCCCCTCCCGGACGATGACGGTGGGGTGGCCGCAGACGAGGCCCCGGAACCGGATGGACTTCATGCTGAAAAAGCTCAGCAGCATGGATAGGCACAAAAGCGTCATAATGGGGAACACACCGTTGACCAGGGGGATGCCGAAGTCCTGCATGGGCACCGCCGCCAGATCCGATATGATGAGGGTCAGCACCAGCTCACTGGGCTCCAGCTCGCCGATCTGCCGCTTCCCCATAAGGCGCAGACCGATCATCAGGATAAAATACAGGATCACCGTGCGAAAGAATGCGGTGGCCATGGACCCACCTCCTTTCCGACCCAGTATGGCCGGGGAAGGCGGGAAATATACGTTTCTGCCGGCCGCAGGGCCGGAGGGATACGACGGTTCGCAGAGAGAAAGGAGATCACAGGCTTTTGCCTGTCAAAGCGCCAGTGCTGGCCCGGCTTCGGGCCAGACGACGAGGTGGGAGGAGTATCGAGGCCCGAAAGGGCGTTTCGGCGGGTGCCTCCCCGTGCCGCTCCGGGCGCGCACACAGCCGGCAAATACGCGGGCGACCGCGGAACAAGGGGGCTGTGACCGGGGGACGAGTGACGAATGGCTGCGAATTTGTCCTCTTGAAACAAAAGAACAAGGTCCGATGCCCGAGCCGGGTGTTCCGGCCCGGGACCATGCCGCGCTGCCGCGCGGGGCGGGACCGAAACCCTTTATTATTCAGGAGGAGACAGAATATGTGCGGTATCGTTGGATACGTTGGAAATGAGCAGGCGGCCCCCATTCTGCTGGAGGGCCTGAGCAGGCTGGAGTACCGGGGGTACGACTCCGCCGGCGTGGCGGTGTACTCCGGACAGCAGGAGCGTTTGTCGGTCTATAAGGCCAAGGGCCGTCTGCGGGTCCTCAGCGACCAGCTGGAGGGCGGCCGTCTGGCGGAGGGCACGGTGGGCGTGGGCCACACCCGGTGGGCCACCCACGGCGCCCCCTCGGACGTGAACTCCCACCCCCAGGTGAGCCGCAGCGGCAAGATCGCCGTGGTCCACAACGGCATCATCGAGAACTACGGCGCGCTGAAGCGCTTTTTGCAGGAGCAGGGCGTGCCCTTTACCTCCGAGACGGATACGGAGGTGGTGGCCCAGCTCATCGAGTATTTCCGGGAGACGGACGGCGTGGGCCTGCTGGAGGCGGTGGGCCGGTGCCTGCGGCGGATCGAGGGGGCCTACGCCCTGGGCATCCTCTGCGCCGACGAGCCGGACCAGATCATCGCCGTGCGCAAGGACAGCCCCCTGATCCTGGGCTACGGCGAGGGGTGCAATTTCCTGGCCAGCGACGTGACCGCCATCCTGCGCCACACCCGCCGGGTGGGGTACATGGACGACGGCGAGGTGGCGGTGCTGACCCGGGACGGCATCCAGTGCTACGACCGGCTCATGCGGCCCATCGAGAAGGAGATCTCCTACGTGGACTGGGAGATCGGCGCGGCGGAGAAGGGCGGCTATGAGCATTTCATGTTCAAGGAGATCATGGAGCAGCCAGAGGCCCTGCGCCGGGCCATTTTCCCCCGGATCAAGGGCGGGGAGGTGTGCCTGGAGGACCTCCATCTGCCGGCAGACTACATCCGCTCCCTGGAGAAGATCTATATCGTGGCCTGCGGGTCCTCCTACCACGTGGGCATGATCGGCAAGTACAACCTGGAGCGCATCCTCCGCCGGCCGGTGGAGGTGGCCCTGGCCTCCGAGTTCCGGTATATGGACCCCATCGTCACGGACCGGACCCTGGTGGTGGTCATCAGCCAGTCCGGGGAGACCCTGGACACCCTGGCCGCCCTGCGGGAGGCCAAGCGCCTGGGGGCGAAGATCCTCTCCATCGTCAACGTGGTGGGCTCCACCATCGCCCGGGAGAGCGACCAGGTGCTGTACACCTGGGCCGGGCCGGAGATCGCCGTGGCCACCACCAAAGCCTACTCCACCCAGCTGGCGGTGCTGAACCTGCTGGGCCTCTATATGGCCCGGGTGCTGGGCACCATGGACGGCGGCGAGTACGCCGCCGTGCTGGAGGAGATGCTGCTGCTGCCGGAGAAGATGGAGACGGTACTCAAGGACAAGGACGGCATCCAGTACTACGCCAGCCGGTACTTCAACCACGAGAGCGTGTTCTTCATCGGGCGCAACGTGGACTACGCCCTGGGGCTGGAGGGGTCCCTGAAGCTGAAGGAGATCTCCTACATCCACTCCGAGGCCTACGCCTCCGGGGAGCTGAAGCACGGCACCATCAGCCTCATCGAGGAGGGCACCCTGGTGGTGGCCCTGGGGACCTACGGGCGGCTTTTTGACAAGGCCGTCAGCAACATCCTGGAGGTCAAGGCCCGGGGCGGCGACGTGCTGGCCCTCACCACGGCCAGCCACAGCGGGGAGATGGAAAAGACGGCGGACGGCGTCATCACCATCCCCGATACCCACCCGCTGCTGCTGCCCTCCCTGGGGGTGGTCCCGCTCCAGCTTCTGGCCTACTACGTGGCCCTGATGCGGGGCTGCGACATCGACAAGCCCCGGAATCTGGCGAAGAGCGTCACCGTGGAGTAAACTTTGCGGGGCCCACCGGCCCCGCCGGACGGAGGGACTGCCGCCATGGGGAGCACCTCGCTTCACACGCTCAGGCTGGAGACCATCACGCTCACCTACCGGCTGGAGCGGAAGAACGTTAAGAATTTGAACCTGCGGGTCAGGCGGGACGGTGGGGTGTGCGTGTCCGCCCACCCCAGGGTGCCCCTGCCGGTGATCGAGGACTTCCTGCGCAGCAGGGAGCGCTTTCTCCTCCGGGCCCTGGAGCGGGTCCGGGAGCAGCAGCGGAGCCGGCCGGCGCCCAGACAGTATGTGACCGGTGAGGCGTTCTATATCCTGGGGAAGGCCCTCCCGCTGCAGGTCTCCGCCGGGGAGAAGGAGGAGGTCTCCTCCGACGGCGAACGCATCCTTCTGCGCACGCGGACGCCGGAGGACTTCTCCGCCAGGCAGCGGCTGGTGACCCGCTACCTGGACCGGCGGTGCCGGGAGGTCTTTGGGGCGGCGCTGGCTGAGTGCTGGCCCGCCATCCGACGGTACGGCGTGGCTCTGCCGGCGCTGCGCATCCGGGATATGGAGACCCGGTGGGGCTCCTGCCTTGTGGGCAAGGGCGCCGTGACGCTGAACAAGCGGCTGCTGGGCGCGCCCTGGGCGTGCATCACCTATGTGGTGATGCACGAGCTGTGCCACTTTGTCCACCCAGACCACTCAAAGCGGTTTTATGGGCTGCTGACCCAGCTGATGCCGGATTGGCGGGAGCGGCGGGACCTGCTGAACAGCGCCGCGGCGCGGCAGGGCGGCGCGCCGCCCGAGCCGCAGGCCGGTGCTCCCGGGCAAGGACCGCCGCCGGACAGGAACATGCCGCTCCCCAGAAGCTGACAACAGATCTATGGCCCCTCCCTTGTCCGCGCGGACAGGGGAGGGGCTTTTCCCGCCGGAGGCGCCGCTGGGAGCGTGGTGAAACGAGATATGAATGAGATGTGAATGGTTTGTAAACGATTCAGGGATCAGCTTGCCATTTTGGAATATTTCCGCTATAATAAACATATAAAAAAAGGGATTCGGAGGAGCGTTGCGCATAGATATCGTTGCGTGTATTTTTATTTCCGCGTTTTGCACGGAAACATTGGCCGCGGGGGCGTTCGCCGGGCGGCCAAGCTGATAAAAGGGCACGGATCAAATCAACATCGTTTATGTAAAGGCGTAAGAACCGGACCGCATGGGTCAGATTCTGCGCTTTTCTTTTATTTTACGGAAAGGTGGTGCAGCTGATGAGCTGGCAGGACGAATTGAGAAATGGGTACCGGACGGCGGAACAGCTTGCGCCGCTCCTCCACTGGTCCCCGGAGGAGACGGCCAGGCGCGCGGAGATCGCGGAGCGCTTCCCTGTGCTGATCACACCCTATTACCTGTCCCTGGTGGACACCGAGGACCCGGAGGACCCCATCGGAAAAATGTGCATCCCGTCTCTGGCGGAGCTGGACCCCGGCGGCTCCTTTGACACCAGCGGGGAGGCGGACAACACCAAGCTGGAGGGCCTCCAGCACAAGTACGCCCAGACGGTGCTGCTGCTGTCCACCAACCAGTGCGCCATGTACTGCCGCCACTGCTTCCGCAAGCGCATGGTGGGCCTCAGCGAGGAGGAGCTGAACAAGCGGGTGGACGAGGTGACGGCCTATGTGAGGGAGCACCGTGAGATCACCAACGTGCTGGTCTCCGGCGGCGACGCCTTTTTGAACCCCAACCACATCCTGGAGCGCTATCTCCGGGAGCTGACCGCCATTGACCACCTGGATTTCATCCGCTTCGGCTCCCGCACGCCGGTGACGCTGCCGGAGCGCATTTACGGCGACCAGGAATTTTTGGACCTCTTCGCCAAGTACGCCCAGCGGAAGTCCCTGTGGGTGGTGACCCAGTTCAACCACCCCAGGGAGCTGACGGAGCAGGCCCAGCGGGCGGTCCGGGCGCTCATTGAGCGGGGCGTCCTGGTGCGGAATCAGACGGTGCTGCTGCGGGGAGTCAACGACAGCGGAGAGACCCTGGGCACGCTGCTGTCCGGGCTGACCCGCATGGGCGTGGTGCCCTACTACATCTTCCAGTGCCGCCCGGTGACCGGGGTGCGGGAGCGGTTCCAGGTGCCGCTGAGCGAGGGCATCCGGATCGTGGACAGCGCCAAGGCCCGGCAGAACGGCTTCGGCAAGGCGGTGCGCTACGCCATGAGCCACCCCCGGGGCAAGATCGAGATCCTCTGCCAGGGTCCCGACGGGGAGACCCTCTTCAAATTCCACCAGAGCAAGGACCCGGCGGACAGCGCCAAGGCCTTCACCGTGAAGCTGAAGCCCACGGACGCCTGGCTGGACGACGACCTAAAAAATGGTATTTGATAAATAAAGCAGGCCCCGCTTTTCGGACGTCTCTGCCGAAAGGCGGGGCCTGCTTCGTTCAAAGCGCCTGCTCAGGGCGCCGGCTGGTCCATGACCAGGTCGTACTTTTCCACGTCCATCAGCACCGTGCCGCCGGCCTCAAAGCTGATGACGTCCGCCTCCTGGCGGGTGTAGATCACGGCGCTGGCGGCCTGCTCGCCGTCGTTGACGAACACCTCCAGGCTGAACCGGTCCAGGACGATCCGCAGCTTGATCTCCCCGTTCCGGGGGCGGACCAGGAAGCTGCGGGTGTGGACGATGTCGTGGGGCAGTCCGCTGCGGGTCCGGTCGATCTTGACGGTGCCCTGGTCGGGGCGGTAGCGGACGATGGTCTCGTGCTTGCCGTCCTTGGCCACCCGGACCCGGAACCAGCGGTAGGACTCCCGGCCGATGGGCCGGACGGTGACGGTCATATCCAGGACGCGCCCCTGGACGCCCGGCAGGTTGATCTCCCCGCTGACGGGGATGTTGCGGTGGGCGACACACTGCCCCCGGTACCGCTCCAGCTCCCGGACGGGATTCTGGTACAGACGGCCGTCCCTCACCGTCAGCTCCCGGGGCAGGGTCATCTGGCCGAACCAGCGGCAGTGGTCGGGCTTGGCCCCCACGGTGCTCCAGTTCTGCATCCAGCCGATCATGACCCGGCGGCCGTCCTGGGTGAGGAGGGTCTGGGGGGCGTAGAAGTCCAGGCCGTAGTCGATGGCCTGGGCGGCCTGGCGGTGGAAGCCATCGCCGTCATAGTCCCCGATAAGGCACAATGTCCCGCCGCCGGCGTGGAATTCCAGGCCCACGGGGTCCATCTCCTGGGGGCTGGTCAGGAGCACGTGCTTCCCATCCAGAGGGAAGAAGTCCGGGCACTCCCACATCCTGCCGTACTGGCCCCGGCAGGCGTCCAGGGTGCGGACCAGCTCCCAGTTCAGGCCGTCCACGCTGCGGTACAGCAGGATGGCCCCGCAGCCGTCTGCGGCCCGGTTGCCCACCACGGCGTAGTAGACGCCGTCCGCGTCCCGCCAGAGCTTGGGGTCCCGGAAATCCAGGGCGCTGCCGCCCTGGGGCAGGTCCGCCTCCGTGAGGACGGGATTTTCGCCGAACTTTTCATAGTCAACGCCGTCGCCCACCGCCACACACTGGGTCTGGATGTCCTGGAGGAAGCCGTCCGGGTCCCGGTCCCGGCGGACGCCGGTGTACATCAGCAGCTGCCGCCCGTCGGGCAGCTCCAGGGCGCTGCCGGAGAAGCAGCCGGCGATGTCGTAGGGCTGGTCCGGGGCCATGGCTGCCGGGAGCCGCTGCCAGCAGATCAGGTCCCTGCTCTTCAAGTGCCCCCAGTGCATGGGGCCCCACTCGTTGGAGTAGGGGTGGTACTGGTAGAAGAGGTGGTACTCCCCCTTGTAGAGGGAAAAGCCGTTGGGGTCGTTCATCCACCCAATGGTGGGGGTGGCGTGAAAGGCGGGCCGCTGGCTGTCGGGTATATGGGGGCCGTACTGGGCCTCGAAGGCCCGGGCCTTTTGCAGGGCGTCACTGGTCATTTGCATGGTCCTCCGTTTAACAAAAGTGGCAGGATGGCTCATAAAGCGCACAAATGCGCCATCAGGGGAGATGGCAGATCTCTGCGCTCTATAGGTTCCCGCCGGGCCGGGAATCCGGCCCGGCGGGAAAAGCTGTGTGGGGATAGACGCTTTGCCGTGGCTTACTTGCCCATGTAGCGGTCGTAAGCGGACTGGTACACGTCCAGCAGGCGGCTCATGCCGCAGCTGTCCTCCAGCATCTGGAGGTAGGCGTTCCACTCCTCGTCGGTGGGGCCGCCGTTTTTCAGCCACGTGCCCTCAGCCTCGGAGACCTGGCTGACGAAGTCGGCCTTGTAGCGGCTGATGACCTCCAGCTCCTCGCTGGTGAAGGTGACGTCGGCGGGGTAGTACACGTCGCTGTCCACATAGGGCATCCACTCGTTCATCAGGTCCTCCAGACGCTCGGTGGCACGGTCCTCCATGTAGAACACGCTGTTGTAGTACTCAGGCAGGATCAGACGGGGGCCGTAGACCTCGTACTGGCCCTTCAGCTCGCCGGAGCTCTTGCCGAACTGGGCCTGGGCCTCCTCCTCGGTGATGACCTGCCAGACGCCGTTGGCGTCCTTCTCGGAGAAGTAGACGCCGATGGGGCCGTACTGGAGCTGCATGACCACCTCGGGATCGTACCACTGGTCAAAGTACTTGCACAGCAGCTCGGGGTTGCCGCAGGCGCTGGTGATGTTCAGGTTGCCGGAGGTGATGGGGGTGCCGGCGCGGACGTTGACGTTGCGGGTGTTGGCGTACTCGGTGCCCTCGGGGCCGTACATGGGGGGCAGGAACACGAAGTCGTCGGAGTGCTCGCCGGCGATCTCCTCAATGTACCACCAGGTGGTCACGCCCACACGGCCCTGGGAGACCTTGGCGATCAGCTGGCTCTGGTTCTGGGAGAACATCTCCAGGTCCATCAGGCCCTCGGCGTACCAGTCGTGGAAGTAGGTGACGGCGTCCCGGTACTTGTCGGTGGCGCTGACAAACTCCACGGTGCCGTCGGGGTTGGCCACCAGGTCCGCGCAGACGTCGCTGGTGAAGTTGGTGAAGCCGAAGCCGGCGTAGAAGATCTCCTGGCCCCAGCACCACTGGTCATAGCCCGTGGACATGGGGATGGTGGAGCCGGCGGCGTTGCCGTTGCGGGTGGCCATGTCGTTGTCACGGAAGGCCACCAGGGCGTCGTGGAGCTCGGTGAGGTTGGTGGGGATGGGCAGGCCCAGCTCATCCAGCCAGGTCTTGTTGATCATGGAGAACTCGGGGATGGAGTAGATGCTGATGTCGTCCTCGGCGCCCACGGCGGCGGTGCCCATCATCTCAGCGGAGGGCAGGCCGTAGATGCAGCCGTCGGCCTGGGTGATGGCGGACTTGATCTCGGGGTGGGACTCCAGGATGGCGGACAGGTTGGGCATGATCTCGGGGGTGATGTACTCGGTCAGGTCGATGAAGGTGCCGTCCTCGCCGTACTCGTTGATGTCGGTGGCGCTGAAGTTCACGGCGATGAAGGCGTCAGGCAGCTGCATGCCGCCGATGAGGACGCCCACCTTCTCGCCCAGGGAGTCGCTCATCAGATCCCACTCGATCTCAACGCCGGCCTTTTCGGCCAGGTCCATCAGGACCGGGTTGCTGTCGTTGCCGCTGGAGAGGGTGGACATGCCGCCCACAATGAGGAAATCGGTCTGGTCCTCGTCGCCGCGTTTTTCAACGCCGCCGCCGCAGGCCGCCAGGCCCAGCACCATGACTGCCGCCAGGGCCAGAGCCAGGATTCGTTTGGAGAGAGTTTTCATATGATCTGTAGCTCCTTTACAAATGATTTTGTGCCAATGCTTCTTATGCTGTGTGCGCTGCCGGGCTCAGCCCTTGACCGCGCCGGTCATGAAGCCCTGCTCAAAGTACTTCTGAACGAAGGGGTAGATGATCAGCATGGGGGCCGCCGCCACGATCATGGAGGCGAATTTCACCAGCTCGGTCATGCGGTTGGCCTCCGCGTAGCCCAGATTGCTGGTCATGCTGCTCATGGCCTCGGTGGTGATGAGGATGCCCCGCAGCACCAGGGGGAAGGGATACTGGTCCTTCTGCAGGTAGATCAGGGCGGTGAACCAGTCGTTCCAGAAGGCCACCATGGAGAACACCACGATGACCGCCATGATGGAACGGCTGAGGGGAATCACCACCCGCAGGAAGACGGTCATCTTGTCGGCGCCGTCGATCTCCGCCGCCTCGATGAGGTCCTTGGGGATGTTGTTCTCGAAGAAGTTGCGGACGATGATGACGTTGCCCATGCCCACGCCGCCGGGGAGGAACAGCGCCCACATGTTGTTCAGCAGGCCGGTGTCCCGGACCACCAGGTAGGTGGGGATCAGGCCGCCGCCGAAGTACATGGTGATGATGAAGAAAATGCTGATCCACTTCCGGCCGGGCAGGTCGTGCCGGCTGAGGGGGTAGGCGGTGATGTACACCGTGACCACGGAGTAGAGGGTGCCGATGACGGTGTACTTCACGGAGTTGATAAACCCTCTGAGCAGGTCGGAGTTGGCAAAGACGGCCTGGTAGCCCTCCATGGTGAACTTACTGGGCACCAGGAAGGTCTTTCCGGCGTACACGTCGTAGGGGTCGGACACGGAGGCGATGATGACGTAGTACAGGGGATAAGCGATGATCAGCATGATGACGGCGCAGAGAACCACGAGAATGATGTCACTGGCCTTGTCGGACAGTCCGGCGCTGGTTTTTGTTTTCATGTTCTCCACCTCCTTAAACGAAGCTGACGTCGGCGGCCTTTTTGGCGATCTTGTTGACGATGACCAGCAGGACGATGTTGATGACCGTGTTAAAGAGGCCAATGGCTGTGGAGTAGCTGTAGGCGTGATCGACGATACCCTGTTCGTAGACGTACACGGCGATCACGTCGCTGGTGGCCTTGTTCAGCTGGGTCTGGAGAAGGAATACCTTTTCAAAGCCCACGCTCATGATGCCGCTGGCCGCCATGATGAGCTGAAGGATGATCATAGGCAGCAGCTCGGGGATGTCGATGTTCAGGATGCGCTGGAACATGCTGGCGCCGTCGATCTTGGCCGCCTCATAGAGGCCCGGGTCCACGGCGGACAGGGTGGCCAGGTAGATGATGCAGCCCCAGCCGGCGTCCTGCCAGATGCCGGAGGCGATGTAAATGGTGCGGAAGGCGCCGGGCACGGTCATGAAGTCGATGGACTGACCCAGCAGCAGGTTGATGAGGCCGCCGTAGGGGCTGAGGAAGATGCGGATCATACCGCAGACCACCATGATGGAGATGAAGTGGGGGGCGTACAGCACCGTCTGGACCACCCGCTTGAACCGCTTGAAGCGGAGCTGGTTGATGGCCAGGGAGAGGATGATGGGCACCGGGAAGCTCCACAGCAGGCTGAAGACGCTGAGCTTGATGGTGTTGACGATCATCCGGCGGAAGGTGGGGGCGGTGAAGAACCGCTGGAACCACTCCATGCCTACCCATGTGCTGCCGAAGAAGCCCCGGCTGGGCTTGTAGTCCCGGAAGGCGATCTGCAGGCCGTACATGGGGATGTACTTATAAATAACAGTAATGACAACAGGGATGAGCAGCAGCAGATAGAGCTGCCAGTTTTCAGCGATGCGCTTGCCGAGCGTTTTCCCGTGGGGAGCGGCGTTGCGGACGGGCGCACTGTCCCGTGCTGCTTTTGTCAAGGTACTCACGCGGGATATCCCTCCTTTGAGATTTTTGTTTGCGGGGGACGGCGGCCGGCCCCGGGCCGGGTCACCAGCCTGTGCCTGGATTCGGACGCCTGCGGAGAAACGATATTTTTTGAACAGCCCAAAGATATCACATTTGTCGCCCGGCGGTCAATAGATATTTGGGAAATTTGTTCTGCAAAACCGCATAATCAGTTATTTGCACAAAAAATAACGTTTCATTTTGTGAATTACGACATTTGATTTGCGGCAAATTCCACTTTACAAATCAAATTCCTGCGGGTATACTGGATGTAACGATATTTCACCGATCGATTCATGAAATTGAGGTGTCACTATGCCGGAACAAAAGACCGTACCAACCATGAAAGACGTTGCCCATGAGGCCGGGGTGGCCCTGGGGACGGTATCAAAGGTGGTAAACGGGATCCCCGTGGGGGAGGAGTACCGCATCCGCGTGGAAAAGGCCATCGAGAAGCTGGACTACCGCGTCAACAGCTACGCCAAGGGGCTGCGGAGCAACAAGACCTTCCTGATCGCCGTGGTGATGCCGAACCTGGTCAGCCCCTTCTTCGTGGGGCTGGTCAACGCCATCAACAAGGCCCTGGCGGCGCGGAATTACAGGATGCTGTTTTACGCCACGGACTACGACCCCAAGCAGGAGCAGGAGTTCATCCTCCTGGCGGAGCAGCAGAAGGTGGACGGGATCATCTGCCTGTCCTATAACCCGGACCTGAAGATCCCCACCAGCATACCGGTGATCTCCATTGACCGCTACTTTGGCTCCCTCATCTCCTGCGTGTCCAGCGACAACTACGGCGGGGGCCGGCTGGCGGCGGAGAAGCTGGTGGAGAACGGCTGCCGGAATCTGGCCTTCCTGCGGATCGGATCAAAGCTCACCAACGAGCCCAACAAGCGCAAGGACGGGTTCGTCAGCGCCTGCGAGGCGATGGACGTCCCCTACACCCTGAAGATCGTGGACGACGGGACGCCCTATGCCGCCTTTGAGGACTTCCTCCGGTCGCATATGCACGGGGGAAAGCTGGACTTTGACGGAATCTTCTGCGTGACGGACTCCCTGGCCCATCAGATCATCCGCTCCCTGGAGAGCATGGGGCTGCGGGTGCCGGAGGACGTGCAGATCATCGGCTTTGACGGGGTGCGGCACTTCGGGGACATGGAGCTGTACTGCTCCACCATCGTCCAGCCGGTGGAGCAGATCGCCGAGACCTGCGTGAGCATGGTGCTCTCGGACAGCCCCTTCCAGGCCCCGTCCCTGCTGTGCCTGCCCGTTACCTACGCCTACGGCGGGACCACCCGGAAGTAGGGAGGGGCCATGGCCAGCGAGTATTTGAAAAAGAAGTACCGGGACGTGAAGCCCGACGCGCCGCCGCCTCCGCTGACATGGAAGGAGCGGCTGGCCAACTGGTTTTACTACAACAAGCTGTGGATCGTGGTGTGGGCGGTGATCCTGTCCGTGGTGGGCAGTATGGTCCGGAACGCGCTGGGCATCGGACGGGTGAAGCCGGACTACATCTTCGCCTACATCGGCGGCGACGAGCTGCCGGAGGCGTGCGCCGAGGACCTGCAGCGGGAGCTGGCGGCCCTGGGCCGGGACGTGAACGGCGACGGGCGCGTGGCGGTGGAGCTGCGGCAGTACGCCACAGGCCGCAGCGGCGACGCGGAGACGGCCATGTACTACAACTACGCCGCCGATGTGGTGCTGGTGGCGGACATCACGGCGGCGGAGAGCTACTTCTTCATCGTGGAGGACCCTGCCGCCGTCCAGCTGGCCTATCAGATATTTGCCCAGGCCGACGGGACGCCTCCGGCGGACGACGACTTTGCCGCAGACGACAAGGTGTTTCCCTGGAGCGGCTGTCCGGTGCTGGCTGGGCTTGCGGTGGACCAGGAGCCGCTGAAGGGGCTTTCCATCGGCAGGCGGTGCTTTTACGACGAGGAGCAGGCCCGGGAGCAGGGGGAAAACGACGCCCTGTGGCGGGTCATCACAGAGGGGGCGCGGCGATGAAACGGCTGATGAAACAGTGGATGAAACGGTCCTGGCTTTTCGCGCTGGCGGCGCTTCTGGCGCTGACCGGCTGCGGCGGACAGGACGGAGAGACGCACCCGGATTGGGACGAGAGCTGGGTGCGCATGGCGGACTATGTGGCCATTGAGACGCCGGAGGGCTTCGCCCTGAACGAGAGCAACGACGTGCTCTCCATATCCGGCCTCTACTACGCCACCTGGACCACCGGCGAGGGCCGGACGCTGGTCAACGCCGACGGCGAGGAGGCCATGGTCTACGACGCGCAGATCTATGTGCTGCTGGAGGAGTGCCGCGACGGGGAGGCCGCCGCGGCGGCGGTGGGCTCCTGGATCGCCCGGGAGCAGCAGGCCTACGAGGCCGGGGAGACGGAAACGGCGTCCTTCGCCGGCCAGGAGTATACCCTTCTGCCCCTGATCTCCGGCGGCGAGGACAACCCCTACGGCCACGGCACGGCGGCGTTCGCGGTGCGGGACCAGTGGGCCGTCAGCGTGGAGCTGGTGTGCTCGGACCGGTTTACAGGGGATTCCCAACAGGCCCTGACAGGGTTCCTGGAGGGCTTTCACTACAGCGGGACATAAGGGAGGCGGAGCGCAGAGATGGGACTTTTTTTCCCGGATGACGATAATCGTTTCACATACGGCCGCGCGGTAGGCTTTGCGCGGTATAAGGAGGTCCTGGAGGGGAGCTTCAAGGAGTTCTTCCTGGTGGGCTTTATCACCCTGGTGTTTCTGATCCCCTTCGGGCTGGGGATGGTATACGCCATCCTGTCCGCCAGCGCCCTGGTGATGCTGGCCGCCGCCGTCATCGGCGGGGCGGTGTCGGGGCCGGGGGTGGCCTGCATGTACGACATCATCCTGCGGCGGCTGCGGGACGACAAGAGCGACTGGTGGGTGTGCTACAAGAAGTCCATGCGCCAGAACTGGCGGGCGGCGCTGCTGCCGGGGGTTGTCCAGGGCGTTTTCCTGGGGGCGTTCATTTTCTGCTGCGCGCTGCTGTGGTGGGCGAAGCGGCCCATCTCCATCTGGACGGTGGCCATCCTGGCCCTCTCCGCCGTCCTTTTCCTGACGGTGCTCACCGTCTGGTGGCCCCAGGTGGTGCTGTTCCGGCAGAGGGCCGGGGCGCAGGTGAAAAATGCGCTGCTGTTCGCGCTGACCTACCCCCGGCGGGCCCTGGGCGCGGCGGCGCTGCAGACGGCCTGGTGGGCCGTCGCCTTTCTGTTCCTGCCCTGGACCGCCTTCCTGGTCCCCTTCCTCAGCATGTGGTACATCCTGTACCTGGCGGTGTTCCTCCTCTATCGACCCATGGACGAGGCCTTCCGCATCGAGGAGCAGATCAGCCAGCGGTTCCCCGGCCAGATCCAGACCGGGGAGGACCTGTGACGGCGAGAGCGGACCGAAACATATCATGGAGGAAACAAGGATGAACGATATCACAGCGGTGGGAGAGATCCTCATTGACCTGACCCAGTCCGGCGCTACGGACCAGGGCATCCCCCGGTTCGACGCCAATCCCGGCGGCGCGCCGGCCAATCTGGCGGTGGCGGCGGCCCGGCTGGGGGCAAAGACCGCCTTCATCGGCAAGGTGGGACAGGACGGCTTCGGCGCGTTTCTGGCCCGGTGCCTGGCGGAGAACGGCGTTGACGTCACCGGGCTGGCCAGCGATCCGGTCCGGCATACCACGCTGGCGGTGGTGGCGCTGGACGCCGCCGGGGAGCGGACCTTCAGCTTCTACCGGGACCCCAGCGCCGACGTGGAGCTGTCCGCGGCGGATATCCCCCTGGAGCTGCTGAAAAACACCCGCATCCTGCACTTCGGCAGCGTGAGCCTCACGGCGGAGCCTGCCCGGAGCGCCACGCTGTTCGCCGCCCGCACCGCCAAGGAGCTGGGGGCGGTGGTCAGCTACGACCCCAACTACCGGGCCAGCCTGTGGCCGGATGAGAAGACGGCGGTGGCCCGGATGCTGGAGCCCCTGGAGCTGGTGGACATCCTGAAGGTGTCGGACGAGGAGCTGCCCCTGCTGACGGGCACAAGGGACCTGGAGGCCGGCTCCGCCCTTCTGGCGGAGCGTGGGATCCCCCTGGTCTTCGTGACCCTGGGGCCCGACGGGGCCTTCTACCGGTTCAAGGGCCGCACAGGCCGGGTCCCCGGCGTCGCCTGCACGGTGGGCGATACCAACGGGGCGGGGGACACCTTCTTCGGGGCGGCCCTGGCTCAGCTGTCCCGGCTGGACGGCGGACTGGACGCTCTCACCATTCCCGCGCTGGAGCGGATCACCGCCGTCGCCAACCGGGCGGCCAGCATCACCACCAGCCGCCATGGGGCCATCCCCGCCATGCCCACATGGGAGGAAGTCAACTGCTGATGTCCGCTGCGGCGCGGCATCCCGACGGAAAAGGCCGCCGTCCCCGGGAGGGGACGGCGGCCTTTTCCTGCCCCGGCGGCCGGGGC
>DBFJQM010000039.1:0-6618 GCA_048404665.1 Candidatus Pelethomonas sp.
TTCCCAAGCCGAGGAGGCGGGTTCGATTCCCGTACCCTGCTCCAAAAAAGCCGCCGCAAGCGCTGTGCCGCCTGCGGCGGCTTTTCTTGGCGCTTCGGCGGAAAGACCCGGTTATATCGGGGAGAGCTCGAGCGGAGAGACAGCAAACGGCGTCGGACGGAAGGATCTTCCGTCCGGCGCCGCTCTGTTTTATGACCGGTGCAGGGATATCTGCCTTACTTCTTCTGGCTCTTGGCCTTCCGCAGGGCCATGATCCGGTTCATCTCGTTGTAGACGATCATGTAGCCCTCGTCCACGCCCATGCCGGGCTTGGCCAGGATCTGGACAGGCTGGGTAGCCATGGCGCAGTGGACGCACACCTGGGCGCTGCGGTCCGTCTCGTTGCAGGTGCCGCCCTGGTAAGCGCCCATGCCCTTCTCCTTGCAGTAGAGCACGGCCTCGATGGTGTTGTTGACGCCGCCCAGGTCCGGGGTCTTGATCTGGACCATGTGGCCCGCCTTGCGGTCGGCGAAGAGCTTGATGTCCTCCAGGGTGTTGCACCACTCGTCGGCCACCAGCTCCACGTTGATGCCCCGGTCGTCCAGCTCCTTGGTCAGGCCGGCCAGCGCCACGATCTGGGTCTCGCGGTCACAGTCGCAGTCCATGGGGCCCTCAATGCGCAGGTGGAAGGGCTTGGCGATCTCCTCCAGCTTGGCCAGGTAGTCGGCCATGGCCTTGTAGTTGTTGTTGCCGAAGGCGGCGCCGATGGTGCCGTACACGTCGATGTGCAGGATGGGGGCGTAGTCGGGGCTGGCCCGGTGGGCGAGGATGCGGTCCCGCAGCCACGCCACGTACTCCGCCAGCTTCTCGCCGTTGCGGCCCAGCTTGGTGTCCACGTTGTTGATGAGGGCGTGGGGCAGGACCTGAGCGCCCTTAATGATCATCTTATCGGCGTTGTCATAGCGGTCGTCGCCGGACTGGGTGAAGATGGGAATGGGGGTCTCGGAGACGGTGCAGCCGTACTCGTCAGCCACCACCTCGCACATGAGGCGGCCGGTGGCCTTGGCCACGGCGTCCAGGATGGCCTGGCTGACGCCGTAGCGGATGGCGGTGTGCAGCCGCTTGCCGTTCACCTGGATGGCCTCCATCATGGCGCACAGGCCGCGGAAGTCGTTGGCCTCCTTGCCCACCAGCTGGGGCTTGATGTACTGGTCGATGATGGGGATGAAGTCCTTGGCCAGGAACAGGGGGTCCCGTCCGCCGGCGCCGGAGTACTGCACGGCGGCGCAGTCGCCGGTGGCCACCTGACCATCCTCCAGCACGATCATCACGGAGATGGCCTCGCCGGCCTGGCGCACGGAGGCGAAGCCCTCCGTCACAGGGTCGCCCACGTAGAACACGCCGTCGTGTCCGGCGCCGGCCTTGATGGCCCGCTGATCGTCAAAGTAAAAGCCCGTCCGCCCCGCGGAGCAAACAACATCCACGATTTTCATGAGAATGATACCTTCCTTATTTGATATATTTTGTCAGTCATGCTGATAAAAAACCTGGCAGATACGTGAAGCGCGAAACCGTTGATTTTGGGCGCTGAGCCTATGCCGCGCTGTTTCGCCGCCGGGGGGCGGCGAAATAAATTTTGATCGTTTTTTGCGGGGCTTTGCCTCGCAAAAAACACTTCTCGCAGAGCGAGCGACGCTCCCACGCAGCGGCGCCGAGCGGCGCGCAGCCCCTCAAAAAAGAGGCAAAGCCTCTTTTTTGATTTTAATATCTGGGCCTGCCGACGAGACGGCCCTTGCCGATGGCGTACACGTCGTCGATGACCATTTGGAAGGAGGCCTTGCGCTTTTCGGCCACGGCCCGCTCCTCGATCTTCTCCCGGTGGAAGTCCCGCAGCTCCTGGTCGAAGGGCAGGTTGCCCATGTTCAGGATGCGCACCGCGCCGTTATTGTCCCGGCAGGGCAGCATCAGGCCCGCGTTGGCCCGGCAGGGGGCAAAGGGCACGTCCAGCACGCCGGCCTCCACGCCGCGGCAGACGCCAACGGCGATATCGCCCTCGCCCAGCTCGAAGCACTTGTCCACGATGGCCCGGGTCTCCCGGCAGATGATGTCCTCCTCCAGGGGCAGGCGGGCGTCCTGGAAGGTCTGGTCCGCCATCATGTTCACCACCTGCTTGGTACACCGCAGCCCCTGGGCGTTGGCCTCCATGGTGGGGATGCCCACGGCCTCGTGGGGGCTCTTGACGATGACCTTGGTGGCCTTGGCAAAGGCGGCGATGAGGCTGCCGGTGGAGATGACGCCGAAGGCCTTGGCCTCGTCGGCGGGGAAGCCGCCCATCCACTGGTGCAGCACCGTGGTCACCGCCACGTCGGCGTAGCCGTACTTGGTCAGGTACTCGTCCGTCAGCTTCTGGAGGGTGCGGATGGCGGCCACGTCCTGGACCAGGTTGCCGCACTGTCCGTAGCCTACGGTGATGTTCTTCACGCCCTGCTCGGCGGCCAGCAGCGCCTCGATGATCGCCGCCGCGTGGGAGATGCAGGGGGGCACCAGGGTGCCGGTCAGGGGTCCGTAGGGCTCCCGGTTGATGGACACGCCCATCTCCTCATAGAGGCCGGTGAGGCGGTCCACATACTGCCAGTCCTTGATGGTCCGCTCCATGGGCACGTTTTTGCAGTAGGGCAGGTTGTAGGAGATGCCGCCGCCCTCGTAGCTGGTGAAGCCGCCGGCGTAGGCGATCTCCGTGAGAAGCCGGGCGTCGGGGGTGCCGTGGCGGACCTGCAGGGGGGTATGTACGCTCTCAATGACCCGGCGGCAGCCGGCCACGCCGTGGTTCACCGCCGGGAAGCCGTTGAGCATGGCCCGGCCCAGGCGGATGGACTCCGCGATGCCGTTTTCCGCCTCCTCATAGCGGTTCTGGCGGGTGTAGCTGTCGATGGTGGTGGGCAGCAGGTCCGCCTCGCCCTGGTCCTGGAGGTGCTGCATCAGCTTGATGTGCTCCTCAATGACCGGCACGCCGGCGCGGGGCTGCACCAGGGTCCTGCCCGCCGCCTTGGCGGCCAGCAGCTTCTTGGCAAAGATCCGGTCGTCGGGCATGGCCTTGTGGTAGTCCACGGACTCCTGCAGATCCACGTCCTTGCCGGTGGGCCACTGGGCCAGGACCTCCTGGCGCAGGCGGGCAAATTCCTCATCCGGGATGCGCTTATTCTGAATATCCATTTTTCTCCAGCTCCTTTTTCATAATTCGCAGGGCGGTCTGGGGGTAGTGCGAGGACAGCAGCCCCATGGCCGCCAGAATGTACGAGCGGTCCACCCACACGTCCGCCTCCTTGGGCCGCAGGGACATGGGCTGCATGGGGGAGTACAGCGCGTGGCGGGCGATCTCCACCGTCCGCTTGGTGTGGATCAGGCTTCCGCCTGTGACAACGATCTGCCGGACCCGGGTCAGGTCCTTGCCCGCCTGGACGTAGGTCTGTCCCATGAGGGTGTAGGTCTCCTCCACGGTGCCGGCATGGCGGGCCACGGCCACCTCGATGGCCAGGGAGGCCAGGGCGTAGTCCAGGGCCTCCAGCTCGCTGTCGCCGTCCGGCAGGGTCTCCGTGTTGGCCCGCAGGTAGTTCACCAGCTCCTCCACCCGCTGAGGGGAGAGGCCGGACAGCTGGCTCACCCGGTCCAGGCCCGCGGCCTCCACGATGCCCTTGATGCTGTAGCGCATACCGATGTCGCCCTCCACCGTCCGCTTATCGAAGGGCTCGGGCAGGCCCTTGTAGACGGTGTTCATCTTGTCGGGCATCCCGTCGGCCATGGAGTACACATCGGTGGTGGCGCCGCCCACGTCCACGGCGATGAGCTGGCCGATGCCGCACTCCCCGTCGCAGCCGTTGGCCAGCAGCTTCATGGCCTGGAGCACCGCCGAGGGGGTGGGCATCATGATGTCGTCCAGCAGCGCCGCCGCCTGGGACAGCCCCTTGGCCTGGATGATCCGGTTGAGGAAGATCTCCCGGATCTGCTTCTGGGTGGGCTCGATCTTCAGGACGCCGAATTTCGGCATCACGTTGGGGCAGACGTAGACCTCGTGGCCGGCGAGGATCCTCTCGCACTCCCGGGCCGCCGTCCGGTTGCCGGCGATGACGATGGGGAACCTGGGGGGCAGGGACGCGAGCATCCTGGCGTTGTGGAGGATGCACTCGGTGTTGCCGCCGTCGGTGCCGCCCACCAAAAGGAAGATGTCGGGGTCGGTCCGGCGGATCTCCTCCACGTCGTCCTCCGTCAGCTGGAAGGAGTAGAGCCCCACCACCTTGGCGCCGGCGCCCAGGCTGGCCAGCCGGGCCGCCTCGCTGGTCAGCTCCGGCACCAGCCCGCTGGTGACCATCCGCAGCCCGCCGGCGGCGGAGGAGCAGGCGAAGCACTCCTGGTAGTCCAGCTTGCCCACCTTCTGCTCCAGCCGCTCCAGCCCCAGATGCAGACCGTCGTTGATGTCCGTCTGTACCGTGGTGTAGGCGGCCGCCGTGCCCAGCAGGGCCTCAGCGTCCACATCCACGGCGGTCAGCTTGGTGTAGGTGCTGCCAAAGTCGATCAGCAGAACGGGCTTCACGCGTCCTCACCGTCCATATGCAGCAGCTCATGGAGCGCCTCGATGGTGGTCTCCGGAGAGGTTCCCGGGGGGAACGCCCGGTCAAAGCCCATGGCCTTGAACCGCTTCTCCACGTCCTCAAAGGTCTGCTTGCCGATGACGATGTTCCCGCCCACCAGGAGGGGGATCCCCTTCAGGCCGGCCTCGTCGCACTTCTCCCGCATCCCGCGGCAGTCCAGCTCGCCCTGCCCGTACAGGGAGGACACCAGAATGGCGTCGGCGTCGGACTCGATGGCCGCGGCGATGTACTCCTCCTGGGAGACCATGACGCCCAGGTTGACCACGTCAAAGCCAGCCTCCGTAAACGCGTGGTAGAGGATCTTATTTCCCACCGCGTGGACGTCGGCGCCAATGACGCCGATGACCAGGACCTTCTTTTTCTTCTCCATAAGTAACACCTCATTTTTATACAGCTATTTTTGGCTGGGAAAACAACTATAGCTATATATTATAATGTACTATATCTTTTGTCAAGCCAAAAATGACGGCTTTCCGTCATTTTTTCTTCTCCTTGCAAGAGAAATTGCACTTCTTGCAAAATGCAAGAAGTGCAATTTCAGAGTCCCTTTTTTTCCCGCAAGCGGCTGATCTTTTCCTGCAAATAGAGGAAGGAGCCCTCGTCCATCTCATAGGAACAGCGGATCAGCCGTCCCCGCTGGGCAAAGCGCTGCAGCTGGGCGATTCCCTCAGAATCGGTGTAGCGTTCAAAGCGTTCCGGCACTAAAACAGCGGTTTTTCCTTCGAAAAAGTTGCCCCATGCCAGCTCGCTGTCCATGACCGCCGGCGGGGAGACCTCCGTGGCCTCCGTGTAAAGACAGCAGGCCTCGTAAAGCAAGTCCGCAAACCGCTGACTGCATCCCAGCACGCCGATTCGCTCGCCGGCCTCCAGCTTGACCAGCTGCGCCATGCTGGCCGGTGAAAGCCGCAGGGCGATTCTTGCAATTTTTTTCGGCTCCGGCAAAAGGTCCTGCAGGACCTTCCCGTGCTCCGCCGTGGTGACGATCAGGTCCATCTCCTCCCCCAGGTCGATGGGGTGGGCCTGGGCGTAGCTGAACAGGTAGGAGTACAGCTCCACGCCCTCGATGCTCCGGAGCTGCTCCGCCATCTGGGACAGGGTTTCCGGATTGCACTCCACCACCGCCGCCTTGATGTTGGCCCGGCGGCTCTGCCGCTCCCGCAGCTTCAGGTCGAAGAAGATGTTGACCTCCGCCGGGGAAAAGCCCAGCTCCTCCATGCGGTCCAGCAGGGAATCCATGGCGTCCATGGCCAGCTCCTTGCGGTCCTTGGAGGTGAGGGGCTGGTAGCGCACGAAGGTGCCCCGGCCCTGGACCTTCTCAATGAGGCCCATGCGCTCCAGCTCGTCGTAGGCCCGCTGGACCGTTCCCCGGGCGAGGCCCTCCCCGCCGGCCAGCTGCAGCACGGTGGGGAGCTGGTCCCCCAGGCGCAGGCGCCCCTGGAGGATGGCGGAGCGGATGGCGTCCACCAGCTGCTGGTAGATGGGGGTGCCGGAGTGGGGGTCGATCTGATATAAGCTTGTCATAGAGGGACCTCCTTTCTCCGGCCCGGGAATCATTCGTTACTTTTGGCTGTCCAGATAGGCTTTTCTGCCGGACTCGTAGAGGTTGTTCCCCTGGCTGTCGATGACCACGATCACGGGGAAATCCTCCACCTCCAGGCGGCGGATGGCCTCGGCCCCCAGGTCCTCATAGGCGATGACCTCCGCCTTCTTGATGCACTGGCTCAGCAGGGCGCCGCAGCCGCCGATGGCGCCGAAATACACCGCGCCGTGGTCCTTCATGGCCTGGATCACCTCCGGGCCACGCTTGCCCTTACCGATCATGCCGGTCTCGCCCAGGGAGATCAGCAGGGGGCTGTAGGCGTCCATCCGGTAGGAGGTGGTGGGGCCGGCGGAGCCGATGGCGTCTCCCGGCTTGGCGGGGGTGGGGCCCACGTAGTAGATGACGGCGTCCTTGAGGTCCAGGGGCAGCTCCTTCCCCTGGGCGGCCAGCTCG
>DBFJQM010000040.1:0-21744 GCA_048404665.1 Candidatus Pelethomonas sp.
CCCCACCACACCGCCTCCGCAGCCGCCCTGGCGGGCGGCGGGGCCTATCCCAAGCCCGGCGAGATCTCCCTGGCCCACAACGGCGTGCTGTTTCTGGACGAGCTGCCGGAGTTCCAGCGGGACGCCCTGGAGGTGCTGCGCCAGCCCATTGAGGACGGCGTGGTGACCATCACCCGGGCCGCCGGGTCCATCCAGCTCCCCAGCCGGTTCATGCTGGTGTGCGCCATGAACCCCTGCAAGTGCGGCTGGCGGGGCCACCCCACCAAGCGGTGTACCTGCACCGACCAGATGGTGGAAAAGTACGTCAGCCGCATCTCCGGCCCCCTGCTGGACCGGATGGACCTCCACGTCCAGGTGCCCTCGGTGGAGTTCGACGCCATGCGCCGCCGGGAGACGCCGGAATCCTCCGCCGTCATCCGCCGGAGGGTCAACGCCGCCCGGGCCATCCAGTCCCGGCGCTACGAGGGAACCGAGGTCTCCTGCAACGCCCAGATGACCCCCGCCATGGTGGGGCTGTACTGCCAGCTGGACGAGCGTGGGGAGCGGCTGCTGCGAGCCGCCTTTGACCGCATGGGCCTCACCGCCCGCAGCCACGACCGCATCCTGCGAGTGGCCCGGACCATCGCCGACCTGGAGGGGGAGGAGAACATCTCCGCCGCCCACCTGGCGGAGGCTATTCAATACCGCAACACGGATATTTTGAGGGGGTGACGGCGTGCGCCGCCGCCCCCCCTTTTCTTCCGCCACTCCGTGGCGGAAGGACTTCTTTTGGGGCTTCCAGCCCTGGGGGTGGATTCTGGGGGCTGCGCGCCCCCAGACCTGCGGTTCCTTTTTGCTCGTGCAAAAAGGAACCAAAAACACGCCCAGGGGGTTCCCCCTGGGAACCTCCTTATATCGGGAGGCTATGAAATCCAAGAGCTGCGCGTGCTTCCCAACTACCGATTCCTTCGGGTTTCCAATCTCCAGAACCATCTCGAAGAACTTCGGCTATCGCCCTTTCAAAGAGAGACCGGCTCCCGTTTTTCGCGCGAATAGATGGCTCTGTCCCTTTAACAGGCCGACAGGCGAAGTCGGAATAGATGGTTGCATAGATCAGAAACCCGAAGGAATCTGTTGTTCAGGAGCATTACAAACTCTTCACCTGCATTGCAGTTCGACAAAAGCGGGGGACCGGCCCGAAGGGGGCCGGCGGCGTTTTGGTTACTTTGCCGCCGAGGGCAAAGTAACCCGCGCCGGGGCGCGGAACAGCCCCAAACAGACCGAAAGGTAAATCAGTCTGCCCCCGCCCCGCCACGGAGTGGCGGAGAACCCAATTGCCGCGGTCAGCGGCAAAATCAAAGAGGAGAGGGCAAAGCCCTCTCCTCTTTGATTTATTTCTTGCCGCCCTTCAGGGCCTTCATCCGCTTCTCGTGGTCCAGGATGCGCTTGCGCATCCGCAGGTTCTTGGGGGTGACCTCCAGCAGCTCGTCGTCGGCCAGGAACTCCAGACACTGCTCCAGGCTCATCTGACGGTAGGGCACCAGGCGCAGGGCCTCGTCGGAGCCGCTGGCCCGCATGTTGGTCAGCTGCTTCTTCTTGCAGACGTTGACGGTGATGTCCTCCTGCTTGGGGGAGACGCCCACCACCATGCCGGCGTACACGGGCACGCCTGCGCCGATGAACAGCGCGCCCCGCTCCTGGGCGTTGAAAAGGCCGTAGGTGATGGACTCGCCGGCCTCAAAGGCGATGAGGGAGCCGGTGTTCCGGCGGCTCAGATCGCCCTTGTAGGGGGCGTAGCTGTCAAACACGGAGGCCATGATGCCCTCGCCCCGGGTGTCGGTCAAAAACTCGTTGCGGTAGCCGAAAAGGCCCCGGGCGGGGACCAGGAACTCCAGCTTCATCCGCTCGCCCACAGGGGTCATCTCCACCAGGTCGCCCTTGCGGGAGCCCAACTTCTCGATGACCGCGCCAACGCTGTCGGCGGGCACGTCCGCCACCAGCCGCTCGATGGGCTCGCACTTGACCCCGTCGATCTCCCGGTACAGGACCCGGGGCGGGGAGACCTGGAACTCATAGCCCTCCCGGCGCATGGTCTCGATGAGGATGGACAGGTGCATCTCGCCCCGGCCCGCCACGTTGAAGGCGTCGGTGGCCCCCTCGATCTCGCTGACCCGCAGGGACACGTCCTTCAAGGTCTCCCGGAACAGGCGGTCCCGGATCTGGCGGGAGGTGACGTACTTGCCCTCCCGGCCGGCGAAGGGGGAATCGTTGATGGAGAAGGTCATCTCCATGGTGGGGGCGGAGATCTTCACGAAGGGCAGGGGCTCCGGGTCGCTGACGGCGCAGATGGTGTCCCCGATGGTGATGTCGCCGATGCCGCTCATGGCGATGATGTTGCCGGCGGTGACCTCCGTCACCGGCTTCTTGCTCAGGCCCTCGAACTCATAGATGCTCACGGCCTTGGCCTTCTTGGGGGCGGCGTCAGGGTCGTGGTAGTTGCACACCGCGATCTCCTGGTTCTGCCTGATGGTGCCCCGCTCGATGCGGCCGATGGCGATGCGGCCTACGAACTCGTTGTAGTCGATGGAGCTGACCAGCATCTGGAAGGGCTGGTCCACGTCCGCCTCCGGGGCGGGGATATAGTTGAGGATGGTCTCAAAGAGGGGCTTTAAGTCCGTCCCCAGATCGTCGGGGTGGTAGGAGCAGATGCCCTGGCGGGCGGAGCAGAACAGCATGGGGCTGTCCAGCTGCTCGTCGGTGGCGTCCAGGTCCAGCAGCAGCTCCAGCACCTCGTCGATGACCTCGTGGATGCGCTGGTCGGGGCGGTCGATCTTGTTGACCACCACGATGACCCGGTGGCCCAGCTCCAGGGCCTTGCTGAGGACGAAGCGGGTCTGGGGCATGGGGCCCTCGGCGGCGTCCACCAGGAGGATGACGCCGTTGACCATCTTCAGGATGCGCTCCACCTCGCCGCCGAAGTCGGCGTGGCCCGGGGTGTCCACAATATTGATTTTGGTGTCGCCGTACTGGATGGCGGTATTTTTGGCCAGGATGGTGATGCCCCGCTCCCGCTCCAGGTCGCCGGAGTCCATGACCCGGTCCACCGTCTCCTGGTTCTCCCGGTAGACGCCGCCCTGCTTGAGCATCTGGTCCACCAGGGTGGTCTTGCCGTGGTCAACGTGGGCAATAATAGCTACATTTCTCAGTTTCTCGTTGCGCATATATAATCTCCTTTTTTGCACGGCAAGACCGCCCGGGGCCCCGCACGGCGGGGCGCGCCAAGCGGCGCGTACAAGCATTTTACGAAGTAAAATCTTGGCGCAAGGCGGAATTCACTTCCGCCGCGCAAGTAAAATCAAGTAGGGCCCCCGCAGGGCGTCAGCCCTGTGGGGCTGTCTTGCCGTGGTCGACGTGGGCAATAATGGCTACATTTCTCAGTTTCTCGTTGCGCAAAGTAAAAACCCCTTTCTTGGGTCAAGATTCTCCTGTAAAATTTCAACTGGGTTATTGTATTACATTCATCTGCGGTTTTCAACCCGCAATCTTGACAATTTTTCCCTTTTTGCGGAAAAATTTTGCGGCGGCAGGGATAAAACTCCCCCTCCGGCGTCTTGACCGGACCGGCAAAAACGGTATATACTGTCCTTACCGTCAATCATCAGCTTTCCCGCTTTGGGAAAACATACACACAGAAAGGATCAGCACTATGGGAGAGATGACATACGTTACCCTGGGCGCCACCGGCATCACCGTCCCCAAAAACGGCTTTGGCGCGCTGCCCATCCAGCGAATCAGCCAGGAGGACGCGGTGGCTCTGCTGCGCCGCGCCTATGAGGGCGGCATCCGCTTTTTCGACACCGCCCGGGCCTACACGGACAGCGAGGCCAAGGTGGGCGAGGCCCTGCGGGACGTGCGGGACCAGGTCTACATCGCCACCAAGCTGCCCCGGTTCACCGTGGAGGAGTTCTGGGAGGATCTGAACACCTCCCTGACCAAGCTGGGCACGGACTATGTGGACCTGTGCCAGTTCCACAATCCACCCTTCTGCCCCAAGCCCGGCGACGGCACCGGCCTGTACGAGGCCATGCTGGAGGCCAAGGCCCAGGGGAAGGTCCGCCACATCGGCATCACCAACCACCGCATCCACGTGGCCCGGGAGGCCGTGGAGAGCGGCCTGTACGAGACGCTGCAGTTCCCCTTCAGCTATCTGACCAGCGAGCTGGAGCTGGACCTGGTGCGCCGGTGCAAGGAGAAGAACGTGGGCTTCATCGCCATGAAGGGCCTGGCCGGCGGGCTCATCAACAACGCCGCCGCGGCCTACGCCTATATTGCCCAGTTTGACCACGTGCTGCCCATCTGGGGGATGCAGCGGATGCGGGAGCTGGAGGAGTTCCTGTCCTATCAGGACAACCCCCCGGTCCTGGACAAGGCCATGGAGGACTTCATCCAGAAGGAGCGCAAGGAGCTCAGCGGCAACTTCTGCCGCAGCTGCGGCTACTGTATGCCCTGTCCCCAGGGCATCGAGATCCGCCAGTGCGCCCGTATGAGCCTGATGCTCCGCCGGGCCCCCACCCAGGAGTGGCTCACAGAGCACTGGCAGCAGGAGATGGCCAAGATCGACACCTGCATCCACTGCGGCAAGTGCGCCTCCAAGTGCCCCTACGGGCTGGATACGCCCCGGCTGCTGGCGGAAAATTTGAAGGACTACCGGGAGGTCCTGGCGGGAAAGCCCCTGTAACTTTTCCCCGGAGGAGTTGACAAGGTCCGCACCTTCGGCTATAATAAGCAGGCGGCGTCGGGCGTCCGCCCTTTAGCGGACGCCCGGCCCCCGGCCCCATACGCGTCTGTAGCTCAGCAGGATAGAGCGTCCGCCTCCTAAGCGGAAGGCCAGCGGTTCGAATCCGCTCAGGCGTGCCAGCGAAGAAATCCCCTGCCACGCTTCGCTTCCCGCTTTTGCGGAAAGCTGCGCCAGGCAGGGGATTTCTTCGCTTCCAACTGCGGCCCAGAGTTTGCCCGCCCCTATGGCGGGCAAAGCCGTCAGCTCCGCTGCCGGCACCTCTTGGGCTCGCAGTTGGGAAAAACGGGAACGCATACCGGTAAAGCAGCTCGCACGTCAGATTCGCGCAGGCATCCCCCCGCAGGCCAGCAGGCCCGCGGGGGATTCTCTCTTCTGCGCTTCCCCCTCCCCTGCCACGGGCCGGCAGAATTTCATATTGTAAATTTCAGTCGCTGCAAGTATAATAGGTATATTCACAGGTTTTCCCCATCCCGGTATTCCGGGAGCGCGTCCCCAGCGTTTCGTGAGTCCCGGGCCCTCCGGCCCGATCTCTCTTAAGAAGGGGTGAGTCCATGAAGCGGATTCGCGTCATTATCCTAAATGTCGTCATCGTGCTGGTCGTGGCGGCGGCGGTGATGGTCTATGTCGTAGGCCAGGGCCGTGCCGCCGAGGCAAGCGCCAAAAGCGAGTACTTCCACACTGTGGAGATCGTCAGCGAGATCGCCAACAACTATCTCCTGGATTCCCAGCAGCTCTGCGACAGCTGGGCCAGCTACATCGGCCGCAGCCCCATGACCATGGAGGAGGCCGTGGATTTCATCCTGCGGGTCCGGCCGTCGGAGGCCGCCAGCGGCCACCTGATCTGGTCCGATACTCTGTTGGGCCTCTCCGCCGACTCCGGCGTCTCCTCCCCCGGCGGCCACCCGGTGGACTACTCCAGCATTTTCCACGACGCCCACCGCTCCATCGACTTTTCGGAGCAGATCCACATCACTCCGCGGTATGCCGACCCGGTCACCGGCGGCTATGCGGTCGCCTTCGGCAACCACGTCTCCCTCCTGGACGGAGGCCATCCCCGGGACGCGATCTTGCTCTATGTGGTCCCCATCTCCTACCTGGAGGAGCGCTGGACCTTCCCCACCGTCTACGACCACATCAGCGTGGCGCTGATTGAAAAGGACGGCTGCTACGTGGTAAAGCCGCCGGCTATGGAGAGCGATTCCTTTTACGACTATCTCTCCGGCAATAACCAGGGTTCCCTGGACCCGGCCGCCCTGGAGGCGGACATCTGCTCCTCCGGCAGCGGCAGCTTTACCGCACACAACGCCCTGGGGGAGGACACGCTCTTTGCCTACCACGACCTGGAGGACAACCCCAACTGGTTCGTTATGGCCGCGCTGCCGGCCTCCGCCTTTTTCGCCCCGGCCACGGACTGGACGATTCCCGTCATCATCCTCTGCGCCCTGGCGCTGATCCTGCTGATCGACGGGGCGTTCTTCCTGCACCTGCGCCAGGAGGACCAGCGCGTCCAGTCCCTGCTGCGGGACGCCCTGACCCAGGCGGAGGTGGCCAGTCAGGCCAAGACCTCCTTCCTCAGCAACATGTCCCACGACATCCGCACACCCATGAACGGCATCATCGGCATGACCGCCATCGCCGCCGCCCACCTGGACGATCCGGTCCGGGTCCAGGACTGCCTGAAGAAAATCACCGCCGCCAGCAAGCATCTGCTCTCCCTCATCAACGAGGTCCTGGACATGAGCAAGATCGAGTCCGGCAAGGTGGACCTCCAGGAGGAGGCCTTCAACTTCTCCGACCTCATTGAGAACCTCCTGACCATGACCCGCCCCCAGCTGAAGGAGCACGGCCACGAGCTTCACGTGGAGATCGCGGATGTGGAGCACGAGCAGGTCATCGGCGACAGTCTGCGCATCCAGCAGGCCTTTGTCAACCTCATGGGCAACGCCATCAAGTACACGCCCAACGGCGGGCGGATCGACCTGAGGATCACCGAAAAGCCCGCGGGACAGCAGCGGCTGGCCTGCTATGAGATCGTGTTCCAGGACAACGGCATCGGCATGACCAGGGAGTTCCAGGAGCGGATCTTCGAGCCCTTCGCCCGGGCCCAGGACTCCCGGGTCAACAAGATCCAGGGGACGGGCCTGGGAATGCCCATCACCCGCAACATCGTGCGCATGATGGGCGGCGATATCCAGGTGGAGAGCGAGCCAGGCAAGGGCTCCCGCTTCACCGTCACCATCTTCCTGAAGCTCCAGGAGGAGGCGAAGGAGGACCACCGGGCGTTTACGGACCTGCCCATCCTGGTGGCGGATGACGAGGAGACGGCCTGCGAGTCCGCCTGCGCCATGCTGGACAGCCTGGGGATGCGCAGCAAGGGCGTCCTCAGCGGCCGCGAGGCCGTGGAGGAGACGGTCAGCGCCCACAGGGCCGGCCGGGACTTCTTCGCGGTGATCCTGGACTGGAAGATGCCGGACATGAACGGCGTCCAGACCACCCGGGAGATTCGCCGGCAGGTGGGGAAGGACGTCCCCATCATCATCCTCTCCGCCTACGACTGGTCCAGCATCGAGCAGGAGGCCCTGGACGCCGGGGCCAACGCCTTCATCAGCAAGCCCCTGTTCAAGTCCCGGCTGGTGACCCTCTTTGACCATCTGCTGGACGCGGAGGACCCCCAGGCCCCCGCGTGCTCCCACCTGGAGCTGGAGAAGCTGGACCTCAGCGGCCGGCGCATCCTCCTGGCGGAGGACAACGACCTGAACGCCGAGATCGCCGTGGAGCTGCTCACCATGACCGGCGCCGCGGTGGAGCGGGCCGTGGACGGCGCCGAGGCCGTGGACATGGTGGACCGGGCCCAGCCGGGGTACTACGATCTGGTCCTTATGGATATCATGATGCCCCGGATGGACGGCTACGAGGCCGCCAGGGCCATCCGGGCCATGGACAGGGCCTGGACCCGGGACCTGCCTGTCATCGCCATGACCGCCAACGCCTTTGCCGAGGACGTCCAGGCCGCCCTGAGCGCTGGCATGAACGAGCACGTGGCAAAGCCCCTGTCCCTGGAGACGCTGGAAAAGGTCCTGCGCAAGTGGCTGTGCGGCCAGCCCCGGGCATAGGCGAAAAAACTTCAAAAAGAACGCCGCCCTCCGGTCCTCACCGAAGGGCGGCGCTTTTTCATTTGATTTGGGGTCACGCCTCCAGATACCGCTTCAGGACGCGGGCCACCTCCTTGATGTCGATGGGCTTGGCCACATGGGCGTTCATGCCGTGGTCCAGGCACCGCTGGATATCGTCGGAGTAGGCGTCCGCCGTCATGGCGATGATGGGCAGGGAGGCGTCCGGGCGATCCAGCGCACGGATGGCGTCGGTGGCCTCGTAGCCGTTCATCACCGGCATCCGGATGTCCATGAGGATCGCGTCGTAGTACCCCACCGGGGACTTTTGGAGCATATCCACGCAGATCTGGCCGTTTTCCGCCCACTCCAGCTCCAGGCCCAGGTCCTGCAGCAGCTCATAGGCGATCTCCCAGTTCAGCTCGTTGTCCTCCGCCACCAGCAGCCGCTTGCCGGTGAACTCCGGCTGGTCGGGCTCCGGCTTGGCTGGCTTCTGCTCGCTTTCGCCCACATAGGGCCGCAGGCCGTAAAACAGGGTGGACCGGAACAGGGGCTTCATCAAAAAGCCGCTGATTCCCGCCGCCCGGGCCTCCTCCTCGATCTCGCTCCAGTCGTAGGCGGACATCAGCAGGATGGGCACGTCCTCCCCCAGCTGGCGGCGCAGCTCCCGGGCGGTCTGGATGCCGTCCATATCCGGCAGCTTCCAATCCAGCAGGATGACGTGGTAATCCTGGTGGGTCTTGTGGTGCTGGGTGACCATCTGCACGGCGCTCTCGCCGTCCAGCACCCACTCCGCCCGGATACCGATGGACCGCAGGGAGGCCGTGGTGCTCTCGCACAGCTGGCGGTCGTCGTCCACCACCAGCATGGTCCAGTCGGGCAGCACCATGTCCTCCGCCTGCTCCGCGGCCCGCTCCAGGTCCAATGTCACCTGGAACTCCGTACCCACGCCCTGGGTGCTGGAGACCTTGATCTCGCCGCCCATGGCGTCCACGATGTACTTGGTGATGGCCATGCCCAGGCCAGTGCCCTCGATTCTGTGGACCCGCTTGTTGTCCTCCCGGGTGAAGGATTCAAAGATGTGGGCCTGATACTCCTTGGACATGCCGATGCCGGTATCCTTCACATGGATGCGGATGCGCACATGGTCCTGCCCCTTGGGAGAGGTCTCCTCGTGGAGGGCCACCTCGATGGAGCCGCCCTCCGGCGTGAACTTGATGGCGTTGGACAGCAGGTTCAGCAGGATCTGGTTCAATCGCACGCTGTCGCAGTGGACGTTCTCCGAGGTGATGTCGTAGATGGAGATGTTGAACTTCTGGTGCTTGGCCTTCACCTGGGGCTGCACGATGCTGACGATGCTGTCCATCAGCTCCCGCAGGGAGACCAGCTCCACGTTCAGGGTCATCTTCCCGCTCTCGATCTTGGACATGTCCAGCACGTCGTTGATGAGGCCCAGCAGGTGCCTGCTGGACAGGGCGATCTTTTTCAGGCAGTTCTGCACCTGCTGGGGATCGTCGATATGGGTGGAGGCGATGGCCGTCATACCCACGATGGCGTTCATGGGCGTGCGGATGTCGTGGCTCATGTTGGAGAGGAATTCGCTCTTGGACTGGCTGGCCTTTTCCGCGGCCTTTCTGGCCTCCTCCAGCTCCGCCATCTGGATGCGGTTCATGTGGAAATACCACAGGAACACCGCCAGCAGCGTCACCAGGATCACCGCGCAGGCGGCGGCGGCCGCCGCCAGGGACCGGGTCCCCAGGGTCTCCACCGATTCGTTCAGCGCGCCGTAGGGCATGAACGTCACCAGGTACCACACGGAGTTGGGCAGGGCCGAGCAGTACATGTGGCGGCGCTCGCCGTCGATGATGGCGATGGAGGAGTAGTCCGTGCCGGACTCCATGGCCGCCTGGATCTCCGCGATGTAGTCCTCGGGGCCCTTGCCGTCCAGCACCCCGTAGATGGCCCGGACCCGCTCGAAGTAGTTGTCCCGGAAGGCGTCAAAGGAGCGGATCACAAAGCTGCCGTCCTTGCGGATGACGAAGGAGTAGATCAGGGAGTCCTCGTCATCCAGGGCCAGCGTTTCCGCGATGTAGCTGACGGGCAGCTCGCCCACCAGGCCAATGCAGTCCTCCAGCCCCGGCACGTCGATCTGAACGGTCACGCAGGCCAAAATCACCTGCTCCCCCTGGCTGTTGCGGCCGATGGCGACCTTGTTCTCCTGGTTCTCCATGGTCGTCAGGAGGGCGTCGGCGCTGGTGGCCTTCACCGGTCCGCCATAGACCATCTCCAGGCTGCCGTCGGAATAGACGTACGCCAGGGAATCGAAGTTTCTGGCCGCGCCGTTCAGCGTCAGCCACTCGCTCAGGGCGTCCTTTCCGCTGCGGTACTCGGGGGGGATCGTCTCGGCCAGGGTCTCCATCTGGACCAGGCGGTGGTCGGTCATGGTCCGGAAGTGCTTGGAGATCCGGTCGTTCATGCTGGACATGTAGATGTTTCCCAGCTCGGAGATGACGTCGCCGTTCTCCCGGTTGATGTAGAGCGCCAGGACGGTGAAGGTTGTGATGCACACCACGAACACGGCCACCAGACTGCCCGCCAGGAAATGCTTGATCTTGTCCCTCATATCACTGTCCCCCGCAGTCCTTCTGGTAGGCCCGGATGGCCGACGTCACCGCCAGATGGTCGGCGCGGACCTGCTCGTACAGCGGGTCCGCCTCCGGCGTCCAGCCGTGGCGCAGAGCGTCGGCCAGCCGGCTGCTGGAATCCAGCAGCCGGGTAAAGCTCAGGTTCTGGCACATGCCCTTGATGGTGTGGGCGGCCCGGAAGGCCTCCTCGTAGTTCTTCTCCGCCATGGAGGTGCAAAGCAGGTCAAAGCTGGGGTCGTCCAGGTATTTCAGGACAAACTTCTGCACCAGGCGGTCGCTGCGCAGGCGGCCGGACACGTCCGCGTAGTTGCCGCCCAGGGCGGCGTAACATTCTTGCAGCGTCATTTCTGCCTCTCTCCTTTTACATCCTGGTCAATGGGGGAGATCGCGGACAGCGTCCCCCGCATGGAATCGTCGTAGAAGCGGTACTGGCTGCGCCCCGTCCGCTTGACGGTATAGAGCGCCTGGTCCGCCGCATGAAACAGCTTGTCGTACTCCGTCCCCACCACGCTGGCCTGGGCCACGCCCATGCTGACGGTGACGGGGAAGCCGTCGCAGTCCCCGGTGATGGACCGGAAGATGCGGTTGACCGCCTGCTCCGCCGCCGAACGGCAGTCCAGGAACACCAAAAATTCGTCGCCGCCTACCCGGGCGACAATGTCCTCCTGGCGGGTGCTTCTGCACAGCCGGTCCGCCACATGCTTGAGGACCTGGTCCCCGACGCTGCGATTGCGTAAGTTCAACCTCATTGAAAAAACCTAGTAATTTCAATACTTTGCGGACACGCTGTTTTGGGTGCCTGCTGCGATTTCATAAACTCTACCTTTAGAATTTCCAGTGGATTTCGATGGGGACGTTCCTCGTCCCTGGGATGCGGCGGCTGACGTACACGCTTTCAATCATGGCGTCTACAATCTCCCGATTCAGGTGGGTGATGTTCATGTACTGCTCTACAATGGCCCGCCGGTTATCTCCGGTCTTGAGCTTTTCCTCGATATCGTCAGCCTGCTTTTCCAGTTCGACAATCAGCCCTTCCAGGCGGTCACGCTCATTGGTGAATTCCTTGGACATAGAAACGAAATCTGACTCTCCAAGCAGCCCCCGCACCTTATCCAAATAGAGTTCACGTATCCCGGTGGAGTATTCAGAGACTTTTTTCTTATACTCGGCAATCGAGTTCTTGACTCTCGCCTTTTGCTCCTGGAGATTGTTTTGGAACTCAATCCGTTGAGCAACTTCGTCCTGGTTCAAATATTCCTCCGAGATGCGGTGGAGTTCCGCAATGATAGACTGCTCCAAACGCTCATAGGAAATGAAAGAACCAGTGCAGGAGTCTTTGGAAACGTGGTAATTGGAACACTTGAAGTAGCGATGCGGCCCCTTCTTCGCGGTCCTCATAGTATAACCACAGTTTGCGCATTTGATTTTCCTGGCGAAGATGCCGACCTCTCCGGTGATAAACGGCTTGGACCGCTGTGCTATCATCTCTTGGACCTTGTTCCACAACGGCCGGTCGATAATCGGCTCATGGGTGCCTTCTACGCGATACCAGAGTTCCTTTGGCCTGGGTTTGTTCTGTTTGGTCTTGTAGGATATGCTCCCATATTTCCCTTGGACCATGTTACCAATATAGATTTCGTTTGTTAGCATGTGGGAAATAGCAACGTATTTCCAGAGTGTGCTGTTCTTGCGCTTTGGCTGCTGATAGCGAAGGCCGTGAAGCCTTTTGTATTCGGTTGGGTTAGGAATCCCCCTATCATTCAGCATTCTGGCAATCGCCGTTTTTCCGTAGCCGTTGGCAAATAGCAGGAATACCTCTCTCACAACTGCAGCGGCCTCTTCATCAATGATGAGATGCCCTTTCTGGTTCGGGTCCTTCTTGTACCCATACAGCGCGAACGCCCCGATATGGAATCCATTGACCCGCCGGTTCGTCAGGACGCTTCGGATGTTCTCCGACATATCCTCCAGATACCATTCGTTGACCAGACCGTTTATCTGCCGGGACTTCTTGTTTCCTTTGTTGGCCGTATCCGCATTATCGACTACGCCGATAAATCGAATCCCCCAGATGGGAAATAGACCATGAATGTATCGCTCTACCAGTTCAAGCTCACGAGTGAACCGGGACTGCGTTTTGCATAGGACGATATCAAAGCAGTGGGCTTCTGCGTCTTTGAGCAGCCTGTTGAACTCGGGACGTTTCCGGTCTGAGCCAGTGTAGTCATCATCGCTATAAATGTCGTATATCTCCCACCCCTGGTCCATTGCATAGCGAATCAACATGGATTTTTGGTTTTGAATACTGTTGCTGTCATCCTCCTCAGATAGTTTGTTCCTGTCCTCCTCAGACAGGCGACAATAGATTGCTGCTTTCATTTTGGCTTGCGTACCTCCCTACATAGAAAGGACAAGCCATTTCCCCGGCGCAATTATAGCACAGAGGAAATGGCTTGTCATTACTGGACTGGCGGTTTCCGTGCCGTCTAACCGATATTGGCTTTAGAGCGTTCCAGGAAGTTGATAAGGTCAATCCATTTTTGAGTGAAGAGCTGTTTGCGCTCCTCGATATCTTCTGTTTTGAACACGCTTGTACAGATGCAGCTCTCCGCAGGCTCCATAAAGCACCTCCTTGACCGGCACGACATATGTGAAATATTTTCGCTTTACAGTATTCCTATGAGCGACTTTTCTCGACAAGTAATTCTGCTGTTCATTGGCTGGAATTCTTGACATTCTTACTATATCGGAAAGAGCTCAAAACTATGAGTCAGACTCGTCTGAGCCTGTTCTGGGAAGCAGCATCATCAAAATCCCCTCGACGGTTATCCAGGAGAAGAACATGACGGAAAAGCTCTCGTCCAGTGTTTGCGGTGTGTAACCCCGAAAGATAATGTCTGGGATGTGAGTCAGCGTATCTGCGATTGGGCCATAGCATTCCTGCAGGAAATACACGGCTCCAATCAAAACCAGGCCGAGTATTGCGCCCTTCAGCAGGGCAAGTGGTATCCTCATGGTGCCTCCCCCCTATCTCATGCCCGGCGCTTTGGTGGGGGGAGCAGCGTCATATTTGACGGGACTCTTGCCGGGGTCCACTGGACTGCCTGGAATGTATTGTCTCCCCGGTTGCGGAGGTACATAGTGAATCCGGTGCTCCGTCGGATTTCATTCAGTACCGTGGCTACATGCGCATATGGAACGTTCCTGGCATCAGAATACCTGGCAACGAGTTCCGCCATGGTCGCATAGGGATTTTCCCGGATACACATGGACAGGGTAGCCATCCCAATATCGCTCTCCTTCTCGTCATCTGAAAAGTAAAACGGGTATTCGTTCATATTGGTCGGCTCAAGCGCCTGCAGCGCTTCAATGGTGCCACGCTGTATGTCCGGGTCGGATGTTACGATAGCCTTCCCTTCCTTGGATAGAAGGCTGGCAGGCAGGTTCAGCCAGCTATTCGGGCCAGGCTCTAAAATACACTCGCCTCTTGCCACAAGAATCCCCTCCCTCATCAATGTGGCTCACTGCATAAACATGATTGTGATACTTGGGGCGTCCGTGATAAGCTCCTGGTCAAGGAAGATGACCACGGATGCCTGCTTACAGGAATCAAGGTTTTGGCTATAAACGAATTCAGGGTTGATGTCCGACGGGCCGACCAGGATTTTCACATTTCCGTCAGCATCAACATATTTCGCTAAAGCGGTCAGATTGACCGGCAGTTTGTACTGGTCGGTGGATACGACGATTGCGTAGTACCCAGCGGAAAACCAGTCTTCCACGATAGGGACTTGCTCTGGCTCTACGACTGAAATATCATCGTATTTGTCAAGGTAATCCTCATACTCCCTGGATGAGGTCAACACGACTGTTTTGCCACCTGTGACATCAGAGTCAATTTTGGTAGAGAGAATGGATTTGCAGAAAACACCAGACTCTTCCGCGCTTTGAACCTCATCCTCTGAGTACGAAGTCACTACAATATCGTCAGTAATCTTTTCCCCTCCGTTTATGATAGAAATGATGAGAAAGCAAAGCAGAATTACCGCGATTGCGCCCCCGGCTAGGTAGGCGATAATGCGGAAACGCTGGTTTTCCGTTACCTTTTTGAGCAGGTCAATCACAGGCATCACCTCTTGAAATATTATACCATATAACAATATATTACGCAATTTTTGAAAAGGAGGCCACCCGGCAAACCGGATGGCCTCCTAGTGACAGCAATTCCGTGGAGTAGATTTTGAGCAATGCGACTGATGTCGCAATGGGACAAGCCCATCGAACTTGCTCATACCACCCACGCCAGTTTTTCACTGACACCGCCCCTTCCGTTGCACCCCGGTCAGTTTGGCTGCGTCTGATTCCGCCACACGGAATACGCTGTAGATGCCAATTTCGTACTTGCCGACACCCACGGCGGCTCCTTTGATTTCGCCCGACTTATGTGCAGTCATCAGGCTGCGGCGCGGGGAGAGACCCGCGCAAGGATGCTTCCAAACCGTGCCGGTCATCTGCCAGTGCCATGGGCGGTTGACCATAGGCCCCATTGTCCGAAGAGTGCAGCAACGGAGGTCAGAGGCGAGAGGCTCCGCTTAGGTGAAGCAAACTCCCAGTCAGCTCGGAATTGCGGCACCTTTGGTGCCATGGTGGAGACAGTGGGGCTCGAACCCACGGCCTATGGCTTGCAAAGCCATCGCTCTGCCAACTGAGCTATGTCCCCAAGGAGCGGCGGCCTGGTGGGGAGGTTGAAAGCAGGTACAAAGACCAGGCCGCCATATAATGAGGGGGAGAGAATGCCCCATAAGGGGCTGGTTGCGGAGGCCGGACTCGAACCGGCGGCCTCTTGGGTATGAACCAGGCGAGCTACCACTGCTCTACTCCGCGATATACACACGGTCCCACCTACCGTGACTCGGGCCATCTTTTGCCACCTCACAGGGGGAGGTAGGCCCGTCCCTACTTTGTTCGTCCAGGCTGCGATATGGTTATCGGAGTCCCTGCGGCATTCCTGCGAGCAGGGGGGCTCACAGCCAACCCATAGCTAATGCGTACATCTAAAACGATGGAACGCGCAAGTCCCAGGCCGGATTCGAACCGGCATCTGTCTGTCGGCATTGCTGCACTTTGGCAAACAGTTCTGCCAATTAAACTACAGGGACATATGCGGGGAGACCGGCATACATGATGATGGCCTTCCCCCAAATGGTTACTCTTCCAGTGAGATAACGGTGGAGTTGAACGCCGCGCTTGCTTCCTCCTCGCTTGCGGTTGAAGCCAGGATGACTGCGGTATTGGAGTCGCCTACTTTCACGAAGTAATCGTACTCATCACCGACTGCGTAGCAGAAGTACTCGTTCCCATCCTTCTCCCCTTCATCTACCAGGGATGCGGTGGGTTCGGCCTCATAGGCGCTCTTGTACTCTTCCAGATATTCGCTGTACAGGAACGTGCCATTCAGAATCGTCTCGTCATCCTTAGAGATGACGAACGGAGCCTCCAGCGTGATGTCATAGCCCGCTTTGGCATCGACCGTGATTTTCACGCGGTCGCCGGTCTCAACATCGTATGTACCGGACTTCTCTAAATACGTGCTGCAGGCCGTCAAAGAAACAGCCAGCGCAAGCGCGGCGGCGGATATGCACAGGATTTTCTTGAGCACAACATGACCTCCTCGAATTTTCTGGTGGGCCTTCGGGGGTTCGAACCCAGGACCGGACGGTTATGAGCCGCCTGCTCTAACCAACTGAGCTAAAGGCCCATATCTGGTGCAGAAAACGGGAGTCGAACCCGTACGAGCCGCATGGGCCACTAGCCCCTCAAGCTGGCGTGTCTACCAATTCCACCATTTCTGCATTTCGAACAGTCAAGTGAAGTCTTTTGTTATGTGCAGGACCTTCGCAAAACCCTCTCCCTCCGACGGCACTTCTAACTTTTTGCCGAGAAACATGATGCCAATACGCGGTACATGCCGGTCCCGCATACGGTTGTTCTTGAGGGCCTGCGGAACAGCCGTGTCGATATGTACCGCGACCACATCAATGCCGGGTGGGAGTCCTTTCAGGACTTTCTTCCGAGCGCGGATGCTGACATGGGCTGAATCCATTACAACATCATGTCCAGATTCGAGGTGGGAGATTGCTCGCTGCATCATCAAACGATGGACTTTCCGGTATCCACGCACGGTCAGTTCTTTGCCAAAAAGCTCTTTTCGAATCTCGTCTGAGCCCACATATACATACTGAGGGTGCTCTTTGGCCCAAGTGGTTTTCCCTGCCCCCGGGATGCCGACCATCAGGTATAGAGTAGCGATACGTCTCCCTCCCTGCTGTTTACGGTGTCGCAATTCCCGCTTAGATTGTCACGCCTACCAGCAACTATCCTCCGCAAAGATATAGCCCCGGGTATCTTCCGGTCATACTGGCCCCGACGCATCGGGTACGGTAGTTTTCAGCGAGCGTTGTCATTCTTTGTGGGGAATCTGCCACGCCCACATCAGCCGGGATAAATCCGGCACTGGGTGCGGGGGGTGGACTCGAACCACCGGCCTCAAGCGTATGAGACTTGCGAGCTGCCAACTGCTCTACCCCGCGATATATGAGAAGAAATGGTGCCGGAGACCGGGTTCGAACCGGCACGGGAGTGTTCCCACGGGATTTTAAGTCCCGGGCGTCTGCCAATTACGCCACTCCGGCGTGTGGTGCCAAGAGAGGGACTCGAACCCTCATGCCGTTACCGACAGCAGGGTTTGAGCCTGCCGTGTCTGCCATTCCACCATCTTGGCGTGTCTCCCGGCCCCACCTGCCGGGCATCGGGCCATCTTTAACCACCCCATAGATGAGGTAGACCCGTCCCTACTTTGTTCGTCCAGACCGCGATGGATGTAAGGAGTCCCCGCAGAACGGCCTGTGGGGGAAGCTCACGGTCGACTTCATATTAGAGTGAAAAAACGGATACACCCCTGGCCGGATTCGAACCGGCGTCCTTCATATGCTGAAAGCTCTGCCACTGAGCTTACAGCGGCATGTGTGTTTGGAACAGCCCCACCTGCTGCGCCCCGGGCCATCTTTAACCACCCCAAGGATGAGGTAGGCCCGTCCCTACTTTATTCGTCCAGACCGCGATGTTTAGCGAGGTCCCCGAAACCGGGGCGGGCTCACGGTCAACCCGTCATTATGCAACAGACTGCCCGCAGACAGCGTGCGTGCCCCGGACTGGATTTAAACCAGCATACTCCAACGTGGATGTTCTGCCATTGAACTACCGGGACGCTTTAGGTTGCTCTTGCCTCAAAATCAGGGTCATCTCTTTTCAGAAGATATGGATTGGTCGTTGATGAGGCAGTAACTCGCACTGCCGGACCTGCGTGGAGATTGTTGTAGGTGTGCTCGCGGATATCCTCATACAGAGCGAAAAGCACAGCGAGGAGAAGAGAGTCATCATCCAGAGCCACGATGCCATAGGTGTCATACCCATTGCGCACCGTGGTAGGCTTTTTCACCAGAGCAATCTGGTGTTCTCCCTCATAGATAGGATAGTTCGTCCCATCCTTACCATGGCCAACGTGGTAAACGGTGTAGTGCAGGCAATTCAGTTCGATTGCGCGGCATGTAACCCTTTTGCCCGGTCTGTACTGCTCTTTGAAGGGGTAGATACGTCCAATGGAGCGTGTGTTTCTCGTGACCTTATAGGATTGTTCCATAGGCGCTCCAAGCCGCAGGAGGCGGCTCAAAAAGCCGGATTCAGCCTGTTGGCTCTGATACGACAAGTCGGACATCAGGGACAGGTGTTGGTCAAGCAGTTCCAAATTGCAGGGAGACATACTTGGAACCAGATGGGAAATCTCTGCGTGACCAATTAGGATGCTATTACGCCGTATTTCGTACTGCGGGGACAATCCCACATCTGTTTGGATGACCTCTGCCTGCATATGCAATTTCCTCCTAATAGGAGATGGCTGGGATGGCTGGACTCGAACCAGCGAATGAGGGAGTCAAAGTCCCTTGCCTTACCACTTGGCGACACCCCAATATGAAATGGCCGCTGAACCCTGCCCCATGGCGGCCGTGATGATTACGCTTGGTGCGAATGGCATAAGAGAATAGAGAAGAGGAAATGGGAGAATGGAATACAGGCACAAAATATGTGCCATGGAGCTGGTAGAGGGACTCGAACCCACGACCCCGAGATTACAAATCACGTGCTCTGCCAACTGAGCTATACCAGCAGAGATTTGACCTCTCTCTCAAATTCCTTACTGTCGATGACTACAAACTTATATCCAGCCTTTTGCATTCGGGCGATACCGGCAGAGAGTGCCTGAGCCTTTCCCGTGCCCTTGCTGGCCACTATCTGGCTGTCCTTTTTACGCTTTTTCACGCTCATCTGATTTACCTCCATCCGGGGCGGACACCTAAGCGCCGAAGCGCTCGCTGGACAAAAATCTCATCTTCGATTTCCAGCCCCCTCTCCCCTGCCCGGCCTTCCATGTGATGCCGCAGCTCGTGGCCAACGGTCCCATGCAAAATAGTAATCGCCTGTTCCCTGGAAGCCCTCGGGTATAATTTCCGAAAGGAACCGTAGTAGACGAAGATGCAGTTTCCCATGATACGGTTGCGCCGATACTCTCCGAGAACATAGTAGCGATTTGAAGGAATCCGGGCATTGTGCTTCTCTTCCGGCACTAAGTAGATGCCACCAGTCAGGCCGCGATACATCTCCTCAGGAAAATCATTATCTACAATGTTATCAAGTATCTGCGCCACCTCGTCAAAATCGAGGGGCACAATGGGAAATTGCAGCGTGTCCATACCTGCCATCACTCCACTTCAAAATCGCTGTCCTCCGCGCCATCATCCAGAAGTTCTGTCGCTCTCATGCGGCGTTCTTCCTTTGCTTTTTCAACATTTGTGAAGATGAGTTCCTTTACAGACTTGGAGTCCTTCACATTGATGACTTCCAGGGTCGGAGAGGTCTTATCGGATGAATGGACAGTTATCGTCCCCACACCGAAGATGCGCTGCCACAGAGAACGTGACAAGGATACATCCCGGACCCGATACAGCAGGACTTCCTCCTCATTAAGATTCAAGAGTCCCGTCTCTCGGAAAAGGCGGTCTTCGCTCAGGCTGTACTTTGTGAAACTGATGGGTAGTCCAAAGTGCCGTTTCCTGTCGGTCCAAATCGTATCCATGTCAAAATCTCCTCGTTACTTAGTGCTTTGGCCTTCCATGGCCCTGGTGCCGTGGCATGTGACTCTATCCATGGACCAGTGGAGTTTTTCACAAATCAAAGGCAGATACTCTGCAGACTGTTCTGCGGTCATATAGAGCCGGAAAACACCGTCTACGTTTTTCTTAGAAAAGTGGGGGGATGTTGCTTTCTCGTCACCCTGATACCGGATGGACCACACATCCATTTTTCCGTAGAAGTCAACGCTATCGAGAAACGGCCTTTGGCCCCAGACAACTTCTGTCAGGGCGCTGTATTTCATTCGATAGGTCTTCTCAACGAATGACATGGCCCCGCTTGCGTGGAAAATTGGCATCTTCTGGTAGACATACTCAAATTCGTCCGGGTAAAGGCGGAAGCAGACTGGTGTATCGACCCATTCTCTTGCCGGTCTAGTTTTGAAGAGGATGAATAGCACAACAATGCTGGGGGCCAGAATGAACCGGAGCCATCCGTCGAAAATGTCCCCTCCACCCAGCAGGACACTACTGAAAAAGAGAAGTACACATACCGCTAAGCTGGATATGACTATGCAGGGTCCGGGACTGGGAAAATCCCGGAGTGCGGCTCATATCCTTTTGCCTGCGTTCTTTCACTTCTTGGTGTCATCCACCACGAAGTTGGAAGAACCCGTGGTTAATTCAATTTTTGGAGCTGGAGGACGGATTTGAACCGTCGACCTACGCATTACGAGTGCGTCGCTCTGCCTGCTGAGCTACACCAGCGTATGTCCGCCGGGTGGGTTCCCACCCAGCGGATATGTGCTCACTGTGGAGCCTGGAAGCCAGGATAGGAGCCGTTGTAAGGTGCCTGATTGGGGGCCTCCGCAGTAGGAGGAGCACCAAACGGGGCGGTTCCTGCTGGAGGTGTGACAGGACTGCCCGGATACACACCGGCCGGACTGCCTGGCAGAGGATTGCTTGTGGGTGCGTTGATGACGGGGGCAACAGGCACAACCGGGTTGACCGCATCAGCGTTCGTATTGACCGCTTTATCATTTTCGCCCGTTCCATCAGCGGAGTCCGTATCCGCTTCGCCGTCCGTCGGCGCGTCCTGCTTCGCAACGACCGCAATGGGCGTTGCGGTAGCGATGAAGGTGGCGAGGTCCATCACATATTTCTTTGTATCGGTCGTCATGCCGGTAACAACGAAAGAGCGGTCGACGCCATACTTCTTCCTGAGATACTGGAGGGCATTCACCTGGTCCGTAATCTCGCCGGGAATTACCTCATCCCCGCAGGGACGGAAGGTTGGGATTCCATTCTCTACAATGGCCTCTGCATACTGGACGGTTGTCGCCGTCACAGTACGGGTGATTTTCTCCAAAGCACATACACTTCCTTTCGCTGTCTTTTTTCTTTCAACTCGTTGTATAAAAACGGCTTCAGCGGATTGATATGGCCACTACTCCCCGCAGAACACCCAAGATGCTTCGCCGCACAGGAACTGCCTGCCGCTATCGCCTCGTGGCAAAAGACACTTAGCCGCATGTATCTTTATTTTTGGAAAAGCCCAGTGGTTAGCACAGGCCCGGATAGTGGGCTGGCCGTATGCAAAGGGCTGGATGAAGCCCGCGCTTCCGAAAGGTGGAAGATACGGGAAGCAGGGGTATCGTCCTCCTGCTCTGGCGAAGAGAGTGGGGTTCGAACCCACGGGGCTTTTTACACCCAGCGGTTTTCAGGACCGCCGCCTTCGTCCACTCGGCCACCTCTTCGTATTTGCCCTTATGCATGGCCAGTTATCTGGAGCTTTCAACTGTGGTGCAGTCAGTACCGAAAATGAATTCGTCAAGGTCTGTTGCCTCCTGGCTATACGCCATTCCTATCACTCTCCTTCTTTAATGGAACACTGTTAAATGACAGATGAAGTCATGTAACTTCAAACAATATTATACCATAAATCATTATATTAGTCAATGAATGAGCGTGACTCAAAGCGCGTTTTACATGTGAATAAGCGCTCTGCTTTACAAAAAATATTATAC
>DBFJQM010000041.1:0-1503 GCA_048404665.1 Candidatus Pelethomonas sp.
GAGTGGCGGCGCCCCCACCCCGCCGCGGTCAGCGGCAAAGAAAACAAAGGAGCAATACCATGAGCAACAAGATTCAACCCCGTACCCTCTCCGGCTTCATGGAGCTGCTGCCCCGGCAGCAGGTCATGATGGAGCGCATCATGTCCACCCTGCGGGAGACCTACTCCCTCTACGGCTTCACGCCCCTGGACACCCCCCTCATCGAGTCCAGCGACATCCTGCTGGCCAAGGGCGGCGGCGAGACGGAGAAGCAGATCTACCGCTTCACCAAGGGCGACGCGGACCTGAGCCTCCGGTTCGACCTCACCGTCCCCCTGGCCAAGTACGTGGCCCTGCACTACGCCGACCTGGCCTTCCCCTTCCGCCGGTATCAGATCGGCAAGGTCTACCGGGGCGAGCGGGCTCAGCGGGGCCGGTTCCGGGAGTTCTATCAGGCGGACATCGACGTCATCGGCGACGGCAAGCTGGACATCGCCAACGAGGCGGAGATCCCCTCCATCATCTACCGCACCTTCTCCAGGCTGGGCCTGAAGCGGTTCCAGATCCGGGTGAACAACCGGAAGATCCTCAGCGGCTTCTACGCCATGCTGGGCCTCACGGACCGGGCCGGGGACATCATGCGCACGGTGGACAAGCTGGACAAGATCGGCGCCGAGCAGGTGGGGCTGCTGCTGGTGGACGAGCTGGACCTGAGCCAGGACACCGCCGACGACATTCTGACCTTCACCCTCATCAAGGGCAGCAACGCGCAGGTCCTGGCCGCCCTGGAGGAGTACCGGGGCCGGAACGAGCTGTTCGACCAGGGGCTGGACGAGCTGAACACCGTGGTGAAGTACCTGGCCGCCTTCGGCGTGCCGGAGGAGAATTTCGCCGTGGACCTGACCATCGCCCGGGGCCTGGACTACTACACCGGCACCGTCTACGAGACCACCATGCTGGACCACCCGGAGATCGGCTCCATCTGCTCCGGCGGCAGGTATGATAACCTGGCGGAATATTACACGGATAAAATACTCCCCGGAGTCGGAATTTCCATTGGATTGACCCGTCTGTTCTATGTTTTGAACGAGCAGGGGATGCTGAACCAGGAGATGAACACCGCCCCCGCCGACGTGCTGATCCTGCCCATGACCGAGGACCTGGGGCCCGCCGTGGCCCTGGCCACCCAGCTCCGCAGCGCCGGCGTCCGGGTCCAGCTCTACGCCGAGCAGAAGAAGTTCAAGGCCAAGATGAGCTACGCCGACAAGATCGGCGTGCCCTATGTGGTATTCCTGGGAGACGACGAGATCCAGTCCGGCGTGGTGGCCTGCAAGGACATGGCCACCGGCGAGCAGACCAAGCTGGACGCCGCCGCCACGGTCTACCGCATCAAAGCGGGCCTGGCGGAGCGGGAGAAGGGCGCTGTCATTGTGGAATAACCCCCGCCCCGCCGGAGACGGCGGGCGCTGGGATGGAGGCGATTGAGAGACCATGAAACGGGAAAAACTCTTTTATGTAGTGGCC
>DBFJQM010000042.1:0-60753 GCA_048404665.1 Candidatus Pelethomonas sp.
CTCCGCCACTCCGTGGCGGGGGAGGGATTCTGGGGGCTCCGCGCCCCCAGACCTGCGGTTCCTTTTTGCTCGCACAAAAAGGAACCAAAAATGCGCCAAGACCATACGGTCTTGGAACCCCTTGGTGTCGATAGGCTATACAGGTGAAGAATTGCGCGTGCTTCCCAACTAACGATTCCTTCGGGTTTCCAATCTATAGAACCATCTCGTCCAACTTCGGCTGTCGCCCTGTTAAAGGGGTAGAGCCATCTGTTTATTTTGGAGCGGCCCTGGAGACTGGGATGGGGGACGACGGGTTGTTAAAGGGAGAGAGCCATCTATTGGTGCTTGACGATCGTGCGGTGCATGGAAAGCGGATGGCTTCTTTTTGCTTTCTGGGATGCAGATAAATTCTATCTATACTATTCCCGGTGGGGTAGAGAGAAAGGGGAGGGCTCAAGCCCTCTCCTTTATTTCAGCTGTATCATGTCGCCCGGGGTGCAGCCCAGCGCCGCACAGAGGCGGGCGATAATATCCCTGTCATACCGGGTCACTTTGTTCTTATAGTACTTATCTACCGTCTGGTACTGTACGCCCGACTGCTTTGCCAATTGGTAGCGGGTCATTCCCCGCTCCTCCAGCAGCCCGTCCAGCACGATTCGCACTTCAGCCATATCTGCATCACCATAGCTATTCTAAATGGTATATCCTTTATTGACAATTCACCCAATTGCATATATATTTATATACATATATACGGAGGTGATGCGATATGGAACCCAACTACAAGAAGCTGTATGCGTACCTGGTGGGAGAGATGAACGAGGCAGTGACGCTGTTGGAGAGTATGGACCTGCTGAAGGTACAGAAAGCCCGTGAGCAGCTGAAAGCAGCCCTCCTCCACGCCGAGGAGCAAATCGTAGGCGAAGAAGAATAGAGGTACGCACTTCCACCAAGCACCAATAGATGACTCTATCTCTTTGACAGGGCGACAGCCGAAGTTGGATGAGATGGTTCTGTAGATTGGAAACCCGAAGGAATCTGTGGTTCGGACGCACGAGCAACTCTTGGATTGCACAGCCTATCGACACCAAGGGGTTCCAAGACCGTATGGTCTTGGCGTGTTTTTGGTCACTTTTTGCACGAGCAAAAAGTGACCGCAGGTCTGGGGGCGCGTAGCCCCCAGAATCCCTCCCCCGCCCGAAGGGCGGAGAAAAAATGGGGGGCTGCCAGCCCCCAAAAGCGGCAGCCCCCTAATTTCACCGCCCGATGGTAGCCACCAACACCGCCTTAATGGAGTGCATCCGGTTCTCCGCCTCGTCGAACACCACGGAGTGCTTGCCCCGGAACACCTGGTCGTCCACCTCACGGATGTCCACTCCCTTGTCCTTCCACTCCCTGGCCAGCTTGGTCTCGAAGTCGTGGAAGGAGGGCAGACAGTGGAGGTACAGCACGTGGGGGTTCCCGGTGCGCGCCAGGGTCTCCTCCGTCACCCGGTAGGGGGTCAGCAGGCGGGTCCGCTCAGGGATCAGGTCCTCCTCCCCCATGGAGGCCCAGATGTCGCCATAGATCACGTCGGCGCCGGCCAGAGCCCCCTGGTCGCTGGTGATCTCAATGACGGCGCCGGTCTCCCTGGCCACGGCCTCCACCTGGGCCATGACGGCCTGGTCCACGCCGCTGATCAGCTCCTGGGGGCCGAGGCCCACAAAGTGCATCCCCATCTTGGCGCAGCCGTACATCCAGGCGTAACACATGTTGTTGCGCACGTCCCCGGGGAACACCACCTTCACGTCCCGCAGGGGCTTGGCGCAGTGTTCCTCAATGGTCATCATGTCCGCCAGGATCTGGGTGGGGTGGTCCACGTCGGTCAGGCCGTTCCACACGGGGACGCCGCTGTACCTGGCCAGGTCCTCCACCACCTTCTGGTCGTAGCCCCGGTACTCGATGCCGTCGAAAAACCGGCCCAGCACCCGGGCGGAGTCCTCCAGAGACTCCTTTTTGCCCATCTGGCTGCTGGCGGCGTCCAGGTAGGTGACGTGTCCCCCCTCCTGGGTGGCCGCCACCTCGAAGGAACAGCGGGTGCGGGTGGAGGTCTTTTCAAACAGCAGCACGATGTGCTTCCCCTTCAGGGCCTTGCCCCCCAGCCCCGCCCGGCGCTTGGCCTTCAGGTCGTGGCCCAGGTCCAGCAGGTACCGGATCTCCTGGGGCGTCAGGTCCATCAGGGTCAAAAAGCTTCTGCCTTTCAGATTGACTGCCATGGTCGTATCTCCTTTTCCTATTCCGAGCGCTTTGAGTTTCCGTGAGCACGGTCAGCGCGGATAGGGTTAGGATGACCCCCGGCCGGTTTTTTCATGCGCCGCTTTTCCAAAAATTTGCTCCAGTTGTAAACCCATACTAAAAATAAGGTTGACAACCGGACGGCAACGTGGTACAGTAGCCCCAGAAAATTTCCCAAGGAGGCGTTTTCCATGTCTGCTGACAAGCTTCGCACTCGGGACCTGGCCTATGTGGCGGTGTTTGCCGCCCTGATGGCAGTGTGCGCCTGGATCGCCATTCCCACCCCCTGGAACGTGTCCTACACCCTCCAGACCATGGCGGTATTTCTGGCCGTGGGCCTGCTGGGGGGCAAGCGGGGGACCCTGGCCGTGCTGGCCTACATCCTGCTGGGGGCCGTGGGCCTGCCGGTGTTTTCCAACTTCACCGGCGGCGTGGGGGCCCTCATGGGCGCCACCGGCGGCTACATCGTGGGCTTCCTCTTCTCCGCCCTGCTGGTGTGGGCGCTGGAGCGCCTGACGGCGGGACGGCTGTGGGCCCAGGCCCTGGCGATGGTGCTGGCCCTCCTTGTGTGCTACGCCTTCGGCACCGTGTGGTTCCTGGCGGTGTACGTCCGGGCCAACGGGGCCGTGTCCCTGGGGACGGTGCTGGGCTGGTGCGTGGTCCCCTACGTCATCCCCGACCTGGTGAAGATCGCCCTGGCCCTGCTGCTGGTCCGGCGGCTGCGGCCGGTGGTCCAATAGAGGACGGGACACGCATAGGAAAGCGGCCGGAGCTATAGCTCCGGCCGCTTTCCTATGGCTTTTTCCTGGCGGAGAGGAGCATCATGGCGCCGCTGTAGAGCAGAAAGACGCCGAAGGGCTTTCGTAGCAGCGACGCATCCACCGCCACCGCCAGCAGCGCCCCCGCCAGGGCCGCCAGCACCCCGGGAAGGGCCGCCTGCCTCCAGACGGCTTTGTCCAGATAGCCGTTTTTCCGGTGGAACAGGAGGCCCGCCCCGGCGGTGGGCAGGAAAAAGAGCAGGTTCACGGCCTGGGCCTCCCGCTGGCCCACCCCCAGAAACAGGGTCATGCACACCAGCAGCAGCGTTCCGCCGCCCACGCCCCAGCTGGAGAGGACCCCGGTGGCCAGGGCCGTCAGAAAGGGGATCAGCCACTCCTTCATAGCAGATACCTCACCCCCGCGTACAGCAGGAACAGGCCGAAGATCACCTTCAGCGCCCGGGCGGGGACCTTTTCAAAGGTGGCCCCGCCGATGAGGCCCCCGGCCAGCCCTCCGGCCAGATAGGGCCACAGGCCCGACAGCGGGGGCCGCTCCTGCCACAGGTACACCGCCGCGGACACGCAGCACACCGGCAGGATCACCGCCACGCAGGTGGCGAAGCCGTCCTTGGCCTTCAGGCCCTGCCACCGGGTGAGCAGGGGCAGCAGCACCATGCCGCCGCCTCCGCCGAAAAGGCCGTTGATGAGGCCGCCGGCGGCTCCGGCGGCGCGGCTTTTCCACTTGTCGGTCACGGTCCCCGCCCCCTCCCCTATGTACGCCGGTCCCGCCGGGGACCGGCAGGGCCTCACTGCATCAGCTTGAAGCTCTGGCAGTCGGTGCACTGGTCCATGGTGGGGTTGGCCTCGTGGGTGCCCACCTGGATGGCGTCCAGGCCGCAGTACTGCTGGGTCTTGCAGTGGTGGGCGCAGGACTGGACGGAGCAGTGGATGGACTTGTTGGGGGTGCAGGTGCAGCCGTCGTTCATGCAGTCAGTCATGGCAGGTTCCTCCTTGTTTCATGTGCTTTTGGCTCTCGCCTGGCTCAGTTTGCCCCGCGGCGGCTATAATATGCGTCCGGCGGCGGGAATCCCCGCCGCCGGACGCGCATATCGTCAAAGAAGTCTCGCAGAGTTTTACGCCCGCAGGCCGCGAGGCCCCCGCAAAGCGGGGGCTCCTTGCGGCGTTGCCGCTTTTTTGACCTGCTCTACAAGCCCAGCAGGAGGGTGGCGAACTGGAAATAGATGGCCAGGGAGATGGCGTCCACGATGGTGGTGATAAAGGGCGAGGCCATCACCGCCGGGTCAAAGCCCAGCTTTTTCGCCGCCATGGGCAGGGCGCAGCCGATGACCTTGGCGCAGAACACCGTACACACCAGGGTCAGGCAGATGACCAGGGCCACCATGGGCGTCAGGGCGGTGTTGCCCAGCAGCAGCCGGTCCACCAGCATCATCTTGACAAAGTTGGCCGCCGCCAGGACGGCGCCGCACAGCACCGCCACCCGGATCTCCTTCCACACCACCCGGAAGAGGTCGCTGAAGTCGATCTCGTTGAGGCTCAGGCCGCGGATCACCGTGACGGAGGCCTGGGAGCCGCAGTTGCCGCCGGTGTCCATGAGCATGGGGATGAAGCCGGTCAGCACCACGCAGGCGCTGAGGGCGCTTTCAAAGGAGGAGATGATGATTCCCGTGAAGGTGGCGGACACCATCAGCAGCAGCAGCCAGGGGATGCGGGCCTTGAAGGTGGAGAAAACGCCGGTGCGCAGATAGGGCTTGTCGGAGGGGGTGATGGCGGCCATCTTCTCGATGTCCTCGGTGGCCTCCTCCTCCATGACGTCGATGGCGTCGTCGATGGTGATGATGCCCACCAGCCGGTTTTCCCGGTCCACCACCGGCATGGCCAGAAAGTCGTAGCGGCTCAGGTCCTGGGCCACGTCCTCCCGGTCGTCCAGGGTGGTCACGGAGACCACGTTGGTCTCCATAATGTCCTCCAAGATGTCGTCCTCCTCCGCCAGCAGCAGGGTGCGGATGGACACCAGGCCCAGCAGGTGGCGGCTGGGGTCGGTGACGTAGCAGATATTGATGGTCTCCTTGTCCACGCCGGTGCGGCGGATGCGCTTGAAGGCGTCCTCCACGGTCATGTCCCGCTTCAGGTCCACAAACTCCGTGGTCATGATGGACCCGGCGGAGTCCTCCGGGTACTTCAGGATCTCGTTGACGGACCGGCGGGTCTCCGGGTCGGCGTGCTTCAGGATGCGCTTGACCACGTTGGCGGGCATCTCCTCAATGAGGTCCACCGTGTCGTCCACGTACAGCTCGTCCAGGACCTCCTTCAGCTCCGTGTCGGAGAAGGTGCGGATCAGCAGCTCCTGGAGGTCGGCCTCCATCTCCACGAACACCTCCGCCGCCAGCTCCTTGGGCAGCAGCCGGTACAGCAGCGGCAGCCGGTCCTCGGGCAGCTCGTCCAGCACCAGGGCGATGTCCGCCGGCTCCAGCGCCGTCAGCTCGTCCCGGAGCTGAGGCCATCGCTTCCGCTCCACCAGGTCCTCGACCTGCTCCAAAAATACGCCGTTCTCCAAATCGATCATAGGAAACGCCCTCCTCTCCGCGGCCGCCGGCCGTTTGATATGAAAAATAAAAAGCCGCCCCCGATTCCATCACCGGCGGCAGCCTGGGCGCAAAGGCGCCCTCCCGGCGCCGAAGCATCGGCGCCGTCACCGTTCAAGCTTTAGCATCACAGGGCGGTGAAATCGCGTTATGTCACGCCTTGCATTCGACATGACCTGTTCAAACCCTCTCACCGTGTCTCCACGGCTCCGCGGCAGCGATCCGTATCCCTGCGGTAGCCTTACCTACCGGGTACGATATGAAGATACTCCTATCTTATACTTACTTTCCCCTGATGTCAACCTTTTTCCGCAGAGCGCGCCGGGGCCTGCAAGTTTTCATTGTTTCCCGGCGCGCTCTGTGGTATACTACAGAAAGAAGAAAACCTTTGAAGGGGGCGATGGCTCATGAAACGAGGTCTGCGCGCCGGGGCGCTGCTGCTGTGCGCGCTGCTGCTGGCGGCGTCCCTGTGCCCCCAGCGGGGCCGGGCCGCCACCGTCTATTTCACCGCCGCCAATGAAAACGTCATGGAGCTCCTGCCGGAGACCATGCCCTTCTGGTCCGACGGGCAGCTCTACGTGTCCAACGCCCTGTTCCAGGGGCGGGAGCTGGGGGTGAACTATGTGCGCAACGACGCTTTGGGGCTGGCCATGCTGTACACCAACTCCACCGACCTGCGCTTTGACATCGTCAACGACACCGTCTACGACCGGGACCAGAAGACCTATTCCGGCCACGCCATCGTAAAGGGCAGCTATGTGTTCTTCCCCATCGACCTGGTGTGCCGGTACTTCGGCCTGGAGTACACCTGCACGGAGACGGAGCTGGCCCCCCTGATCCGCATTACCAGCGACAGCGTCATCCTGGGGGACTCCCGGTTCATCGACTCCGCCACCACCATTCTCATTGAGCGGTACAACACCTACCAGCGGCTCCTGGCGGAGCAGACCCCCGATCCCCCGCCGGTCTATCAGGCGGCGGAGGGGCAGAAGGTCTTTCTGCTGATCGAGAGCACCTCCGCCCAGGACACCCTGGCCCTGCTGGACGGCCTGGACGGGGTCCAGGTCACCTTCCTGCTGCCGGCGGAGCTGATGGAGGACGGGGACCTGGTCCGGGCCCTGGCGGCCCGGGGCCACGGCCTGGCCCTGGCGGCCCGGGGCGACACCGAGGCCGAGGTGCAGGCCCAGCTGGAGCTGGCCCGGGAGCAGGTGTGGCAGGCCGCCCTCCTGTGGCTGGACCTGGTCTGGTATGACGGCGGCGCGGACATCGGCCAGCTGCTGGCGGACCTGGGCTGCGCCCGGCTCAGCGCCCAGCTGGACCGGCAGGAGGAGGGCTTGGCCTCCGCGTCCCAGGCGGCGGGCCTTATGACCTCCATCGGCCGGTACCGGGAGGACCTGGCAGTCCGCCTGGGCACGGACGCCGGCTGCGCCGGCGGGCTGGGGACCCTGACGGCGGGGCTGACCGACCGGAAGTACAGCCTGTGCGCCTGGCGGCTGGCCAGGTAATTTACAAAAAGTTCAAGCAAGTTCCCTGATTTGGGGTAAAATGCTGACTAAGAACGACAAGAGGGCGCTTTCGCCCCGGGAGGGAAGCCTATGGCAAGAAAGATCCTGGTCGTGGAGGACGACCGCAATATCGCCGACCTGATCCGGATGTATCTGGAGAAGGAAGGCTTTGAGGTGCGCAACGTCTTTGACGGCGGCTCCGCCGTGGAGACCTTCCGCACTATGCAGCCGGATATGGTGCTGCTGGACATCATGCTGCCGGTGATGGACGGCTGGGCGGTGTGCGGCAAGATCCGGGAGACCAGCCGCACCCCCATCATCATGATCACCGCCAAGAGCGAGGTGTTCGACCGCATCCAGGGCCTGGAGATGGGGGCCGACGACTACATCGTCAAGCCCTTCGAGATGAAGGAGCTCATTGCCCGGATCAACGCGGTGCTGCGGCGCACGGAGATCCCCGACGACACCCGCAAGCGCCTGACCTTCGACAAGCTGGTCATCGACCTGGACTCCTACGAACTGCTGGTGGACGGCAGGAAGGTGGACACGCCCCCCAAGGAGCTGGAGCTCCTCTACCACCTGGCCTCCACCCCCAACCGGGTGTACACCCGCAACCAGCTGCTGGACGAGGTGTGGGGCTTCGACTACTTCGGCGACAGCCGCACTGTGGACGTACACATCAAGCGCCTGCGGGAGAAGGTGGAGAACGTCAGCGACCAGTGGACGCTGAAGACCGTGTGGGGCGTGGGCTACAAGTTCGAGGTGGCCCCCAAGGCCCCGTGACGGCGGGCCGTCACAGCGCCGCCCGGGAGGACCTCCTCTTTCGGGCGTTTCGGACAGGAGGCACGATATGAGCCGGTTCAAGGGAATATACTGGCGTCAGTTCAGCATCAATGTGGGCCTGGTGGCCCTGACGCTGGTGCTGCTGGGCACGTCCTTTTTCGCCCTGTCCTACAGCTACATCCTGACGGAGAAGCGGCAGGAGCTGGAGGACAAGGCGGAGGTCATCGCCCAGATGGCGGCCAGCGCCTACTCCAAGCCCTCCATCCTGGAGTGGAACCAGGACCTGCGGGAGCTGGTGGACGTGGCCCAGCGGATGAGCAATATCGACTTTTTTATCTGGGTGCCCTCCCTGGGGGGCTTTATCAGTACGGACGTCAGCGTGGGCAGCCGGGAGGTGACGCTGCCGGCCGCCATGGGGAAGAAGCTCCAGGCCGGCGAGACCTACGCCGGCAGCAGCGACCTGGGCATCTATGAGCGGGCCAGGTTCGTGGTGGCCATCCCCGCCAGCAGCGGCGACGCCGTGGTGGGCCCCATCCTGGCGGTGACGGAGCCCAGCGCCATGACCGGCATGTGGCGGGCCTTTCTGGGCATCTTCGGCATGACGGCCATTACCGTCCTGCTTATCGCCTTCGTGGCCACCGCCACCACCACCATGCAGCAGACCAAGCCCATCAAGGACATGGCCGCCGCCGCCCGGCGGTTCGCCGAGGGCAACTTCGACGCCCGGGTCCACGACACCGGCCGCCAGGACGAGATCGGCGAGCTGACGGAGGCCTTCAACGCCATGGCCGACTCCCTCCAGCAGACGGAGCGCCAGCGGCGGGAGTTTATCGCCAACATCTCCCATGAGCTGAAGACCCCCATGACCACCATCGCCGGATACGCCGACGGCATCCTGGACGGGGTCATCTCCCCCGACGAGGAGCGCCAGTATCTGGCCATCATCTCCGACGAGAGCCGTCGGCTCAGCCGCCTGGTGCGGCGGATGCTGGACGTGAGCCAGCTGCAGAGCATGGACCTGATTAAGCAGAAGCAGCCCTTCGACCTAAGCGAATCCATGCGCCGGGTGCTGGTGAGCATGGAGAAGAAGATCACCGACCGGGGGCTGGACGTGGACGTGGAGATTCCCGAGGAGCCGGTGATGGTCCTGGGGGACAACGACCTTCTGACCCAGGTGGTCTACAATCTGCTGGAGAACGCCGCCAAATTCGCCTCGCCGGGCAGCCAGCTGTTCCTGGGCCTGACCACCCGGGGGGAGAAGGCGGTGGTCACCGTTTCCAACCACGGCGACGATATCCCCTCGGAGGAGCTGCCCCTGCTGTTCGAGCGGTTCCACAAGACCGACAAGTCCCGCAGCGAGGACAAGGACGGCGTGGGCCTGGGCCTGTATATCGTGCGCACCATCCTGGAGCAGCACCGGGAAAAGATCCGGGTCACCAGCGAAAACGGACTGACCACCTTCACCTTCACCGTGCAGCTGGCGGAGGAGGAGCGGAGCAATAAGAATGGATAGGGATACGGATATGGAAACGACAGACACCATTTATCAGACCGGGACGGAGGAGATCGTCCTCACCTACCGCCCCCAGGTCCCCGAGGTGCGCCTGCGCTACGAGCGGCCTTTGCCGGAGCGGATGGCCCCGGCGCCGGAGGACCGCCCCGCCCCGGCCCTGGCCGCCGCCCAGGAGCCCCGGCGTCAGGCGCGCCGCCGCCGGGGCATGTGGATCGTCGCCGCGGTGATGCTGGTGGTGGGAGCCGTGTGCATCGGCCTGGGCGTCTGGATCATGGTCCACTCCGGCGGCAGGGACCGCCCGGGGGACTACAGCGACGGCAGCCGCCTTCCCAAGGACTACGCCTGGCAGGACGAGGAGGTGGGCGAGACCACCATCCACACCTACCGGCCGGTGGGCGGCGGTCCGGAGCTGGAGCTGGTCTCCGCCGAGGGGCTGGAGGCCCTGACCCCCGGGGAGATCTACCGGAAGGTGTGCCCCGCGGTGGTGACGGTGCTGGGCTTCCAGGAGCGGACCGGCAGCGTGGGCACCGGGATCATCTTTGATGCCGACGGCTACGTCCTCACCAACTACCATGTCATCGCCGGCAGCAGCGAGTGCGAGGTGCGGATCACCGACCAGTACGGGGTGGACACCCCCTACGACGCGTGGCTGGTGGGCGGCGACGAGGAGCAGGACCTGGCGGTGCTGAAGATCGACGGCACGGACCTGCCCACGGCGGAGTTCGGCCAGTCCAGCCAACTGGCCGTAGGGGACCCGGTGTACGCCATCGGCAACCCCCTGGGGGTGGAGCTGCGGGCCACCTTTACCGACGGCATCGTCTCCGCCATTGACCGGGACGTGGATGTGGACGGCGTGACCATGACCCTCATCCAGACCAACGCCGCCCTGAACTCCGGCAACTCCGGCGGCCCCCTGGTGAACCAGTACGGCCAGGTGGTGGGCGTCAACACCATCAAGATGATGAGCGACTACGACACCATTGAGGGGCTGGGCTTCTCCATCCCCACGTCCCTGGCGGGCAAGTGGGTCAACGAGATCGTCCGCTACGGCAAGATCCAGCCCCAGGTGTCCCTGGGCCTCACCATCCTGCGCATCCCGGAGACGCTGCCTGACGGCACCACGGCCATGCGGGTGGAGACCGTGACCCCCGGCGGCAGCGGCGCCCGGGCGGGCATCCGAGAGGGGGACTGCATCGTGACCTTTGACGGACAGAGCGTGGGCCGCGTGGAGGAGATCCTGGCCATCCGCAACCAGCACAACGTAGGGGACCTGGTGGACGTGCTCGTGTGGCGGGACGGGGAGTACCTGGACCTGACCATCAAGCTCCAGGCCGCCAAAGACTAGCGGCCACATCGAAAAAAGCCGCCCCGGCGGGCCTTTCGGCCTGCCGGGGCGGCTTTTGCGCGGAAGATGATCGTTCAGCGGGCGCGTCTCCTGCCGCGCCTCATACGGTTTCCCGGTGGAAATGCTTCCATCGGGAGATCCGTATGAGGCGCCGTCTCATGCAGGACGTGACGGACTTCGCCGGATCAAAGGCCCGGTTCAAGACTTTGATCAGATCCTGGCATCAAATTTCTCCAGGAAGCGGTGGATGACGGCGGCGATCTGCGCGCGGGTGGCGTAGCCGCCGGGCAGCAGCCTGCCGTCGGAGCCGTTGACCAGGCCCTCCGCAACGGACCAGCTCATGGCGTCAACGGCGTAGGCGGAGACGTCGGCGCCGTCCGAGAAGGCGTCCAGGTCAGCCCTGGCCGTTACGTCGTACCCCATGCGCTGGGCGTAGCGGTACAGAATGGCGGCCAGCTGCTCGCGGGTAACGCAGTCCTCGGGGCCAAAGGCGCCGTTGTCATAGCCGTTGACGATGCCGTTCAGGGCGGCCCACTCCACAGACGGGGTGTACCACTGGTCGTCCGCCACGTCGGTGAACGCGCCGGCATAGCTGACGGCGGGCGTCTCCGCGATGCGGTACAGGATGGCGGCCAGCATGGCGCGGGTCAGGCGCGTATCCGGGGAGAAGTGTGCGTCGTCCACGCCGTTCATGTAGCCTCTGGCGGCGACGAACGCCACATCCGCGGAGTACCAGCTCTCGGCGGCCACGTCCACAAAGCTGCCGGAGTAGACCGGCGCGTCGGGGGTGTCAGGCTCCGTGGGGGCGTCGGGCTTGGTGGGGACCGTCGGCGCCACGGGGATGTAGGGGTACGGGATGGGCTCCAGCCGGTAGCCGCACTCCACCGTATCGCCGCAGATGGAGCAGACCCAATCGCCGCTGTAGCCGGGCTGGGTGTAGGTGGGAGCCACGTAGTTTTTCAACTCCACACTGTGGCCGTGCGCCGGGATAACAACGTCAGCCGCAGTCAGCTCCTGTCCGGCAGCGGCGGTGCTGTACAGCTTGCCGCAGTCAGAGCAATACCAGTAGGCGATGTTGCCGGGCTCCGTGCAGCTGGGCTCCTGGGCAAGGACGCGGGCCATCTCGTGGCTGTGGGGCTTCAGAACGGGAATCTCTGCGGTTTCCTTCTCGTCGCAGCAGGAGCAGGCGCGGGTCCGAATGCCCGTTTCCGTCAAAGTGGGCATATTAGTGACCTCCCACTCGCCCCAGGTGTGGCCGACGGCGGGGATAACGGTGTCGGCCTCGGCGATTTGCGTCTCGCCCTCCGCATCGGCGAAGTACAGGGTATTATCTCCGGTTCCATATGTCCAGTACGCGATATTGCCGGCTTCCTCGCAAGAGGCATCCTTGGGCGCAACAGCGGTCAAATTGGTAAGGTCAGCATCGGTGGGTGGAACAGGAACCGTCTCAGTTGCACCACAGCCCCTAGTGCAGGTGCGGGTCATTGTGGCACCATCCTCGGTCGTTACCCACTCGCTCCAGGCGTGGCCGGTGGCGGGGATAACGGTGTCGGCCTCGGCAATTTCCGCCGTGCCGGCCTCGTCAGCGAAGCACTTGCCGCAGATAGAGCAGGTCCAGTATGCGATGCTGCCTGCGGTCGTGCAGGCAGCGGCTTTGGCACCCACAGGCGTCAGGACGTGGATGTGGTTTTCATACGCCAAGATGATCTGGGTTTCCGGTTCGTCGCAGACGGTGCAGTAGTGGGTCGCTTCGCCGTCCTCAGTCAGGGTGGGTTCCTTGGTGACTGTCCACTCGCTCCAGGTGTGGCCCGTGGCGGGGATGACGATATCTTCTTCGGTGATTTCTATTGTGGCGGCTTCATTCTCAAAATACTTGTCGCAGGAACAGACATAGTACTCGATGTTGCCGTCCGTCGTGCAGGTAGCAGCCACAGCGTCCACATGGGTCAGGTGTTTGGCGTGCTCGTGGGTGTAATCCTCCAAATCAATCCAATACGAACTCTCGTTGGTCGCATAGTCGTCGAGATAGAGATAAACACCGCTGTAGCCGCTTACATCGAGAGTGGCCTCACAAGTTTCTCCCTCCTCACCATAGAAGAGCGCGTAATCAATAAAGGTCCACCCATTATTTTCATCGTACCCATACACCGACATGTGCGCAAGATACTGGTTGTCGGAAGCTTTTACCGTCAGCGTCTTCTCATCGGGATCATAGTATACGCGGTAATTGTTGTTTTCGTCCACAGCCAGTTCAGGCAGCTCGGTGTCGATGGTGCAGGGGAAGGTCCAGCCGATGTATTTTTCATACCGGGACAAGTCGGCAGTTTCCCAATCAACATTGCCAAGGACGTCCTCGCCGTAGTCGATATCCGCGTAGAAGCTGACCGTGATCTCGGTACCGTTGGGCAGCACGTTGCCGCTGCTGTCTGTGCCGTCATAGGTGAACCAGGCGTCCCCGTCCGTATACCACCAGTCGGTGCTGTAGTAGTAATAGGGCTTGATCAAGTAGTCCCGGCTGACCACATCGTAGACCTCGCCGGTGGCCGTGTCAGAGACCACCATGACCATATGGCGGGCGTTGCGGATGTTCACCGGTTCCATGTACAATCCGTTGAGATTATAGGCGGTGCCATACGGATTGAAGGCAAACCGATCCGCATTATAGTACCAGGATGGATCATTGTACCAATAGAAGAAGTAGTTATCACCGCCCGAGACATAGTCGGAGAAATCGGTAATATTCTCCAGGTAGGCGTAGTTCAGTCTGGGGTCTCCGTTGGCCATGGAGAAGGTTGATGTATAGTTGTCGTAGTAGTAATCGTTGCGCCAGTCGTACGGCTCCATTACAGGGGCGGCGGCCCAGTCGCCGTAGAAGCCCATATAAGTGGCGTGGAGCCATTCTTTACTGACGGTATTTCGCAGCCAGACATAGCCCTCAATGTAGTTGCCGTTGGGGTAGATGTAGTCGAAGTAGTCCATCCAATCATCGTCCAGCTGGACCGTGATGGTGACTTCTGCTTCACCGTTTGCGGGAACGGTGATGGTGTCGGCGGCGTTAGTGGTATAGCCGGGATACCAATAGCCATCATCATCCCAGGAACCTACATAATCGCTTGAGAGATAGGTATAGCCGACCTTGCCAGTGCCGTCATCATTATACCAGGCATAATCGTACAGAACATCTACACTGTCGATGGCGTAAGTCTGCGCCGTATTGGTCAGGTTCCGGACGGTGAAGCTGATGGTGAACGTGCCCGTCTTGTCGGGGTCGTCGCCAAGGTTGCAGATCGGCGACTCGATGTAGGCGCTTGCCTCGGCGGCGGCCGCGATATCGACGAGGCCCGCGCCCTGCTTTCTGGGGCTGTAGAGGTAGTAGTTGGCGTCAGTGAGCACTTCGGCGGTGCTCTCCACCATAGCCATGGCCATGGTGGCAAGGTCTGACTTAGTCAGACCTTGATATTCTTGCTTTAGATATTGCAGCAGGGAGGCCATGTTGCCCGCCATGTTGGGGGAGGCCATCGAGGTGCCGGAGTAGACCACATACTGATCTTCCGTGCCGCCCAGGGAGGAGCGCACGTGGCCGCCCACAGCGGCGATATCCACGCCGATCTTCAGATCAGGCGTCGCGCCCCAGCAGCTCATATCCACCATGCGGCCGGCGGCGGGGTTTTCGGCGTCCTCCAGCTTGAGAGTGAGGCTGCCTGTTGTTTCCGTAAAGTAGGCCTCAAAGTCCGACTTGGAGATAAACACTGCGGGAATCGCGTATGTGTCCGCGCTGAGGGAGCTGATATCATCGTCACCGTTATTGTAGATGATGACCGCCTTGGCCCCCTTATCCGCGGCAATTTCGATCTTCGTGTTAAAGTAGAAGTTGCCCGCGCCGTCGCCGGCATCAGTTTTGCCGTCGTTTCCGCGCTTGACCAGCACGACTTTGTCTGTTACAGTAAGGCCCTCATAATCGGCCTTATATCCGTAGGTGGACCCTCCAAGGACCACATAGTCGATGGGACTGCCGTCCAATTCCGCCACCAGATCCGCAAAAGTTCCGTTTTCGGAATTGTCCTCTGTGGTCCCATCCGCGCAAACGATATCCGTGCCATTCACAGTCACCTGGGCCATCGTATAGCCGCTGTTCTCTGCGGCGGCCACGGCCATGGTGGTGGGGAAGGTGGCGGGGGCGCAGATGGTGCCGTAGTCAACGTAATCCGTATAGGTCCAGCCGGACGTGAGGTAGCCGTTCCAGTCGGCTACGGAGTAGTAGTTGCCCGCCGATGCGCAGACGATCACGCCGTTTCTTTCCAGCGTGTCGTAGATACCGGACACAACGGCCTCCAGATCATAGTCGTAGTTGGTGAAGCCGTAGTACCAGCCGATGGACATGTTGATCACGTCCGCGCCCAGCCTGTAGGCGTCCTCCAGCGCGGCGACACAGACGTCTGTGGTGGTGGAGCCGTCGCTGGTATCATCGGCAAAGACCTTCATAGCTAGGATCTGGGCCTGGGGGGCCGCGCCGCTGAAGGTAACGGTTGCGCTGCCATCGGCGCCTGTCGCTGTTGCGTAACCGGCGGCAATGCCCGCTACGTGGGTGCCGTGGCCGCCCGCGTCATAGGAGTACGCGGCCTTGACATCGGCCTCGGCGGCGGTTTTCTCATTCACCCGCGTCTCATAGTAGTCGTGATAGAAGGGAATCTTGTCGGAGAAACGCACGCCGTAGCCCAACTGTTTAATTGCGGCGTCGCCCTTAATGGCCGGATTCGTCGGGTCAGTGCGAAATACCTCGTGCTCCGGGGTGATGCCGGAGTCGATCACGGCGATCACCATGCCCTCGCCGCGGCTCGTGTCAGAACACAGGCTGGCCGCGCCGGTGACGCCGTTGGCGTAGCCCATCTGCTGGGCGCCCTCCGCCCGGTCCTCGATCCGGACGTAGGTGTTGGCCACGTGGACGGAGGCTACGCCGGGCAGCTCGGCAATGGCGTCCAGGTCGCCGTACTCCACCGTGACAGACATGCCGTTGAGCAGCGTGGTGTAGTCGAAGTTCAGGTCATAGTCGATGTCCTGGCCGGACATCTCTCCCCGCAGCTCCTCATGGGAGGCCAGCAGGTCGCTCTCCGTGGGCGCGCCGCGCAGGCCAAACAGGGAAATGCCGGCGTTGGCGTAAGCCACCGTAGGCGCGTCCTCCATGATGACAATGGCGCGCACCTTCTCGTGGGCGCCGTAGGCGGGGGACTGCTGGGGCCGGGAGGTCCCTGTGCCGGAGCCTCCCCGCGCCTGTTCCGGCGCGCTGTCGAGCCTGGTCACCTGTACGTTGCCCGTGGCCTCGCCGTCCTCGGCGGCGAAGGCGGGAAGCGCGCAGGAAAGGGCCAGGACCAGCGCCAGAAAGAGCGCCAGGGGTTTCTGAAACCGTTTCATTGCTTGCTCGATCTCCTTCCATTTTGTAATAGTAACCGTCCCTTTGCTGACGGTGCCGGGTCCCGCGCCGGGCCGCCAAACGTGCCCAAAAAGCAAAAACCGCTTCCGGCGAGACCCTTCTCGCCGGAAGAGGAGGACGGCGGCCGGAAACGGAGCTGTAGACAAAGTACCAGATTTTGTACACAAAAGACGAACAAAACCGGCGGTATTGTACAAGCAAACACATTATAGCATACTTTTGAAGGGAATACAAGGAGGGACCTTCTCATTTTGCAGGAAAAATTTCATATTCGCTTCCGCATGACGCACATCCTGCTTTACAGGACGGCCCTCCTAAGAGGTACAATAGAGACACTACATAAGGAGGACTTACCATGACAAAACATTATCTAACAGAGGAGCTGGCGGCAGAGTTTGAGGCCCATCTCCGCAGAGAGGAGCGCGCCGGCGGGACCATTGCCAAGTACCTGCGGGACATGGGGGCCTTCGCCGCCTGGCTGGACGGCAGGGAGGTGACGCGGGAGACGGCGGCGGCGTGGAAGACCCATCTGCTGGAGCAGCGGTACGCCCCGGTCACCGTCAACTCCATGCTGGCGGCCCTGAACGGGCTGTTCCGATATCTGGGCTGGGACGAGTGCCGGGTGAAGTTTTTGAAGGTCCAGCGGCGGCTGTTCCGGGACGCCTCCCGGGAGCTGACCCGCCAGGAGTACCAGCGTCTGACCGACGCGGCCCGGCAGCGGGGCCAGGAGCGGCTTGCCCTGCTGATGGAGACCATCTGTGCTACCGGCATCCGGGTGTCCGAGGTGCGGTACATCACGGTGAAGGCCGCCCGGGAGGGCCGCACGGAGATCGCCCTGAAGGGGAAGATCCGCACCGTCCTCCTCCCCGGCAAGCTGTGCCGCAAGCTGCTGAAATACGCCAGAAAACAAAAAACCGTCTCCGGTGAGATCTTTCTCACCAGAAACGGAAGCAGCCTGTCCAGACGGCAAATCTGGGCGGAGATGAAGCGGCTGTGCGTCAGGGCGGGGGTGGAGCCGTCCAAGGTGTTCCCTCACAACCTGCGGCACCTGTTTGCCCGGGCGTTTTACCGGGCCTGCAAGGACATGGCGCGGCTGGCGGACATCCTGGGCCACTCCTCCCTGGAGACCACAAGGATCTATCTCCTGACCACCGGAACGGAGCACAGGAGGCAGATGGAACGCCTGGGGCTTGTATCGTAGGCAAAATCTACATTTTGCATATAGATGCGGCAAAAGCAATGCCCTCATACAGCCAGCTGGTGAAAGTATACCATCTATTTTGGGGGAGTGCAAGGAGTTTTTCCTGATTTTTGGCCGCAAAAAAGTAAACCGCAAAAAACCTGCATTTTTGCGGTTCCCATTGACTCGCCCTTTTGTCCTCCGCCGGAGGCCGACGGGGCGTATTTTTTTGCATTTTGTGGGGTCCCCTTTGGCGGTATGCACCGCCTGTCATATATGAAATGTAGATTTTGATGTCGGAAGGGGGATCAAATGTAGATTTTGATGACAGGAAGAAGGCCGGTGTTTTATCTCTCAGCGCGGCAAAATGTACCCAACATGTTCCTTCAACACAAATCTGACAACTTTTAAAGGAGGAGAGCCGAATAGAATGAAACAAAAATTCAAACGGGGGCTGAGCCTGATCGTAGTATGTGCTATGCTCATGGCCCTGTTACCCACCGCCGCGTTTGCGGCAGACCCCGGCGGAGGCGTACCGGATGACGTCGCCGGCGGCATCAACGGCTACATGGTCGGGCTGACTGCCGACGGCGACACCAGGAATGGGTACCAGACCGCCTTTACTGGGGATAGCATCCCCACAAATGCGGAGAAAGTTACCGCAACCGATGGCAAAACCTACAGCCCCGCCCTGAACGGCAAGATCTGGGCGGACAAGTCGGTGACGGCCAACACAACGGATGGCACCTTCGACGTCACCCTGTCTGCTTTGGGGCAGACGTTCTCCAGCAGGGAGACCAGCCAGAGCGAAGTTGCATACGATGTGATGCTGGTTCTGGATTTCTCCGGCAGCATGACTGATGACAACAAGGCGGCAAACATGGTGACGGCCGCCAACACGGCCATTAAGACGCTGATGCTGGATGAGGACGGCAATGCGACAAACAACCGGGTGGGTATCGTCGCCTATTCGGGCAGCAGTGTTACCGGCGACGATATCGAGGAGTTTTTCCCGCTGGACCACTATACCACAACGAATACAAGCGGGAATTATCTGGAGTATACGAGTGGGGACATCCGGGCGATACGGGCTAGCACCGGCGGTGGCCCGTGGTCGCAAACCACGTACTATGTAAAAAACAGCGTTGGAGGGAATGTTACTGCCAGCAAAGCTGTCGATGGCGGTACCCCGACCCAAGGCGGTATTTACAGCGCTGGGGAACTGCTCAAAGCGGGCGCGACCAGTACGACTGGCGTGACTGACCAGAACATGGCCCGCATCCCTGCTATCATCCTGCTGACGGACGGAGAGCCTGGTGTGGCCACATCCGCTTATACAACTTTGAGCGGCGGTACTACTTATACGGGCTCCGCGCACTCTGGAAGCAACGATGCGGAGGTCGGCGCGTACACGATCCTGACCGCGAACGCGGTTAAGACAGACGTCGCCAATGCATACTGGGAGAAATACGCCGAACAGTATCAAAAGATGCAGGGCATGACCCAGAGCAGTGTGGCGAAGTCCTACACCATCGGCCTGGGCATCACGGACAATTCCTGGACGCACTTCGTGCTGGATCCCAGCAATGCTGCTGCTGCTGGAGACGTAGTAAACAGCATGAAGACGATCCTGAACGCCGATACGACCTATAGAAGCAACTACGCCTATTCTGACCGGTATGAGGGCGGCGAAAATCTGACTGCGGAAACTCTGACGGCGATCTTCCAGAGCTTCCTGGATGACATCCAGACTGGCGGCACCGTTGTTGACGTCGGCGAATCCACTGGCAACCGCAACAAGATGACCTTCTTCGAGACCCTGGGCGACGGCGTGCGGCTCAACGGCACCGGCACCCTGGTGGTCCCCACCTACACCATCAGCGAAGATAAGCAGATGGCGGCGGGCGACACCCGCACCTACACCCTGGGGATGTTCAAGCCCGACGGAACGCCTCTGGCTGAGGAGGACGCTATAACTTGGGTAGATCGGGACAACGGTACCGTCTACCTGCGGCCCACCAAGGTTACGGTGAACGGTACGACGAGCGATCTTGACCCGGACAACAACGGGTACGACCTGGCCGCGCGGGACGAGTTTTCCTTCTCCGTCACGGCTCTGGCCTCCACCGGCCAGCGGCAGGTCCAGGTCTCTATCCCCAGCAAGCTGATGGCCTACAACGTGCTGAGCAGTTCCACCAGCGGCGGGGAGACAACCTACAGCTACTATGCGTCCACCCCTGTGCAGGTGACCTATGGTGTGCAGGCCAAGTCCACCACCACCGCCGGTGAGTACCTCATCAGCACTCCCGGCCAGTCCTACCTGCACTTCAACCCCTCCTCCGCGCAGGATGGGGACGAATACATCATGCCCTATTACTGGAGCGGAAAGGGGCTCAATCCCGGCGACTCCCAGGACAACGAGGATAACCTCACCGGTTCCGACAGCTACGTCTACAGAACGGTCTGGGGCCAGAACAACGATGTGTCCATTTACCTGGGCAACAACGGCCGCTACACCCTGACCGGCAAGACGCTGAACTTCAACCTGTACTGGGATGATAACAGCAACGTAGACGCCCAGCGGTTTGATCAGCTCCAGGTGCAGCTGTACCAGCGGTCCTTTGCGGATGCTGGCGCAAAAAAGCCTACAGCAGTTCCTCCTGCTGACGAACTTGCGCCAGTCGGAGACCCCTACACCGTGGACCTGTCCAACGGTAATGGAACGGACCCGAATCTGTGGACGAGAGTTTGGCCGGATATGCCTGTCTATGATGATGAGGGCAACTTCTGCCGCTACTGGCTGGAGTTTACAGGCATAACGGACGCAAAGGGGTATTCGGCCAGTCTGTACCAGACAGAAGGCTTAGGCTATAGCCCTGATACTAGTCAGAACCCGAATCCGTTCCGGATGTTCGCATTCCAAACGCCCGGTACAGGAATGTTGAACCAGCCGGAATCCAACCTGACCGTGAAGCTTACCCGCGCCCAGGAGACGGTAGAGTATACCATCACGAAGGCGTGGGACAGCGCGATCGGGGATGACGAGATTCCCGACTCCATCCAGATCCAGCTTTACGCCAACGGCCAGATGGTGGATGCCAACGGCGCCCATGTAACCGAAAGCAGCCCCATCACCCTGACTAAGGACGAGGGCTGGACCGCAACCCTGTCCCTGCCCAGGAACGGCCCCGGCGGCAGCGCGATCCAGTATACGCCGCTTGAGGTCGGAGTTACCACGGATGCGTTCACTGTGGTCACCCAATACGAGTCCATCAAGGTCGGCGACACGATCACAGGGTATAAGGCCACGCTGACCAACTACAAGAGCGTGGACAAGACCTCCCTGACCGTGGTCAAAACCTGGGACGACGCCAACGACCAGGACGGCAAGCGGCCTACGGAACTGACGTTCAAGCTGACCGCCACGGTGGACGGCGTGGATATGTCCGACGATGACCTTATGACGCTGACTGGCCTGGACAAGCTGACCCAGACCATGACCAAGGCCGACAGCGGCCTTTGGCCGGACGTCACCTGGAGCAACCTGCCCAGGACGAACACGGACAACAAGGCCGTCACCTACAGCGCGGTGGAGACGAAAATTGGAGATGCCGATGTAACTGATAACACCACCGCAGATTACCAGGTCTCCTATGACTACACCGTAGCCGACTATGTGTTCGTGACCAACACCCACGTCCCCGAGACGGTGGATATCACCATCAACAAGACCTGGGTCGATGCCAACGATCAGGACGGCCTGCGGCCCGGTGATATCAGCGGCGCGCTGTATCAGCAGGTCGGTACTGGTGACATTACCCGTGTACGCTCCTGGTCCTCCCAGAAAGTCGGCGACGAAGATCAAGGCTGGATCCCCGACCTGCCCAGGTACAGCAACGGCCAGCCGATCACCTACTACGTCGCTGAGAACGAGGTCAACGGGTATGAGCTGAGCGTGGACGGCGCGGCACCTGTGGCCTTGGATGACGGGACTAAAGTTTACAGTGTAGGCACCAGCGTGGGCAACACCGGTGCCATCACCCTGACCAATACCCACGAGGCCGCGACGCTCGACTACACGGTCAATTTCCAGTGGGTCGATGATGACACCACCGCTCAGCGGCCCAGCACGATCCAGCTAAAGCTGGCGAAGCGGGTAGGAGGCAGTCCCGCAACCAACTACACCGTGACGCTGAGCGTGGTAGGTGGCGAGATCAGCCGTGTCGAGAGCATTGATCCTGGCCTGCCCACTGGTGCGGCGGCATCCATTACTGCCGACGGAAACCTGTCCATCACCGGTCTGCCCCAGTATGAGGGCGGCGGGCTGGTGACCTACACCGTCGGCGTTACCGACTCCGGCGACTACGACGCCACCATGGACGAGTACACGTCCACCTCTAATGACTTCACCCTGTCCTACGCGCCTGAGCTGATGGACCTGGTGCTGACTAAGGTGTGGACCAATTACCCGACGGAGTTCCGCGGGGATATCAGCACGAACCCCCTGGGCCTGACGCTGTATGCGGGTACTGAAGAAGTTGACAAGGCCCCCAGTGTGGTCGTCAACGGAAATAGCTGGATCTACACCTGGAAGGATATGCCCAAGTACCAGGCCAATACCGAGACGCTGATCAAATACCGCGTCGAGGAAACAACGCCTCCTGCGGCGAACGCGTCCACCAGCAAAACTAGTGCCGAGTTTGCAGACGGAACTGCGACACTTGAAAACGTGTTCGACCCCGAAAGCGCTGTAAACAAGGTAGAAGTCCAAGTCTCCAAGGTCTGGGGCGACAATAATAACGCCAGTCAACTGCGCCCCAGCGTTGACAGCGGCGAGATCGCCGTAACGCTGTACAAAAAGGGCGACACGACTAAGACCCAGGTCGGAACGCTCAAAAGTGTCGCGGAGGCGGCAGACGCTGCCAACACCTGGATTTTCACCTGGAGCGGCGTACCCAAGTATGACGAATTTGGCCAGGCGATCACCTACGTTGCCGAGGAGACAACGGTGCCTGACGGCTATGAACCCCTTCTCGGAATTGTGGAAATGAAAGCCGGCGACACGATTCGAAGCCTTTCCAATACCCTGGAGGGCAGCGCTTACAGAAACGGCTATCTGACCATCATCAAGACTTGGGTGGATAATAACAACCAGGACGGCACCCGTCCCACCAGCGTGACGTTCGACATCCGCGGCCAGGTAGCGGGCGGTTCCGTCACCACCAGATCGGCGCTGATCGACGTGACCGTTGATGGTGAGGGTAACGTCACGGCGACGAACCAGACCAATAGCGGCAATGCGCCGACTGATGTTGCTGCGATGACGGATGATGGCAACATCACCGGCTTCCGGTTCACCATTGCCCTGCCCAGATATGACGCCACGGGCGAGTACACGTACTATGTGAACGAGTATCCCGTTTCCGGCTATACGGCGGCATATACCAGCGGCACAAGTACAGTATCCAGCGACCGCCGTGTGAACCTTGGAACAGAAGGGAACCCCGCTGTCATCACCGTTACCAATACCCACAGTTCGATTACCTACACGGTGACCTATGATGGCAACGGCAATACAGCAGGGACAGCACCAACAGATAGCAACAGCCCGTATATCCCCAACGCGGAGGCGACTATCCTGGGCAATACCGGCGGCTTGAAGCGTGATGGCTACACCTTCCTGGGCTGGAGCACCGTCCAGTACCCGGTGGTCTCCACAACGGTTGGCTATGAGGCCATTAAGGGCAACATCAAGCAAGCGGGTGCTACCCTGACCATCACCGGCAACACCACCCTCTACGCGGTCTGGGCCATCGACACCAACGGCAACGACACGCCCGACTACGACGAGACCTTCGTGAAACTGACCTTCAACTGGGACGATAACAATAACCAGGATGGCAAGCGCCCGGCGGAGCTGAGCGTCACTCTGGAGGATGGTACCACACTCACGATTGGCCCGGGCAATGTCACGACCAGCAATGGCGGCAACACCTGGACCACCGTGGAGCAGTATCTGTCCACCATAGCGGACGGCGGCGTCACCGTTGACGGCTATCAGGTGACGATCAGCGATGATGGCACCACCGCCACCCTGACGTACACCCCGGGTACGATCAGCTTCACGGCTACCAAGGTTTGGGAGAACATGGACAGCATCCCGGGCGATTGGAGCGGCATTGCAGCTACGTTCGTTCTCTACGGAAACGGCAAGCTGGTCGCGGGCAGTGAGAAAGCCGTGGAGTATCCTGGAACCACCGTCACCTGGAACAATCTTCCCGCGTACGAGAATGGCCAGGAGATCGTCTACCACGCCTATGAGGAAAAAGTGAGTCTCCCCGGTGGCGATGGCGGGCCGAATGTGACCGACCACTTCCAGGTCAGTTATAACCTGATGGCCCCTATTCCCACCATCACCAACAAATACCTGGACGGCAAGACCCGCGCCTTCACCTTCGTGCAGGAGTGGGACGACAGCAACGACGCCGCCGGTATGCGCCCGACCTCCATCACGGTCCAGCTGTATGATGAAGACGACGCGGAAGTTGGCGTCCCTGTGACAATCACCGCAGATGACAGCTGGGGTTACACCTGGGAGGACCTGCCTCTCTTCAAGCCCGATACGGATGAGGCAAATCCGCAGACTGGAGACTACAAGGAATACCATGCAGAGGTCACGGGGATGGAGTACGCAGCCGCCGACTTTGATGTGAACGGCCTGTATATCCCGGCCGGTTCCGTCGAATTCGGCAACAGCTACGTCAACACCCAGATCGACACCCTCCAGATCAACCCCGCCGTAATGAACCGCACTATCACCATTGAAAAGGTGTGGGCCGGCGACGGAAACGTGACCGGCAACCGCCCCGCTGAGGTGGCCATCCAGCTGCTGGCCGGCGGCGAAGTGACGGACACCATCGTTCTGAGCGGCACGGGCAGCACCTGGACCAAACAGGTCACGGTACCGAAGTATCAGGCGTTTGAGGAGATTGCGTACAGCGTCCGGGAGGTCGAGCCCTCTTCCAAGTATGTGGCAGCGACCACCTATGACGCGGACACTGACACCTTTACCGTCACCAACACCCTGCGGGAGGACATCTCCAGCGACGAGCACACCATCACCTTTGTGTACGAAAACGCGTATGCGACGGACGGCAATGGTGCGCGGATCACCGAAAACGTAGCGATCACCGTTCCCGCCGGCGGGACCTACGCCTTTACCGCCCACGCCAATGAGGGCTACATCCTGTCCGGCAGCGCAACCATCACGGACGGCGCGACGTTGACCGCCGCCGGTGCAGACGCCTACCTGGTCTCCAATCTGACCCAGGACGTGACCGTCACCATCAGGGCCGACAAGACCGACACCGGCGCCCGCCTGTCTGTGACCAAGACCGCGGACAGGACCTCCGCGAAGCCCGGTGAGGCCATCACCTGGACCATCGTGGTCAAGAACCTGGGTGCCGAGGCCATGACGGACGTCGTTGTGACCGATCGGCTGACGGCCAAGGGCCCGCTGACGGTGGTGAACGCTGGCGGCGCGGACGTAAGCCAGGATGCCGACGGCAATACGACCTTCACCATTGCCGACCTGCCCGCCGAAGCCACGGTGCGGATCACGGTATCCTACACCGTGCAGCCCGACGATACCGGCAAAATCGTCAATGTGGCCGTGACCGATGACGGAGAGGGCGACACGTCCGAGGTGGAGGTGGTGATCCCCACCAACCCCGGGCTGACCGTGACGAAGCGCCTGACCGCTGTCAACGGCCTGAGCTACCTGGGCGGCAGCGTGCTGGTGGGCGATACGCTGACCTACACCATTACAGTCAGCAACTCCGGCGACATGGCCCTCAGCGGCGTCACCGTCGCTGACCAGCTGCCCTACGGCATGGCCCTTGTCAGCGCCGACTTCGGCTATCAGTACAACGGCATTGACACGGTGGCCTGGAGCGGGCTCTCCCTCCCCGTGGGCGGCAGCACGGTCTTCACGGTCACGGCCTATGTCCAGGCCGCCGGCCAGCTGACCAACGCCGCCTCCGCGACAGTCCCCGGCGGACCCTCCGGCGGTGACAGCGTGACAGTCTGGGTGACGGAGCCCGATGCCCCGCCCGCCGTTCCGGCGGAGCCCAGCAAGCCCGCGCTGAACATCGCCGACCATGTGGCCTACATCATCGGCTATGAGGACGGCACCGTCCGGCCCGAGAAGAACATCACCCGGGCCGAGGTCACCACCATCTTCTTCCGCCTGCTGACGGACGAGAGCCGCGCGTACTACTGGTCCACGGTCAACGGCTATTCCGACGTGGCGGCTGACGCCTGGTACAACAACGCGGTGTCCACCATGAACAACGCGGGGATCGTGACCGGCTATCCCGACGGCTCCTTCCGGCCCGACGCCACCATCACCCGCGCGGAGTTCGCCACCATCGCCGCCCGGTTCAGCGAGGTCGTCTACAACGGCGGCAACAGCTTTACCGACGTGCCTGAAAACCACTGGGCGGTCCGCTACATCGCCCTGGCGGAGTACCTGGGCTGGATCAACGGCTACCCCGACGGCACCTTCCGTCCGGACCAGGCCATCACCCGGGCTGAGGCCATGACGCTGATCAACCGCGTGCTGGAGCGCGCTGTGGATGAGGACGGCCTGCTGCCCGACATGGTGACCTGGAGCGATAACCGGCCCGGCACCTGGTACTACGAGGCGGTGCAGGAGGCCACCAACTCCCACGAGTATGTCCGCACCGGCGTTCAGGTCCCGGGGCAGACCTTCTGCTACGAGACCTGGCTGGTGATCAGAGCGGTCCCCGACTGGGCCTCCCTGGAGCGGGCCTGGTCCACTGCCAACAGCAAGTAACGGTACCTGACCCCCAATAAGCACAAAAGACCGGAGCGCTTACGCGCTCCGGTCTTTCTGCTTTTGTGGGGGGCTTTCCTGCCGGAGCCCTGTGGGGCGGCGGGCTTACTGGAGCATGAGCCGGATGATCTCCCGGTCCGTCTCCCGCATACCCTCCTTGCCGATGCGGCCCACGCAGCTGATGGTCTCCTCGGCGTCCTCCTGGAGGATGCCGTTGCGGGCGCCGTAGCTCTTCCCGGCCATGGCCAGGTTGTGGGCCAGCATGGAGGCGTCCAGGCTGGCGGCGATCTTGGCGGCGCAGGAGGCCTTGGCCCCGTCGCAGATGATGCCGGGGATGTTGGCCAGGGTGTTGTCGATGGTGGCCTTGATCTGGTCCAGGGTGCCCCCCGCCAGATAAGTCACCGCCGCGCCGGCGGCGCAGGAGGCGGACACCGCGCCGCAGAAGGCGGAGAGCTTGCCGATGTACTCCTTCTGGTGGATGGTCAGCAGGCCGGAGAAGGCCAGGGCCCGGTACAGCCGCTCCTGGGGGATGCTGTGCTCCCGGGCGTAGACGATCACCGGCACGGAGGAGGCGATGCCCTGGTTGCCGCTGCCGGAGTTGATGATGACGGGCATGTCGCAGCCGGCCATCCGCGCCTCGGAGGCGGCGGAGGCGTAGGCCCGCATACGGGTCACCACGCAGTCGGGGTAGGAGGCCCGGATGGTCCGGCCGATGCCCACGCCGTAGTTGCCGCTCATGCCCTCGTAGGCGATGTCCATGTTGCAGCGGATCTGCCGGTCCAGCATGGGCTTGATCCGCTCCAGGGGGACGGTGTCGGCGAACTCCTTGATGCCGTCCACGCTGAGGCAGGACCGGTCGGTGCCGCCGCTCTGGGGGCCGGTGCCGCCCTGGAACACGGCCTCGCCGTCCTTGACGATGGAGACGATGTTGGTGTGGGCGTAGCGGACCTCCACGGTCACCTGGCTGCCGCCGCCGGAGAGCTCCACGATGAAGTGGAGGGGGATGTCGGAGTCCAGATACTCCACGGTGCACTTGCCCGCCTTGATGAACTCCGCCGCCTGGGCGCGGTTAGGGCCGGTGACGGCCTCCAGCACCTCCATCCGGCGCTCCGCGTCGCCGCCGAAGGCGCCCAGGCACACGGCGGCCTCGATGCCGGTCATGCCGCCGGAGTTGGGGATCTGGACGCAGCGCACATTCTTGATCATGTTGCCGCTGCACCGGGCCAGGATGCGCTCCGGCTCGCGGCCCAGGGTCTCGCGGCCCCGGGCGGAGGCGTAGGCCAGAGCGATAGGCTCCGTACAGCCCATGGCGGGAATCAGCTCCTCCTCCAGAATGGAGAGGTAGAGGTCCTCATACTTCTTTTCCATTTCAGCCATCCTCCCAGTATGTTACAGAGTGATCACAGCGTCCAGTTCGCCGGCGCAGGCGTCGATCTGGCGCTGGGAGCCCACGACGCACACGGCGGAGTCCGCCTCGGCCTTCCGCAGGGCGGGGACCATGGCCGTCACATCCTCGGCCTTGGTGGACAGGATCTCCTGCCACACCTGACGGCGGGCGGCCTGGTCGATGCCCCGCCAGTAGTTCGCGTCGGCGCTCTTGCCCTTCATCCGGGGCGTCATCAGGGGATCGGCGTCGGCCACGGTGCCCAGGATGAAGCCGGTGAGGTCCGCGCCGGCCAGGCTCTCCAGGAAGTCGGGCACCTGGCGGTAGCAGTCCAGGGTCCGGGCCGCGCTGGGGTCACGGAAGGAGTAGAAGCCGGTGGTGCCGGCGCTGTTCATGGTCATGCCCACGCCGTAGGCGCCGCCCTGGACGCGGACGGTGTTCCACAGGCAGGCCAGGCTGGCGGCCTTGCTCAGGACCCAGGCCTGTCCCTTGGCGGCGTCGGGGAAGATGCCGCCCATGCCGGCGAAGGAGATGTCGGCGGGGATGACCACGCCCTCCCGCTTCCGGCCCCAGGGCTTCACCGCGGGGGCCTCGGGCAGGACAAAGTCGCCCTGGGGCAGATTCGCCGTCAGCTGGCCGGCCAGGATGTCCTCCACGCTCCGGTCGGAGCCGGTGACGCTGACGGTCAGGCGGCTGCGGACGAAGATCCGGCGGCACAGGGCCTCCATGGCCTCCTCCAGCGCCGGGGCCTTCTCCTGGAAGCTCTGCTCCAGGTCCTTCAGCCACTGGAGATAGGTGATGTTGCCGGTGTACTCCTGGACGATGCCGGCCAGGGTGTAGCAGGCGGAGACGCGATCCATGGCGGCGCCGTGGCCGTTCATGACGATGCTCTGGGTCATGCCCGTCCGCTGCTGGCACAGCAGGTCGAAGATCTTCTTGTCGTCCCGGAGCTTGGAGCGCTCCATGATCTCCAGGACCATCTCCGCCGCCTTGGCCGCCTTGGTGTCCAGGACGCTGTAGGTGACGCACAGGAACACGCGGCCCTGGCCCGGCTGACCCTTGCGGTTATAGACCTCGATAGAGGCGCCCAGCCCGCCGAAACGGGAACGCATCTCCCTCTGAAGCTCCTCCACGGAGTAGTTGGCCGTGTCCAGATTGCCCAGCAGGCCGCTGAGGAAGGAGATCTGGGTCAGCTCCTGGGCGGTCATGTCGTCCAGGGCGAAGTACAGGTTCACATAGGAGATGCCGCCGGTGGGCTGCTCGTGGCGCAGCAGAGGCAGGCCCTTGGCCTCGGTCACCTCCAGGGGCAGGGGCTCGGGCTGATCGGCGATCTGGTCCAGACGCAGCACGGGGATGGTGGCCAGGGCCTCGGGGGTGTCGGGCGTGGCCTGCCAGGCCTCCAGCTCGGCCTGACGCCGGCGCACGGCCTCGGTCTCCTCCTGGCTCCAGCCGGCCTTGGCGCTCTCCAGCCGGGCGGTCTCCTCCGCCTGCTTCTTCTGGCCGATGGTGTGGGAGGGACGCATGACCACGCGGCAGCGGTGGACCTCCTTCATCAGCCGCTCCAGCAGGGCCTCGAAATAGCCCTCCTCGCACTTTTTCCGCAGGTCGTCGAAGATGGTGCCGAAGCTGAGGTTGGCGCCGGGGTCGCCGCCGTACATCCAGCTCTCCAGCACCTGATAGCTGAACGCCAGGCCCTGGGGCGTGCGGCCGAAGTCCCGCTGACGGCTCTGCATCTCCATATTGTCCAGGGTGGCCAGGATCTGCTGATGGTTCAGGCCCTCCCGGGCCAGGCGCTCCATCTCGCTGTACATAGCGTCGGCGACCTCGTCCACCTTGTCGGCCTGGATGTCCCGGGCGGTGATGATGGCCCAGGGCTGGCGCACGCCGTCGTAGAGATCCATAGACACGTCCTTGGCCAGTCCGCTGTCCAGGAGGCGGCGGCTCAGGGGGGACTGGTTCCCGCCGCACAGCGCGTCGGTCAGCGCCCGGTAGGCGAGCATAGCCTCCCGGTCGTCGTAGTTGAAGAGCACCACGCCGTCGGCCAGGATGGTCCGGCCCTCCAGGTCCTCCTGGGGACCCAGCTCATAGTCGGCGTACACCGTGCCGCCGTTCACCGGCTGCTGCACGGGAATGGGGCCGGGGGTGGGGATGCGGGTGTAGTCCGCCAGGTACTCCCCGTCCAGGATGCCCAGGATCTGGTCGATGTCCATGTGGCCGTCCAGATAGATGTAGGAGTTGGAGGGGTGATAGAGCCGCTTGTGGGCGGCGGTGAACTGCTCGTAGGTCAGCTCGGGGATGTGGGCCGGGTCGCCGCCGGAGACCCAGCGGTAGCAGTTGTCCGGGAACAGGCCCCGGTTCAGCTCGTTCATCATCAGGCTTTCGGCGGAGGACAGGGCGCCCTTCATCTCGTTGAACACCACGCCCTTGTAGCTGGGGACGCCGTTCTCATCCAGCTCGTAGTGCCAGCCCTCCTGATAGAAGATCTCCGGCTTCTGGTGGATGCGGGGATGGAGCACCGCGTCCATGTAGATCCGCAGCAGGTTTACGAAGTCCTGGTCGTTGCGGCTGGAGATGGGGTAGTAGGTCCTGTCGGGGAAGGTCATGGCGTTGAGGAAGGTGTTCAGGGAGCTCTTCATCAGCTCCACGAAGGGCTCCTTGGCCGGGTACTTGTCCGAGCCGCAGAGCACGGAGTGCTCCAGGATGTGGAAAATGCCGGTGTCATCCCAGGGCTGGGTCTGGAACGCGATGCCGAAGGTCTTGTTCTCCTCCTGCCGCTCCAGCCAGACCAGCCGCGCGCCGCTGCTGACGTGCTCCATTTCCCAGAGCACAGCCTCCAGCTCGGCGACCTCCTGCCGGGCGGTCACCTTGAACCCGTGGAAAACGCTGTCCAGTGCTAATTTCATCGCATTGCCTCCTTATCAGGTGTAGAGCCTGCTCGGCTCCCATTTTGATGGCTCCATCATACAGGATTTTCGCGCAAAGCGCAAGATGGTCCGCCTATTTTCACCGTATTTCTGCCTATTTGGGCGATACCGGCGGACAAACGGTGTTCTCCGCATGAAGACAACCCTCCGCCGCCCTGTCCGGGGACGGCGGAGGGCCGCCGGTAGACCGCGCTGCGCGATCAGGCGTTCTCCGCAATGTACTGCTGGACGGCCTTGGCCAGCTCGTCGGGGCAGGAGGAGCCGCCGTGGCAGTCGATGCCCTTCAGACGGCGGGGAACGTCGTAGACGGAGAGACCCTCCGCCAGGGCCGCCACGCCCTGGGTGTTGCCCCGGCAGCCGCCCTCGAACTTCACGTTGTGGATGGTGTCGTTGACCACGTCGAACTGGATCTCGCTGGCGCATACATTAGAGGTTTTGTAAACTACATGTCCGTCTTTCATGTTAAATCGTGTCCTTTCCTATTGGTAAAATTTAGATTTGGTGGGGATACGCGCCCTGTTGTGGGGCGGGTTTGGCGGCTTACGGCTTCGCCGTGACGGTGAACCGGTCCTTGTAGTAGTCCAGCACCGCGTTCCGGAAGCAATTGGTGGCGGTCTCCACCCAGTAGGCCCGGAAGGGGAACATCTGGGCGATCTGCTCAGGGGACGCGCCTCTGTCCAGATAGGTCTGCTTGGCGGCCTCATAGCCCGCCTGGTCGATGACGGTGCCGGTCTCCTCCGCATAGCGGGCGAAGACCAGGTTCAGCTTGGCGCCCTTTACCGCCTGGCTCTGGAGGAACTCCTCCCGCTGTTCCGCCGTCTCGTATTTGGCGGGGATCGACCGGGCAAGGATCTCCTCGTAGGTCATGCCGTAGGCCTTGGCCATGGCGTGATACTGGGCCTCGTCGGCGGCCCGCTCCTCGGCGATCTCCTCCGTCAGGTCCCCGAACTGGCTCTTCTCCAGCGTGTGGTTGGTGGCGACGGTGACGATGGCGTCGGACTTCTTGGCCCGGTCCTCCTCCACGAAGCCGTCCACCACCATCTGGCGGTAGGCCGCCACGGTGGTAATGTCCTCAAGCTCCAGGGCGGCCACCAGCTCGTCGGTGAGCACCGGCAGGACCCGGCGCTTGATCTGGGTCAGGGTGCAGGGGCGGCCGTTGCCCCGGGCGGGCAGGGTCAGGCTGTCGCCGGGCATCCGGCCCACCAGGCTGTCTTCAAAGTCGTTGTCGTAGAAGTACTTCTGCACGTTGAGCTGAAGCGTCTCCGCCTCCTGCTCCCCGGCGGCGGGAACGTCCAGCACCACGATGTCGCCCCGCTCCACCGGGCCGGGGACGGCCTGGATGGTGAGGGACCTCTCCCGCACCAGATCCAGCATCTGGTCCACGGCGGCCTCGCTGTAGCTCAGCGCAAACAGCTTGGGCGACATGTCCAGCTCCCGGAAGTCAAAGAGCTTCAAAAGCTTTTCTTGTCCCATGGGTCATGTTTCTCCTTTTCCGTTTTCTTGTAGATTGCCGCGGGGGCAATAGACCCCCATGTTGATGGGTACATCATACAATCTTTTCCCGGAAAGCGCAAGACGGTTGGTTCATTTCTGCCATTTTTGCGCTTATTCGGTCAGAATCCGGGGGGAACGGCAGGCGGAGGCACGTCCTGGCCGGCGGAAAGGCCCCTTCGCCCGGCGTCCGCCGACGGCTTTCACAGCAGGAAGGTCAGCCGCTGGCGGTGGTTTTCGATCTCCACCAGCTCCTTCCCCGGCTCGTACTCCCCGTCCAGGGTCCAGGGGAACGCCTCCGGCGTCTGGACCGTCAGCCGGGACACGTGGCGGAAGATCAGCCCCTCCCCCTCCAGGTCCTGGAGCAGCAGGCTCCGCAGCAGGATCTGGAGCTCCTGGGCGCTCTGGGGGTTGGGAATCAGCAGCAGCTCAAAGAGGCCGTCGTCCAGCACCACCTGCTCCTCCCTCAGCTTCATAAGGCCCCCTACGGAGGTGGCGTTGGTCACCGCGCCGAAGAGGAAGTCCCCGGCGAACGTCTCCTCCCCGGCGGTGATGACCGCGGGGTAGGGCCGCAGGGTGGACAGGTCCTTGACCCCCTCCAGGATGTAGGCCAGGTGCCCCAGGTCGTTTTTCACCGACTGGGGGGCGGCGTAGGAGGCCCGGGTGAAGGCCCCGAAGGAGGCCACATAGACGAAGGGGCGGCCGTTGAGGGTCCCCACGTCCAGCCTGCGCCCGGCGCTGGCGTTGATGACGGCGGCGGCGTCCTGGGGCCGGTCCGGCAGGCGGAGGCTGGCGGCAAAGTCGTTGGTGCTGCCGGAGGGGATATAGCCCAGAGGCGGCGGGCACGCCAGCTCCATCAGCCCCGCCACGGTCTCGTTAAGGGTGCCGTCCCCGCCGCAGCAGACGATCCGGTCAAAGGCGGCCCCATCCTCCCGGACGAAGCGGGTGGCGTCCCCCCGCTGGGCGGTCTGCCGGATGGACAGCAGCGTCTGCCCCTCCCGGCACAGCGCCGCGGCCGCCTCGAACAGGGGCGCGGCGGAGCGGGTGCGCCCCGCCTTGGGGTTGACGATCAGCATAAGCGTTTGGGCCATAGAACACTCCCCCTGGAAAACAGTACAAATCGTAAAGGTTTTATTAAGGAAGTATAACATAGAATAAAATCTATTGCAATCGCCGGAAAAGCCGAGTAAGATAAAAGCATGTCGAGCAGGAGGTGGCACAGTGAAGCGGGAAAATCATTATGTGCAGTGGGGGCTGACCGCCGTGGGCGTGGTGTGCGCGGTCATGCTGATCTACGACGTGGTCTTTCGGGAGAGTATGCTGCTGCAGTACCTGGGAAAGCTGCTGGTGATCCTGGCGCCGGTGCTGTACGGCTTTGCCATGGCCTATCTGCTGGCGCCCCTGGTCAACTGGTTCGAGCGGTTCCTGTTCCGCTGCGAGGACCGCTGGAGCAGGAAGGCCCGGCCGGGCCGCAAGTGGGCCAGAGGCGGGGCCATCGTGCTGACCTGGATGGTGGTGGCGCTGCTGGTATACGCGCTGCTGCGGGTGCTGCTGCCTGAGCTGTACCGGAGCGTCCTGCAGCTGGCCGCCAACGCCAAGGACTACTACTACACCATCGCCGACTGGGTCCAGCGGCTGCTGGAGAACAACCCGGACTTCGCCCAGAAGGCCAGCGAGGTCTTTAACGAGTACTACCAGGACGCCCTGGGGTGGGTCAACGACAAGCTGGTGCCCCAGCTCCAGGTGGCGCTGGAGGCCATCACCGGCGGCGTAGTGGGCGTGGTGGTGTTCCTGAAGAACCTGCTCATCGGGATCATCGTGTCCATCTACCTGCTGGCCACCAAGGAGAGCTTCGCCGCCACGGGCTGCAAGCTGTGCTACGCCTTCCTGCCGGAGAGCCGGGCGGCCCTGTTCATCCGGGGCGTCAAGGCCACGGACCGGATCTTCAGCGGCTTCGTCCGGGGCAAGCTGCTGGACTCCCTCATCATCGGGATGCTGTGCTTCATCGGCTCCTCCATTTTGAAATTCCCCTACGCCCCCCTCATCAGCGTGGTGGTGGGCGTGACCAACGTGATCCCCTTCTTCGGGCCGTTCCTGGGCGCGATCCCCAGCGCTTTCCTGATCCTGCTGGACAGCCCCATCAAGTGCCTGTACTTCGTCATTTTCATCCTGGCCCTCCAGCAGTTCGACGGCAACATCCTGGGCCCCAAGATCCTGGGGGACAGCACGGGCCTGTCCAGCTTCGGGGTCATCGTGGCCATTTTGGTGGGCGGCGGCCTGTGGGGCGTGGTGGGGATGTTCCTGGGCGTCCCCCTCTTCGCCTGCGTCCTGGCGGGCATCCGGGCCTACAGCGCCTACCGCCTGCGGCAGAAGGGGATGCCTACGGAGTCCGCCAGCTACGCCACCCATCAGCCGGTGTGGCAGGAGGAGGACGGACAGCCCCCCGCCGGCGGCGAGACGCCGCCCAAGAGCTGAGACGGGCCGCCCTGAAACGAAAAAGAGGCCCCCGGGACAGTACTGTCCCGGGGGCCTGCTGTATGCGGTCGCGCGTCAGTTCCTGGGGAACTTGATAGCAGCCTGTGCGGCGGCCAGACGGGCGATGGGAACGCGGAAGGGGGAGCAGGAGACGTAGTTCAGGCCAACCTTATGGCAGAACTCCACGCTGGAGGGGTCGCCGCCGTGCTCGCCGCAGATGCCCAGCTTGATGTCGGGGCGGGTCTGACGGCCCAGCTTCACGGCCATCTCCACCAGACGGCCCACGCCGGTCTGGTCCAGACGGGCAAAGGGATCGCTCTCGTAGATCTTCTGATCGTAGTAGGCGCCCAGGAACTTGCCGGCGTCGTCGCGGCTGAAGCCGAAGGTCATCTGGGTCAGATCGTTGGTGCCGAAAGAGAAGAACTCGGCCTCCTTGGCGATCTCGTCGGCGGTGAGGGCGGCACGGGGGATCTCGATCATGGTGCCCACATGGTAGGTCATCTCAGAGCCGGCGGCCTTGATGAGCGCATCGGCGGTCTTGACCACCACGCCCTTGACGAAGGCCAGCTCCTTGATCTCGCCCACCAGGGGGATCATGATCTCAGGCACGATGTTCCAGTCGGGGTGCTTGGCGTTGATATTCAGGGCGGCCTTGATGACGGCCCGGGTCTGCATGGCGGCGATCTCCGGATAGGTGACGGCCAGACGGCAGCCGCGGTGGCCCATCATGGGGTTGAACTCGTGGAGGCCGGCGATGATGGCCTTGATGTCCTCCACGGACTTGTGCATGGTATTGGCCAGCTGCTCAATGTCCGCCTCCTCGGTGGGGACGAACTCGTGGAGCGGGGGATCCAGGAAGCGCACGGTCATGGGCCGGCCCTCCAGGGCCTCGTACATGGCCTCAAAGTCGCCCTGCTGCATGGGCTCCAGCTTGGCCAGGGCGGCCTCGCGCTGCTCCAGGGTGTCGGAGCAGATCATCTCCCGGATGGCGGGGATGCGGTCGTCGTTGAAGAACATGTGCTCCGTGCGGCACAGGCCGATGCCCTCGGCGCCGAACTTCACAGCCTGGGCGGTGTCGTGGGGAGTGTCGGCGTTGGTGCGGACCTTCAGGGTGCGGTACTTGTCGCACCAGGCCATGACCCGGCCGAACTCGCCGCCGATGGTGGCGTCCACAGTGGGGATGATGCCGTCGTAGATGTTGCCGGTGGAGCCGTTGATGGAGATGCAGTCGCCCTCATGATAGGTCTTGCCGGCCAGCTCGAACTTCTTGTTGGCCTCGTCCATCTTGATCTCGCCGCAGCCGGAAACGCAGCACTTGCCCATGCCGCGGGCCACCACGGCGGCGTGGCTGGTCATGCCGCCGCGGACGGTGAGGATGCCCTGGGCGGCCTTCATGCCCTCGATGTCCTCGGGGCTGGTCTCCAGACGGACCAGGACCACCTTCTCGCCCCGCTGGGCCCACTCCTTGGCGTCCTCGGCGGAGAAGACGATCTTGCCGGCGGCGGCGCCGGGGGAGGCGGGCAGAGCCTTGCCAATGGGGGCGGCGGCCTTCAGGGCCTTGGCGTCAAACTGGGGATGGAGCAGGGTGTCCAGGTAGCGGGGGTCGATCATGGTGACGGCCTTCTTCTCGTCGATCATGCCCTCGTCCACCAGGTCGCAGGCGATCTTCAGGGCGGCCTGGGCGGTGCGCTTGCCGTTGCGGCACTGGAGCATGTAGAGCTTGCCGTTCTCCACGGTGAACTCCATGTCCTGCATGTCGCGGTAGTGCTCCTCCAGGGTGTCGCAGACCTTCACGAACTCGGCGTAGGCCTCGGGGAACTTCTCCTCCATCTTGCTGATGGGCATGGGGGTGCGCACGCCGGCCACCACGTCCTCGCCCTGGGCGTTGGTGAGGAACTCGCCCATGAGCTTCTTCTCGCCGGTGGCGGGGTCGCGGGTGAAGGCCACGCCGGTGCCGGAGTTGTCGTTCAGATTGCCGAACACCATGGGCATGACGTTGACGGCGGTGCCCCAGGAGTAGGGGATGTCGTTGTCCCGGCGGTAGACGTTGGCCCGGGGGTTGTCCCAGGAGCGGAACACGGCGCGGATGGCCTCGTAGAGCTGGACCTTGGGGTCGGTGGGGAAGTCCTGGCCGATCTGGTTTTTGTACTCGGCCTTGAACTCCTCGGCCAGCTCCTTCAGGTCGGCGGCGGTGAGCTCCACGTCGTACTGGACGCCCTTGCGCTCCTTCATCTGGTCAATGAGCTGCTCGAAGTATTTCTTGCCAACCTCCATGACCACGTCGGAGAACATCTGGATGAACCGGCGGTAGGAGTCGTAGACGAAGCGCTCGAACTTGGGGTCGGGGTTGCCGGCAATCATGGCGGCCACCACGTCGTCGTTGAGGCCCAGGTTCAGGATGGTGTCCATCATGCCGGGCATGGAGGCCCGGGCACCGGAGCGGACGGAGACCAGCAGGGGGTTCTTCAGATCGCCGAACTTCTTGCCGTTGATCTCCTCCATCTTGGCCACGTACTCCATGATCTCGCCCATGATCTCGTCGTTGATCTGGCGGCCGTCCTCGTAGTACTGGGTGCAGGCCTCGGTGGTGATGGTGAAGCCCTGGGGCACGGGCATACCGATGTTGGTCATCTCGGCCAGGTTGGCGCCCTTGCCGCCCAGGAGCTCGCGCATGTCGGCACGGCCCTCGGTAAACAGGTAACAATACTTCTTGCTCACTTTTACGTTTTCCTCCTGTACAGTATGTAGGTGTATTTGCAAATTCAGCTTATCAGAGGATATTATTATAGAGGCAAATTCCAACGTTTGCAAGAGCAAATTTCAAGTTTTTCCTCTTATTTTTGCAAAGAATTTGTAAAATGAAAGTTTTCCATTCTTCTTTTCGCTTCCCTTGTTGATTTTTCCCGGCGGGGTGTGATACAATAGATTTGATTTTTCATCCGGTGGAGCGTCCGTCCGCCGGATGAGGACACCGGGAGGAGGGACGGCGCGCAATGGAGGAGCAACTGGTCATACCCGGTCAGCCCCGGCTGATGGAGCGCATCCGCGCCGCCGCCCGGCGGGACGCCATGCCCCACGCCATCATCTTCAGCGGCCAGGGGGAGCTGGTCTCCGCCGCCCGGTTCGCCGCCGCGGCCATGGAGTGCGCCGCCGCCCAGCCGCCCTGCGGCGTCTGCCCCGCCTGCCGGAAGGTCCTGCGGGACATCCACCCGGATGTGATCACGGTCCTGGACCCGGAGCACAAGAACCTCTCCATGGAGACCCTGCGCTCCGTCCGGTCCGACGCCTATATCCTGCCCAACGAGGGCAGGCGGAAGATCTACATCTTCCCCGACTGCGGCCTTCTGGACCCCAAGACCCAGAACGTGCTGCTGAAGGTGCTGGAGGAGGGGCCGCCCCACGCGGCCTTCCTGTTCTGCGCCGCCAACAGCGCCGTGCTGCTGCCCACCATCCGGTCCCGGGCGGCGGAGTGGAAGCTCGCCGGCGGCGGGGAGGAGGCCCAGGCGGACACCGCCGCCGCCCGGCTGATGGAGGTCCTGTGCCGGCATGACACGGCGGAGCTGGCCGCCTTCTGCACCGGCCTGGAAAACGGCAAGACGGGCCGGGAGGAGCTGCAGAAGCTGCTCTCCGACGCCAGGGACCTGGCCTCGGCGGGCCTGGCCGCCTGCTACGGGGCGGGGCCGGGGGACGCGCTGTCCCGCCGCCTGGCCCGGGAGATGGGCCGCCGCCGGCTGGCCGCCGCCGCCCGGACCCTGGACGGGTTTTGCCGCCAGTGCGGCTACAACATCAACGTGGGCCAGCTCACCGGCGCCCTGGCTGTGGCGCTGGAGTCCTGCTGAGCGCCCGGCCCCAGACCATAAGACAGCTCCGCCCCGGCCGGGCGGAGAGAAGGAGCAATACCATGACAGAAGTCGTCAGCGTCCGCTTTCGCGGCGGAACCAAGAACTACTATTTTGACCCCAAGGGCCTGACCGTGGAGCCGGGCCAGTATGTGGTGGTGGAGACGGCCCAGGGCATCGAGTATGTCCAGTGCGTGGAGGGGAACCACTTCGTCCCCGACCAGGCCGTGATCCAGCCCCTGCGGAGCGTGGCCCGCATCGCCACGGAGAACGACCACCGGGCCGCCGCCTACAACCGCAAGCGGGAGAAGGAGGCCTTCGGCATCTGCGAGCAGAAGATCGCGGCCCACGGCCTGGAGATGAAGCTGGTAAACGTGGAGTGCAGCTTTGAGGGCAACAAGATCATCTTCTTTTTCACCGCCGAGGGGCGGGTGGACTTCCGGGAGCTGGTGAAGGACCTGGCCAGCGTGTTCCGGGCCCGCATCGAGCTGCGGCAGATCGGCGTCCGGGACGAGGCCAAGATGCTGGGCGGCATCGGCATCTGCGGCCGCCCCCTGTGCTGCAGCCAGTTTTTGGAGAATTTCATCCCCGTGTCCATCAAGATGGCCAAGACCCAGAACCTGAGCCTGAACCCCACCAAGATCTCCGGGGCCTGCGGGCGGCTCATGTGCTGCCTGAAGTACGAGCAGAACGCCTATGAGGACGCCGCCAAGCGCCTGCCGAAAAACGACAGCTTCGTGGATACCCCCGACGGCATCGGCAACGTCAGCGGCGTGGACATGCTGCGGGAGGAGGTGCAGGTCCGGCTGGATACCGCCCCCGAGTCCCCCAAGCGGTACAAGGCCGGCGAGATCCGGGTGCTGCGCAGTGGCAAGGGCAGCCGGGAGGGCATCGAGATCCCCAAGGAGCGCCCCGCCCGGGCCGCCGCCCCGGAGGAGGAGCGGGAGGATGCCTGGGAGGTGCGCACCCCCCGTCGGGTGCCGGTGATCCGGGAGTCCCTGGCGGACCTGCCCCAGACCGAGGAGGAGAGCGGAGAGGCCCGCACCGGCCGCCGCCGGAAGCGGAGCGGCCGCAAGGGCGGCGAGGCGTCCAAGGCCGCCGAAAAGCCGGTCCAGGCCGTCAAGGCGGAAAAGCCCGCCAGGGCCGAGAAGAAGCCCCAGGGCCAGAAGCGGGCCGACAAGGCCCCCAAGCCCCCCAAGGCGGAAAAGCCCGTGGAGAAGCTGCCGGTGCGGGTGGTGACCAGCACCACCGCCGAGAAGAAGGCGGCGGCGGACCGGGCCAGCGCCGCGGCGTCCGCCCCCGCCGCCGGCGGGGAGGCCAAGCGCCGCCGCAGCCGGCACCGCTACCGTCCCCGGAACCGGAACCAGGGCGGCGGCTCCGGCGAGGAATGATGCGATCCCTCCGGATACGAATAAAGCCAGCCCTCCGCTTACTGCGGAGGGCTGGCTTTTTCTTGCTTTTTGGGGGGCGTCAGCCCTGGGGCTGGCCGTCCTGGGAATCGCCGCCCTCCGGCTTCCCGTCCCCGGCGGCGGGCATGGAGCCGTCCCCGGCGGTGGGCATGGCAATGGGCTCGCTGGTCATGCTGATGTGCTTGGCGGGGGCCTCAATGGTGGCGTCCGGCGCGATGCCGTAGTACTCCTCCTGGTCCGGGTCCCGCCCGGCCAGAATGGCCATCATCTGGGAGCCGGTGATGGTCTCCTTCCGGATGAGGTAGGCGGCGATGGCGTCCAGCATCTCCCGGTTGGCCCGCAGCAGCTCCATGGCCTGGTCGTGGCACCGCTGGAGGATGTCCACCACCTCCCGGTCGGCGGCGGCAAAGGTCTCCTGGGCGCAGTTCATGCTGTAGCCGCCCTCCAGGTACTGGCTCTGGACCGTACCCAGGGCCATCATGCCGAACTTCTCGCTCATGCCGAACCGGGCCACCAGGTTCCGCGCCAGCTCCGTGGCCCGCTCGATGTCGTTGGCCGCGCCGGAGGTCTGGGTGTTGAACACCAGCTCCTCGGCGCACCGGCCCGCCAGCAGGGTGCGGATCTCCGTGAGGATGTCCTCCTTGCTCATGAGGAACTTCTCCTCCTCCGGCAGGTGGAGGGTGTAGCCCAGGGTGCCCTCGGTGTGGGGCACAATGGTGATCTTGGTGACGGGCTGGGCGTTTTTCTGACGGGCGGCGGTAAGGGCGTGGCCCACCTCGTGGTAGGCGATGATCCGCTTTTCCTGCTCGGTGATGACGGTGCCTTTTTTCTCCGCGCCGGCAATGACCATCTCAAAGGAGGCCAGCAGGTCCTCCTGGTTGACGGCGTGGCGGCCCTGGCGCACCGCCCGCAGGGCGGCCTCGTTGACCGTGTTGGCCAGGTCCGCGCCGACGCAGCCGGCGGTGGCCTGGGCGATCTTCTCCAGGTCCACGTCCTCCGCCAGCTTGATCTTCCGGGTGTGGACCTGAAGGGTGGCCAGGCGGCCGGCCAGATTGGGCCGGTCCACGGTGATGCGCCGGTCGAACCGGCCGGGCCGCAGCAGGGCCTTGTCCAGCACCTCCGGCCGGTTGGTGGCGGCCAGGACGATGATGCCCTTGCTGGGGTCAAAGCCGTCCATCTCCGCCAGCAGCTGGTTCAGGGTCTGCTCCCGCTCGTCGTTGCCGCCGAAGCGGGTGTCGCGGGTCTTGCCGATGGCGTCGATCTCGTCGATGAAGATGATGCAGGGGGCCACCTTGGCCGCCTCCTGGAACAGGTCGCGGACCCGGCTGGCGCCCACGCCCACGAACATCTCCACAAAGCCGGAGCCGGAGATGGAGAAGAAGGGCACGCCCGCCTCCCCGGCCACGGCCTTGGCCAGCAGGGTCTTGCCGGTGCCGGGAGAGCCCACCAGCAGCGCGCCCCGGGGGAGCTTTGCGCCGATGGCGGTGTACTTGCCGGGGTTGTGGAGGAAGTCGATGATCTCCACCAGGGACTCCTTGGCCTCGTCCTGGCCGGCCACGTCGTTAAAGGTCACGCCGGTGGTCTTTTCCATGTAGACCTTGGCGTTGGACTTGCCCACGCTTCCGATGCCGCCGATGCCGCCGCCCCGCTTGGCCATCAGGTTCATCAGCAGCATGAAGAGGCCCACCATCAGCACCATGGGCAGGATGTAGGTCAGCATGAACTCCAGGATCGGGGACATCTCCGGCACATAGGGGTTGGTGTACTCCACCCCGTGCTCCTCCAGCAGGTCCGTAAGGTCCATGCCGTAAATGCCGATCTGATTGGTGAACAGGGTGAAGTTCCGGTCGTAGGTCTTGCCGTCGGCGTCGGTGTAGACATAGCCCTCCACCGGGGTGATCTCCAGCTTCCCGTCGGTAAAGATCACCTTCTCCACCTTGCCCGCCTTCACCAGCTCCTTGAACTCGCTGTAGGTGATCTCATGGGTGGAGCCGGCGGCGGAGGCCTGGCGGCTGTAGGAGGTGAGGTAGTTCAGGCCGATGGTGAGGATCGCGGCCCAGGCCAGCAGGATGATGAGGCCGTTGAAATTTCGTTTGTTGTTCTTATTGTTTTTCTGGTCGTTGTTCATGGTGTTCTCCTTCCATCTATGGGCGAAAGCGGACGATCCGCCAATACTCTAGTATGCATCCTACCACAAACGGGCCGGTTTCTCAAGAACAGACTGGGGCTTTTCTATGAAATTTCTGTGAATACTCCGCCCGGAAGCCAAGAACGGCCCTTGTCCGCCGGAAGCGGATGTGCTATAATCAACAAAAGTATATCCAAAAACCAGTGCCGGGAGGCGGAGCATATGGGCGAATATCAGAGAGACGAGGAGCGCAGCGGCGAGGGGCTCCTGGAGGGCCGCAACGCGGTGTCGGAGGCGCTCCAGGCGGGGACGCCCATCGACAAGCTCTATCTGGCCAAGGGGGAGACGGACCGCACCCTGGCCCGCATCGCCGCCCGGGCCAGAAAGGCGGGGGTCGTGGTGGTGGAGGCGGACCGGCGGAAGCTGGACGCCATGAGCACCACCCACAGCCACCAGGGCGTCATCGCCGTGGCCGCCGCCCAGGCCTACGCCACGGTGGACGACATCCTGGCCATCGCCGAAAAGCGGGGGGAGAAGCCCCTGGTGGTGGTCTGCGACGAGATATCCGACCCCCACAACCTGGGGGCCATCATCCGCACCGCCGAGTGCGCCGGGGCCCACGGCGTCATCATCCCCAAGCGGCGCAGCGCCGGGCTCACCGCCGTGGTGGCAAAGACCAGCGCCGGGGCCGTCAGCTACCTGCCGGTGGCCCGGGTGCCCAACATCCCCGCCCTGCTGAAGGACCTGCAGCAGCGGGGGCTGTGGATCTTCGGCACCGCCGCCGAGGGGGACGTGCCCCTGTACCAGGCGGACCTGAAGGGCGCCGCCGCCATCGTCATCGGCAGCGAGGGGGACGGCATGAGCCGTCTGGCCCGGGAGGGCTGCGACTTCCTGGTGAGCATCCCCATGCGGGGGCGCATCTCCTCCCTGAACGCCTCGGCCGCCGCCGCTATCCTGCTGTACGAGGCGCTGCGCCAGCGGCTGGGATAGGAGGACGCGGGACCGAATCATCCCCGGGATCTGGAAAGGGGGTCGCTATGGCAGATCAGCAGAAGAAAAAGCCCTATGAGGGCGATATCACGGATACCCAGGAGCTGCTGCGGGGCGCGGAGGACCTGGAGACCGGCTACGACGTGGACGCCATCCTGGCGGAGTACGGCTCCGCCTCCCGTGAGGCGCCTCCCGCCGGTCCGCCGCCGGCAGCGCCGGAGGGGGAGCCGCGCCGCGGACCCGCCCTGGAGCCGGAGGACCCGGAGCTGGAGGGCATCTCCCCGGAGGAGATGTTCGGCCTGCCCCGGCGGGAGAGCGCGCCTCCTGCCCCGGCAGTAGAAACAGCAGTCGAGACGGCGGAAGAGCGCGGGGCGGCGGGGCCTGCCCCGGCGTCCCCGGAGAGCCCGGCGGCTCCCTCCCCCGACGGGGAGGTCCCCATCAACGTCACCATGGAGGACGTGGTGGCCAACACGGTGGACGCGGTAAAGGACGACCTGGCCAAGCGCCAGGAGAAGTGGAAGCGGAAGCTGGAGCGGGAGCGGAAAAAGCAGGGCCGGACGGAGAAGCGCCGCCAGCCGAAGCTGCGCCCCCTGCCGGAGATCCAGGAGCCGCCCCTGCAGGAGGCCGCCTCCCGCCACCGCCGCCGGTACATGTCCTACCGCAGCAGCAGGCGGGCGGCCCTGCCGGTGCTGCTGCTCATGTGGCTGCCCTGGCTGCTGGACCAGCTGGGCGTGGCCGTCCCCTATTTCAGCAGCGGCGGCGACGCCAGGACCATGGTGACGCTGGCGTTCCACGCGCTGATGTGCGGCCTGTGTTGGCCGGTGTTCCGGGCGGCCATGGAGGACCTGCGGTCCGGGGAGCTGTCCGGCTGCGCCTTCTCGGCCCTGTGCAGCGTGGTGACGCTGCTGGACGCCGCCACGGCCCTGTTCCTGCCGGGACGGGCCCCGGTTGCGCCGCTGGGCGCCGTGGCCTCGGCGAACCTGTTTGTCACCCTGTGGGGGAAGGAGCGGTTCCACCAGGGCATGGGCGAGAGCCTGCGCACCGCCGGGCTGGGCCGCCCGGTGTACGCCGTGGACCTGTCCGGCGAGGGTGTGGCCAAGGGCCGGGGGACCTCGTCGGGGTTCTATACCAGAATCGCCATGGAGGATACCCCCCGCCAGTGGCAGCGGCTGCTGCTGCCGGTGCTGGCGGCGGCGTCCCTGGTGTTCGCGGTGCTCTCCTCCGTGGGACGGGAGCGGGTCCAGGACATCCTCTGGTGCTGGTCCGCCATCCTATGCGCCGCCGCGTCCCTGGTGTTCCCCCTGGCCTATGACATCCCCTTCGGCAGGCTCAGCGCCCGCCTGGGCCGGGGCGGGGCCGCCCTGGCCGGACAGTACGGGGCGGAGGCCCTGGCGGGGTCCTCCCTGCTGGTGGTGACGGACCAGGACCTGTTCCCGGCGGGGGCGGTGGCCCTCAACGGGCTGAAGCTCTACGGCGAGGAGCGGGACCGGGCCATCTCCTACGCCGGCTCCCTGGCGATTCAGGGCGGCGGCGGCCTGGCCCGTGTGTTCGACGACCAGTGCCGGGGGGACCGCATCCCCCTGCAGCCCCTGGACCATTTCCACATCCACGACGAGGGCGGTCTCAGCGCCATCATCCACGGGGAGACCGTGCTGGTGGGTCCGCCGGTCTTTATGCGCCACCGGGGGGTGAAGCTGCCCGCCACCATGCCCGCCAAGACGGCGTTGTGCCTGGCGGTGGACGGCACATTGACGGCGGTGTTCTCCATCAAGTACGCCGCCAGCGAGCCGGTGGAGGCCGCGCTGCGGGCCCTGGGCCGCAACGGTATGCGCCTGGCCCTGGCCACCCGGGATGGCAACATCGTCCCCAAGCTGCTGAAAAGCCGCTTCGGCACCGACGGCGACGCCCTGCTGCTGGAGCGGGAGGAGCGATTGGCCCTCAGCGACCCGGAGCGGGAGGCGGGAGGCCCCAGCGGCCTGCTCTACCGGGAGGGGCTGTACCCCTATGTGGACCTGGTCTCCGGCAGCCGCCGGCTGTGCCAGCTGATGCGGCTGGGGACGCTTTTGGCGGTGCTGGGCAGCGTGTTCGGCTGCCTGGTGAGCTTCTATCTGGCCTTCGCCGGCAGCTACAGCGTGCTGTCCCCCCTGCTGCTGATGGTCTATCTGCTCCTGTGGACCCTGCCGGTCCTGCCGCTTTTGTGGGGGGTGGACAAAACATAGCCGCCGCTTTTGTGAGTAATTGAAAAAATAGACCTCCACTTTTGTCTAATATGTCAAAAAACAAACAGAAAATTAAAAATTAGTTGTATGAAAACGAAAAATACTATATAATTGATTTGTTAAGCGCATACCGACGTCCCAGGACCAAGGGCGGACGAACGGGATGATAGAAACGGAAGGAGACAAATACCCTATGAACATTCGCAACATCTGCCTGCTGGGACATGGCGGCAGCGGTAAGACCTCCCTGGTGGAGAGCATGCTCTACATTACCGGCGTTACCGACCGCCTGGGCAAGACGGCGGACGGCAATACCGTGTGCGACTACGACGCCGAGGAGATCAAGCGGCAGATCTCCATCTCCCTGGCCATGACCCCCGTGACGTACCAGGGCGTGAAGATCAACGTGCTGGACACCCCGGGCAACTTCGACTTCGCCGGCGAGATGCAGTCCGGCGTCCGGGCCGCCGAGGTGGGCGTGCTGGTGTGCGCCTCCAAGGACGGCCTCAGCGTGGGCGCCGAGCGGTGCTGGAAGTATCTGCGCAGCCAGAACAAGCCCTGCATCGTGTACATCTCCAAGGAGGACGATGAAAACGCCAACTTCTCCCGGACCCTGGAGGCCCTGCGGGAGAATCTGAGCAAGTCCATCGCCCCGGTGGTGGCCCCCATCTGGGACGACAACAAGCACACCATCGGCATCATCGACGTGCTCAATAAGAAGGCCTACAAGATGCCCGCCGACAAGAAGGGCAAGCGGGTGGAGATCCCCATTCCCGACGGCAAGATGGGCGTGGTGGACGAGCTGTACGACCAGCTGATGGAGGCCGTGGCGGAGACCACCGAGGAGAACATGGAGAAGTTCTTCTCCGGCGAGCCCTTCACCAAGGAGGAGATCATGAACGGCCTGAAGGTGGGCATGCACGAGGGCAGCCTGGCCCCCGTGGTGTGCGGCTCCGCCCTCACCGGCCTGGGCACCGAGATGCTGCTGCAGACCATCGTGGACCTGGTCCCCGCGCCGGAGGAGATGCCCGCCGAGACCGCTACCGACGAGTCCGGCGAGGAGCCTGTGGAGGTGGAGCGCGATCCCAACGGCCCCACCGCCGCCATCGTGTTCAAGACCATCTCCGACCAGTACGGCAAGTACTCCCTGGTGAAGGTCGTCTCCGGCAAGATCACCCCGGATATGTCCCTCTATAACCCCACCACCGGCAAGACCGAGAAGCTGGGCCGCCTGTACACCGTCAAGGGCAAGAAGACCGAGGAGGTCAAGGAGATCGCCTGCGGCGATATCGGCGCCATCGCCAAGATGGACCGGCTCAAGACCGGCGATACCCTGTGCGACCCCAAGAAGATCGTGAAGCTGACCCCAGTGCAGTTTGCCGAGCCCTGCTACTCCCGGGCCATCGCCCCCAAGACCCGGGGCCAGGACGAGAAGGTGGGCTCCGGCCTGCTGCGCCTGAACGAGGAGGACCCCACCTTCTCCGTGGTCAACAACGCCGAGACCCATCAGGTGGTGGTCTCCGGCGCCGGCGACATCCAGATCGACGTGCTGGTCAGCAAGCTGAAGAGCCGCTTCGGCGTTGAGGCCGAGCTGGATACCCCCCGGGTCGCCTACCGCGAGAAGATCCGCAAGCAGGTGAAGAAGCAGGGCCGCCACAAGAAGCAGACCGGCGGCAGCGGCCAGTTCGGCGACGTGTGGATCGTCTTCGAGCCCCAGGACGAGCAGGAGGACATGATCTTCGCCGAGGAGGTCTTCGGCGGCAGCGTGCCCAAGAACTTCTTCCCCGCCGTTGAAAAGGGCCTGCGGGACGCCTGCACCCACGGCGTGCTGGCGGGCTACCCCGTGGTGTTCCTGAAGGCCACCCTGGTGGACGGCTCCTACCACCCTGTGGACTCCTCCGAGATCGCCTTCAAGACCGCGGCCCAGCTGGCCTACAAGGCCGCCCTGCCCGAGGCGTCCCCCGTGCTGCTGGAGCCCATCGGCGAGCTGAAGGTCACCATCCCCGACAGCTACATGGGCGATATCCTGGGCGACCTGAACAAGCGCCGGGGCCGCGTCATGGGCATGAACCCCACCGGCGACGGCAACCAGGTGGTGGAGGCCGAGGTCCCCATGGCCGAGATGATGACCTACGCCATCGACCTGCGCTCCATGACCCAGTCCCGCGGTTCCTTCACCTTCCACTTCGTCCGCTATGAGGACTGCCCGCCCATGGCCCAGGAGAAGGCCATTGCCGAGGCCAAGGCTCTGGCCGACGCCGAGTAATTCGATCTATCAAAGCGCAGGAAGCCGCCCCACACGGGGCGGCTTCCTTTTTGCTCTGCTTCCATCTGCCTGCGCGCCCTGGAAAGGGACCGCGCCGGCAGGCGCTACTCCTCCCAGTGCTCCAGCTCCGACGCCAGCCGGTACATCTCTTTCTCAATGGTCAGATCCCGCATGGTATCCTCCTTATGCTCCTATGGCAGGGCCGCCCGGCGCTTTCCGCCGGACGGCCCTGATCTGTCACTGTTCGATTGCCGCCTTGGGGAAGCCCATGACCGCGGCGAAATCCTCGCCGGACATGGTCTCGTGCTCCAGAAGGTAGGATGCCACGGCCTCCGTCTGCTGCCGGTGGGCCTCCAGGACCTCCTGGCAGCGCCGGTAGCCGGCGTCGATGATGGCCTTGACCTCCTGGTCGATCTGGGCGGCCACGGCCTCGGAGTAGCTCTTGGCCTGGGCCATGGACCGGCCGATGAACACCTCGTCGTGGCCGGAGTCGAAGCACACGGCCCCCAGAGCGTCGCTCATGCCGTAGACCGTCACCATCTTCCGGGCCAGAGCCGTGGCCCGCTGGATGTCGTTGGACGCGCCGGTGGAGATGTCGTCCAGAAACAGGCTCTCCGCCACCCGGCCGCCCAGCAGGGCCGCGATCTCCTCCTCCATATAGCGCTTGGAGTAGTAGCCCCGGTCCTCCTCCGGCAGGGAGATGGTCATGCCGCCGGACTGGCCCCGGGGGACGATGGTCACCTGGTGGACCGGGTCCACGCTGGCCAGACAGTGGTGCATGACGGCGTGGCCCGCCTCGTGGTAGGCCGTGAGCCGCCGCTCATGCTGGGGCACCACCCGGCTCTTCTTCTCCGGCCCGGCGATGACCTTGATCACCGCCTCCTGGAGGTTTTCCATGGTGATGAACTTCTGCCCCTTCCGAGCGGAGAGCAGCGCGCCCTCGTTGACCAGATTCTCCAGGTCCGCCCCGGTGAAGCCGGGGGTGGACTGGGCCAGGACCTTCAGGTCCACGTCCTCCGCCAGGGGCTTGTTCTTCACGTGGACACGCAGAATGTCCTCCCGGCCCTTCAGGTCCGGCTGCCCCACGTACACCTGCCGGTCGAACCGGCCGGGCCGCAGCAGGGCCGGGTCCAGGATGTCCGCCCGGTTGGTGGCCGCCAGGACCACCACGCCCTCGTTGGCGGAAAAACCGTCCATTTCCACCAGCAGCTGGTTCAGGGTCTGCTCCCGCTCGTCGTGGCCGCCGCCCAGGCCCGCGCCTCTCTGCCGGCCCACGGCGTCGATCTCGTCGATGAACACCACGGCGGGGGCCACCTTCTTGGCCTCCTCAAAGAGGTCCCGGACGCGGCTGGCGCCCACGCCCACGTACAGCTCCACAAAATCGGAGCCGGAGATGGACAAAAACTGCACCCCGGCCTCCCCGGCCACGGCTCTGGCCAGCAGGGTCTTGCCCGTGCCCGGAGGGCCCACCAGCAGCACGCCCTTGGGGATCCGCGCCCCCAGGTCCAGGTACTTCTGGGGGTCCTGGAGGAAATCCACGATCTCCCGCAGCTCCTGCTTCTCCTCCTCGGCCCCCGCCACGTCGGAGAAGCTGACCTTCCGCCTGCCGTCCGCGCCGAAGCGGATCTTGGCCTTGGCAAAGCGCCGGCCCTGGTCCATGCCGCCGCCGCCCTGGGCCCGGGCGGCCATGAACTGCGTCAGCAGGAAGAGCCCGCCGATGAGCAGCACATACAGCAGGATCTCGCTCCACCAGGGGGGCTGATAGGGGGGCTGGTAGTCGTAGTCCACCAGGATGCCCCGGTCCTTCTGGTCCCGGATCAGGTCCCCCAGCTCCTGCCGGAAGGCCTCCACGCTGCCCAGCTGGTTGGTGACCACCGTACCGTCCCGCAGGGTCAGGTACAGCTTGGTGTTATCCTGCACGAAGAAGCTCTCCACCTGCTCCGCGCGGAACAGCTCCTCCACCCGGGCGTAGGACACGGTGGGAGGGCTGCCCTTCAGGAAAAAGGCGAAGTAGGCGGCGATCAGCAGCAGCATCACCATCAGATATGCCCCCAGATTGGGGCGTCTTTGCTCTTTGGTCAAATGATCCACTCCTTTTTTGGCGCGCCGGGCCGACGGGCCGGGTTACTTCCCGCTGTAGACCTCCGGCTTCAGTACGCCGATGTAGGGCAGGTTCCGGTACTTCTGGCAGTAGTCCAGACCGTAGCCCACCACGAACTCGTCGGGGACCACGAAGCCCACATAGTCGGCGGTGATGGCCTTGGCCCGGCGGCTGGGCTTGTCCAGCAGGGTGCAGATGGTGACAGAGGCCGCCCCCTTGGTGAGGAAGTACTGCTTCAGGAAGCTGAGGGTGGTGCCGGAGTCCAGGATGTCCTCGATGACCACCAGATGGCGGCCGGTGATGTCCTGCTGGATGTCGTGGGTGATCTGAACCGCCCCGGAGGTGCTGAACGCGTTGCCGTAGGAGGACACGGCGATGAACTCCACATCGCTTTTGACCTGGCAGGCCCGGACGATGTCCGCCATGAAGATGAAGGCGCCCCGCAGCACGCTGACGAACAGGGGGTCCTTGTCCTTCAGATCCCCGTACATCTCCTGCCCCAGCTCCCGGATGCGGGAAGCGATCTCCTCCTCGCTGTAGAGGACCTTCAGAATGTCCTGATCCATCATGCCCATTGTGTTTCTCTCTCCTTTTGTCAATTTTCGTCGTTGTCTGTGCCGGAAAATAGCTCCTCCGCCACCTCTTGGGCGGCGGTCAGATACTCATAGGGGACGAAAAAGCGGTAGGCCGCCTGGAAGCTCCCCAGCTTTGCCGACATGCCCGCGCCCCGCACGGACTGCCTCATATGGGGGATCTTCTTTTGCCGGAGAACGTCCTCCAGCACGTCCGCCCAGATGGACTGCTGCTCTGTCAGGAAGCAGGGGTCCTCGGGCAGAAGCGCGCACAGCCCCTCCGTGCCGCAGCTGGGGCAGACGCTCTCCTCGCTGGGAAGCATACAGTACTTACAGTAGTAGGTCATCGCCGTGCTCCTTTCTCGCCAGCGTCACCGCCAGCCGGACCGCCCCCGGCCGGGGGCGGCAGTCCCAGTCCGCCGCCACGCCGAACACGGCGATGGGGCGGCCCTCCAGGTACAGCGCGGGGTGCGCCTCCCGTTCCTCCACCGGGATGCCCCGGTCGGCGAAGAGCCGCTTGATGGTGCGGCTGCCGTTTTCCACCCCCAGGCGGCCTGTGCCGTCCCAGGGGCCGATGGACAGCGCGCCCGAGGCCCGGCCGGCGTCCAGAAGGACCGTGCCGGGGCCGGGGGGCGTCCCGCCGTCCGTATGCTCCACCAGGACGGTGTAGGGCCCCCAGGTCTGCCGTCCCGGGCGCAGGATCATAGGCGGCGGCAGCTGGGCGGCGGGATGCAGCCGCAGCGCCCCCTCCCGGCGGCAGAGGGACCACCCGCCGGGCAGGTCCAGGTGGCCGCCGGACCCCAGGGACAGGGCCGCCTCCGTCTGCCGGGCGGTCAGTTCCACCCCCGCCTGCCGGGCCAGCGCCCGCACCATCCGCCGCCGGATGGCCTCGTCCCGGCCCTCCAGGGCCGCCAGGGGCAGAGCATCGCCGGCGGGCAGCGCCGCGGCGGCCTCCCCCTCCAGATGCCGGCTGTCCGCCCGGAGGAGGCCCGCTGCCTCCGCGATGCGGCGGGTGCAGCCGGGGGCCATCTCCTCCAGCAGGGGCATGACCTCCAGCCGCAGGCGGTTGCGGGTGTAGGATGTGTCCTGATTGGTCTCGTCCTCCACAAAGGGGAGGCCGTTTTCCTGGATATACGCGTCGATATCCGCCCGGTCCGTCTCCAGCAGGGGGCGGACCAGGATGCCCCGAATGGGGGCCATGCCGGTGAGGCCTCGGAGCCCCGCCCCCCGGAGCAGATGGAGCAGCACCGTCTCGGCGTTGTCCTGGCGGTGGTGGGCGGCGGCGATGCGGCCTGCCCCCACGGTGTGGGCCGTCTCCTCCAGGAACCGATAGCGCAGCTGCCGGGCGGCGTCCTCGACGCTCAGCCCCTCCCGGCGGGCAAAGGCGCTTACGTCCCCCCGCCCCACGGTGAGGGGGACGCCCCAGCTTCGGCACAGGTCCCGGACGAAGGTCTCGTCCCGGTCCGCCGTGGGCCGCAGACAGTGGTTGAAGTGGGCGGCCTCCAGGGCGAAGCCCATCTCCCCGGACAGGGAGCGCAGCAGATGCAGCAGGGCCACCGAGTCCCGCCCGCCGGAGACGGCGCACAGCACCACGGACCCCTGGGGCAGCAGGTCCCAACGCCGGCAGAAGGCGGCCACCTCAGCTCTCATGGTCACTCCTCGTCATAGCGGGTCTCCAGAGTATTGAACGTGACATACTCCGGCAGGAACCGCAGGGAGAGCTTCCCGGTCTCGCCGTGGCGGTTTTTGGCCACGCTGCACTCGGCGATGTTCTTGTTCTCCGTGTCCTCTTTGTAGTAGTCCTCCCGGTACAGGAACAGGACGATGTCCGCGTCCTGTTCCACGGCGCCGGAATCCCGCAGGTCGGACAGCATGGGGCGCTTGTCCTCCCGCTTCTCGTTGGCGCGGCTGAGCTGGCTGAGGCAGACCACGGGGACGTTCAGCTCCTTGGCCATGATCTTCAGCATACGGGAGATGTCGCTGACCGCCTGCTGCCGGTTCTCGCCGGAGTAGCTCTTGCCGCCGGAGGCGGAGATCAGCTGGAGATAGTCGATGATGATGAGCCCCAGGTTGTCCAGGCGGCGGCACTTGGCGTTCATGTCCGCCACGGTGAGCATGGGGTTGTCGTCGATGCGGATGTCGGTCTGCCGCAGGGTCCGGGCGGCCTGGGTCAGCTTGCCCCAGTCGCTGGCGCTGAGCCGGCCGGTGGCCAGACGGTTGAGCTCCACCAGCCCCTCGGAGGACAGCAGGCGGGTCACCAGCTGCTCCTTGCTCATTTCCAGGGAAAAGACCGCCACGGTCTTGCTGCTGCTCTTGGCCACGTTCAGGGCCATGTTCATGGCAAGGGTGCTCTTGCCCACGCCGGGGCGGGCAGCCAGGATGATGAGGTCCGACTTGTTCAGGCCGTGGATCTTCTGGTCCAGGCCGGAGAAGCCGCTGGGCAGGCCCGCCTGCCCGGAGCCGGTGGCCAGCTCGTTGATCTGGTCCAGCACCGGCTTGATGATCTGGCTGACGGGGGTCATGTCCTGGGCGCTGCGGCCCCGGCGGATGGCGTAGACCTTCTGCTCCGCCGCCTCCAGGGTGGCCTGGGGCTCCCCCACCCCCTCCTGGACCATGCCCAGGATGTCCCCGGCGGCCCGGGCCAGGCCCCGCAGCAGGGCCTTGTCCCGGATGATGGACACATACTCCATCACGTTGGCGCTGGTGGGAGTGAACTCGATGAGCTGCGCCAGGTATTTTCGGGTGGCGAGGTCGTCGAAGGTGCCGTTTTTCTGCATCTCGTCCGCCACCGTGACCCCGTCGATGGGCTTGGCGTAGCTGAACATGGTATAGATGGTCTCAAAAATATCCCGGTTCTGCTGGATATAGAAATCCTCCGGCTGGAGCTTGTCCATCACGTCCTTGATGCAGTCGGCGTCGATGAGCATAGCGCCCAGGGCGGCCTGCTCCGCCTCCAGGGAGTGGGGCATCTGCCGGGTGAGGAGCTCGTCTGGCAAAGGGGGACACCTCCTTCTGACGGTCTGGGGACGGCGTTACTTGTCCTCCACCACCATCACATAGATGGTGCCGCTGACCTCATAGCCCAGCTTGGCCTTCAGCTGGTAGGCGCCGTAGGCCTTGATGGGCTCGTCCATAACGATCTTCTTGCTGTTCAGCTCGATGCCGTGCTGGGCCTTCAGGGCCTCGGAGACCTCCTTGCTGGTCACCGCGCCGAAGAGCTTGCCGTTGGCGCCGGCCCGGGCGGGGATCTTCACGTGGCAGCTTTTGAGCTTCTCCGCCGCGTCCTCGGCCTCGGCCTTCAGCCGGGCGTCCTCGGCCTTCTTGGCCTTCTCCCGCAGGTGCATGGTGTTCACCGCGTCGGCGGTGGCGGGCACCGCCAGCTTCCTGGGCAGCAGGAAGTTCCGGGCGTAGCCCTCGGCTACCTCCACCATCTGGCCCTTCTTGCCCTGGCCCTTCACGTCCTGCTGTAAGATCACTTTCATGGTCATATCCTCCTGATGGTATGGTCGTTTTATGGTTTGCTCACTGCTTGAAATACTCGTCGATGGACGCCGTCAGGCGGCGGTACACGCCGTCGGGCTCCGCGTCCGGCACATGGCAGCCGGCGGTGGTGGAGTTTCCCCCGCCCCCCAGGCTCTCCAGCACCACCTGGACGTTGATGTCCCCCAGGCTCCGGGCGGACAGGGACACGCCGTCCCCCTGGCGGTAGATGACGAAGGACGCCTGGACGCCCTGGAGCGTCAGCAGATCGTCGGAGGCCTTGGCCGCCGTCACCCGGGGCACCTCCTGCTCCGCCACGGCGATGGCAATGTCCCCGTGGTACATCCGGGCGGTGCGGATGATGTCGTAGCGCTGGATCATGCTGGGCAGGTCGCTCTGGAAATAGCGGCGCACGTCCGCCGTGTCCGCCCCCGCCCGGCGCAGCCAGGCCGCCGCCTCAAAGGTGCGCCCGCCGGTGCGCATGGTGAAGTTCTTGGTATCCAGGACGATGCCCGCCAGCAGGGCGTTGGCCTCGGCGTGGAGCAGGTCGCCGGGGTCCACCAGATATTGCAGCAGCTCCGCCACCAGCTCCGCGGCGGAGGAGGCGTAGGGCTCGTGGAAGTTCAGAGCCGCGCTCTCGATATACACCGAGGCCCGGCGGTGGTGGTCGATGACGGCCACCCGGTTGCAGCTGTCCAGCAGCTGGCGGCTCTCCACCATATCCGGCCGGTTGGTGTCCACCACCACCAGCAGCGCCCCGGGCTGGGCGTGGAGAAAGGCGTCCAGTCCGGAGACGAACACGTCCTCGTACTCCGGCTGCTCCGCCAGCTTCCGCACCAGGGCCTGGGCGTTGTTGCCCTCCAGGTCGATGACGATCTGGGCACGCTTGCCCAGCTTCCGGGCGGCGCAGCAGATTCCGGCGGCGGCGCCTACGGCGTCCATATCCGCGTACTCGTGGCCCATGACGTATACCTGGCTGGAGTCCGCGATAAGATCCCCCAGGGCCTTGGCCATGACCCGGCTTTTTACCTTGGTGCGCTTCTCCGCGGACTTGCTGCGGCCGCCGTAGTACTGGAAGTCCAGGCTGTCCTTCACCACGGCCTGGTCGCCGCCCCGGCTGAGGGCCATTTCGATGGCCTTCTGCGCCCAGTTGAAGGCATCCTCATAGGTGTCGCAGTCCTTGCCCGCGCCGATGGACAGCGTGGCGGTGACCCCGTCCTCGCTGACCACCCCGTGGATGGCCTCCAGGATGGAGAACTTCTCCGCCACCAGCCGCTCAAAGCACTGCTCGTCGCACAGGAACAGGTACCGGTCCCGGTCGTACTTCCGCAGCAGGGAGCCGGTGCCCTCCACCCAGGCGTTGAGCTTTTCGTCGATCTGGGCCAGCACGGCGCTGCGGGCGGCCTCGCCGCCGGCCTTCAGCAGCTCCTCGTAGTTGTCCAGCACCAGCACGCAGACCACCGGGCGGGTGGCCTCGTACACCGCCCGCAGGTGCTGCCCCTCGGTCACGTCCACAAAGTAGGCGGTGACCACCAGCTCCTGCCCCGCGGTCCGGCCGCTGAGGCTGGCGGCGGAGCCGTAGACCTGGTAGCAGGCGCCGTTCATCTCCGTCAGCTCCCCCACCTGGCCGTCGTTATTCAGGATCCACTGGTAGCTGAAGCCGGGGATCAGGTCCCGGATGCTCATGTCCAGGACGCTGCTGCGGTCCGCCATCAGCTCCAGGAAGCCGCCGTTGGCCCAGATGATCTCCCCGCCGTCGGCCCGGAACACCACCACGGGCAGGGGCGTGTTGAGGAGGCTGTTCTTGTTGACGGCGTCCATGCCGCCGGTGAGAGCCTCGATGTACTGCATGGCGCTGTGGCGGCGCTTGCGGCTCTGGCTGCGGGAAAAGGCGTACAGTCCGGCCATGGCCGCCAGCTCCGCCGCCGCCAGAACAGGCTGGAAGGGGATCGTGGCCAGAACGAACAGGGCCAGGCAAAGGAAATAGGGCTGCAGATTCGGCTCGATGAGCCGGGACAGCTTTTTGTGCATGGACCGTATCCTCCCCTCGATACCGCGCCGGGGCGTCCCCGGACGTGGAAAAAATAGCGCGGTAAAGCAATAGATAGTATATTATAGCACAGTCTCCAAAGGTTTGCAACACAATGGATGCGCCGGGCGCAAAATGGGCCGGGACGGCCCGGTCCCCTCCCCGCGGCGGGCCGCCCGAAGCGCGGGATATGCCCCTACTATAGCATATCCCCCGCAAAATGTCATGGAAAAAAAGTTTGCAAAAATCCCTTGACACCGGGGCGGCAATGTGCTATAGTCACTTGCAACAAACCATTGAGAAAGTGTAAGTAGGCTTGACAGGTACCTCTCAGAGAGCCGCGGGCGGTGGGATCGCGGCAGGGATGGCCGGGCTGAATGGGCTTTCGAGGGCAGACCCAACGCGGACGACGCAAGTAGGCGAGCCGGAGGGGACCTCCGTTATCAAAGCCGGCGCATGTCAGTGCGCGCTAAGAGGACGCGTCAGCGTCAAGCCGGGTGGCACCGCAGAAGAGTGTGTATCGCTTCTGTCCCAGCAGTATGCTAGGGACAGGGGCGATTTTTATTTTCTCTTTTGTCCCGGAACCAAATTTTGAAAGGAGAGCAACACCATGAGCGAGAACAAGATCCCTTACAAAATCTATCTGTCCGAGGACGAGATGCCCAAGGCATGGTACAACCTGCGCGCCGACATGAAAAACAAGCCGGCCCCCCTGCTGAATCCGGGCACGCTCCAGCCCATGACCGCCCAGGAGCTGGAGGGCGTGTTCTGCTCCGAGCTGGTCAGGCAGGAGCTGGACAACGACACCCCCTATTTCGAGATCCCCCAGGAGATCCGGGACTTCTACAAGATGTACCGGCCCTCCCCCCTGGTCCGGGCCTACTGCCTGGAGGAGAAGCTGAAGACCCCCGCCAAGATCTACTACAAGTTCGAGGGCAACAACACCTCCGGCTCCCACAAGCTGAACTCCGCCATCGCCCAGGCCTACTACGCCAAGCAGCAGGGCCTGAAGGGCGTCACCACCGAGACCGGCGCGGGCCAGTGGGGCACCGCCCTCTCCATGGCCTGCGGCTACCTGGGCCTGGACTGCAAGGTCTATATGGTCAAGTGCTCCTATGAGCAGAAGCCCTTCCGCCGGGAGGTCATGCGCACCTACGGCGCGTCCGTCACCCCCTCCCCCTCCATGACCACCGAGGTGGGCCGCCGCATCCTGGCGGAGCACCCCGACACCACCGGCTCCCTGGGCTGCGCCATCAGCGAGGCGGTGGAGGTGGCCGTGAGCAACCCCGGCTACCGCTACGTCCTGGGCAGCGTGCTCAACCAGGTGCTGCTCCACCAGTCCGTCATCGGCCTGGAGAGCAAGATCGCCATGGATAAGTACGGCGTAAAGCCCGACATCATCATCGGCTGCGCCGGCGGCGGCAGCAACCTGGGCGGCCTTGTCGCCCCCTTCATGGGCCAGAAGCTGCGGGGCGAGGCGGACTACCGCGTCATCGCCGTGGAGCCCGCCTCCTGCCCCAGCCTCACCCGGGGCAAGTACGCCTACGACTTCTGCGACACCGGCATGGTCTGCCCCCTGGCCAAGATGTACACCCTGGGCAGCGGCTTCATCCCCTCCGCCAACCACGCCGGCGGCCTGCGCTACCACGGCATGAGCTCCATCCTCTCCCAGCTCTATGGCGACGGCCTCATGGAGGCTGTCAGCGTGGAGCAGACCAAGGTGTTCGAGGCGGCGGAGTACTTCGCCCGGGTGGAGGGCATCCTGCCCGCCCCCGAGTCCAGCCACGCCATCCGGGTGGCCATCGACGAGGCCGTCAAGTGCCGGGAGACCGGCGAGGAAAAGACCATCCTCTTCGGCCTCACCGGCACCGGCTACTTCGACCTGGTGGCCTACCAGAAGTTCCACGACGGCGAGATGACGGACTATATCCCCACCGACGCCGATATCGCGGCCTCCCTGGCCCACCTGCCCAAGGTGGAGTAAAAGACTGCCGCGCACAGGGCCCCGCTCCGGCATTTGCCGGAGCGGGGCCCTGGTATGTGGGAAGTGCAGAGGAATCAAAAAAGCGCGCTATGCGCGCTTTTTTGATTCCTTACTCCTGCTCCACGATGGGGGCGTCGGGGGCGTTCTTCTTCACGGACTCGATGCCGTTGCGGCAGCCGGCCATGGCCTTGTAGCCCTCGCTGACGGCGATGATCTGGCCGTTGGTGGCCTTCAGGCGGAAGCGGAACTCCCCGGCCTTGTCGGTGTAGATCTCGAACTTGGGGTGCTTCTCCTCGGTGTAGCCGGGGACGGTCTGGTCCTCCACCGCGGCGGCGGGAGCGTTCTTCTGGACGCTGGCGATGCCCTTGCGGCAGGACTCCTCGCTGCTGTAGACCTCGCTGGTGGCGATGACCTCGCCGTTGCCGGCCTTCAGGTCGAACTTCACGCCGGTGTTGGTGGTGCGGATAACGAATTTGCCCATAGTCTGCCTCCTAAAATATTGATGAGTGGAATCGTCGCCTTAGATGCCACCAGTTTACCGTATCTTCCCCGCCGATTCAAGTAGAACTTACAGGATTCGACGATTATTTTCTCCATCCCGCCCCCAGGCACGGCCCAGGGCCGCCGCCAGGGCGGGAATGTCGGCGTCGTCCAGGGAGGCGTAGCCCACGATCACCGTGTTGCCGGGGCAGGTCTCCCGCCGCTCCATGTAGTACTCGCTGAGCCCCCGGAGCCGGACGCCCTGCTCTGCCGCCCGCTCCGCCATGGCAGTCTCCCCGGGACCGTCCGCCAGGGTCAGCAGCAGGTGCAGCCCTGTGTGGCGTCCCCCCAGGGCGACGCGGTCCCGGCCGAAGGTCTCCTCCAGGGCCGATGCCAGGCGCTCCATGCGGCCCTTGTAGGCCAGGCGCAGCCGGGCCAGGTGGCGGACGAAGTACCCCTCCGTCAGGAACCGGCGGAGGGTCTGCTGCTCGAAGCGGCTGACGGTGTTGGCGTAGCTGCCGAACACCGCCCGGTACCGCTCCAGCAGGGCGGGGGGCAGCACCATGCAGGCGATGCGGATGCTGGGGGCCAGGCTCTTGGAGAAGGTGCTCAGGTAGATCACCGGGCCGTCGGGGCCCGCCATGCCCTGGAGGCTGGGGATGGGCCGCATGTCGAAGCGGAACTCCGCGTCGTAGTCGTCCTCCAGGATGTACCGGCCCGGCCGGGCCGCCGCCCAGGCCAGCAGCTGGGCCCGCCGCCCGGCGGGCATGGTGACGGCGGTGGGAAAGTGGTGGCTGGGGGTGACGTAGCACAGGTCCGCGCCGCTGCGCTCCAGGCCCTCCATGGACAGCCCCCCCTCATCGATGTCCACGCACCGGCAGGGGACGCCGTTGTTCTCCAGAATGGTCCGGGACCGGTCGTAGCCCGGGTTCTCCACCGCCGCCGCGGACCCCGCCAGCAGCCGGGCCGCCAGGCCCAGCAGGTACTCCACCCCGGCCCCCACCACGATCTGCTCCGGGGCGCAGACCACCCCCCGGTAGGCGTGGAGGTAGTCCGCCAGGGCGGCCCGGAGGTCCGGGTCCCCCTGACGGTGGCCGTGGCGCAGGAGCTGGGGGCTGTCGTAGAGCAGCTCCCGCTGGATGCGGCCCCAGGTGCGGAAGGGGAAGAGCTTGGTGTCCACCGCGCCGGCGGTCAGGTCGAACCGGGGCGGCGCCTCCGCCGGGCGCTCCGGGACCGCCGCCGGCCGGGGGGCGGTCCGGGGCAGGGTATCGGTGTACGCCAGCACGAAAAAGCCGCTTCTGGGCCGGGCCTCCAGATACCCCTCCGCCGCCAGCATCTGGTAGGCGGTGTCCACCGTGTTCACCGCCACCGACAGCTGGGAGGCCAGGGAACGCTTCCCCGGCAGCCGGTCCCCCTCCTTCAGCCGCCCGGCGCGAATCTGCTGTGCGAGGCTGTCGTAGAGCTGCTCATACAGGGGCTTTTTCGCCCCCGGGTCCAGGCACAGGGCCAGTTCCACCATGGGACAGACCTCCTCTCCTCAAACTGATACCATAAAATATTCATATACTGGCCGTTTCAATAGAGCCAGATAGAGGTATAATAGCACCATCAAGGGCCGCCGTCAAGCGGGCGGCAGAAGGGAGACATATGATGAAGCAAACAAAAAGCCATGTCTTTCTGGTGCGGCTGTGCGCCTGCGCCATGATGGCCGCCATCGTCTTTGTGGGGAATTATCTCCGGATCAAGTTCCCTGTTCCTCTGGGCGGCGTATCCGCCATCACGCTGGCCAATATCCTCTGCGCGCTCTCCGGGATCCTGCTGGGACCCTGGTGGGGATTTCTGTCGGCGGGCATGGGTTCCGCCATCTACGACCTGATGGACCCCAGCTATGTGGCGGAGGCGCCCATCACCTTCTGCACCAAGGGGATGTACGGTCTGGTAGCGGGCCTGGTGCTCTACTATGTGTTCAAGTCCGCGAAAGAAAAATACGGCGCTCAGGCCGCGGCCACCGGCTGTGCCGCCTTGACGTACCTGGTAGCATACTCCGTAAAGAACTTTTTCTATAACGGCACCCTTAACAATCTGTCTACTGCCGCTCTGCGCTGGGCGCTGGTGGTATCCAAGCTGCCCGCCACTCTGGTCAACGGCGTGCTGGCCACGATCTTTGCCCCCATTCTGGGCGTGGCGCTGATGAAGGCGCTGAAAAGCGCCCATCTGGGGGATCTGCTCCGGGAGTAGTTCCGCATGATCTCACGCCCCTTGGGGCATACTAGGTCCCAAGGAGCGTGATCGTATGGATATGTCCAACAAGGAATACGAGCAGTATGTGAAGGACCGGGCGGAAAAATCCCCCCTTTTCAAGGACTGCACCCTGGCCTTTCTCATCGGCGGCGGCATCTGCGTCATTGGTCAGGCCATTATGGACGGCTTTACGGGCCTGGGCCTGGAGAAGACCGACGCCGGCACCGCCACCAGCGTGTGTCTGGTGGCCCTGTCGGTGCTGCTGACGGGGCTGAACCTGTACAACAAGCTGGCCCGGTACGGCGGGGCCGGGACGCTGGTGCCCATCACCGGCTTCGCCAACGCGGTGGCGGCCCCGGCCATCGACTTCAAGGCCGAGGATTGACCTATAATAGACATACAGTCGGTTCTATGGAGTGAGTATGCTGATTTAGTCCAAAATCAAAGCTTCCTCCCGACTTATCATTTGCACGCATTCACCTTAAATGGTGGGTGCGTGCTTTTTTGTTTTCA
>DBFJQM010000043.1:0-23681 GCA_048404665.1 Candidatus Pelethomonas sp.
CTTCTCGCCCCTCTGACAGAGGACTGGCGGGGTCTGCTGGCGGGGGTGGACGTGGGCGGGCTGGGGACCCCGGTGGCCTCCCTGGCAAGTCTCATCTCCCTGAAGTTCTACCTGGCCACAGAGGGGCGGCACATGGGGCGCTATCTCCTCTTCTTCACCGCCGCCAACCTCGTGGGCCTGCTGATCCTGCTGCCCATAGCGGCCCTGCTCCTGGGCTGAGCGAACCGCTTATACAGCAAGCATCCCCCGGCGCGTTTGCGCCGGGGGATGCTTGTTTCTTCATGGGCCTCCGTCCGGCGGCGCTACAGGTTCTTCCGGCGGACCACCACTACGTTGGCTACCACCATGAATACCAGCGCATACAGCGCCAGGACGCCGATGCTCACCAGACTGGGCGAGCCGCCGTAGGCCATGGCGCGCAGGGAGCCGCTGGCGTGGGTCAGGGGCAGGATGCTGATGAGCAGCTCGATGGCGTCCGGCACCCGGTCCAGGGGGAAAAACGTGTTGCACAGGAAGGTCATGGGCAGTATCACGAAGCTGGAGAAGCGGGAGATGTCCGCGTGGGTGCTGGCCAGGATGGCCGCCATCACCCCCAGGGCCCCGAAGGTCATGCCGTTGAGGAGCATCACCAGGAAAAACGCCGGGGTGATGTGCATGGTCGCGCCGAAGGGGACGCTGAGCAGCAGGATCAGCACGCCGCTGTAGATGCCCCGCAGGGCGCCCCCCAGCATCTGGCCGAAGATATAGGCAGGCATGGGGGTGGGGGATATGATGATCTGGTCAAAGGAGTGCTCAAAGAGCCGCTGGACGTTCAGGGGCTGGGACACGGCGGCAAAGCTGGTGTTCATGGTGGTCAGGGCGATGATGCCCGGCACCAGGAAGTCGATGTAGGGCCGGTCGGTGACGGTGCTGGTGGAGCCCAGGCCCCAGCCCAGAGCGATCATATAGAGCAGAGGGCTGACCAGGGCGGAGGCGGTGATCTTCTTCCACTCGAATTTAAATTCCACCAGTTTCTCCCACAGCACGGTCCCTACGGCCCGCAGGTACATATTCTTATTCATCACTTTCCCTCCAGTCCCCGGCCCACCACGCTGAGGAACACGTCCTCCAGAGTGGTGGAGCGCAGCATGAACTTGCCGTCCAGCCCGGCGGCGTAGGCCAGGGCCTCCTCCTTCCCCGGGAAAAAGGCGCTTTGGGTGCGATCATCATGGAAGGTGTCCACAGCCACCTCCCCCAGCTCGCTGATGAGCTGCTGCGGCGTATCCAACCGGGCGGTCCTGCCCTGGTCGATGAGGGCGATGCGCTGGCAGAGATAGTGGGCCTCCTCGATGTAGTGGGTGGTCAGCAGGATGGTCAGCCCCTGCCGGTTCAGCGTCCGCAGCAGATCCCACATCTGCCGCCGGGAGGCCGGGTCCAGCCCGATGGTGGGCTCGTCCAAAATCAGGATCTCCGGCTCCGTCAGCAGGGCCCGGCACAGCATCAGCTTCCGCTTCATGCCGCCGGAGAGCTTGCGCACGGTCTTGTTCCGGTGGTCGGCAAGGCCGCAGAACGCCATCAGCTCCGCCGACCGCGCCCGTGCCTGGCGCAGGTCCATGGCGTAGAGCCGGGCCTGCAGCTCCATGATCTGGTCCAACGTCATGTCATTGCGCAGGGAGTTGTGCTGGGTGATGAGGGAAAGCTTGCGCTTTACGTCCCCCCGCTGCCGGGTCAGCTTCTCCCCGTCAATGATGATCTCCCCCTCCGTGGGCAGGAGGAGCGTGGCCAGGATGCTGATGAGCGTGGTCTTGCCCGCGCCGTTGGGCCCCAGCAGGCCGAAAAACTCGCCGGACTGAATGGTCATGGACACATCGTCCAGGGCCTTGCTCCTGGCCTGGGGATAAATTTTTGTCACGTGCCGGATCTCGATCATAGGCTGACCTCCTCTATGCTGCCCTCCGCCTGCATGTAGATGCTCCGCAGGCGCCGGAGGGTCTCCTCGTCCGTATCAAACATGCCCCGCTGGTGGGCCTCCAGCAGCCGCTCGCTGACGCTGTGGACCGCCCAGCGGTTGACGGACTCCATCCACCGGCGGGTCTCCTGGTCAAAGAGGAATTTCTCCGCGATGGACTGGTACATCCAGTCCTCCGCCGCCTCCGCCGTGGCGTCCCAGCCGAAAAGGCTGTCCAGGGAGGCGGCGATCTCCTGGGCCCCCTTGAAGCCGTGGCGCTTCAGGCCCTCCAGCCACTTGGGGTTCAGGATGCGGCTGCGGACCACCCGGGCCGTCTCCCGGGCCACCGTCCGGGTCACAGGCCGGTCCGGGTCGTCGGTGTGGCCCGTCACAGACAGCGGCGTCCTGCCGGAATTTGCCTTCACACAGGCCACCAGTCCCCCGTGATAGGCGTAGAAGTCGTCGCTGTCCAGCATGTCGTACTCCACGGTGCTCTCGTTTTTGATGGTGACGCCCACGGTGGACATGCGCCGGCGAAACATCTCCGGATGGCTCTCCCCGTGCTCCCGGGCGCTGTAGCCGTAGCTGGACCAGGTCTCGAACACCTGGGCCAGGTCCCGGTAGTCCGTCCACTGGCGGCTGTCGATGACCTTGGCCACCGCCGTGCCGTAGCACCCCGGCGCGCAGCCGTAGACCCGGAGATAGGCTTCGTCCCGGGCCCGCTCCCGGGGGACGCCGTCCTCCAGCAGCTTCTCCATGTCCTCCCGGACGTGCTTTTTGATGTAGTTCTGCTCCTCCGGCTCGTCCAGGGCCGCCGCGCAGGCAACCGCCTGGTCCATGAGCCGGATCAAGTTGGGATACATGTCCCGGAAGAGACCGGAGATCCGCAGCGTCACGTCGATGCGGGGCCGCCCCAGCTCCTCCAGGGGGATGGGCTCCACCCCCAGCACCCGGGTGGTCTGGCCCAGGTACACCGGCCGCACCCCCATCAGATGGAGGCACTCAGCCAGGTCCTCGCCGCAGGTCTTGATGGTGTTGCCCGCCCAGACCACCATGGCCACGCTCTCAGGACATCCCGTCTCCTGCTCCGCGTACTGGTCCAGCATCTGCCGGGCCAGTCTGCCGCCGATCTCCCAGGCGGCCCGGGAGGGGATCTGGGCGGGGTCGCTGGCGTAGAAGTTCCGGCCTGTGGGCAGGATGCCCACATTGCCCCGGGTGGGGTTGCCTCCCAGGGCCGGGGGCACGAACCGCCCCCAGGTCCCCGCCAGCAGGTGGTCCATCTCGTCGGTGACGTGGTCCAGCTTGTCCGTCACCACTTCGCAGAGGTACCGCAGCACCCGGCGCAAACCGGCGGCGGAGCCTGGGAAGCCCTCGCCGTCCGCGACGGCGTCCACGGCGGAGCTGTCATAGCTCCTTTGGGCCAGGGCCGACACCAAGCGGCGGGCGGCCGCCACGGCCCCGTCCAGGGCGGTCTCCCCGGAGATTCCGCCGAAGTCGTCCGCGGGCCGGTCCCTGACCTGCTCCGGGTCATAGCCCTGGGCCGTGAGGACGGCGTCGTTCAAGGCGGGGATGTTCCCGTTGGGCACCCGCACCAGGGCCCGCAGCAGGTTGTCGTACAGCTTTCCCTGGGGGACCTGGCCGAAGATGTGGAGGCCGTCCTTTACGACGGAGTGCTTCAGCTCCCTCATCCACAGGTGGATGCGGTCCACCGTCCCCTCGGGGTCTGCGGAAAAATCCTCCTCCGTCAGGCCCAGGTCCGTGAGCAGACGGTGCTCCCCCGCCAGATCCCAGATGCGCTTTGCCAGCTGTGGGACCTGGGCGGGTCTGGTCTGCCGGGCCTGGTGGTACTCCTTCAGAGCCTCGTCGATGACCGCCAGGCCCTCGTAGGCCTCCGCCTCGTCCAGGGACGGCGGCATGTGGTCCAGTATCACCGCCCAGGACCGGCGCTTGGCCTGGATGCCCTCGCCCACGATGCCCATGTGGTAGGGGTACAGATGGGGGATGCTGTCCAGGCAGGCGTCGGGATAGCAGTTTTGGGAGAGGCCCACCTCCTTCCCCGGCAGCCACTCCAGGGAGCCGTGGGTGCCGATGTGGTACACCGCGTCGGCGCGGAAGCGCTCCGCGATCCAGCGGTAGTAGGCCAGATAGCTGTAGGGCGGCGTGGAGTCGGTGCTGTGGTAGAGCTGCGACGCCTTCTCCCCGAAGGCGCGGGAGGGCTGGAGGCCGATGAAGATGTTGCCGTTGATAAGTCCCGGAATGAGCATACGCCCGTCCTGGACCATCACCTCCCCGGGCGCGCCGCCCCAGGAGCTCTCCAGCTCCCGGCGGATCTGACCGCTCATGCCGCCGAACCACGTCTGCCAGATCTCCGGCTCCACCGCGTCCGCCGCCCGGCGGACCATCTCCGCCGGTGAGCTCCAGCGCAGGTCGTTGGTGAGCCCGGCGGTGATGCGGTCGGCGATGTCCTGGCCGCTCTCAAAGGGAAAGTCGGTCCGGACCCCCTCCCGCTGGAGGGCCTGGACGATGCGGTGGACGCTCTCGAAGGAGTCCAGCCCCTCGGCGCAGCCGATCTTGGCGTTGCCTGGCATGGTGTTGAACAAAATGGCGATCTTCTTCTCCCCCGCCGGCATCCGCCGCAGCCTCGCCCAGTTTAGCGCCAGACGGCACACCCGGTCCACCCGGTCGGCCAAGGGGACCAGGACCTTCCGCGCCACGCCGTCCTCCTCCGCCGTCTCGTGGACCGCGCAGGGCACCGTGATGATCTGTCCGTCCAGCTCCGGCTGAAAGACGGTGGTGGACAGGGACATGCTGTCGATACCCTGGGGCAGGCGCTCATAGTCCTCCCGGGTGAAGCGGGTGGCCATGACCTGGAGGGCGGGCACGTCCCAGCCGGTGAAAATGCTCTCCGGGGCCTCCCGCTGGCCGTCGCCGGGCCAGCCCATATGGGTCAGGGAGAAACCGGTGAGCACCAGGATCACCTGGGGCAGCCGTCGGCCCTCCCAGGTAAAGCAGCGCTCCATGGCCTGGCGGATACCCCGCTGGTCGTCCTCGTCGCTGGCCATGCGGGTAAAGAGGGGGAGCACGGCGGCCCCCAGCTCCGCCAGCCGCTCCAGCAGCGCGTCGATGTGGCGGGTGTTGCCGTTGACGATCTGGCTCTGGTGGAGGATGAGTCCCACCACCGGGCGGTCCCCCGCCGCGGCCTTCTGCCGCAGGGCCAGGCCCTCCGCCTCGCTCAGCAAGCCCCGGGGCGTATAGAAGCCCTCCTCCAGAGGCGGACAGGGCGGCGGCGCCGGGCAGTCCGCCCCAAAGCGGGTATGGGCGATGTGCAGCAGCATGGCGGCAAAATTTCTCTCGTCCGCCAGGCGGAAGTACTGCCGAACCCCCTGGTACTCCTCCGGCGTCAGGCCGGAGGTGGGCAGCAGCTCCGCGATCTCTTCCGGCAGGGAGGACTCAAAGTACACCGGCATCCGCCCCGTCAGGCGCTGCCACAGCTTGTGGAAGTCCGGGATGATCTGGGCGCCGCCGTGGAAGTAGACCACGGCGTAATCACAGGTCTCCGCCTCCGCCAGCATGGCGGAGATCTTTTCCGGATCCGCGCTCAGGTCCCACACGGACCAGCAGCTCCCCCCGATCAGCCCCGGATGCTCCGCCTCCAGGCGGCGGAAGGCCCGCTTCATGTTCCACAGGCGGTCCTCGGTGGCGATCAGGCACAAGATTCGAATCATACGCTCTCCTCCTTCCACTCCTCCGCCAGCACCCGGTGCATCACGCAGGTCAGGCGGTCCGGCTCTCCCGCCAGGGCGGTCCTGCCCGCCGGGCAGCCGCCGCCGCAGAGGGAAAATGCCTCACAGGCCCGGCAGGTCTCCGGCGCGTCCAGCCCCAGCTCCCGCCGGGGCCTCTGGAGCAGGCCCTCCCGCAGATTTCCCAGGAGACAGCCCTCCCGGCCCGCCAGCGAGGAGCAGGGCCAGCAGTCCCCCGCGCCGTCCACCGCCAGCGACTTGTCGGTCTGGGCATAGCAGTAGACGCCGCCGCAGCCGCAGCCGGCCCGACGCTTTTTCAGCCGCTCCAGCTCCCGCAGGCGGAAGGGTACGCCGGCGGCGCGGACCTCCCTGGTGCGGCGGACCAGCGCCCGCAGGCCCCGCTCCAGCGCCTCCGCCGAGGGGGCCAGCTCCTGCCCCCGGCCCCGGCCCAGGGGACGGAACAGGTCCAGCCCAACGCCGGTGACGTTCCCCAGCCACAAGGCCAGGTCCGGCAGGCGGCCCAGCTCCTCCGCATTGGCCCGGGTGACCACCGTGGTCAAATTGCACCGCATACCCGCCTCGCCCAGGTTCCGAATCCCCCGGACGGCGGCGGAAAAGGACGGCTGTCCGTCCGGGAACGCCCGCAGGGCGTTGGCGGAGGCCGTCCCGTCCAGGCTGACGCCCACGGCGCAGCCCATGGCCGCCAGGCGGCGGCAGGTGTCGTCCGTTAAAAGCGTACCGTTGGTCTGCACGGCCAGCCGCAGTCTCCTGCCGGTGGCCCGGCCGAAGGCGTACACCGCCTCCATCAGCTCCAGGCGCAGCAGCGGCTCCCCGCCTGTGAACTGGATGCTGAGGCTCCTGCCCTCGGGGCAGCACAATGCCACGGCCCCCAGCGCCAGCTCCTCCGTCATGTCCGGAACGTCCGCACCGTCCCGCTGGGCGTAGCAGTAGGCGCAGCGCAGGCTGCACCGCTCGGTGAGGCGCAGCACCAGGGACCTTACGTCTTCCATTTCTTCATCACCTCGCCGGTCTCCCGCAGGCGCTGGGACCAGCTGTCCACCTGGTCGTGGGTCACGACGTCCACGTTCCCCGCCTGGATGTCCCCCAGGCCGGAAACGCCGTCCTCCAGGTCGCCCTCGGCCTGGAGATAGGCCCGGCGGAGTCCGTCCAGGACCTCCCGGTCCCCCTGCCATTTTCCCCGCTGGCTGAGCTCAAGGAAGCGGCGGCCCGACTCCTCCAGGGCGTAGGGGTTCACCTCCCGGAACCACCGGCGCATGTCCTCGTCCAGCAGATACTGCCGGGCCACGTCGTCCAGGGTGCCGTCCGGGATGTTTTCGCAGACGCACTGGGTATCAAAGATGTTCTGCACGCGGCCCATCAGCTCTGCCGCGCCCTGGTAGCCCTGGTCCATCATTTGCTCCCGCCACACGTCGTTGAGCAGGGTGTCAGAGATGGCCCGGGCCACATGATCCGCCATGGGGACCACCCGGACGGCACCGCCGCCGGCGCTCTCCCCCATGTACTGGCGAATCTGCTTGCTGCTGCCCAGGGCCTTGGCCGCCAGGCGGAAGCCGCCCTGGACCCGGGCGCTGTAGCTGCTGGCCACGGCGTCGGTGCGGCGGGAGACCGTGATGTCGCTGGTCAGGTCGATCTGCCGCACGTTGGCCGCGAAGGCCCCCGGGGCGTGAACGCCCTGCTTCCTCTCCCCATAGAGGTAGGAGGAGGCGTCGATGAAATACTTGGCCAGGTCCTCCTCCCCCTGCCAGGCGCTGGCCTTCAGAGCCAGCCCCACGGCGGAGGTGTAGGTCCCCGGCTGTCCGCCGAAGATGCGGCCCGTGCCGTCCTCCCCCCGGCGGCTGATGGCCTTTGCGTTGGCCCGGACATGGTTCATTTCGTCCGGCTCCTCCTGCTCCGCCGCCAGGCGGACCGCCCGGTCCATGAGCGTCAGCGTCTCCGGCCAGGCGTCCCGCATCACGGAGGAGATGTGGACGGTCACGTCCACCCGCGGGCGGCCCAGCTCCTCCAGGGGGATGCACGTCAGGCCGTCCACCCGGCCCGCCGGGCTCCACACAGGGCGCACCCCCATAAGGGCCATAAACTGCCCCAGCTGCTCGCCGCCGGTGCGGGTCACGTCCAGGGCCGTCATGTTCATGGCCGCCTTGCCGGGCAGCGCGCCGGACTCCCGCCGGTACAGCGCCAGCAGGTCCTCCGCCGCCTGCCGCCCACGCTCATAGGCGAAGGGGGTTGGGACCTTGTCCCGCTCGCCGCCGTGGATGTTCCTGCCGGTGGGCAGGATCTCCCGGCCGCCGCAGGCGGCCTCGCCGCCCCGGGTGGGCGGGACAAATCCGCCGGAGAGGGCGCGGACCAGGGCGTCCATCTCCTCCCCCGCCTGGAGAAGGCCACCGGCGATCTGCCGGGCGTCCTCCGCCATAGGCAGCAGAGACGGGTCTGTCTCCCCGGTCCCGTCCAGCGCCCCGTCGATGAAGCGGCACATAGCCTCCGAGCGCGCCAGGGGGTCCGATATGCTCCGCCAGGGCTCCGGCAGGTCCGGCCCGCTCTGCCACAGCTCGGTTATGTAGTCACGGACCCACTGCCGGTCCGGAGCGGCCCCGAAGGCGCGCAGGCTGCCGCCCTTCCGCCGTGCCTCCGTCCGGCCCAGCATAGCCCGCAGGGTCCGCAGGGCCCCGTCAAAGTCCGGCTCCCGGGCAAACACCGCCTGGGCGGCGGAGGAACTGGCCGCCTCCGCCTCGATGTCCCGGCGGATCATCGCCAGCTGTCCGCTCTGCTGCTCCTGGGCCGCAAAATAGCGGTCGATCAGCTCCCCCAGGCGGCGCTGGGCGGGGGTCAGCCCCCTGCCGGGAGCGGGCAGATAGCTGACGGTGACGGCGTAGGCCCGCCGCCGGGCGATCAGCGCCTGAGCCACGGCGGAGGTATCATAGGGGTACAGGTCGATCAGGTCCCCCAGGGCGATGTCCGGGAAGCAGTCCCCGCTGAGGCCGGCGGCCTTCCCGGGCAGATACTCCAGGGAGCCGTGGGTCCCCAGGTGTACCACCGCGTCCGCCCCCCAGCGGTGCTGGAGATACCAGTAGGTCGCCAGATACTGGTGGGTAGGCGGGCAGGCGGGGTCCTGCAGGATCTTGCAGACCTGGCCGGTACACTTGGCCCCGTAGCAGCCCCGCTTGGGCTGGACCATCACCAGCACGCTGCCGAAGGCGACGCCGGTGATGAGGAGCGACCCGTCCAGCACCATGGCCTCGCCGGGAGGCGGCCCCCAGCTGCGCTCCATCCTCTCCCTGGCCTGGGGAGAGAGCTTCTGATAATACGACAGGTATTCCGCCTGGCCCATCCGGGCAAAAACGCCGCCGCTGGCGGCGATGTCCTCCGCGGAGGTCCACCGGAAGTCGGAGTACGCCTTTCGGGAGAAGATCAGCGCCCGGAGGGCCTCCCCGTTTTCAGGAACGTTCTCCACGGCGTACCCCTCCCGCTCCAGGCGCTTCAGAAGATCCACCGCGCTCTGAAAGGCGTCCAGGTCCGTGGCCTGCCCCACCGTGGCCTCCACGCCGGAGCAGGGGGCGTTGTGGAGCATCACTGCCACGCGCTTTTCGCCGTTGGCCTTGCCCCGCAGGCGCAGCCAGCTCTGGATGCGCCCCGTCAGCCGCTCCACCCGCTCAGGGATGGGGATGTGGCGGCGCTGTCCGTCCCCGCAGGAGATGTGGACCGGCTCGATCATCCCCTGGAGCTCCGGGACGATGAAATTGGTGGGCAGCTCCCCGGCGTAGGGGCGCTGGGACTGACGCCACTGGTCCTCCGTCCGGCCGGTAAGGCCGGCGGGACGGATCACGGGGATATCCAGGGCGGCAAAGCAGTCCGCCGTCCGCTGGAACATGTCCTCCCCGTCCCCGGACTTGGCCCCGAAAAACTGGAAGTTGATCAGCAGCTCCACAAGGGGCCTGCCGTCCCGGCAGAAAAACCGGTCCACCGCCTGCTGGAAGGTCAGGTTCCCCAGCTCCCGGTCCGGGGAGCCGTCGGTATAGGCGGCGATCACGCCGATGCCTCTGCGCTCCAGGCTCTCCCGGATGGCCTCCTCCACCGCCAGGTCCCCGTCGGCCCAGCGGCTCCGGTAGCTGAGCATCCCCACATACCGGTGAAAACGCCCGCACTCCTGCCGCAAAAAATCCTCCCCGGAGGCGAAAAGCCGCCCGCCGGGGCCGTAGACCGCGTCCAAGGGAACCGGGCTGGGAGGCGGCGCCTCCCCGGCCTCCTCCGCCGGGTCCAGCAGACGGCGGAGATACCGGAAGGCGTTTCGCAGGTTGTCCGGCCCGCCGTAGGCAAAATAGGCGTTCAGCGCCGCCACGTCCCCGGCAGGCAGGGAGGTGATCCCCGCGGCCATGTTCTCCCCGCTCATGGGGACCACCAGACGGCACCGGGCCGGCAGGGACGACCCCGTCAGGGACGTGCTGTCCCCGTGGTCGCAGCCCGCCAGCAGCACGTCGAAGGTCCCCTCCGGCCCGTCGGGCCGCCGGGAGGAGCAGAACCGCAGCTCCGCTCCGGCCTCCGCACCGGCCCGCTCCACGGCGGGGCTGTGGAGCTGGTCCCCCATCACCAATACACGCATAGCTTCCTCCCGCCGCTCTACAGCGGCTCCAGCCCCGCCAGAGCGGAGCGGTGCTTCACGATGGCCCGCAGCTGCTCGCCCCGCAGCTCGTCCACCTTGTAATAGGCCGCGTCCATGGCCTGGGCCATCTGCCGGGCGATGTGCAGGGAGATGAAATCCTTCTCCGTGTCGATGACCACAGCGTGGATCTTCTCCTGGCGAATCATCTCGGCGGCCCGCACGGCGTCGGCCACCGGGTCCTCCGTCCACAGGGCGCGGTTGGCCCTGCCGTCGGTGATGAGCACCAGCATGGGCAGCATTTCCGGGTCCTTCAGCCGCCGGGCCCGCAGCAGCTGCCAGGCCTGGTACAGCCCCGCCGCCAGCGGCGTGCGCCCGCCGGTAGGCAGGGCCTGGAGCTTTTTCTCCGCCAGGTCCACGCTGGCGGTGATGTCCAGCAGGGTCTGGGCGGAATCCCTGCGGAAGGCCACCAGGCCCACCTTGTCCCGCTTCTGATAGGAGTCCAGCAGCATGGAGAGGATGGCCTCCTTGGCGGCCTTCATCCGCTTCTGCACGCCCATGGAGCCGCTGGCGTCCACCACGAACACCACCGTGGCCCCCACATGGTCCTCCCGGACCTTGTAGCGCAGGTCGCTCTCCGTCAGGGCTACCGCGCAGTCCGTGTGGTCCCGGAAGCGCTGGTAGGGCGCGGCGGCCCGCAGGGTGGCGTCCAGGGCAAGATCGTGCTGCCGGGGCGTGGGATGCTGGGTGAAGGCGGCATAGCGGCCCTTGTTGGCGCCGCTCTTGGTCTTGCTGCGCCGCCCGCTGCCCTGCCGGAGCACCCGGTCCCGGGGCAACGCGGGCAGGGCGGAGAGGAGGCGGATGTCCTCCCCCTCCACCAGCTGCTCCTCCGGCGCGGCGCCGTCGTTCATCCGGGGCGGAGGCGTGTCCAGCTCCTGGCCGTCATTGCCCTCCTGTTCCCGCAGCTCCGGGGCGGGCGCGTCCTCCGGGGCCTGGCCGCGCTCGCTGTTTTCGCCCTGTTCCTCTGGGAGGCGGTCCTCCCCGTTTTGGTGATCCTCTTCCCGCTGCGGGGGCTGCTCCTCCTGGGGCGGAGGCGCTTCACGGCGGCGGTGGGGCAGCACATAGATTGCCGCCTCCCGCACATCCTCCGGGGAGATGTAGTCCCTCCCCTGCCAGGCCGCCGCAGCCCCGGCGGTGCGGGCCAGGATCAGTTCGCACCGGTTGCCCTCCGCCCCGGCCCTCCGGGCGTACTGGGCGGCCAGAGCGCGGATGGCGTCGTCCGGCGTCATGTCCTCCGCCAGGGCCCGGGCCTCGGCGATTCGGTGGCGGAGCCGGTCCGTCTCCCCCTGCCAGCGGCGGCAGAAGGCCGCAGGGTCCCGTTCATAGTCCATCCGGCGGCGGATGATCTCCGCCCGGGTCTCCACGTCCTGCTCCCCGGCCACCTCCACATAGAGGCCGAACCGGTCCAGCAGCTGGGGGCGCAGCTTCCCCTCCTCCGGGTTCATGGTGCCCACCAGGGAGAAGCGGCAGGAGTGGCGGTAAGAAATTCCCTCCCGCTCCACCAGGTTCTCCCCGCCGGCGGCGGCGCAGATCAGGGTGCTGACGATTCCATCAGGCAGCAGGTTCACTTCGTCGGCGTAGAGGATGTTTCCGTCGGCCCGGGCCAGCACGCCGCCGGAAAACGCCCGGACCCCCTGGCGGACGGCCCGCTCAAAGTCGATGGCCCCCACCAGCATGTCCTCGGTGATGTTCAGCGGCAGCTCCACCACCTGCTGCCGGGTCAGCGCGCCCAGACTCCGGACGATGGTGGATTTGGCGGTGCCCTTTTCCCCGCACAGCAGAACGCCGCCGATCCTCGGGTCGATCAGGCTGTAGATCAGTGCGCGCTTGACCTGTTCCTGGCCCATGACGGCGGCGAAGGGATATCTGATATCAGTCATGCAGGACGCTCTCCCAGTCCTTGGGAAGTCCGTCGGCGGTGTCAAAGGGCAGCCGCCGCATCCGGTGGGTCAGCACCATGGGTGCCACCTGGATGAGATGCTCCCGTCCGGCGGCCGCCGCCCCCTCAAAGGCGGCCAGGGTGCAGGCGGCCTTCAGCAGAGTGATATCGGCCCGGTGGCCGTCCACCTGGAGGGCAACGCCGATCCTGGCCGCGTCCAGATAGAGGCTGTCCGGAATCTCCACGGCCTCCAGCCGGTCCTGGGCCTCCCGGACCCGGCAGCGCAGGTCCTCCTGCGCCCCGGCCCACCGGCGGCAGAAGGCCGCGGGGTCCCGCTCATAGTCCACCCGGCGGCGGATCAGTTCCCCCCGCAGGGCCACGTCCTGCTCCCCCCGGATCTCCACCACCAGGCCGAACCGGTCCAGCAGCTGAGGGCGCAGGTCCCCCTCCTCCGGGTTCATGGTGCCCACCAGCACGAACCGGGCGGGGTGGCTGTAGCTGACGCCCTCCCGCTCCACGGTGTTCACGCCCATGGCCGCGCTGTCCAGCAGCACGTCCACAATGTGGTCGTCCAGCAGGTTGATCTCGTCCACATAGAGGATATTGCCGTTGGCCTGGGCCAGCAGACCCGGCTCAAAGACTTTCTCACCCTTTTTGATGGCCTGCTCCATGCTCAGGGAGCCCACCACCCGGTCCTCGGTGGCGCTGACCGGCAGCTCCACCACCCGGCGGGTATAGGGGACCGTGCGCAGCTCCTTCTTCTCCCGGCAGTCGGCACACAGCTCCCCATGGCCGGGGCGGCAGTGGAAGGGACAGCCCTCCGCCACCTGCACCTGCTCCAGCAGGTCGGTGAGGCCCCGCACGGCGGTGGATTTGGCGGTGCCCTTCTCCCCCCGGATGAGGACGCCTCCCAGGGCGGGGTTGATGAGATTTAGGATCAGGGCCAGCTTCATCTGCTCCTGCCCCACGATGGCGGTAAACGGATAGTTGTGTTCCATAGCTTACTTCCCCTCTCCTACTTGCTCCTCCCAGCCGCGCCAGCCGGAGCAGACCGGGATTCCCCGCTCCCTGGCCAGGGCCAGCAGGCGGCCGTTCATCTCGTTGAGCGTCCCCACGGGGGTCCCCGCGTCAATGACCGCCCTGCAGCGCAGCAGCAGCCCGGCGGCCTCCTCAAAGTGGCGCTCCTCCATGGGCTCAAAGGCCCCGGTCATCACCACATGGCCGCTGAGGGCGCAGGCCACCTGGCAGTCCACGTCGTTGGCGAAGAGGATGCCCGCGGCAAAGGGCGTCTGCCGCTTTTGCAGCGCCCGGTAGCAGTCCACGCCGAAGCCGCCGCCGCCCACCACGAACACCTCCGGCGCGCCCAGGGGCCGGGTCAGCTCCACGCTGCCGAACACCGGGTTGTAGGAGCCGCAGCGGATGTCGTACAGCTCCTCCATGGACTGCTCCCGGAGGATGTCCTCCGGAGGGCCGAACCGGGCGATGCGGTCGCCCTTGACGCAGATGAGGTAATCTGAGATCTTGGTGGCCAGGTCGATTTCGTGGAGGGACATAATGACGGTGATGCCCCGCTGGTGGGCCATCTCCCGCAGGATGTCCAGCAGCTCGATCTTGTGGCGGATGTCCAGGTAGGCCGTGGGCTCGTCCAGGACGATGACCTGGGGGTCCTGGCAGATGGCCCGGGCCAGCATGATCCGCTGGCGCTGCCCGTCGGAGAGGGTGGTGAAGTCCCGGTCCGTCAGGTCCAGGGCGTGGACCCGCTCCAGGGCGTCCCGGACGGCGGCCCGGTCCCGCTCCGTCAGCTTGCCCAGGGCGTTGGTGTAGGGGTAGCGGCCCATGGCCACCACCTCGCCGCAGGTCATCAGCTCCGGGCGGATGCGGGTGGTCAGCACCACCGCCACCCGCTTTGCCATCTCCTTGGCCGGCCAGCTGTGGATATCCTCGCCGCCGATCATGACGGTCCCGCCCAGCTTGCTCAGATGCCGGGTGATGGACTTGAGGATGGTGGACTTGCCCGCGCCGTTGGGGCCGATGAGGGTGAGGATCTTGCCCTTCTCAATGGCGATATTGATGTCGTGGATCAGGACCTGCCCGTTGTAGCCCACGGACAGATCCCGTGTCTCAAAATAGTGCTCCATATCACTCCTCCTGCTGCCGCCGGCGCTTGAGCATCATGCCGATGACCACCGGCGCGCCGAAGGCCGAGGTGACGGTGCCGATGGCAAGCTCCGCCGGGGAAAACGCCGTGCGGGCGATGAGGTCGCAGAAGATGCAGAACACCGCGCCGCAGAGATAGGTGGCCGGGATCACCAGAATAGGCCGCGAGGTCTTTAAAATGGACCGGGTGATGTGGGGCACGGCGATCCCCACGAAGGAGATGGGCCCGGCAAAGGCGGTGACACAGGCCGAGAGCAGGCTGGACAGCAGGATCAGCAGCGCCCGGAACAGCTTGATGTTGATGCCCAGGCTCTGGGCGTAGCCCTCCCCCAGGGCGTAGGCCCCGATGGGCTTGCTCATGAGCCAGGCCGCCAGCAGCCCCAGTAGGCAGATGCAGGCGGACAGGCTTACGCTGCTCCAGTTGGCGCCGGAGAAGCTGCCCATGGACCAGCTGGTCAGGTTGACGATGTCCTGCTCCTTGGCGAAGGTGACGCAGAAGTCCGTCACCGCGCCGCACACATAGCCCACCATGATGCCGATGACCAGCAGCATGGACATGTTGCGCACCCGCTGGGACACCAGCAGCACCACGGAGACGATCAGCAGCGAGCCGATAAAGGCGGCCAGGACCATGACCATGGAGCTGATGCGTGTGATGTACCGGGACAGGAAGATCATGGTGATGCCCACCACCATCTTCGCCCCCGAGGAGATGCCCAGCACAAAGGGTCCCGCGATGGGGTTGCGGAAAAAGGTCTGGAGCAGGAAGCCGGACACGGACAGCGCCCCGCCCAGCAGCGCCGCCAGCAGCATCCGGGGCATACGGATGCTGAAAATGATCTTGCTCTCCGTGGACCCGTTCAGCACGGCCTCCAGCTCCGCTGCATAGGCGCCCCCCGTGAAGAGGTTTGCCACCCGCAGGCGCAGGGCGTCCCACACCAGGCGGAACACGTCACCCGCCGGGATATCCACAGACCCGGTGTTCACATTCAGCACCAGGCCCCAGGCCAGCAGCGCCGCCAGCACCACCACCGCCGCCGCGAACCGCCTCCCGGTGGAGGCCTCCGACTGCCGCAGGGCCTGGGAGGCGCCGTCTTGGTTGTCTTTTCCCATAGCTTTCGCCTTTCTGTCGTAGTAAAAGGCCGGCGGGGCGGGATTCTCCGCCCCGCCGGCACGGGTTGCTCAGACTCAGACAGGATCAGGAGATCTTGATGAGGTGGTCAGTGGTCACCTCGCTGGGATTCTCGCTGGAGAGGATGGTGTTCATATCCGCCACAATGGAGGCGATGGCGGCGGTGGACTGGGTGAAGTCCTTGCTGGTCACATAGACCGTGCCGTTCTGCACCGCCTTAAAGTCCGCAAACAGGGGGTTGTAGTCGATCATCTCCTGGATGGAATTAAAGCCCCGGGCGAAATTGACATAGAACAGGATATCCGCGTCCTTGTTGCTGGCATACCAGTCCTCAAAGGTCATGTTGGTGTTGCCGCTCTTTTCCGGCTCCATGTCCGCCAGGATGTAGTCGCCGCCGGCCAGGCCGATCATCTGGGCCATGTAGTCGCCGCCGTTGCGGGCGTAGCACTTGTCAGTGGAGGTGATGTAGCCCATGGCCACGGTCTTGCCGCAGCTCTCGGCGGCGGTGGCGCCGTCCATCAGGGCCTTCTGCTCCTCAAAGTACTGATTGGCTTCCTCCTCCATGCCGAAGAGGACGCCGAAGATCTTCACCCACTCCACGCGGCCCAGGGGCGTGCTCTCCTTGGAGGAGTTCTCCACCAGGCTGGGGATGCCCAACTCATCAAACTTCTCCAGGGCCTCGGGACTGTTGTCGATCATGGTGGTGTCCACATGGAGCTGGATGCTTTCTGCGGTCATCATCTCATAGTCCGGCTCGGAGTACTTGCCGGAGAACTTGATGCTGCCGGCCTCCATCTCCTGGACCACATTGTCCAGATACCAGCCGTCCACGTCGGTGGCCACCAGCTTCACGTGGTCCAGGCCGCCGATGGCGTCGATAAGGGACACCATGCCGGTGCTGGCCATGTAGACGTTGTTAATGGGCATCTGCAGGACCTTCACGTTCTCGTCCAGGCCCTCGGGGACGCTCATGCCCTCGGGCACCACCAGGTAGTCGTACCCGCCGGTGCCGGCGTGGATCATGCGGTAGCCGCCCTTGTAGAGGTCAATGGAGAAATTCTCCGCGTACTCCAGCTCCATGGCGCCATCCGGCACCAGATTGCCGTCGTAGTTCTCCTCCTCCGGCGGCTGGACGTCGCCGGGCTGATCGGCGCCCTGCTGATTGGTCCCCTGCTGATCGGACTGCTGCTGATTCTGGTCATTGGCCGGGGGATCGTTCTTCCCGCCGCAGGCCGCCAGGCTCAGCAGCATGGCCAGGGCCAGCGCCAGAGCCAGCCACCGCTTCATTGTGCTTTTCATGTCAGTTTCCTCCTCATAAATGGCTGCCCTCCCCAAATAAGAAGGCAAAATGTGTGGAAAATCCGGCGCTCTACGAGAAGGCGTGCATGAGAAAAGCCGCGGCAGCATATGCTGCCGCGGCCGTTTTTTCCGCAACACAAAAAATCCCTCTGCCCCATGCTTCCGTGGGAGGGATCTTCTCCAAGCAGGTCTCCTGACTTACGCATAGGGAGCGTCGCTCCTGCGGCCAGGCTCTGCCTTCCCGGTTTCCCAGTGACTGACTTTCGTCAACGAGCCGTGGCCTCCGCGCATACAGTGGCGGTACCGTTCGGGATTCGCACCCGATTCTCTATTCTCCCCAGGGGACTGGACCGCCCCAGGGGCACTTGAAGCGTATAGAATTTTCCAAGTGTTATTCTATCCTCTTCCCTGCCCCTTGTCAAGCGGTGTCCTGACAATATTTTCATCTTTTCCCGCAGACCGGCCGCGCCGCTCCGTCATTCGATGGTTTCCGCCGACAGGTCCTGGAAGGGCGGCGTGAACGCCTCCGCGCCGTCCAGGAAGCCGCTGCGCCACTGCTCATACGCCGCGTTATCCACAGGGTCGCTCAGATCATAATTTCCGTAGTCCATGATGTAGTAAACAACGCCGTCCCCGTCCTGATCCACATCGTCGGGGAACGTCTGGCCGTCGTACTCCTCGCTCCACGACCGGTCCCACGCCTCCACCATGCCCACGGCGGTGTAGCCGTCCGTAGCCGGGTCGTGCTGCCAGAGGGTATAGGGCCACAGGTCATCCCCGCCGGGACCGGGACGGTGGGCCCAGCCCGCCTGGATGACGCCGTTGTCGTAGAAGGTCAACAGGGGGAACTGGGAAAAGACCTCCCGGACCTCCCCGGCTTCATGATCGAAGCGGTAGATCTTCTCCACCTTTCCGGCCTCGGCGGGAGTGGTGGTATAGAGGACGATCAGCTCCTCCTCCCCGTCCCCGTCCACGTCGCAGATGGCGAACTGGTTGGCGTAGGCCTCCTTGGCCTCGTAGTAGCCGCAGTCCGTCCCGTCGGGGAATACATGGTCATAGAGGATGCCCCGCAGGACCCCGTAGTAGGCCGACAGCATGGCGCCCCGGTCATTGACGGCAGGGGACGGCTCCCCCTCCGCGGGAGCGGGCGCCGGGGACGGGGCGGTCTGGCCGCCGACCGGGCCGTCCGGGAAGCGATAGACGTCCCCTACAGCGATATACGCGAAATCTGAGGCGGTGATGGTCACCTCCGCCTCCTGTCCGCTGACGGAGATGTCTCCCTCCACGGCGGGCTCGCCGCAGACGAAGTGCAGTACCCCGTCCTGAACGGAGGCCGTCCCCTCCAGGGTCGTCACCCGATAGATCCCCATAGAGAAGCCGTAGGTCCCGTCCTCCCTCTTTTTCAGCTCCAGCTCGCTGTACACATCCGGCGTACCCTGCCGGTCAGTATACACGCCGGAGAGGTCCGGCGCGGCGGGCTCCTGCGTGCCGCCGTCCTCCCGGGACGGCGCGGCGTTCGTTTGATCCTGTTTGTCCCCCGCGTCCGGGGAAGCCGTGCTGCCGGGTTCCTTTCCGCCGCAGGCGCAGCAGAGCAGGACCAGGCCCAGCAGGGCCGCGGCAAGCAGGATCTTCTTCGTCTTATTCATCATGACGCCTCCTATTTTATGGCCGTAAAATCAAACGACTCCGCAAAGATCTCCAGGTCGCTTCTTGTCACATCAAAGCGCCCAGTTTCCCAATCCCCAAGGACATTGACCACCACAAAGGACTCCTCCCGGTCCGCGATGACCAGCGCCTTGGAGCCGCCGTTGGTGGCCAGCAGCAGGGGCACGCCGTTTCTCGTGGTATACGTCCACTGGGTGTAATCCGCCACTCTGCCCACGTTCAAGGTGAGGGTGCTCAGACTCCCCTTCACAGCCCGGCTGAACTGGTAGTCGATGCGCATCGGCAGGAGCCCGGAAAACGTCGCCGTCCCCTCCAGGAAAAAGGTCCCATCGCTGTAGCGGTATCCCCAGTACGCCTCATTGGATACGCCCTCCGGCGCAGCGCCGAAAAGGCCCTCCGCTGAGACCTGCTCCAGCAGCGCATCCACATCCTCGTCTGTTATGGAGACGCCCAGCAGGGCGAGGCTGTACTTTTCGCAGAGCCGGTCCACCTCGTCCGCCATCTCCTGGGTATAGCAGAGATAGGCCTCGTACTCCGAGGACACGCCGGTGGGGCTGTTCCCGACGGCAGCCAGGAGCGCCCCATCCGGATCATACCCTGCCAGGAACTCCTTCCACTCCCTGCATGCCTGATACTCCGGGCTGTCCGTAAGGCCCTGCATGGAGATGCTGTCCACCGTGACGGTATCGTAGGTCAGCGAGCCGTCCCCGTGGAGCTCCGGTACCGTCAGCTCCTCCGGTCCCAGGTCAACCCCGCGCAGCCCAAACACATCCGTCACATAGCAGAACGCCGTCAGCACCACCGCCGATACCAGTACCGCCGCCGTCAGCACCGCGCGGCGGACCCGGATGCGCCCCAGCGGCCGGCCACAGCGGGCCCTCTCTGCAGCTGAGAGAAGCTCCTTCCGCATACGCTCCCTGGCGGCGTCATCCGGCCGGATTCTGGCGTAGGCGTTGTGAATATCCCGATCCAACATCACAGTTCCTCCTTCATGGACTTCTCCAGCAGTCTGCGGGCACGGGCCAGCCGGTTCCGCACCGTTGACTGAGAGCATTGCAGCAAGTCGGCGATCTCCGGCGTGCTGTAGCCCTCATAATAATACAGATACACCGTCTCCTTGTAGGCCACGGGAAGCGCCAGCACAGCGCTGAGCACACCGTCCACCGCGAAGGGAACCTCCTGGGCCAGGTCCCGGCACTGGTCCAGATCCTCCTTCCTCCGCCACCAGTGACGGAGGGCGTCCCTGCAGGTGTTTGCGGCCACCACGATCAGCCATGCCTTCTCGTGCTCCGCCGAGGAAAAGGTCTTGCCGCAGGAGAGCAGCTTCAAAAACGTCTCCTGAACCATGTCCTCCGTGTCCGCCGGCTCCTTCATAAAGGAGAAGCAGACCCGGTAGACGGTATCCAGGTGGCGCTCATAGAGTTCTGTCAGCTCCTCGTCCGAGCGCGGCGAAGAGGCCATCCGAAATCACCAGCCTTTCATAGAGGATACGATCCGGCCGGCCGAATCGTCGCAGCGCTCAAAATAATCGGCAAATTTTTTGATCGCGCTCCGCCAAGAGCCGCCTTTCGCAATTTTGGCCCCGAATAAGCCCTGTGGGTGGCCGCGCCATGAGGGATTCGCTTTTCTGCGGAAAAGCCACGGCGGTTGCGGAGCGCCACCGGCGCTCCGCCAAGAGCCGCCTTTCGCGATTTTGGCCCCGAATAGGCCGTGTGGGTGGCCGCGCCATGAGGGATTCGCCTGCCTGCGGGCAGGCCGCGGCGGTTGCGGAGCGCCACCGGCGCTCCGCCAAGAGCCGCCTTTCGAATCCCTCATGGAAACGAAAAAACACCACCCGATGGGTGGTGTTTTTTCGTTTGGCACGCCATGAGGGATTCGAACCCCCGGCCTTCTGGTCCGTAGCCAGACGCTCTATCCAGCTGAGCTAATGGCGCGTGTCCTCTCAGACAGCTTTGATATAGTAACACATGTCTCCGCAGAATGCAAGAGGAAATTTCAAATTTTTGAAAAATTTTTTTGTAAGTCTCCTCTTCCCCGCCGGGAGCGGGAAGGCGGGCGGACGCCGGCCCGGCGTCCGCCCGCGCATCAGGCGATACAGGGGGTCAGATGCTCTTATCGTCCACGTACAGCTCGACGACCCGGTTGGGATCGGCGGCCTTGGCAGGGGCCGCGGCCGGCGCGGGGGCGGCGGCAGGAGCGGCGGGCTCGTCGTGGGGGCCGTCCCGCCAGGCCAGGAACTTGGGGGCCACCTGGGGGAACAGGGCCAGACTCAGCACGTCCTCCTCGCTCTTGGCCAGGTCCTTGAACTCGGCCTTGTACTTCTCCAGCTCCGGCTGGAGCAGATCGGCGGGACGGCAGGTGATGACCTCCTCGGGCTTGATGCCCGCCTTGGCCCGGACCTCCTCGTTGACCTTGCCGGGCAGCGCGCCGTACTCGCCCTTCAGGACGGCGCGGGACTCCTTGGTGAAGGTCTTGTACCGCTCGCCCATGATGACGTTCATGACGGCCTGGGTGCCCACGATCTGGCTGGAGGGGGTCACCAGAGGCGGATAGCCGTAGTCCGCGCGGACCCGGGGGATCTCCGCCAGCACGTCGTAGTACTTATCCTCCTTGCCGGCCTGCTTCAGCTGGCTGATAAGGTTGGACAGCATACCGCCGGGAACCTGGTAGAGCAGGGTGTTGGTGTCCACGTGGAGCACCTTGTCGTTGAGGGAGCCGGTGTCCTTCAGCCGCTGGGCCACCTTGCGGAAGTGGACGGCGGCGTCGCTCATCTTGTTCAGGTCCAGCCCGGTGTCCCGGACGGTGCCCTTCAGGGTGGCCACCAGGGACTCGGTGGTGGGCTGGGAGGTGCCGTTGGCCATGGGGCTCAGGGCGGTGTCCACGATGTCCACGCCCGCCAGAGCCGCCATGAGGTAGACCATGTCGCCGGTGCCGGTGGTGTTGTGGGTGTGGAGATGGATGGGCATCTTCACGCTCTCCTTCAGCCGCTTCACCAGGCTGTAGGCGTCCATGGGCAGCAGCAGGTTGGCCATGTCCTTGATGCACAGGGTGTCAGCGCCCATCTGCTCCAGCTCCTTGGCCATCTTCACGAAGTAATCCTCGCTGTGGATGGGAGAGACGGTGTAGCTGAGGGTGGCCTCCACGATGCCGCCGTACTTCTTGGTGGACTTGATGGCCTGCTCCAGGTTGCGCACGTCGTTGAGGGCGTCGAAGATGCGGATGATGTCGATACCGTTTTCAATGGACTTGCGGCAGAAGGCGTCCACCACATCGTCGGCGTAGTGCTTGTAGCCCAGGATGTTCTGGCCGCGGAACAGCATCTGGAGCTTGGTGTTGGGCAGGGCCTTGCGCAGGGTCCGCAGGCGCTCCCAGGGATCCTCATTGAGGAAGCGCATACACACGTCGAAGGTGGCGCCGCCCCAGCACTCCAGGGAGTAGTAGCCGATGGAGTCCAGAATCTCGCAGGCGGGCAGCATATCCTCGATGCGCATACGGGTGGCGGCCTGGGACTGGTGGGCGTCACGGAGGATGGTGTCTGTGATCAGCAGGGGCTTATTGGACAAAAATTCCATTTTTTCCATGAGTTCTCCTTTCTGAAGGTCGCCCTTTTCTTTGAAAAGAAAAGGACCAAAAGAAACTTTTGCCGCGAAACTCCGTTTCACGAACAAAGTTCTTTTTGCCTGCTTTTTCTTCCAAGAAAAAGCAGGTTATCCGAACAGTGCCATCAGCACGCCGGCGGCGATGGCGGAGCCGATGACGCCGGCCACGTTGGGGCCCATGGCGTGCATCAGCAGGAAGTTGCCGGGATTGGCCTTCTGGCCCTCCACCTGGGAGACCCGGGCGGCCATAGGCACGGCGGACACGCCGGCGGAGCCGATGAGGGGATTGATCTTCTCCTTCAGGAACAGGTTCATGAACTTGGCCAGGAGCACGCCGCCAGCGGTGCCGAAGCCGAAGGCCACGACGCCCATGAGCATGATGGCAATGGTCTGGAGGCTCAGGAAGGTGGTGGCGGTGGCGGTGGCGCCCACGGAGACGCCCAGGAAGATGGTGACAATGTTCATCAGCTCGTTGGAGGCCGTCTTGGTCAGGCGGTCCACCACGCCGCACTCCTTAAAGAGGTTGCCCAGCATGAGGCAGGCGATCAGGGGGCCGGCGGAGGGCACCAGCAGGGCCACGAACACGGTGACCACGATGGGGAAAATGATCTTCTCCCGCTTGGAGACCTCCCGCAGGGGCTTCATGACGATCTTGCGCTCGGCCTCGGTGGTCAGCAGCCGCATGATGGGCGGCTGGATCACAGGCACCAGGGCCATGTAGCTGTAGGCGGCCACGGCGATGGGCCCCAGCAGATGGGGGGCCAGGCGGCTGGTGACGAAGATGGCCGTGGGGCCGTCCGCGCCGCCGATGATGCCGATGGAGCTGGCCTCCAGCTCAGTGAAGAGGCCGGAGATGCGGCAGCCCACGAAGGTCATGAAGATGCCCAGCTGAGCGGCGGCGCCCAGCAGCAGGCTCTTGGGGTTGGCGATCAGGGGACCGAAGTCGGTCATGGCGCCCACGCCCATGAAGATGAGGCAGGGGTAGATGCCCAGCTTCACGCCCAGGTACAGCACGTCGATCAGGCCCACGGAGATGCTGGTCCCGATGAGGGACTCGCTGGCGATCTCGGCGCTGACGCCGATCTCCTGGAGGTGGGCGATGAACTCGGCGGTGATCTCCCCGCCGCCGAACAGCTGCCAGTTCACATGTCCGCCGGCAAAGAGGATCTCGTGGAACATCTCAGCGCCGGGCAGGTTGGTGATGAGCATACCAAAGGCGATGGGCACCAGCAGCAGGGGCTCGAACTTCTTCACGATCGCCAGATACAGCAGGGCGAAGGCAATGACCATCATGATCAGCACCTTCCAGTTGCCCATGGCGATCTGATAGAAGCCGGTATCCTGAATAAAATTCAAAATAGCTTCCATATGTATGCTTCCTTCCCGTGACGCGGCCTTAGCCGATCACGCACAGCAGCGCGCCGGTATCCACGGCGGCGCCCTTGGTCACGCTGACGGAGGCCACGGTGCCGTCGCAGGGCGCCATGATCTCGTTCTCCATCTTCATGGCCTCCAGGATGAAGAGCACATCGCCCTTCTTCACGGCCTGGCCGTTGGACACGTTCACAGAGAGGATGGTGCCGGGCATGGGGGAAGCGACCTTCTCACCGC
>DBFJQM010000044.1:0-77508 GCA_048404665.1 Candidatus Pelethomonas sp.
CGCCGACCAATTCAGCCGGTGGAAATCGGGAAGAACAACAGGATAGAACAAGCAACATTATTCAATTTGAACTCGGCTGGAACCCACATGGTTCCAATGGTTTCAGCCGTTTGGCACTCCGCATAGGAAACCTGATTTCGAGTCAGCCCCGTTATGACCGCTTCGATACCGCTGCATATCCTGTTGTGCCCCCAATGGGGACCTCTCCCCCGGGCACCGCTATCGTACCACACTTTGGCCCATTTCGCAAGAAATTTTCTCAGCGAATTTTCATCTCCTTTCCCCCCTCCCCCGGTTTACAACTTTCAAAACTGATGGTATACTGTACGGAGCATATTTTGGAAGGGGGAATCGCGTGTGCGTCGGGATCAGGTCTACCGCCTGCTGGCCCGGCAGGAGGGGGGATTCCTCTCCGGCCAGGAGATCAGCCGGCAGCTGGGCATCAGCCGGGCCGCCGTCTGGAAAGCCATCGACGCCCTCCGCCGGGACGGCTGCACCATCGAGGCCCGCACCGGCCTGGGCTACCGTCTGACGGAGAGTACCGACGATCTGGTGGAGCGCGAGATCCGCCGCCACCTGACGGTGGACTGTCCGGACCTGCGGTGTCTGGGCGAGATCGACTCCACCAACTCCTATCTGAAGCGGGAGGCCCTCACCGGAGCGCCCCACGGCGCCGTGGCGGTGGCGGACTGTCAGACCGCCGGGCGGGGCCGCATGGCCCGCACGTTCCTGTCGCCGGCCGGCAGGGGCGTATATCTCTCCGTCCTGCTGCAGCCCCAGCTCCCGCCGGAGAAGCTGCTGGGGGCCACCGGCATGGCGGCGGTGGCCGTGGCCCGGGCGGTGGAGCGGGTATCCGGCGCGGACGTCCGGATCAAATGGACCAACGACCTGGTGCTGGGCGGCAAAAAGCTCTGCGGCATCCTGACGGAGATGGCCCTGGAGGGGGAATCCGGCGCGGTCCAGTCCCTGGTCATCGGCGCCGGCGTCAACGTCAGCCACACCCCGGAGGACTTCGGCCCGGAGGTCTCCCAGATGGCCACCAGCCTGCTGCAGGCGGGCTTTGCCGTGTCCCGGCCCCGGCTGGCCGCGGCCATGATCGAGGAGCTGTACCGCCTGGCGGCGGACCTGGGCGGCGACATGGAGCCCTGGCTGGCGGACTACCGGCGGCGGTGCGTGACCCTGGGCCATCCGGTGCAGCTGCTGTGGACCCAGGGGCGGGAAAAGGCCCAGGCCCTGGATATCGACGGGCAGTTCGGCCTGGTGGTCCGGCGGGAGAGCGGCGAGGTCGCCACGGTCCGCACCGGCGAGGTGTCGGTCCGGGGACTGTACGGCTACGCGGAGTGAGCCGCGTCTCATCGCACAAGTTTTATCACAGGAGAGGAGCATTTCATTGAACATCTATTGTGACCTTTTCATCACCTTTGCCAAGGTGGGCGTCATGACCTTCGGCGGCGGCTACGCCATGCTGCCCATCCTCCAGCGGGAGGTGGTGGACAACAAGGGCTGGGCCACCGAGGAGGAGCTGATGGACTACTTCGCCATCGGCCAGTGTACCCCCGGCGTCATCGCCGTCAACACGGCCACCTTCATCGGCCAGAAGAAAAAGGGGATCCTGGGAGGCGTCATCGCCACCCTGGGCGTGGTCTTCCCCTCCCTGATCATCATTTCCCTGCTGGCAGGGGTCATCGCCGCCTTTTCCCACCTGACCTGGGTGCAGCACGCCTTCGGCGGCATCCGGGTGTGCGTGTGCGTGCTGATTCTCAACGCCGTGGTGAAGCTCTACAGGAAAGCCGTGCTGGATAAGCCCACCCTGGTGGTCTTTCTGGCGGTGGCCCTGGGCAGCTACCTCACCCCCCTGAGCCCGGTGGTGTTCGTGGTACTGGCCGCCGTGGCGGGCATCCTGCTGAAAAATCTGGGAGGTGCCGGGAAATGATGCTGTATCTGCGCCTGTTTTATGAGTTTTTCAAGACCGGCCTCTTCGCCGTCGGCGGCGGCATGGCCACCATCCCCTTCCTCTACGACATGGCCGACGCCACCGGCTGGTTCTCCTACAACGATCTTGCCAACATGATCGCCGTGGGGGAGTCCACCCCCGGCCCCATCGGCGTCAACATGGCCACCTACGTGGGCTATGTGACGGGGCGGAACGCCGGAGGCATCCCCTGCGCCATTTTGGGCGCGGTGGTGGCGACCCTGGGCCTTATCACGCCGTCCATCATCATTATCCTCGTCGTCGCCGCCTTCCTCAAGAACTTCCGGAACAACCGCTATGTGGAGAGCGCCTTTTACGGCCTGCGGCCCGCCTCCACGGGGCTTATCGCCGCGGCGGGCCTCAGCGTGGTGGTCAGCAACCTCTTCTTCCCCGACGCCCTGGCCCAAGGCTTCTCCCTGGCGTTTTTCAACTGGAAGGGCTGGATATTGGCCGTGGTGCTGTGGCTGCTGACCAACAAGGTGAAGCAGACCAAGGGGCTCCACCCCATCCTCTTCATCCTGGCCTCCGCCGTGGTGGGCGTGGCCTTCGGGATGTAGGAACGATCTCTATTTCCGCCGCCGGGCGGACATACTACCCGCAGCAGGAGAGGAGGCGCATCGGCATGATCTATCACATCCTGGCCATCGGCGACGTGGTGGGGGAGCAGGGGCTTGAGCACCTGTGCCGCCATCTGCGTTCGGTAAAGAAGCTGAAAGATATCCACTTCACCGTGGTCAACGGCGAAAACGCCGCCGGCACCGGCATCCTGCCCCAGCAGGTCCAGGCTCTCTACGACGCCGGGGCGGACGTGGTGACTCTGGGCAACCACACCTTCGGCAAAACGCAGATCGCCCAGCGGCTGGAGGAGGACCCCTATCTCCTGCGGCCCGCCAACTACACCGGCCGGGCCCCGGGCCGGGGCTGGGGCGTGTACGACTGCGGCCGCGTCCAGATCGGCGTCATGAGCCTCATCGGCCGGTGCGGCCTGGACTGGGGGGCGGACAGCCCCTTTGCCGCCGCCGACCGTCTGCTGAAGGGGGAGCGCCCCCGGTTCACCCTGGTGGACTTCCACGCCGAGGCCACCAGCGAGAAGCTGGCCATGGGCTGCTATCTGGACGGCCGGGTCTCCGCCCTGTGGGGGACCCACACCCACGTGCCCACGGCGGACGAGCAGGTCCTGCCCAAGGGCACCGGCTATCTCACGGACCTGGGCATGACCGGCCCCATCCACAGCGTTCTGGGCATCCGGCCCCAGCAGAGCGTGGAGTCGTTCCTGGGTGGCCTGCCGGGGCGCTACCAGGTGGCGGACGGGCCCTGCAAGATGCAGGGCGCGGTGTTCTCCCTGGACGGCGATACCGGCCTTTGCACCGCCGTGGAGCGAATCGACGTCCGCTGAGGCCATATTCCCGATCTCACCCGATCTTACACAAAGATAAAAGGAGCCAGCTATGGAGAAGAGAAAGATCCTCCTCATCGGTACCGGCGGTACCATTGCCTCGGAGATGGGCGGCAGCGGCCTGACCCCGGAGCTGACCAGCGACCAGCTTCTGCGGTATATCCCGGACATCGACCGCATCTGCCAGGTGGACTGCATCCAGCTGTTCAGCCTGGACAGCACCAACCTCCAGCCCAAGCACTGGGTCCGCATCGCCCAGGCCATCCGGGACCGCTACAGCGACTACGACGGCTTCGTCATCAGCCACGGCACCGACACCATGGCCTACACCGCCGCCGCTCTGAGCTACCTCATCCAGCTCAGCCCCAAGCCCATCGTTCTCACCGGCGCTCAGAAGCCCATCGGCTTTGAGACCACGGACTCCAAGCAGAACCTGCGGGACGCCTTCACCGTGGCGGCCTCCTCCATGGCGGGGGTGATGCTGGTGTTCAACGGCAAGATCATCCTGGGCACCCGGGCCCGCAAGACCCGCAGCAAGAGCTTCGAGGCCTTCTCCAGCATCAACTACCCGGTGCTGGGCCTGGTGCGGGACGGCCGTCTGGTCCAGTACATACAGCCGCCCCGGTCGCCCCTGCCCCAGTTCTACGACCAGGTGGATCCCCACGTGGCCCTGATGAAGCTGATTCCCGGGGCGGACTGCGCCGTAGCGGAGTACCTGCTGGAGCGCAGCGACGCCCTCATCATCGAGAGCTTCGGCGTGGGCGGGCTGCCCGCCTACAAGGCCGGGGACTACTACGACGTGGTGAAGCGGGGGCTGGAGGCCGGCAAGCTGGTGGTGATGACCACCCAGGTGGAAAACGAGGGCAGCGACCTGTCCGTGTACCACGTGGGCACCTATGTGAAGCGGAACCTGCCCATCCTGGAGGCCTACGACATGACCACCGAGGCGGTCACCGCCAAGCTCATGTGGATCCTGGGCCAGACCCGGGACCAGCGGGAGGCCGCCCGTCTCTTCTACTCCCCCGTGGCCTGCGACATCCTGGAAGGCCGGTGAGCGCCGGGTTGACTTTTCCGCCCTCCGGTGGTAGAATAGGTCTATGGAAAGGCAGGTGAATGACATGAAAATTTCATTTTCCCGGTTTGAGAGCGATCTGTCATTCACGGCCAACCACCTCCACTGATTTGCCGCGCTGCCGTCTATGAAGAAATCACAAGTGTTCTCGTACATCGGGAACACTTGTATTTTTTTGCAGAAAGGAACGACGGCTATGCAAACCACCGATCTGTTGATTCGTGATTTCACGTCTCCTCCCTTCCAGCAGGCGTTCCGGCTCTATTTTCAGGAGCTGGGAATCGCCGTTCAGGACTGGGACGGCCTGTTCCGGGAGATGAATCAGGGGGAGGACGGCGGCCAAAACCTCGCCTGCCTCCGCCTGACGGAGGGTGGAGAGGCCGTAGGGTTTCTCCAGTTCTGCATGCTCCCCCTCTCCAGCTGGTTTTTCGACGTCCGCCTGGGCTTCGTGCGGGAGTTCTGGGTGGCCCAGGCCCACCGCGGCCAGGGCCACGGCTCCGCCCTGCTCCGGCTGGCGGAGGCGCACTTTGCCGCCCAGGGGGCCTGCGGCTCCATCCTCACCTCGGACACCGCCCCGGACTTTTATCTCCGCCGGGGCTACCGCCTCTGCCCCGGCGCCGCCGCCAAAAACCAGCTGCCGGTCTTTCTAAAGCTGCTGTAGACCCTGCGCATCTTCTCTCGACATTTTTCGCTCTCGCGCAAATTTATAATTTACAAACCCAGGGCAATAATGGTATGATAGTTCCGCCTCCTGTCCGGAGGCGGAACTCCATTAGAGAAAGCGTGATGACCATGGACCGCTCCAGCGGTATCCTTCTGCATATCTCCTCCCTCCCCTCCCCCTACGGCATCGGCACCCTGGGAAAGGAGGCCTACGCCTTTGCCGACTTTCTGAAGGCCGCCGGCCAGAAGTACTGGCAGCTCCTGCCCCTGGGCCCCACCAGCTACGGCGACAGCCCCTATCAGAGCTTCTCCACCTTCGCCGGGAACCCCTACTTCATCGACCTGGACCTGCTCGCCGCCGACAGCCTGCTGGAGCGCGCCGACCTGGAGGGCATCGACTGGGGCGGCGACCCCCGGTACGTGGACTTTGGCAGGATCTTTGCCAGCCGGTTCGCGGTGCTGCGCCGGGCCTTCCGGCGGGGCTGGCAGCGTGACCGGGAGGCGGCGGAGGATTTCGCCCGTCAAAACCCCTGGCTGCCCAACTACGCCCTGTACATGGCGGTAAAGAGCCACTTCGGCATGAAAAGCTGGCTGGAGTGGCCCGACGAGGGCATCCGCGTCCGCAGACCCGAGGCGGTGGAGCGCTGGCGCCGGGAGCTGCGGGAGGATATCGACTTTTTCACCTACCTGCAATATCTCTTTTTCAAGCAGTGGAACGCCCTGCGGGACTACATTCACTCCCTGGGGCTGAAGATCATCGGGGACCTGCCCATCTATGTGGCCATGGACTCCGCCGACGTGTGGGCGGAGCCGGAGTTCTTCCAGCTGGGAGAGGGCAACGTGCCCACGGAGGTGGCCGGCGTGCCGCCGGACTACTTTACCGCCGACGGCCAGCTCTGGGGCAACCCCCTGTACGACTACGACCGGATGCGCGCCGACGGCTTCGGCTGGTGGATTCGCCGGGTGGAGGGCGCAAGCCGCCTCTTCGACGTGATCCGCATCGACCACTTCCGGGGCCTGGAGAGCTACTGGGCGGTGCCCTACGGCTCCAAGACCGCCCGGGTGGGCCGCTGGCGGAAGGGCCCCGGCATGGACCTGGTGGGGGTGCTCACCAGCTGGTTCCACGGGTTGGATATCATCGCCGAGGACCTGGGCTTCCTCACGCCGGCGGTCCACCAGCTCCTCAGTGCCTCGGGCCTGCCGGGCATGAAGGTGCTGGAGTTTGCCTTTGACCCCCGGGAGCCCAGCAACTACCTGCCCCACACCTACCCCCGCAACTGTGTGTGCTACGTGGGCACCCACGATAACGAAACGGTGATGCAGTGGCGGGACCAGGCGGACCGCGGCAGCGTCACCTTCGCCCGGAAGTACCTGGGGCTCAACGCCGAGGAGGAGTTCAACTGGGGCGTCATCCGGGGCGGTATGTCCTCGGTGGCGGACACCTTTGTGGCCCAGATGCAGGACTACCTGGGCCTGGGCGGCGAGGGGCGCATGAACACCCCCGGCACCCTGGGCGGCAACTGGCAGTGGCGGCTGCTCCCGGGCGAGGCCAACCCCGGCCTGGCCAAGAAGATCCAGCAGATGACAAAAATGTACGGGCGGTGCTGACGCCGTCCCCTTGCGCTCCCTGCGGGAGTACAAGCACGTTTCCCCTTTCGGGAGTTTTTTGACAGGCTGTGGCAGGAGACCGCCCCCGGGCGGTCTCCTGCCTGTTTTCCGGCCGTTCCATTTTCGCCCGGGCGCCGGAATAGGGGATTGCGTTTTTTTGACGGTTACGCTATAATAAGGTGTTATATTTCACCGCTGCTGCCGGGCAGGGCCCTGCGGCGGCGGCCAGAGAGGAGGGATGCCCCTATGAAATACACGAAATGGATCACGGCTGACGTCGATCCGGCGGTGTCGGAGCGGCTGCGGGACGCGGGCTACCCCTGCCTCATGAGCGCCGTGCTGGCCAGCCGGGGTGTCGCCTCGCCGGAGGACGCCGCCGCCTTCCTGGACCGGGACCGGCAGCTCCACCTCTCCCCCTTCCTCATGAAGGACATGGACAGGGCTGTCGCCCGCATCGACCGCGCCCTGGCGGACGGGGAGCGGATGGCCGTCTTTGGCGACTACGACGTGGACGGCATCACCTCCACCGCCCTGCTGACGGACTACCTCCGCTCCCGGGGGGCGGACTGCCTGATCTATATTCCCCGCCGCATCGAGGAGGGCTACGGCCTGGGCAAGGACGCCCTGGCCGCCCTGCGCGCCCAGGGGGTCACCCTGGTGGTCACGGTGGACTGCGGCATCACCGGCGTGGAGGAGGCCCGGTACGCCAGGGAGATCGGCCTGGACCTGGTGATCACCGACCACCACGAGTGCAAGAGCACCCTGCCCGACGCCGCGGCGGTGGTGGACCCCCGGCGGCCCGACTGCCCCTACCCCTTCAAGCACCTGGCCGGGGTGGGCGTGGCGCTGAAGCTGGTGCTGGCCCTGGGCCGGGGCCGGGAGGACGCCCTCTTTGCCCGGTACTGCACCCTGGCCGCCATCGGCACTGTGGCGGACGTGATGAACATGAGCGACGAAAACCGCACCATCGTCTACCGGGGGCTGGAGGCCATCCCCACCACCCATCTGGTGGGCCTGCGGGCCCTGCTGCGGGAGACGGGGCTGTGGGGCAAGGCCGTCAATTCCATCCAGATCGGCTTTGTGCTGGCCCCCCGCATCAACGCCGCCGGGCGCATGGGGGAGGCGGAGCTGGCGGTGCGGCTGCTGCTCACCGACGACCCCGGCCAGGCGGAGGAGATGGCCCGGAAGCTGTGCGACCTGAACCGGGAGCGCCAGTCCGTGGAGCAGGACATCTTTGCCCAGGCGGTGGAGCAGATCCAGCTCCTGCCCGCCGGCCAGCGCAGCGCCCTGGTGCTCTCCAGCTACACCTGGCACCAGGGGGTGGTGGGCATCGTGGCCTCCCGCCTCAGCGAGCGCTACTCCTGCCCCAGCTTTATGATCCATCTGCAAAACGGCATGGGCAAGGGCTCCTGCCGCAGCTACGGCGGCTTCAACCTGTTTGCCGCCCTGGAATCCTGCGCGGACCTGCTGACGGACTTCGGCGGGCACGAGCTGGCCGCCGGCTTCAACATCCGGGAGGAGGACATCCCCGCCTTCCGGGAGCGGATGAACCGCTGCGTCAGCGCCTATACCGGGGATCACGCGCCGGTGTCCTCCCTGGAGATCGACGCGGTGGTGGAGCCGGAGTGGATCGACCTGGACGAGGTGGTCCAGCTGGGCCGGCTGGAGCCCTACGGCACCGGAAACGCCCGCCCGGTGTTCGCCCTCATGGGCGTCCGGGTGGAGGCCATGCAGAACGTGGGGCAGAACCGCCACCTGAAGCTGCGGCTGGGCCGGGGCGCCTGCCGCTTTGACGCTATTTTCTTCTCCACCACCGCCCAGGACTGCGGCATAGCCCCCGGGATGCTGGTGGACGCCGCCTTCTACCTCCAGATCAACGAGTTCCGGGGCGTCAGCAGCGTGCAGCTGCAGATGGTGGACCTGCGCCCCGCCGTGGGCCCCACCTCCCGGGAGCGGGAGTGTCTGGAGCTGGTGGAGCGGCTGGTCTCCGGCGGGCCGGTGGACCGGCAGGAGGCCAGGCGGCTGCTCCCCCGCCGGGACCAGCTGGCCGCCCTGTGGCGGGCCATCGACCGCATGGACCGCTGCGGCGGCTGCCGGGGCAGCCGTCTGCCGCTGCTGCGGCGGCTGGCCGCCGGGCTGGACGGCTGCGAGGGCTTCCTCCGGGCGGCGCTGGGGGTGGAGATCTTCGTTGAGCGGGGCCTGCTCCTCCGGGAGGAGGGGGACGGGGAGCTGCTCCTCCGGCCCCTGGCGGGCCAGCGGGCCCAGCTGGAGGAGAGCGCCCATATCTGCCGTCTGCGGCGGATCCTAGATGTGGATGAGAGAGGAGACTGCTGACCATGGTCACAGTGGAGGAGCGCTACGAGCATTTAGAGAAAACCATCCGTGGCTACAATATTTCCGCGGACTTCACCCAGATCCGCGCCGCCTTTGAATACGCCAGGGCCCACCACGGCGAGCAGATGCGCCGGGACGGCTCCCCCTATATCACCCACCCCCTCCAGGTGGCCCAGATCGTGGCGGAGATGCGCCTGGACAGCGAGTCCATCATCGCCGCCCTGCTCCACGACTGCATTGAGGACACGGACAGCACCTACGAGGACATCGCCAAGCGCTTCAGCGTCACCATCGCGGACATCGTGGACGGCGTCACCAAGCTGACGCGGGTACAGTACAGCTCCATGGAGGAGGAGCAGATGGAGAACCTGCGCAAGATGCTCTTCGCCATGAGCAGGGATATCCGGGTGATCCTCATCAAGATCGCCGACCGCCTCCACAACATGCGGACCATGGAGTACCAGACGCCGGAGAAGCAGAAGAAAAAGGCCTTTGAGACCATGGAGATCTACGCCCCCATCGCCCACCGGCTGGGGATGCAGAAGGTGAAGTGGGAGCTGGAGGACCTGTCCCTGAAGTACCTGGACCCCACGGCCTACGACGAGATCGTGGCAAAGCTCCAGGCGGAGAGCGCCCAGCACGGCCAGTTCATGGAGTCCATCCAGTCCCAGATCACCCAGCGGCTCACGGAGCTGGGCATCGCCAACTCCACGGTCTACGGCCGGGTGAAGCACCCCTACAGCATCTACCGGAAGATGTACGCCCAGGAGAAGACCATGGACGAGGTCTACGACCTCTTTGCCTTCCGGGTGATCGTGGACACGGTGGCGGACTGCTACAACGTCCTGGGGGTGATTCACGAGCTCTATAAGCCCATCCTGGGCCGGTTCAAGGACTATATCGCCACCCCCAAGCCCAACATGTACCAGAGCCTGCACACCACGGTCATCGGGGAGGACGGCATTCCCTTCGAGGTGCAGATCCGCACCTACGACATGCACGCCATCGCCGAGTACGGCGTGGCCGCCCACTGGAAATACAAGCAGGGCATCAAGGGCGAGGGCGGCGAAAAGACCTACGAGTGGATCCGGCGACTGCTGGAGAATCAGGAGGACGCCGACGCCGAGGAGTTCATCCACTCCCTGAAGATCGACATGTTCTCCGACGAGGTGTTCGTCTTTACCCCCCGGGGGGACGTGTGCAACCTGCCCGCCGGGGCCACCCCCATCGACTTCGCCTACTCCATCCACTCCGCCGTGGGCAACTCCATGGTGGGAGCCAAGGTCAACGGCCGGATGGTGGGCTTCGACTACCAGCTCCACAACGGCGACATCGTGGAGATCAACACCTCCAAGTCCGCCCACGGCCCCAGCCGGGACTGGGTGAAGATCGCCAAGTCCAGCGAGGCCCGCAGCAAGATCCGCCAGTGGTTCAAGAAGGAGCGGCGGGAGGAGAACATCGCCCAGGGCCGGGCCTCCTTTGAGGAGGAGCTGCGCCACGCGGGCATCGCCATGAACCAGATCACGCCTCCCGACGTGCTGCCCTCCCTGCTCAAGCGGGTGGGCTTCCAGAGCCTGGACGAGATGTACGCCGCCATCGGCTACGGGGGCTACACCTCCCTGAAGGCGGTGAACCGCATCAAGGACGGCCTTTTGCAGCTCAGCCGCACCGCCGCCCTGGAGAAGGCTGCCGCCGAGGCCGCGGCGGCAGCCGCAGCGGCCTCCGCCAAGGAGCAGCAGACCGCCGCCGCGGACAAAAACCTTCCCAAGCGGGTCAAGAGCGAGAAGGGCATCGTGGTGGAGGGCCTCAGCAACTGTCTGGTGAAGTTCTCCAAGTGCTGCACCCCCGTGCCGGGGGACGAGATCGTGGGCTTCATCACCCGGGGCTACGGCGTGTCCGTCCACCGGAAGGACTGCCCCAACGCGGACCCCGCCCGGCGGGCCGCCGGGGACCAGGGCCGCTGGATCAAGGTCTCCTGGGGCGACGATATCCACGAGTCCTATTCCACCGCTTTGGAGGTGGTGTGCAAGGACCGGCCCAATCTGCTGGTGGACATCTCCTCCGCCCTGAGCACCTGCAAGGTGAACGTGTCGGCGCTGAACGTCCACGCCACCGCCGACGGCTTTGCCATCTTCTCTCTGACAGTCAGCGTCTCCGACAGCGGCCAGCTGGACCAGGTGATGCGGAAGATCCACAACATCTCCAGCGTCATGAAAGTCACCCGCCCCGCGGGCTGAGGAGTCAAAAAAGATGCTTCGCCCAAGCCATAAAAAGTTTCGCTCAAGCCTTTTCAAAGGCTTGCGGAGTCCAGGGGCGGCGCCCCTGGCAGGTTCGGGCGGAGCCCGACATTCTATCGTCCCACCCCCTGGCGGGTCCAGGCGGAGCCCGACATCCTGCCGTCCCACCCCGTCGGGTTCGGGCGGAGCCCGACATATCATGATTCAAAAGGTGCCTGCGGAGGGCTTTTTGATGATACTGGAGGCGAAAAACCCATGAGAGCTGTTGTTACCCGCGTCCGTTCCGCATCCGTCGTCATCGACGGGCGGGTCAACGGAAAAATCGGCCGGGGCTACCTGGTCCTGCTGGGGGTAGGCCCCAACGACACCCCGGACACCGCCTGCAAGCTGGCGGACAAGATCTGCAACCTGCGGGTCTTTGACGACCCGGACGGCAAGATGAACCTAAACCTGGAGACCGTGGGCGGGAGCCTGCTGGTGGTGAGCCAGTTCACCCTGTACGCCGACACCTCCAGCCGCCGCCCCGGCTTCTCCCACGCGGCCAAGCCGGACCTGGCCATCCCCCTGTACGAGGCCTTCATGGCCCGGTGCCGGGAGCGGGGCTTTGCCGTGGAGCACGGCGAGTTCGGCGCGGAGATGCTGGTCACCTCGGAAAACGAGGGGCCGGTGACCATCCTGTTCGATACCGAGGGGGCGCTGTAAGCCCCGGAAAGGAGGACGCCCATGCTCTTTGACACCCTTCCCGTGCCGCCTCTGGAGGCCAACTGCTGCCTGCTGGGGGACGAAAAGAGCGGCCTGGCCGCCCTGGTGGACCCCGGCGGCGCGCCGGAGCAGATCCAGGCCATGCTCCGCGCCAGCGGCCTGACGCTGTCCATGATCCTGCTGACCCACGGCCACTACGACCACGTGGGGGCCGTGCCCGCCCTGCGGCAGGTCTATCCGGACGTGCCGGTGTATATCCATGAAAAGGAGCTGCGTCCCGAGGGGACCCCGACGCCCCAGTACTATCTCCCCCACCAGGGGGCCGCCCAGCGGACCTACGGCGACGGGGACGTGCTGGACCTGGGAGGTACCGCCGTCCGGGTGCTCCACACCCCTGGCCACTCCGCCGGAAGCGTGGTGCTGCTGGCGGAGGACGTGATGCTCTCCGGGGACACCCTCTTTGCCGGGGGCTGCGGGCGCTGGGACCTGCCCGGCGGCGACGGGAGAGCCATTTTGAGCTCTCTGGCGCGGCTGGGCGCTTTGGAGGGGGACTTCCGAATCTGTCCCGGCCACGGCCCCATGACCACGCTGCACTATGAGCGGCAGTACAATCCCTACCTGATAAGGGCGATGAAACCATGAAGCTGATCTTTCAAGGCCACGATTATCAATACGCCGTGGAGCAGAGCCTGCTGGCCTTCTTCCCCAAGGAGCGGCCGGTGTACCAGGGGGAGGACCCCCACACCGCCCGGGTATCCCTGACCCAGGGGAAAAAGCTCCACACCGCCGTCACGGTGCTGACGGTGGACGGCCGCACCGCCCGGGGCGTGGCCCGGGGGGACGTGTCCGGGGCGGAAAACGACTACGAGCGGGAGCGGCTCCTCCAGCGGCTGGTGAAGCTCAGCTTCTTCAAGGCCGCCCGGGACCTGACCGGCCATACCCCCGCCTGGGGCGCTCTCACCGGCATCCGCCCCGCTAAGCTGGCGGGGGGCCTGCTGGAGAAGGGCCTGTCCCCCAGGGAGGCGGACCGGGTGCTGCGGGACACCTACTTCGTCTCCCCCCAGCGCCGCCGCCTGGCCATTGAGTGCGCCCAGACGGGGCTGGCCGCCAAGGCGGGCCTCCAAAAACGGGACATCTCCCTCTATGTGGGCATCCCCTTCTGCCCCACCCGGTGCGCCTACTGCTCCTTCGTCTCCAACAGCGTGGAAAAGAGCTTCCACCTGGTGGAGCCCTACCTGGAGGCCCTGTTCCGGGAGATCGACGCCGCCGGGGACATGGTAAAGGACCTGGGGCTGCGGGTCAGGAGCTTCTATATGGGCGGCGGCACCCCCACCACCCTGACGGCGGAGCAGATGGACCGGCTGCTGGGCCGGCTCAGCGAGCGGTTCGACCTTGGCGGCGTGCTGGAGCACACGGTGGAGGCCGGGCGGCCGGACACCATCACCCCGGAGAAGCTTCAGGTCCTGCGCCGGAACGGCGTCACCCGCATCAGCATCAACCCCCAGACCATGGAGGACAACGTCCTGGCCGCCATCGGCCGGCGGCACACCGCCGGCGACATCCGCGCCGCCATGGAGCTGGTGGACCGGGTGGGCTTTGACCACGTGAACATGGACCTCATCGCGGGGCTGCCCGAGGACACGCCGGAGGGCTTCCGCCGGAGCCTGGACGAGGTCATCGCCATGGGGGCGGACAACATCACCGTCCACACCCTCAGCCTGAAAAAGGGCAGCCGCATCACCCTGGAGGGCACCCGCATCCCCACGGAGGCGGAGGTGGCGGCCATGCTGGACTACGCGGACCCGGCCCTGCGCAGCGCCGGGCTGGCCCCCTACTACCTGTACCGGCAGAAGTACATGTCCGGCAGCTTTGAGAACGTGGGCTGGTGCCGCCCCGGGGCCGAGGGCTGGTACAACATCTATATCATGGAGGAGCTGCACACCATCCTCAGTCTGGGCGCGGGAGGCTCCACCAAGCTGGTGGACCCGGCCCGGGACCGGATCGAGCGGGTGTTCAACCTGAAATTTCCCCAGGAGTATATCCAGCGCCCGGAGAAGATCGCCGAAAATCAGCGGGCTTTCCGGGAATTCTATCAGGAGGTGACCTAAGGAAATGGCCTATTCCCTCAGTGAGATCAACGCCGCCGTGGCGCAGGACCCCAAGGGCTTCGTGGAGGAGTGCGACGCCGCCTACGCCAAAAAGATCGACAAGGCGGCCCACCAGATCGCAGACAACCTCAGCAAGTCCCGCATCGTCCTGCTCAGCGGCCCCTCCGGCAGCGGCAAGACCACCACCGCCAAAAAGATCGAGGCCCGTCTGGAGGAGATGGGCATCCAGTCCCACGCCATCGCCATGGACAACTACTTCCAGACCGTGGACCCGGAGACCGCCCCCCGGAACCGGGACGGGCAGATCGACTACGAGTCCCCCTTCTGCCTGGACATGGACCTGCTCAACCGCCACTTCAAGCTGCTGGACCAGGGGGAGCGCATCCTGATCCCCAAGTTCGAGTTCGCCCGGCAGATGCGCTCCGCCATCAAGAGCCACCCCCTGCGGCTGGGCAGCGACGAGATCGCCATTTTCGAGGGCATCCACGCCCTCAACGACATCATCACCGGCAAGAACCCCAACGCCATGAAGGTCTATATCTCTGCCCGGTCCAACGTGGTGGACGACGAGGGCAAGGTGGCCTTCAAGGGCACCTGGATGCGCCTAGCCCGCCGCACGGTCCGGGACGCCAAGTTCCGGGCCTGGGAGCCGGACGTGACCATCAAGATGTGGGCCAACGTCCGCCGGGGCGAGAAGCTCTATATCTCCCCCTTCAAGGACAACGCCGACATCGTCTTCGACAGCTCCCTGCCCTATGAGTGCAGCGTGGTGAAGGCCTTTGCCCAGCCCCTGTTCGACCACATGCACCTCTCTGCGGACATGGAGCGGTACGAGGAGATCGGCCATCTGGTGGAGGCCTACCCCAAGTTCGAGACCCTGGACGAGAAATATGTTGCCCCGGACTCCCTGATTCGGGAGTTTATCGGCGGCGGCATCTACGACGACTGACCGGGAACCAACAAAAAAAGGAGGAGCGTTACCATGAACATCAAGATCGACATGCAGCCCCTGCAAAATCTGGCGGAAACCGCCAAGGGCGCCGTCCTCAGCGCCGTATCCCTGGCCCGGACCGGCTCGGCCCGGGTGACGGAGAAGGTCTCCGGCGTCAAGGACGCCGTCCAGCTCCGGCGGGCCATCGCGGACCTCCAGGAGGAGATCGACCTGCAGATGCAGGCCGTGGGCGAGATGGTATACGCCACCCACCGGGGGACCCCCTCCGACAGCCAGGTCATGGCCCAGATCCTGGAGTACGTGGACAGTCTCTACGAGGACCAGGAGACCTACCGCCGCCAGCTCAAGGCCCTCCAGGGCGCCCGCTTCTGCCCGGACTGCGGCGCGGAAAACGAAAAGGACAGCGCCTTCTGCGCCCAGTGCGGCCATCCCCTGCAAAACGGCTGATTCCCAATTCGGCACATAAAAAGGAGCTCCCATGTCCAACGAAAAAAAGCAGTCCTTCATGGGCGGCGTCACCGTCCTGGCCATATCCACCATCCTGGTGAAGATCTGCGGCGCGCTGTACAAGATCCCTCTGGGCAACATCCTGGGCGACGAGGGCATCGCCCACTTCAACACCGCCTATAACATCTACTCTTTCCTGCTGACGCTGTCCACCGCCGGGCTGCCCCTGGCCCTGAGCAAGCTCATCAGCGAGGCCAACGCCACCGGGCGGCGCAACCAGATGCGCCGCTGCTTCTACACCGCCATGGCCATCTTCGTGGCCATGGGGACCGTGGGCAGCGCCGCCATGCTCCTCTTCCCCGGGCAGCTGGCGTCCATGATGAACAACTCCCTGGCCTACTGGCCCATCAAGGCCCTGGGGCCGTCGGTGGTGTGCGTATCCATCATGTGCGCCTACCGTGGCTTCGCCCAGGGGCGGCAGAACATGGTGCCCACCGCCGTGTCCCAGTTTATCGAGTCCTTCTCCAAGCTGGTGTTCGGCCTGCCCCTGGCCTGGTATCTCATCTCCATTGGAAAGGGGCTGGAGATCGGCGCCGCCGGGGCCATCGTCGGCGTCACCGTGGGCATCCTGCTGGCCACGCTCTATATGGCCCTGGACTACCGCAGGTCCCGCAGGCCCATTCTCTGGGGCACCGACCGCGCCCAGAGCACGGCCACGGTGGCCCGGCGGCTGCTGGGCCTGGGCATCCCCATCACCCTGGGTCAGGCGGGCATGAGCCTTTTGAACATGCTGGACCAGGCCATCGTCCTGGGCCAGCTCCAGGACGTGCTGGGCCTGACGGAAAAGGCCTCCACCGCCCTGTACGGCCAGTACACCCTGTCCAACAACCTCTACAACCTGCTGCCGGCCTTCCTGCCCTCGGTGTCCATCAGCCTGGTGCCCGCCATCTCCGTGGCGGTGACCCGCCGGGACCACCGGGAGGTGAACCGGGTGGTCTCCACCAGCTTCCGTCTGGTGTCCCTGCTGGCGGTGCCCGCGGGGGTGGGCATGTCCGTCCTGGCCGGCCCCATCCTCCAGCTGCTGTACCCCGCCAGGCCCGAGGCCGCCGCGGCCGCCACCTACCACCTGCGGTTCCTGGGGATCTCCGCCATCTTCGTGTGCATCATGCTGCTGACCAACTCCATCATGCAGGCCCACGGCAAGGTGTACTACCCCATCTACACCATGCTTATCGGCGGCACGGTGAAGGTCCTCCTCAACTACACCCTGGTGGGCAACCCGGACATCAACATCAAGGGCGCGCCCATCAGCACCCTGATCTGCTACGTCCTGATCTCCTCCATGAACCTGGTCCTGGTCTACCGCCTGCTCCAGGATAAGCCCCGCTACTTCAACTACTTCTGCAAGCCGGTGCTGGCCTCCGCCGTCATGGGCGCCGCCGCCTGGGCCGTGTACGGCCTTCTCAGCCGCCTGCTGGGCGGCGGGTACGTGCGCACCGCCCTGGCCACCCTGGGCGCCATCGCCGTGGCGGTGGTCATCTATCTGGTGCTGGTCATCGCCCTGCGGATCATCACCCGGGAGGACCTGAAGATGGTCCCCAGAGGGGAGCAGATCGCCCGTATCCTCCATATCCGCTGACGTTTGCCGCAGGGAAGCGCCGTCCCGCTTCCGCCGGGGATAAATTTTTTGAAAAAACCCGTCTAATTTGCAATAATACTTGCTTCTTTGGGAAAAATATGATACACTGCTTATTCGTAGACCAAACAGCAGGGCGGCGCACCGGATTTCCCGCCTTGACAAAAGAAATCATTCAAAAAGGAGACCGCATTCCATGAATAAGGCTGAACTCATTAGCGCAGTGGCCGAGAGGGCCAACCTGTCCAAGAAGGATTCCGAGGCCGCCGTCAACGCCGTTCTGGGGACCATCACCACCACCCTGGCCCGGGAGGAGGACATCCGCCTGGTGGGCTTCGGCACCTTTGAGGTGAAGAAGCGCAACGCCCGCATCGGCCGCAATCCCCGGACCAGCAAGGAGATCCGCATCCCCGCCACCAAGATCCCCTCCTTCAAGGCTGGCAAGGCTCTCAAGGACGCCGTCGCAAAATAAATCGAAAGGGAGCGCGGACCTGCCGCGCTCCCTTTTTCTCCCCGCCCCTGCGGCACTTTTACCAGGAGGTTTTCATGCGACTTGACAAATACCTGAAGGTCTCCCGCCTCATCAAGCGGCGGACCGTGGCCAACGAGGCCTGCGACAACGAGCGGGTCTCCGTCAACGGCCGCCCCGCCCGGGCCTCCTACGAGGTCAAGGAGGGGGATCAGATCACCATTCGCTTCGGCCAGCGGTCCCTGACGGTGGAGGTCCTCTCCGTCCAGGAGAACGCCGGTAAGGCCGAGGCCTCCGCCATGTACCGGGAAATCGGTGCATAAAACGGACAGACCTCCCATATGTATCTATCAAACAGATAGGTATGGGAGGTCTTTTTATGCCTTATGAGGATCTGAGCGGAATGGAGCACCGCCTGACGCTGGACGGGCGGCAGCGGCTGGTGGTCTCCGGCGTGGAGGAGGTGGAGCGCTTTGACGAGGAGGAGGTGGTCATGCGCACCACCGCCGGCGTACTGGTGGTGGGCGGCTCCTCCCTCCACATCGGGAAGCTGAACCTGGACGGCGGGGAGCTGCACGTGGACGGCAATGTGGACACGCTGGCCTACGAGGACCCAGCCAGCGCCCCCAGCGGCGGGCTGCTGCGCCGCCTCTTCGGCTGAGGATGGGGACCGTCATCACGGACCAGCTGGCCATGTTCCTCCGCTCCATCCTGCTGGGCGGGACCCTGGCCCTGGTCTACGACCTGTTCCGGGCCGTCCGGTCCCTGGTCCGGCGCGGTCTGCTGCGGCAGCTGCTGGGCGGCGCCCTGGACGTTCTCTACTGCCTGCTGGCCCTGGCCGCCGTCTTTTTCTTCGTCATGGCCGGGGACGGCGAGCTGCGGCTGTTCGTCCTGGCCGGTATTTTGGGGGGCGCCGTGCTGTTTTTCTGCCTGCTGTCCCCCCTTTTGCTGCCCCTGTGGGGGTTTTGGCTGGAGCTTCTGCTGGTCCCACTGACGTTTGGCATAAAAATTTTAAAAAAAGTGCATCAAATTTGCAAAAAACTCTTTTCTTTTTTGCGGAGTTGGTTTACAATAATGTTTACAAGTTTAGGCGCCCGCAGGAGGCGTTCACCGGGGGGAGGAGATGCAGGAGATGGCCAAGGCAAAGACCGCCGCCAGACGGCGTCCCAACAGTAGGCTCACCATGCTCCTCCTGCTGATTCTCGTGGTGGGCGTTGGAATCCAGATCTACCACCTCCAGGGCCAGCTCCAGGAGGCCGCCCAGCAGAAGGCCGCCTACAGCCAGCGGCTGGAGGAGCTGCGGGCCGAGAATCAGGAGCTGGCGGAGGATATCGCCAACAGCGACGATCCGGAGCTGATGATGGATATTGCCCGGGACAGCCTCGGCATGGTGGGCCCCGGCGAAAAGATCATGATCACCGGCGGCTGACCCGCCGGACCAGAGGGGAGAGGCCCCCGCGCCTGATGGCGCGGGGGCCTCTCCTGTTTTTTCTTTGTCCGAAGGTCTCTCTAAAGCCCCCACGGCTTCCCGGACAGCACGGCGCTGGTAAAATCCCTGATGTACACCCGGCAGCTGCGCCGCATCTCCGCCGCGTCCTGGAACCACCTGTCCTGCACGCCGACCGACGTCATCCCGGCGGCCTCCGCCGAGCGGCAGGCCGCGGCGGAGTCGTCGAAGTACACGCACGCCTCCGGGCGGACGCCCAGCCGGGAGGCGGCCGTCCGGTACAGCTCCAGCGAGGTCTTGCTGCCCCCCAGCTCCTGCACGAACAGCAGCCGGGAGAAGTACCCGCCGATTCCCGTCTGCTCCAGGGCCGTCCGGCAGTGTACCGGGGCGGCGGACGTAAGGACGGCCATCCCGCGCCCGGCTGCGGCCTGGCGCGCCAGGAAGTCCCTGACGCCCGGCTTCAGCGGCGCCTGGGCGTAGGCTCCACCAATCAGCGCCATCCACTCGTCCACAATGGCCTCACAGGACTCCGGCAGCTGCCAATACGCCTTGGCGAAGGCCGCGCACTCAGGGAACGTGCCGTAGGCCGTCCCCTGCCGGTATTCCTCCGTGTACGCCAGCCGCCGCCGGGTCAGGAAGGCCCTCTGGGCCCCGTCCCAAATGCCGTTGGAGTCCACCAGGGTGCCGTCCAGATCAAAGATCAGCATATCGCCGGCCATCCGCTCCACCCTCAGCTCTCCTCCGGCGGACGCCAGCGGCCCTCGTTGATGGCGCGGATCACACCGCAGTCGAACTTCGGGCGGTGGTCAAAGGTCAGCAGGCCGTTCTGCTCCTGCTGCACATCGGTCAGCTGGGTGTAGCAGAACCCCTGGAGCACCGGCGACTCCAGGAAGGCGGAGATCACCTGGTCGTAGATGCGGTAGAAGTCGTCCACCTTTTCCGCGTTGGTGTATCCCCATCCGGAGGTGTCCTCCACGTTGAAGAAAATGCCGCCGCACTCCGTATTCATCACGGGCTGGCCGGCGTAGCCGTACCCGGCGGCAAACAGGGCCCGCCCGGCGGGCCGGAAGCGGAGAACGCTTTCCAGGGACTCGTACCGCTCCGCCAGCGCCGCCTTCTTCGGCTCGTAATCGTGGATGCCAAGCACGTCGGGAATCGTATGCTCCCAGCCGTCGTTGGACATGACCAGCCGCGTGGCGTCCAGGGACTTGGTCAGCTCCACCAGCGCGCAGCTGTGGTGGGCCTGGCGGCTGTCGGTGCTGATGTTCTCCACCCCCCAGGACTCGTTGAGGGGCGTCCAGGCAATGATGCACGGGTGGTTGTAGTCCCGCTCCAGCATCTCCATCCACTCCCGGGTGAAGCGGCGGACATAGTCGCCGGAAAATTCAAAGGCGTTGGCCATCTCCCCCCACACCAGCAGACCCAGCCGGTCCGCGTGGTACAGGAAGCGCGGGTCCTCCACCTTCTGGTGCTTGCGCACGCCGTTGAAGCCCATGGCCTTGCAGGCTTGGATATCGGAGACGAACGCCTCGTCGTTGGGCGCGGTCAGCAGGGACTCCCGCCAATACCCCTGGTCCAGCAGCAGCTTCTGGTAGAAGGGGTAGTGGTTGAGGCAGATGACGCCGTTTTCCACGGAGATCTTCCGCAGACCGAAGTAGCTGCGGACCGTATCCACCGCCACCCCGTCCTGATAGAGGCGGTACACCACGTCAAACAGATTCGGCTTCTCGGGGCTCCAGGCGCAGGCGGAGGTAAAGTTGTCCCGCCCCAGGCGCTCCTTATCCAGGGCAAGGACGACCCTGCCCCCCGTCCGGAACGCGGGCTCCCGGGACCGGGCCACCAGCGCCCCCTGGAAGGAGATCTCCACCTCCACCTCCAGGTCCCCCTGGGACAGGACGTAGTCAAAGGCCGCCGTCCGGCTGTCCAGGTCCGGCGTGATGTCCACCCGGCAAAAGTGCGCCTTGGGCACCGGCTCCAGCCAGACTGTCTGCCAGATGCCTGTGGTGGGCGTGTAGAAGATGGATTCCGGCTGGTCCTTCCAGTACTGCTTTCCCCGGGGCATCCCCAGGTCGGACCGGATATCCTCCGCCCGGACCTGGACCCAGTTCTCACCGGGGCCCAGGGCATGGGAGACGTCGAGGGAAAAGCCCACGTGTCCGCCCTCATGGCCGCCCACATGGACGCCGTTCACCCACACCTGACAGCTGTAGTCCACCGCGCCGAAGTGGAGCAGCACCGTCTCCCCGCCCCACGCCTCCGGCAGGACAACGCTGCGCCGGTACCAGACCACGTCATGGCGCTTCTGGGAGCCAATACCGGACAGCTCGGCCTGGTAGGCGAAGGGCACCGTGATCTCCCTGTCAAAGCTGGGCACGTCAAAGGAGAACTGCCACTGGCCGTTCAGGTTCATCCACCGCTCACGCTGGAACTGTGGTCTGGGATATTCAGGTCTTGGAATCATCTCTCAACCGCCTCCAATACGATCAGTTTCCCCAAAAAGTCGCCGCACATCCTGGGCATCAGGATGCCCGCGTACATCCACGCCGCGCCGGAGTGGACCTCCCCCGTCTCGCTGGAGCGGTAGTACCGGCTCTCCTCCAGCCCCCGGGGGTACACCAGCGGCGTGATCTTCTTCTCCCGGGACAGGACCTGGACGTAGTCCACCACGGCAATGCGCCGGTCCTTGGAGACCGCCATCAGCGCGTCGTACTCCCCGTTCTCCCGGAAGGAGGCCAGGCGGTAGTAGTCGCCGGTCCGGAATACCCAGCCAAACCGCTCATAGTCCGCCAGCTGCCGGGGGACCATGGCCTTCTCCTCCTCCGACAGCTTCGTCAGGTCCAGCTCGTAGCCGAAGCAGCCCGGCAGAGACACCAGGCCCCGGGTGGCGAAGGGCGTCGTCCGGTGGTTCGTGTGGCTGGGGCAGGCCGCCACATGGGCCCCCATGGTGGACAGGGGATAGACCAGCGCCGTCCCCTCCTGGATGCGCAGCCGGTCCACCGCCTCCGTGTTGTCGGAGGTCCAGATCTGTGGGCTGTAGTACAGCATCCCGGGGTCGAAGCGCCTGCCGCCGCTGGCGCAGTTTTCCAGCAGCAGGTTGGGGAACTCCCGCAGCATCCGCTCCTGGAGCTCGTAGACGCCCAGCATGTACCGGTGATACAGCTCCCCCTGTCGGTCCGGCGTCAGGCAGGAACTGGCAACATCCGTCAGCGGGCGGTTCATGTCCCATTTGACATACTCGATATTGGCGGAGCGCAGCACCCGCCGGATCTGCTCATAGACGCAGTCCCGGACCTCCTGACAGGACAGGTCCAGCACCAGCTGGTTCCGGGACAGCGCCGGCTCCCTGCCGGGGATCCGCAGGGCGTAGTCCGGGTGGGCGCGGTACAGGTCGGAGTCCGGGGAGACCATCTCCGGCTCCAGCCAGATGCCGAACTTCATCCCCAGCTTGTTGATCTCCTCCGCCAGGCGGGCCAGGCCCCCCGGCAGCTTCTCCTCATTGACGTACCAGTCGCCCAGACTGCTGTTGTCGTCGTTCCTCCTGCCGAACCAGCCGTCGTCCATCACCAGCATCTCGATGCCCATTCCGGCCGCCGTGCGGGCAATGTCCAGCAGCTTTTCGGTGTCAAAGCGGAAGTAGGTGGCTTCCCAGTTGTTGATGAGGGAGGGCCGCGCCCTATCCCGATAGGCGCCCCGGACCAGATGGCCCCGGTACAGGTCGTGGAAGGTGTGGGTCATCCCGTCCAGGCCCCGGTCCGAGTACACCATGACCACCTCCGGCGTCTGGAAGGCGCCGCCGGGGGCCAGCTTCCAGCCAAAGCCCGCCGGATGGATGCCCATGACCGCCCGAAGCCGCTCCTGCTGGGACATCTCCACCTGGGCCAGGAAGTTGCCCGAGTAGACGAAGTTCATGGCGTAGACCTGGCCCTGGGACTGGGTGGCCGTGTGCTCCAGCAGGGCCAGGAAGGGGTTCTCCTCGTGGGAGGAGACGCCCTGCTCCGAGGACACCCCCTGCTTTCCCCAGCTCAGCGGCCTCCGGTTGATCATCCGCTCGCTGCTCCAGCTCCCGTGGAGCGTCAGCAGGTCGAAGTTTCGGTTCTCCATGTCCAGGCACGCCGTCAGCGCCTGGGTCAGCTTGACTGTGCCCGGCCCGCCGTTCTCGATTCTTGCGCTGCGGCAGATGGCGTCAAGGTGCGCAAAGGCGGTATAGCTCAGGCGCACCTGCAGGCCCAGCGCCCGGTCCTGGCAGAGGATCTCCAGGGTGGCGCAGTCCTCCTCCCCGCCGTAGACGGCGGGGAGGCCCTCCAGCGGCGGCTTGCCGCTGAAGATGCGGTAGGACAGGAAGGTGAGGCCGCAGGCCCGGCAGCCCTCCGCAGTCTCCACCCGCAGGCACGGCTCCCGGAAGTCCCCCAGGCCGCACCCCGGATACTCCATGGGCAGGCTGCCGAGGAAGGACACCTGGTCCCGATTCTGCCGGTACGGCACATATGGGCCGCCGTCCAGCCGCAGCAGATACCGCAGATCGTCGTCCGGGATCCGCCGGCCATAGTACAGGTGGGCCAGGAACCCCTCCTCGTCCACCAAGCCGATCAGGTACGTGGAGTGGGGCGTATCCAGCCGGAAGATCCTGTCCTGCTCGTTATACGAAATTGCCATGGCGCTTCCTCCTAAAACTCCACCGTCATGCCGTCATAGGACGCGATGAACCCATAGCGGCGGGCCTGGGCGCCCATCTCCTCATGGAGCCACCCGCCGTTGTGGGAGAAGTGGTTGACGATCCAAATGGTGTCCTCATCCGCCACGCCCAGCCGCAGGAGCTTCTCCTTCTGCTCCACCGCGTTGACCAGCCCCATGTGCCCGCCGTTGTCCCGGTGCTTCTGGCTGGTGCAGTCCAGGCTGACCAGGGCCAGCTTCCCCGGCTCTAAGGCCAGGCGGTCCAGGCTCTCCTGACAGAGGGAGCCCGTGTCGTGGGCGTACAGGATGGCCTTGCCGCCCTGGGCGATGCGGTAGATATGGCAGCACTCGTGCTCCATGTGTACGGCTCTCAGGGGCAGGACGGTGTAGCCGCCGGCCTCGAAGCTCTCGTTGACGCTCACCTGGTGGTAGTCAAAGCGCTCATGCGCCCCGCCCAGGCTCCCGCAGGCCTCCTGCACCAGCCGGGCCACCGCCTCGTTCCCGTACACCTGCATCCGGCCGGGGTACGTGTGGGAGTAGGGCTCCCGCAGAAACTCCAGGTCGGCCGGATAGCAGTGGTCCGAATGGCTGTGGGTAAACAGCAGCGTGCGCACCCTGCTCAGGTCCAGGCCGTAGTACAGGCTGTGGAGCTGATTGTCCGGCGGCAGGTCGATCAGCAGGTCGTCGTTCACCAGGGCCTGGGAGCGGGTGCGGATGTTCTTCCCGCCCAGCCGCCGGGCCTCCCGGCACAGCGGGCATTGGCAGAACACGCCGGGCCAGCCCTCGCCGGCGGCGGTCCCATAAAATGTGATCTTCATGCCTGGACACCTCCATCCCGCCGCAGAAGGAACTCGTGCAGGCCGTTGGGCCGGGCGGCAAAGGTGATCTCATCCCGCCGCCAATCGCCCTGCCTCCGCCCCAGCAGGTCCGCCGGGGCGAGTGCCATACCCGGTGCGCGGAACGTCCGCTCCGCTGGGCGTCCGCCGTGGTCCCGCAGCGTGACGCACAGCCCGCCGTCCTGCGTCCGGGTCTGGACCAGCTCCATCCCCTCCGGGACGCCGGGGAGCTGCTCCGGAATTTGGGGCTCCTCCTCCTCCGCCGCCGTGCTCCACACCTCGTACCGGAAGCGGAAGGAACCCTCGATCCACTGGGGGAAATTGGTCCCCCACATATTGTTGAACAGCTGGAACCAGAGCTGCGGCTGCCGGTCCCTGGGGAACTCCTTGTGGTACTCATAGACGCCGGAGCTTCCCACAGACACCAGGGGCGTGTCCAGCGGACGGATATGCAGGCGCGCGCCATCCTCCAGCACCGTGATCCCCTCCTCCATGTTCAGGAGTGCGTGGTTGGCGCAAACGGCAATGTCCGTCTCCGGGTCCACCTCGGCGCAGGCCTTATGGAGGCGATAGGCGCTCCGGCCCGGCAGCGGGAAGATCAGGCTCCCGCCCTCCACATAGGGCGTGGCCTGCTTGTCCTCCAGGGCCAGCTCCACCCGGAAGCGCTCCCCCTCCCCGGGCAGCGTCACCGTCAGCACCGCCCGCCGGCAGTCGCCGTACCGCTCCGCGCTCTCATGGGACACATAGCGGAAGATCACCCGGTCGCCCTGAAGCTCGTATCCCTCGTACTCCGGGCGGAACGACCGGTGGGCGCACTCCGGGTAGTGCTCCCGCCCATAGTCCTGGATTCCCCAGGGCGTGAAGCGGTAGCCGTAGCTGCGCAGGAACTCCGTAATATCCTCGATGCCGCAGCGGTCATACTGGTAGGCGAATACGCTCTCGCCGCCCTGGCTCTTCAGCACCGCGGTCTCCAGCTTCTTGTCGTAGACCTGGCAGATCGCGCCCCGCCTGCTGTCGAAGGTCAGGCGGTAGCGGTGGTTCTCCACGGAGATCAGGTCCCCGTCGCCGGAGGCCATCAGCTTCCCGACGGGGTCGGGCCTGCGCTCCGGCAGCGGCAGCTTCTCCTCGATCTGTTCCAGCAGCGCCGTGCTCTCCTCGGCCCGCTGCCGCTGCTCCCGCCAGGAGGTCTCCATAAACTGGTAGGGCCCGGTCTTTCTGGCCTCCAGGAACTCCTCCTTCTCGTACACCCGGTCCGAGCCGAGCCCCCGCTTGACATCCGCCCCCCAGGTGTGTTCCTCAAAGAGACACACCTGCTCATAGTAGCGGTCCCACAGCGCGTCCAGCGCCGGGTCCGGGGCCTCCCCCCGGAGGAAGCGCCGGCATGCCTCCTGGTGCAGGCGTCTGGCCCGGAGGCGGTTCTCCCGCATCTGGGACACCTCCGCCGGATAGGAGCCGACGCCGTGGATCCAGGTGTCGGCCAGGTCCTTTGTCACCACCGGCACGCCGGACAGGTCGCAGGCCGACAGCTCCCGGTAGAACTGGTCCATGGTCCCGCAGACGATCTCCGCCTCCGGATACGCCGCCTGCGCCTTCCGCGCCAGCTTTTCAATGATCTCCGCGCTCTGCGGCCCGCAGTTGTCAAAGGTGTGCATCAGCGCCATCCACACGGGGAAGGGCCAGTCCTCCGGCGGCAGCAGGCTGGTGCCGTAGCCGCCCTTGCTGTACATCGTCAGGACCTGTCCGCCGGCGGGGCTGCGCCAGAAGAACAGCCCGGGGACCTGGGGCGGCGTGGCGAACTCATTGCAGCCCAGGTGCAAAAACTTGATTCCCGCCCGATCCAGCAGCTCCGGCAGCATCAGCCCATGTCCGGGGACGTCGGTCATCTTCCCCGCGATCGGGCAGGGCTTTCCGTACCGCTCCGCCAGCAGGCGGGCGTACTGCAGCCCCCGGGCGTACTCCTCCGGCGCGCAGAAATCCGTGTGGGAGGTAAAGGGCAGCGCGTGCCACACGATCTGCCCGTTTTCGATCAGCCGCTCCAGCTCCGGCCGCAGCTCGCTTTCGCAGTGTTCGGTGATGTACCACAGGGGCCAGGCCGGCATCGTCCACACATACCGCAGCCTGCCCAGGTGCTCTGTGGACCGGCAGGTCTCGATCACCTGCCGGAGCATCGGCCCTCCGTAGTTTTTGACGACGTTGGCCGCCAGGTCGGTAAAGCCGATGTCAAAATGGGTCTTAAAAACAAGGATGATCTTTTTTGTCGCGCTCATGATCTCGACGCCTCCAGACGGCTCTCCAGGCGCTCCACCAGCGGCAGCAGCTCGGAGGGATGGTAAATTCGGTATGTAGGCTCCTCCTCCGGCCCTGCCGCCTGGGCAGGATAGCGGGGTGACCAGCACAGGTGGATGGAGGTGATTCCAAAGCGGTTCGCCCCCAGCACGTCCCGGGACAGGTTGTTGCCCACCATAATGATTCGTGCCTTGTCGGCGTCCGTCAGCCCCAGACTCCGCATCGCCGTCTCAAACATCCGGCGGTCCGGCTTCTCGGCCCCCACCGCCTCGGAGACCACCCATGCGGTAAACACATGGTCCAGGCCGTTCTCCGTCATGGTGTTGCGGAAGGACTGCACCAGGCCGTCCGCCACCATCACGATGGTGTAGCCCTGCTCATACATGGACAGCAGCGTCTCCTTGGCCTCGGGTACGCAGTTTGCCTTCAGCACAACGCCCTGCGGGACGCTGCGGATCTCGGTCCCCTCGTCGATGACGGTATCCCCGATATCCGTAAAAATGATCAATTGTTTCTTTTCCATATCAGATACTCTCAAATCGAATGGTCAGAATCTCTTTGCCTCTGACCGGAATCTGCAGGAGCCCGTCAGGCCCCGGCTGTAAACACACACACTTCTGCTCCAGGATATTGCTCCGGCAGCAGGCCGTCCCCGGCCGCAGGCGCAGCTTCAGCACAGAGGGGCTCTCCAGCGCGTTGAACAGGCGCAGGATATAGCCGCCGCCGTCCTCCGCCCGCTTCAGCGCGGTGAACACCAGGCCCTCTCCGGCGCAGTCCAGAAAGCTGCCCCGCTCCGGCAGCGCCCCGTCCCCGTCAAAGATCTGGAATACGGGCATGTCCTGCTGAAACTGTCCGGCGGCCCGGCAGCCGCTCCGGCGAAGTCCGTCGCCGCCGTAGGCAAGGACGCCCAGGTCCAGCGCAATGGGCCCCTGACACTGGGCCTCCGGCGTGGGGAACACGCCCCAGTCGCCCAGCTCCCCTACGGAGCGCACCAGCGTCACCGCGATCTGCTTTCCCTCCGGCAGGATCTCGTACTCGTAAGCGCCCCGGTTGATCACAGCCAGGCCGCCGGTCCCGTCCTCCGCCGCCGCCAGGTTCTGCATCCTCTGGCACCGGCTGGGGTTGGTCCAGGCGGGACCGGGCACGTCCGGCCGGTCCATCACGTCGAACACGGAGTCCGCCAGGTGCCGGCCCGCCGCCAGGCCGATGGGAAACACCATGCGCAGGCGGTGGTCCTTGGCGGTGTTCTCAAACTCCGTCCGAACGCCCACCACCGGGCTGCCCGCCTCCAGGGTGAGGGTCGTATGCAGCTCCAGCGCCGTGGTGTCCGCGCTTCTGCCGATCTCCCGCTGCAGCCGGGGCTCCATGGCCTCCATGGCCTCCTTCAGCGCGCCGTCGGCGCACCGGGGGACCTCCAGCCGGCGGGTGATCCGGAACACCGCCCGGCAGGGTCCGTCCTCCGCGCAGGCGATATCGGCGGACCCGCCCCGGGTGGTCAGGGCCCCGCCCAGCGCCTCCCGGAAGATGTACTCGTCGCCCACGTCGCCCACGTCCTCGTACCAGCCGAGGCCCGCGTAGACGCGCCCTGTCTGCTTCTCCGTCAGGTCAAAGGAGCCGTCGGGGCGGATATCCACCCGCACAAAGGGGTTCTCCATCCGGCCCGGGCCGGTCACCAGCCCGCCGCCTGCGGGAGAAGGGGCCCCCTCCCGCAGGTAAAAGGTCTCATAGCCGAAGGCGGGGATCTGCTCCGCCTGGAAGGTCACCCGCACCCGCCGCTCGTAGTGGGACCTGCGGAAGCTGTCGTCCGGCAGGGTAAAGCCGAAGCGGACGCCCAGGTCCTCCACGGTGCAGGGGAGCTCCCGCCCGCTGCTGTCCTCCAGGCGGTAGGTTCCGACGGGCCGCGCCAGGAGCAGGCTTCTGGCCTCCCGGGACCAGGGCAGCCGCTCCGTGGACACCTCCGCCTCCACCACCCCTGTGCGGGGCCAGCCGGAGGTGTTGCATACCGCGAAAGCGGCGGCGGCGGTCTCCAGCCCCGGCGCGGCGATGCGGCGGCTCAGCTCCTCCCCGGCGTTTTCCGCCAGGAGCCTGCCGATCTGGATACACTTCTCATAGCGCTGCTCCGTCTCCCGGTGCACCGCGTCGATGCTGCATCCGCAGATGCTGTCGTGGGGATGGTTCTGCATCAGCAGCTTCCAGGCGTGGTCCAGCAGCGCGCCGTCCGCCTTTCCGCCGGACATGGCCGCCATGGCCATCAGCGGCTCGGTCCGCTGGGCCAGCAGCGTCTCCGCGTACCGGTTCATCGTCTTCAGCGGGGCACGGGAGGACGCGGTGTTGCACAGGGTGTTGTCCCCTGCCGTCTCCTGCCCTGCCAGCTCGCCGGGCACCGCCTCCAGCGGCGCCTCCAGGCTATCCAGCACGCCGCGGGCATACCGCTCCATGTCGGACTGGAGGAAGGTGACGTCCGGATAGAGGCGTCTGGCCGTATCCAGCGCCTGGGGCAGATCCTCCTGCACCGGCTGGTGGTCGCTGCCGTTGAGAAACAGCAGGTGCCCTGTGGCGGCGTACCGCATGGCGTGGGCCAGGCGCTGGTCCCAGTAGGGCTTGGCCTGAGCGGGGTCTGTGGGGATCTCCTGGCCGTTGTTGTACCATCCGGCGAAGAACAGGGCCGGGATTTGGCTCCCGTCCGGGCTTTCCCAGAGGAACTCGCTGCAGCGGGGCCGGTGGCCCTTCGGGTCCCCAGTCCCGTCCCGGCCCGCCAGGGAGACGCCGCGGCCAAAGGCCGCAGCCGTCATCCCCGCCTGACGCAGGAGCTGGGGCATCTGGCCCACGTTGCCGAAGGCGTCGGGCAGATAGCCGATGGGGCACGCTCCGCCGAACTCCGACGCCATGCGGAGACCCCGGAGCAGATTGCGCACGTTGGCCTCGCCGCCTGTGAGGTACTCGTCCTGCAGCACATACCACGGCCCGATCTTCAGCCGCCCGCTCTGCACATACTGCCGCACCAGCTCCCGCTTCTCCGGGCGGATCTCCAGGTAGTCCTCCAACTGGATCATCTGCCCGTCCAGATGGTAGCTGGTGTAGTCGTCGGACGCCAGCAGCGCCAGCACCCGGTCCAAATGCTCCACCAGCCTGGCCCGGTGGGCCTCAAACGGAAGATACCACTCCCGGTCCCAGTGGGCGTGAGGGACGACATGCACGGTGTATTTCATAGTAGCTCCTCCCTGCCCTCTCAAAACTCCGGAGGCACTTCCTCCACAAAGGGCGCGCAGTACTGCTGCCGCACGGTATCAATGGGCGACTCATATTTCCAGCTTGGGTCCTCCGTCAGCTTTTTCCGGCACATGGACGGCGTCATCCCCACATTCTTCTTGAACTGCTTGGAGAAATAGAACTGATCGTTGTAGCCCACAGAGGCCGCGATGGTCTCAATGGAGAGATTTGCGTCCCGCAGCAGGTCCACGGCCTTGCTGATGCGGTAGTAGGTCAGATAGTCCTTGGGCGAAAAGCCGGTCAGGCTGGCAAAGGCCACCGTCAGCGCCTTCCGGGTCAGGCCCAGGCTGGAGGCGATCTCCTCCGTGGAGATGTTCTCCTGGTAGTTGGTGTCGATGAAATCCAGGGTCCTGACCAGATAGAACTCCGGGCTGGCGGCGTCCGGCCTGGACTCCCGGACAACGTTGTCCAGCAGGAAGCTGAAGATGCTGTAGAGCTGCGCCATCATCTTGCAGTAGCGGTTCGGGAACTGCGTGGAGCAGAACAGCAGGGTGTCAAACATCTTCTCCGCCTCATGCTCCGGGCTGTCGTTGAAAACCGGCTCATATACCGCCAAATTGGCCCGGGCCAGGTACCGCTCCACCAGATAGCCGGAGAAGGCCACCCAGGTGGCGTTCATCCCGATCTTGTAGTGGGGCTTGATCTGGGTCTGCTCATGGGGGAACATCACAAAGCCCTGGCCGGCCTCCACCTTGTGGGTGACCTGGCGCACCGTGACGGAGCCTCTGCCCTCTTTTACGAAATAGAGGATATAGTGGTCCGGTCTCCCGGTATGCTCCATGGCGATATCCTGATTTCCGCAGTTGTAGATATTGAAGGTCAGATTGTAATGGGACCGGTCGCTGATGTGGATGCTGATGTTCCGATTGGCCTCATTCTTCCTCTGCCGCTGCATCTGCTCGAACAGGTCCTGCTCCGTCTGCGGCGTCTTTTTTTCCATTGGTCACTCCCCCTGTTTTTCGCAGTTCCAGCAGGCCACGCACCTGCCGCCCATCTCCCGCAGGGGCGGCGCCTCCGTTTTGCACCGCTCCGTGGCGTAGGCGCACCGGGGGTGGAAGTGGCAGCCGGAGGGCGGGTTGGCCGGGTTGGGCACCTCCCCCTCCAGGACGATCCGGTCGATCGGGGCGTCCGGGTCCGGCTTGGGCGCGGCGCTGAGCAGCGCCTTGGTGTAGGGATGGAGGGGATTGGCGAACAGCTCCTCCGTGTCGCCCAGCTCCACCACCCGGCCCAGATACATCACCATCACCCGGTCGGAAATGTGCCGCACCACCGACAGCGCGTGGGAGATGAAGAGATAGGTCAGGTCATACTCCTTCTGCAGGTCCTCCAGCAGGTTGATGATCTGCGCCTGGATGGACACGTCCAGGGCGGACACCGCCTCGTCGCAGACGATCACCTTCGGCTGGAGGATCAGGGAGCGGGCGATGCCGATGCGCTGGCGCTGGCCGCCGGAAAAGGCGTGGGGATACCGGCGCAGGTACGCCTTGTTCAGCCCCACCTGCTCGGCGATCTTATCCACCGCCGCCTCGATCTCCCGCTTGCTCATGCGGGTATTGTACCGCAGCGGCTCGCTGATGATGTCAAACACCGTCATCCGGGGGTCCAGGCTGGCGTAGGGATCCTGAAAGATCATCTGAATGTCCTTGCGGTACTTCTTCATCTGCGCCTTCGTGGTCTTCAGGAAGTCGATGACGCCGTCCTCCTCCGTGTGGAACAGGACCTGGCCGCTGGTGGCGTCGATGCCCCGGGCCACGCAGCGGCCCAGCGTCGTCTTGCCGCAGCCGGACTCTCCCACGATGCCGATGGTCTCCCCCTGGCGCACGGTCAGGGACACATCCGTCAGCGCCTTTACGCCGGCGCCCTTGCCTTCATAGACCTTTGACAGGTTCTTGATCTCCAGAACGACTCGCTCCATTGTCTCACCCCCTCTGTTCCATCAGCGCGCAGCGGACCATATGGCCCGGCTCCGCCTCGTACTCCGGGATATCCCGGCAGTCGCACACCCCCGGGATGCACTGTCCGCACCGGTCCTGGAAGCCGCAGGACGGCGGCAGATTCACCGGGAGCGGCACCACGCCGTCGATCACATACAGCTTCTCCGCCCGGCTCTGGTCCATCCGGGGCAGGGACCGCAGCAGCCCCTTGGTATAGGGGTGGCTGGGGTTGTGGAAGATCTGGCGGACCGTGCCGTACTCCACGATCTGGCCCAGGTACATGACCGCCACGTTGTCGCACATGTTGGCCACCGTGCCCAGGTCGTGGGTGATGAACAGGATGGACATGCCGAACTCCTTTTGCAGGCTGCGCATCAGCTCCAGGATCTGGGCCTGGATGGTCACGTCCAGGGCCGTGGTGGGCTCGTCCGCGATGAGCAGGTCCGGGTTGCAGCAGAGCATCATGGCGATCAGCGCCCGCTGGAGCATCCCGCCGGAGAACTCGTGGGGATACTGGTCGATCCGCTTCTCCGGGTTGGCGATGCCCACCTTTTTCAGCATCTCCAGCACCCGTGCCCGCACGGCCTGCTTGGAGATGCCCGGCTCGTGGAGCCGCACGATCTCCCCCAGCTGGTTGCCGATGGTGTACAGCGGGGAAAACGCGGTCATGGGCTCCTGGAAGATCATGGCGATCTCCGCGCCGCGGATGGCGCGATAGGGCGCGCCGTCCCGGTCCAGCTCCAGCAGGTTCAGGACCTTGCCGGACTTCGTGCGGTAAAGAATCTGCCCCTCCGCCCGGCAGTTGTCCGGGTTGATGCCCAGCACCTCCTTGCTGGTCACGCTCTTGCCGCAGCCGGATTCGCCCACCAGGCCCAGGGTCTCCCCCTTCTTCATGGTGAAGTCCACGCCGCGCACCGCGTGCAGCACATAGTCGTCCACTTTGATATGCACATGGAGGCCGCGGACCTCCAGGATGTTCTCCGGGGCAATGGCGTACTCCTCCGGCCCGCGCTCTTTCTTATTTCGCGTCACCTTCCGCACCTCCTTATTTGTAGGGGTCCGCCGCGTCCCGGAGTCCGTCGCCCATGAAGTTGAACGACAGCACCGTCAGGAACACGAACAGCATCGGAATCAGCTTCCAGCCGTAGAACATGATCGTCTCCAGCTTGTTGGTCTCCTGGAGCAGCACGCCCCAGCTGGTGGCCGGAGAGCGCAGGCCCAGTCCCAGGAAGCTCAGCGTGGTCTCGCCGATGATCAGGTTCGGGATGGACATGGTCATGTTTACGATGATATAGCTGATGAAGCTGGGGATCATGTGGCGGGTGATGACCTTATCCGCCGGCGCGCCGGAGATCCGGGCCGCCATAATGAAGTCCTCCTTCTTCACGGAGATGAACTTCGAGCGGACCACCCGGGACAGGTCCGGCCAGGAGATCAGGGACAGGATCAGGGTCATCAGCATGAACACCTGGGCGGGCTTCAGGGTCTTGGGGATGGCCGCGGACAGGGCCATCCACAGCGGCACCTGGGGGAAGGAGCGGACCACCTCCACGATTCGCTGGATCACGGTGTCCACCCAGCCGCCGAAGTATCCCGCCAGGGAGCCGATCAGCAGGCCCAGCACCAGCGTCAAGAGCATACCGACCACCGGGATGAACAGGGAGATCTGCGCCCCCAGCACCACCCGGGAAAAAAGGTCGCGGCCCATGTTGTCCGTTCCGAAGAGGAACACACGGCCCTCTCCCTCCGCCTCAAACAGGTGCAGATTGCTGGGGAACAGGCCCAGCCACTTGTACTCCCCACCGGGATCGCCCTGGGTAAAGAAGCGGATGCGGTAGATGTTTTCCGTATCCTCTGTAAAGACGCCCATGTAGGTCACGGGGTCCCGCTCCATTTTGATGCCGTACACAAAGGGGCCGATGAACTCCCCCTCGTGGAACAGGTGGACCGCCGTGGGGCCGCAGTTGACATATCTGCCGTCGAACTGCTCGGTGCCCTGGGGCGCCACGAAGTTGCCGAAGATCGCCACCAGATAGAAGAACAGCAGCACGGCGGTGCTGGTCATGGCCAGCTTGTGCCGGCGGAACTTCTTCGCCATGAGGCGCCACTGGGAGGCGTAGTAGTAGCGGTCGCTTTTTCTCTGCTGTCTGGCCTCTTTCTTGGTCATCACAGTCTCGGTCTTCTCCACAGCGCTCACCCCCTCAAATATTCCTTGCGGGCCCGTGGATCAAGCCAGGCCAGCAGGACGTCCGAGATAAAGGTACCAATGACGGTGACAATGGCCATCAAAAACAGCCAGCTCCCCGCCAGATACATGTCCTGGTCGATCAGCGCCTCGTACATGACCGTCCCCATGGAGGGCAGGTTCAGCACGATGGCCGTAATGGTGGAGCCGGTGAAGATGCCCACCAAGGACCAGCCGATGGAGGATACGATGGGGTTCACCGCCGCCCGGACGCAGTACTTGTACCGGATCAGCTTTGCCTTCATCCCCTTGGCCTTGGCGGTCATCACATAGTTCTTGTTCAGCTCATCCAGCATCTGGCTGCGCATGGTGCGGATCAGCCCGCAGGTGTTGTTCAGTCCGATGACCAGCACCGGAATGACGCAGTGTTTCAGAAGATCCGCCACCTTGGCCCAGGACCAGGGCGCGTTCTGCATCCCCGGGGAGAACAGGCCCAGCATGGTGTTGCCTGTGAGGCGGAAGGCCAGGAACATCAGAAGAATCGCCATCAGGAAGTTCGGCACGGCCTGCCCCAGGAAGCACACCGTGGTAAACGCGTAGTCCCCAATGGTGTACTGGTGGACGGCGCTGTAGATGCCCACAGGAATGGAGATCAGATAGGTAAACAGCATGGTCACCAGGGACAGCGCCATGGTGGGCACGATATACGCCTTGATGATGGTGGTCACCGGCATGGAACGGGTGAAGGAGTAGCCGAAATCACCGTGGAGCACGATATTGCTGAACCACCGCCAGTACTGCACCAGGAAGGGCTGGTCCAGTCCATACCGGTCCCGCAGGTTCTGGATCATCACCGGGTCCACCTGCTCGCCCGCCGCCGTCATGCGGCCGATGTAGTTCGTCAGGAAATCCCCCGGGGGGAGCGTAATGATGTAAAAGACTGCCAGTGAGATCAAGGTGACCGTGATCGCCATGATACACAGCTTTTTGATAATGAACCGCGTCATTTGTTTCAATCACTCCTGTCTTTTTGAATTTGTCCCTATGGCCCCACAGGGGCCATAGGGACAAACATCGCGCGATGTTTTGCGTTTTCTCCGGTTCAGCCGGTCACCGGCCAGGCCGGGATGGGAGTGGATTACTGGATGAACCAGGTGTAGGGCTTGTTGTAGCCGTTGAAGCGAAGCTCGTCACACCACACGAACCCCTCGTGGACATTGTGGACGCGGTTGTTCATGGCGGTGTAGCTGGCGCTGTCCACCACGAAGCCGATGCTCCAGGTGTTCTCATAGTGGGACTGGGCGATCCGGGCGGCGGCCGCCTGCTGCTCCTCCACGGTGTTGGCGGCGATCAGGGCCATGGTGGCGTCCACCAGCTCAGCCATGGGAGAGCCGGGCTCCGGGGTCAGGTGGTCCTCATGCTCCAGGGCGTACTTGCCCACGAAGCACACGTTGTTGCGGTTGGCGGCCAGGGCGTCGGGGCGCAGCATCACGCTGAAGGCGGAGTTGTTGCCGCCGAAGCAAGCCATGGCCACGTCGCCCACATAGTATTTCTCGTTGCGGGCGTTGTTATCGGTGTTGGACACCTCCACCACCTGGATGCCGATGGCCTTGTAGAACTGGGCCAGCAGCGCCACGCCGGGAGCGTCCACGGCGCTGTCCGCGCAGGTCTCGATCTCCAGCGTAACGGCCTTGCCGTCGTTGGCGCCGCCCACGAAGGTCCGGTAGCCGTCGGCGTTCAGGTCCTTGCTGATGAGGTCGATGCCGTCCAGCAGGGCGTTGGCGCCATCCACATCGTACTCGATCCACTTCTCCGAGGCGCCCTCGATATAGTCAGCCGTACCGGCGGGAGCGGCGAACTGGGCAGGCACCATCATGCCGTTGTAGAGGATCTCGTTGATCTCATTGCGGTCCACAGCGATGGACAGGGCGTGGCGGAAGTCGATCTCCGCGAACAGGTCCGCGTACTGCTTATCCTTGTAGCCCTGGTTGAGCTGAATGGCGGCGGAGGTCCAGTTGGGGGCCACGGCCTGGATCACGCGGTAGGTGCCCAGGGCCTCGCTGGCCTTATAGGTGGGGAAGAGGGCGGTATCGAAGTTGACAAAGTCGATGTTGCCGGCGATGATCTCCTGGGCAAAGAGGCCGCTGTCCATGTTCACAAATTCCAGCTTGTCAATATAGGGGAGCTGGCGGCCTTCCTCGTCCACCTTCCAGTAGTAGGGGTTGCGCTCAAAGACCAGGGTCTGCTCCGTCAGGGCGCTGGTGATGTTCCAGGGACGCAGGGTGGGACGGCCGGCGTACTGCCAGTAGCGGTAGCCCAGCTGGTCGCACAGCTTGGTGTAGTCCTCGAAGGTGTACAGGGCGCTTCTGGCCTTGGCATTGGCCAGCGCCTGCTCCTCGGTAACGGTGGTCAGGCCCTCGCCGCCGATGAGCTTCAGGTCAGTCTCGCCGGACCAGTGGGGCTGCTCCATGTTGACCGCCATAATGTCCTTGTACCACGCCTTGGGGCAGAACATCCACTTGTTGTCGATGCAGATGGCCTGGAGCAGGGTGGGCTTGGGGCTGTAGAGGGTGATGGTGAAGGTGGTGTCGTCCACGTAGCGGACCTGGGCGGGCTTCAGGAGGCCGTCGGCCGGGTCGGTGGTCATGTACCAGTTGTAGATCTTGGTGGTGTTGGACTTGGTGACCTTGCCGGTCTCGTTGTCCACCTCGGTGACCAGGACATAGTTATAATAGTATACGCAGTCCTCGGCGGTGAAGGGGGTGCCGTCGGACCACTTCATGCCTTCCCGCAGGTGGATGGTGTACACCAGGCCGTCGTCGCTGAGGTCGTAGCTCTTGGCCACGTTGGCCTCCACAGTGCCGTCGTCCAGCAGGCGGAACAGGGGCTCCTCACAGATGGGGCCGTAGTACCACATGCCGCCGTTCTGGGTCCGCAGCGTTTCACCGTAGGAGGGCGTCTCCTCGGGGCTGTACTGGGTCTCTACATAGATGTCCGCCTCGGCGGGAAGGCGCTCCGCCAGAGCGGGCAGCGTGCCGGCCGCCACCTGCTCCGCCAGGACGGGAGCCTCCTTGACCGGCTCAGAATCGGCCTGGCCGTCGTCGGCAGCAGGGGTGCCGGTATTGTCGGGGGCGGGGGTAGGGGTATTGTTGGAGTTGTTGCCGCAGCCGGCCAGCAATCCAATCAACATCCAGATCGCAAGGAACAATGCCAGTGTTCTCTTTTTCATGTGATATCCTCCTATACCATTCATTTTTACATGAGCGCTGGACAAAAGGTGTGCCATTCGCCCTGTCCTTTGCTCCATTGTGCTTCCATTGTAAAAGAAAAATCGACTAAAATCCATATACACCGGCCGCCAATTTTTGTAAAATTTAATAGCCGTTTTTTCAGGAGGTGCTGTCACATTTTCGAATCGCGCGCTTTTTGCAGCAATTAACCGACAGAATCGCCACCCTTTTTGTGCATACCGTCAAATTTGTTCCTTTGGTTTTGTGCTTTTTGTAGAGCCGATTTTGTCCTCCGCTGACGGCGGCCGCCGCCCGCGGTTTTGCTGCCGTCCGTTTTGTACAAATTGTCCCGGCACATTTTTACAAATTTTCCGCTCAAAAAGACAAATCCCCGCCGATCCTGCGCAGCTCGTCCCGCACCAGCTTCGGGATCGCCTCCTTCAGCTCGCTCCAGGGGACAAGCTGCTCCGGGCGCAGCTCCCGCAGCTCATACTGGCCGGCGGGAGAAAACGCGTAGTGCTCACGGATATATCCGTAGATCATGCGGTCGGTCTCCGGGCTGGTCTCCATCTTCCCGGCCAGCATGGCGGGGATCAGCAGGCCGCCGCCGGACTTTTCATTGCAGCACACCGGGTACTGCTCGTGGAGATAGAACAGCTCCGGGTCCGGCAGGAAGGCGTGCTTCCCCGGCTCCGCATAGAACACCGGGTGGGTCCCCTCCAGGCGGAAGGCCCGCAGCCGGTCCGCCCGCAGCCGCCGTCCGTGGAAGGAGCCCCAGCAGGCCGTAACCGCCCCATCGGCGCCGGACGCCACCCAGATATGCTCCAGGTCGTACATGTGCTGGATGTCGTAGTCGTAGTACACCGCGTACTCCACGATGCACCCGCCGCCATACGCCTCCGGGTCCAGCTCCAGATCCCGGAAGCTCTGGGAGTACTCCCGCCGGCGGAACACCGTATATCCCACCAGGCGGATGGGGAACGGATCGTTCACGTCATGGTAGATTCTTGGCTGGTACAGCTCGGCCAATTCCTTGTCGCTTCTCATTTCAAATACCTCCAAAACGATTGATCATCAGGTAAGCGCGCTGTGCGCAAATCAATTATACATTTTCTTTCAACAAAGTACATGGACATTCCTGCTATTTTTCAATATACTATTGCTATTAAGGCGCCACCCATCACCGATCTTGGAACAGAGGAACAGAGCTATGGCAACATTTGCGACACGTCAGATCCAGGCCAGCGGCCTTCCCCTCGGCGCTCTGGGGGGCGGCAGCATCGAGCTGCGCCCGGACGGGGAGTTCCACATGTGGCAGATCGCCAACCCGGAGCGCTGGCGCCGCGACTGCCGGAAGCGCATCGACGCGGACGACGGGGAGCGGCTGGCGGGAGGGCTGTCCTTCTACATCCGCACCAGGCGGCCGTCAGGCGATACCGTCCTGCGGCGGCTGGGTCTCGGCCTCGGCTCGGGGTACGGCGTGGAGGAGCACAACTACCGGATGTACTCCTTCCTCAAGCCTGTGGAGGAGGTGGACTTTGACGGCACGTTCCCCCGCGCCGCCCTCTTCTATCAGGACCGCGCCCTGCCGGTCCAGGTCCGGATGAAGGCCGCCTCCCCCTTCGTCCCCTACGAGGAGCGCACCGCCGGGACCCCCGGCGTCTTCGTGACCTTCACCGTGTACAACCCCACCCAGGAGCCGGTGGAGCTCTCCCTGGTGGGAAAGCTGCGCGCCATCGCCAGCCCGGGGCCGGAGGGCCGGGGCCTGTACAGCCGGACGGTGCAGAGCGGTCCCTACACCACCCTCCTCACGTCCAGCGGCAGCGCGGTCCCTGACGCCCCGGACCGGGGCGGCGCGGCCCTCTCCGCCTCCGGCGGCGACGTGACATGGCTGTTTGGCCAGTACCGGGACTATATGAACGAGTATGTCGCCCATGGCAGCCTTGGCGTCTCCGAGGAGTCCTTCCTGTTCGCGCTGCGGCGGAGCGGACGGCTCCCCAACACCAGCGCGGCGGAGCGGCCGGACTGGCGGGACGCCGCCGCCCGAATCGACAGCCTCACCGGCGAAGAAGTGGACCGGCTGTTGGAGGAGCTTGCGCGCCACGGCTTTGCGTCCAGCATCCTGGAGCGGGTCTCCATGGCCGAGCCGGACCTCCTCGCCGCCGGGGACTCCCGGCGGGAGGTCCTGGGCTACCTGCTCAGAAACTGGAGCGAGATGGACCAGCGGTCCCCCTGGGGCGACGGCGCGCTGTGCGTCTCCCTCTCCCTGGCCCCGGGCCAGCGCCGGGAGATTCCCTTTATCCTCTCCTGGTATTTCCCCTCCCTCTACAGCGCCGGTGGGAACCGGGTCGGGCACATGTATGAAAACTGGTTCCCCGACGTCCTTGCGGTGAGCCGCTGGCTGCAGACGGAGCGCCCCCGCATCCTGGCGGCGGTGGACACATTTGTGGATACCCTCTGCGACAGCAGCTTTCCCGCCGTGTTTGCGGACGCCGTCTCCTCGCAGCTGGCCACGCTGGTCAAGTGCTCCTGGTGGTCCCGGGACGGCGCGTTTGGCGTCTGGGAGGGACTGGGGTCCTGCGGTCTGCAGACCATGGACATCACCTATCACGCCTCCGCCGGTCTGGCCGCGCTGTTCCCCGCCCTGCAAAAGCGCCAGATGCGCATGAGCGCCGCCTTCCAGCGGGAGGACGGCTGCATCCCCCACTTTTTCACCCCGGATTTCGCCTCTGTGGACGACGGCTTTGACCGCGTCGATATGAACCCGCAGTTTGTCCTTCTCGTGTGCCGGGACTACCTTCTGACCGGCGACCGGGCATACGCGTTGGAGATGTGGCCCCACGTGGCAAAAGCCATCGCCCGCACCGCCGCCCTTGACAGCAGCGGCCGGGGGCTGCCGGACCGGGACGCCGGGCGCAATACCTACGACGCCTGGCACTTCTCCGGCGCCTCCGCCTATATCTCCATCCTGTGGCTGGCCGCCCTCCACGCCGGCGCTCTTTTGGCGGAGACCTGCGGCCGCCCCGACATGGCCGCCGCCTGGAGGGACCTCGCCCGCCGGGGCGCCGGCACCCTGGAGCAGTCCCTGTGGAACGGGGAGTACTACGACCTCTGGGTGGACGGCGGCCGCCGGGACCAGTGCTGCATGACGGACCAGCTGGACGGCGCTCTCTTTGCCCGCGCCATCGGGCTGGACGGCGTCCTGCCGGAGGACCGGGTCCAAGCGGCGCTGGACGCTATCTGGAGGTACAACTACTCGGAGGAAAACGGCCTTGTCAACGCCAGCTGCCCGCCGGGAAAGCGCGCCACCCTGCACACCTTCCGCAACTGCCAGGGGCTGGCCAACTGGTCCGGCATCGAGTATCTGATGGCCGCCTTCTCCATCATGGCGGGCCGCTATGAGCAGGGCCTGCGCCTGGTGGAAAACGTATGGGAGCGCCATCTGCGGCTGGGGCAGGTCTGGAACCACGCCGAGTGCGGCGACCACTACTACCGTCCGCTGTCCAGCTGGTGGCTGGTGCAGGCCCTCAGCGGCGCCTCGGTCCAGGGCGCAGGCGGCCTTCTCCGTCTCTCCGGCGGGGCCGCCGACGGGACGTTCCGAAGCCCCTGGTTCTCCGCCTCCGGCTACGGCACCCTCCTGGGCGGGGACGGCTGGCGAAGACTGGTATGCCTCTATGGCCGCGTGGAGCTGCGGGGCGTGACATGGAAGGGCGCGGCGGGCCCCCTGGAGCTCCGGCTCGACGGCGTCCCCCTGGCCTCACGCACAGACGCGGCGGACTGCTCCGCGCAGGCGTCTTTTGACGCCGTGGCCCTGGAGGCCGGCTCGGTGCTGGAGGTGCGTCTGCCGGGCTGTAAGAGCTGACGCCGCCGGAGGCGGGTTCATCACCATATCTTGTTTGGAGGAAGCGCTATGGGAAATAACAGGCCGAATTTTATCATCATCATGACAGACGACCAGGGCTACGGCGACCTGTCCTGCATGGGGAATACGGATTTCCGCACCCCTCACATCGACGCGCTGGCCGCCGGCGGGGCGCGGTTCACCGACTGGTATTCCAACAGCCCCGTGTGTTCCCCCTCCCGGGCGTCGCTGCTCACCGGCCGGTATCCGGGCCACGCGGGGGTCCGCTCCATCCTGGCGGGGCACCGGCGGGCCACCGGCCTTACGGCCCAGACGCCCACCATTGCCTCAGCCGTCCGGGACCTGGGCTACCAGACCGCCCTGGTGGGCAAATGGCACCTGGGGCTCCAGGAGGCCAGCCGGCCCAACCAGAACGGCTTCGACTACTTTTACGGCTTCATGGCCGGGTGCATCGACTACTACTCCCACATTTTCTACTGGTCCATGGCCGACGGCCATACGGACCCCACCCACGACCTGTGGGAAAACGACAGGGAGATCTACAACAACGGCGCGTACTTCACGGAGATGGTCACCCAGCGCTCCGTGGAAAAGATCCGGGAGATGCACGGCACCGGCTCCCCCTTCCTGCTCTATGTGGCCTACAACGCCCCCCACTACCCCATGCACGCGCCGAAGAAATACCTGGACCGGTTCCCGAATCTGCCGCCGGACCGGCGCATCATGGCGGCCATGCTCAGCGCCGTAGACGACGGCGTCGGGGAGATCTCCGCCGAGCTGCGGCGGCTTGGCATCCAGGAGGACACGGTCGTCTTTTTCCAGAGCGACAACGGCCCCTCCCGGGAATCCCGCAACTGGATGGACGGGCGCGGGGACCCCTACTACGGCGGAAGCCCCGGCTGCCTCAAGGGCCACAAATTCAGCCTCTTTGAGGGTGGCATCCGCGTGCCGGGCATCTTCTGCTGGCCGGGCCACATCCCCGCCGGCCAGGTCATCCACGAGCCCTGCGCCGCCATGGACGTGTTCCCCACCCTCCTGTCTCTGGCCGGAGGCGACCCGTCCGCCTATGACTTGGACGGAGCCAACATCCTCCCGGTGCTTATGGAGGGTGCCAAAACTCCCCACCGGGAGCTGTTCTGGGAAATGGAGGGCCAGACCGCCATACGGCGGGGCCAATACAAGCTGGTGCTGCAGGGCCAGCTGGTGGAGAGTGAGCCGCCCCAGGCTCCGGTGTTTCTCTCCGACCTGTCTGTTGACCCGGGGGAGACAAACAACCTGGCCGACGCCATGCCTGAGCTTGCGGAGGAGCTGACCGCCCGGGCCACGCAGTGGCGCTCCCGGCTGGAGGCCCACTGGGAGCAGCACTTCGCCTCGGCCTACCGCCATTTGACCTGATCACACGTTTGGGAGGTTCCGCTATGGACCATACGATCATCACTGCCCACTCCGGCTGCGACGGCACGCCGGACAACTCCCTGGAGTTTGTCGCCCACGCCCTGACCTGCGGCGCGGACGCCTTTGAGGTGGACGTCCGCGTCCGCCCGGACGGAAGCCTGTACCTGAGCCACGACGCGTCCGGCGAGGGCGGCGTCCCGCTGGCCCAGGTCTTCCGCATGATGCGCCAAAGCGATCTGTCCATCAACTGCGACCTGAAGGACGCCGGCATTGAGCTGGCCGTGCTCGCCCTGGCCCGGGAGGCCGGCGTCTCGGACCGGCTGCTCTTCTCCGGCTCCGTCTCCACGGAGCTGATGGTCCGGGAGCCGGAGGTCCGCAGGCGGACCCTGCTGAACGTCCGCCCCATCCTGACAGATCCCGCCCGGACAGCGGCGGACCTCCAGGCGGACACAGACCGGCTCATCCTGTTCTGCCGGCAGTGCGGCGCGTCGGTCATCAACGTCCCCTACGGCATGTGCGCCGACCCGATTCTGGACCGCCTCAGCGAGGCCGGAATCGGCGTATCCGCCTGGACCGTCAACGACGAGGACACCGCCCGCCGCCTGCTGGACCGCGGCATATACAACATCACCAGCCGCCGGCCGGGCATGGTGCTGGCCCTGCGGGAAGCGGGCCGGCGCTGACAGAATGGAGGCGTTTATCAAGAGCGTCTCCGCCTCCTGAAATGGGGCAACAAACCACCGCCAAAAGGACATGAAGAAACCCTAGAGACCTTGTGGCCCTAGGGTTTCTTCATGGAGGTGACACCCGGATTTGAACCGGGGAATGAGGGTTTTGCAGACCCTTGCCTTACCACTTGGCTATGTCACCATATAGAGAACAGGAGCTGGGACGCTCCTGCTGCTCTTTTGTGGAGCGGGCGGGTGTCGAACGCCGCTCCCTCAAACTGAACGCGCCTGCGGCGCGGGTGGAGGCAGCGGGTCCGACGGCCAGCGGGAAGCTGTTGCAGCTCCGGCCCACTGCCGCCAGAGAAAAAATGGAGCGGGCGACGGGGCTCGAACCCGCTACCTCCACCTTGGCAAGGTGGCGCTCTACCAGATGAGCTACGCCCGCAAATGGTGCCTCCGGTCGGAATTGAACCAACGACACGCGGATTTTCAGTCCGCTGCTCTACCAACTGAGCTACAGAGGCATATCGGATACCGCGTATCCGATGGGAAAAATGGCGACCCAGAACGGGCTCGAACCGTCGACCTCTAGCGTGACAGGCTAGCGTTCTAACCAACTGAACTACTGGGCCATATATGATATGGTGGGAACAACTGGACTCGAACCAGTGACCCCCTGCTTGTAAGGCAGGTGCTCTAACCAGCTGAGCTATGCTCCCAAAGAGCCGCTGCGCCGAACGGCAAGGGTTATTATACTAAAGACTCCCCGGTCTGTCAACTACCAATTTTCAAATTTTAAAGATTTTTTCCAGGGCGGAACAGGGGGCCGGCCCCTGCTCCGCCCCCTCTGCCGGAGGCGTTTTCTCACACCACGCGCTGGAAATAGAGGTACGTCTCGTCCTCCCCCGCCGGGCGCATGGACGCCGCCAGCATCCGCCGGGAGGGCTCGTTTTCCCGGAAGCACCGGGCCGTCAGACGGTACAGCCCCAGCTGGTAGAGGCTCCAGTCCGCCGCCAGCCGGAATGCCTCGGCCCCGTAGCCGTTCCCGGCGTACTCCGGCAGGATGCGGCAGCCCAGCTCCGCCCCGCCCCGGTAGTCGAACCGGTACAGCACCGCCTCGCCGATGAACTGTCCGTCCAGCCGCACGGCGAAATTCACTGCCTGCCGGGCGGCGAAATCCCGGCGGGCCACCTCCAAAAAGTACCCCGGCGTCAGCTCGCCCTCCAGGTCCTTCCGGTAGTCGTAGCCCCACCAGCGGTTGCGCTCGTCATCCAGGCACAGCCGGTCATAGTCCGCCGCGTCGCCGTCCCCCAGGGCGTCCAGAGTCACCCGCGCCCCCCTGAGCGTGGGGATGCGGTCCAACAGGGACAGCTCATTGCGGACGCGGATGCGCAGCTTGGCGCCCATATCCGCCGGAAGATATTGCAGCTTGCTGGTGCGCAGGCCCGGCTCCCCGGCGTCGTCCTCCCGGTTGATCCAGTCCAGCTTCTCCGTCTGGAGCTGGGCGGCGGCGAAGGCCTGGACCATGGCGGGGTAGACGCCCTCGTACTGGGGCAGGGCCTTCTCCACGTGGCACACCAGCGTCCCGCCGCAGACCTCCGCCAGGGAGATGGCAATCAGCTCCCCGTCCAGCTCCAGCGCCCCGGCCCGGACCCAGGGCTGGCCCACCTGGCCCATCAGCTCCCGGGCGTAGCAGACCTCGATCCGCGCCTGGGGGTTCTGCTTGTTGTACTGGCCGTGGAAGGTATCCCAGAACCGGTCCAGGGCCTCCCGGTCCGCCGCCCCCAGCGGGCGGTAGACCGCCTGGGGATAGAGCCTGCGGAACTTGTTGATGTGGTTGCGCTGTCCGGAGTACCGCCGCCCGGCGAAGCCGGCCAGGTCCTCCGGCCGGTAGCAGTAGTCCTGCCACAGCCGGTCGTTGTCCACCGTCACATAGGGGTACCGGGCCATGAGCCGCTCCCGCTCCTCCGCCGGCACCACGCCGAACACGGGCGCGATCTCGTGGTCCATGCACCACCGGTCGATCTCCTCCAGGGCGGCGTCCACATCCCCCTCCCCCGGCAAGGGGACGGGAAAATCAAAGATGTTGGGGGAGTGGGCGCTGTGGTTGAGCACCACCAGGCAGCCGTGGCTCTCGGCGAACTCCGGCCGCCAGTGGCGTCGCCACATGAGCTTGACTCCCACGGAGTACTCGCACAGCCGGTAGGTGCAGCCCCGGTAGTACCGGTACAGCGTCTGGGCGTGCTCCATTTGAACGGGCTGAAATGTCAACATAGGTTCCTCGCTCTCACCTTTCCCCGGCGGCGTCCACAAGGTGGACGTTGAGGTGGCTGTAGGTCATGGTCACGCCGTCCTCGTCAAAGCACCGGCGCAGCTCCTCCATGGCGCTGTTGTAGGCGGGCCAGTAGTCCTCCGCCCGGGTCCAGAAGCGCACATGGTACTCAATGGCGCTCTCGCCGTAGCGGGTCAGTACCACCGCCGGGGCCGGGTCCGGCAGGACCCCCGCCGTCCGCTCCACCGCCCGCAGGCAGGCCCGCCGCACCGCGTCGGCGCTGTCGCCATAGGAGGCGCTGACCGTCAGGTCCGCCCGGCGGGTGCCCAGGACGGAGTAGTTGACGATCCGCCCCGCCACCAGCTTGCTGTTGGGCAGCATCACCCGCTGGCCGTCGGGGGTATCCAGCTTGGTGTGGGTGAGGCTGATCTCCGCCACCGTCCCCTCGCCGTCGCCGGCGGCCACATAGTCCCCCAGGGTAAAGGGCTTGGAGAACAGGATCACCAGGCCCCCGGCCACGTTGCTGAGCACATCCTGCACCGCCAGGGAGATCGCCAGGGCAAATACGCTCACCAGGGCCACCAGGCTGGTCACCGGGATCCCCAGGCTGTCCGCCACGATCAGGACCGTCAGCACATAGAGCAGCGTCCGCACGCCCTTCACCAGATAGGTCCGCACCCGCTGGTCCATGGCGCTTTTCTCCGTCAGCCGCCCCAGCAGCTTCAGCAGCAGCTGGCTGGCCGCCAGGCACACCGCCAGCACCGCCACCGCGCTCAAAAGCTGCCCCAGGGTCAGCTTGCCCAGGCCCGTTTTCATCAATTCCTCTATGGAAGAAGTGTCCACCATTGGTTCTTTCCGCCTTTCCGTTGTCTTTCTGTCTTTCGGACCGCTTTCCTGTCGATCCGCGGCTACGATCATACCATATTTGCCAAAAAAAGAGAAGTCTTTTTTCCAATTGCCCCGGCAAACAGCGAATTATCCACAAATGTGCACCTAAAAATTTGTAAGGTCGTACAAAATATTGTTAGGATTTACAAATAGGGGTTTTCTTTTTCCATTCCTTCATGTATAATGTAGCCAGACTGGGGCACGGTCTGCCCCAAATATTTTTTGAGGAGGAGAAATATGGATAAGTTCTTCAAGATCTCCGAGCGGGGCAGCACGGTCCGCGCTGAGATCGTAGGCGGCTTGACAACGTTCTTTGCCATGGCCTACATCATCTTCGTCAACCCCAATATGCTCTCGGCCACCGGCATGGACTCCAACGGCGTCATGCTGGCCACCTGCGTCAGCGCCGCCATCGGCTGCTTCCTGACGGCCCTGCTGGCCAACGCCCCCTTCGCCCAGGCTCCCGGTATGGGCCTGAACGCCTTCTTCACCTACACCGTCTGCATGGGTATGGGCTACACCTGGCAGGAGGCTCTGGCCATCGTCCTGCTCAGCGGTATCCTGTTCCTGATCGTCGCGGTCAGCCCCCTGCGCAGCAAGATCATTTCCTCCATCCCCAACTTCCTGAAGAGCGCCATCTCCGCCGGTATCGGCCTGTTCATCGCCTTCATCGGCCTGCTGAACGTGAGCCTGATCTCCTTCGGCTCCGGCGTGCCCGCCCTGAACTTCAAGGACAACCCCGCCGGCCTGCTGACCGTCATCGGTCTGCTGATCACCGCCATCCTCATGGCCTATAAGGTCAAGGGCGCCATCGTCATCGGCATCATCATCACCACCATCATCGGCTTCCCCATGGGCCAGACCCATCTGCCCGAGGCCATGACCCTGTCCGGCGTCTTCGGCTCCTTCGGCAACGTGGCCTTCAAGCTGAACATCCCCGGCGTCATGGAGAAGGGCCTCGTTCCCCTGCTCACCGCCGTCATCAGCTTCGCTCTGGTTGACTGCTTCGACACCGTGGGCACCCTCATCGGCACCGCCAAGAACGCCGGCATGACCGATAAGAACGGCAACCTGCCCGGCGGCGACCGCGCCCTCATCGCCGACGCCATCGCCACCTGCTGCGGCGCCTGCCTGGGTACCTCCACCGTCACCACTTTCGTGGAGTCCTCCACCGGTATCTCCGAGGGCGCCCGCACCGGCCTGAGCTCCATCGTGGTCGGCGCTCTGTTCCTGCTGGCCTGCCTGCTGGCTCCTGTGGCCGGCATCATCCCCTCCGCCGCCACCGCTCCCGCCCTCATCATTGTGGGCGTGCTGATGATCCGGGGCGCTACCGAGGTCAACTGGGGCGACTTCGAGGAGGCCTGCCCCGCCTTCCTGACCATCTCCATGATGCCCTTCGCCTACTCCATCTCCGATGGTATCGGCTTCGGCTTCATCAGCTACTCCATCATCAAGCTGGCCCGGGGCAAGGCCAAGGAGGTTCCCGTCCTGGTGTACGTCATCTCCGCCCTGTTCATCCTGAAGTACATCCTGACCAACATCTAATCGTTTCCATAAAAGCCGCCCGGCCCCGCCGGGCGGCTTTTCCATGATTTCCGGCCCCGCCGTCTGCGGAGGCGGCGGCGGACAGACCGCAAGGGGGAAAACCATCCATGGAAAAGAAGATCATCGGCATCATCGGCGGCATGGGCCCTCTGGCCACGGCGGACCTGTTTGAGAAGATCATCTACCGCACCAAGGCCGCCTGCGACCAGGACCACCTGCGGGTGCTCATCGACAGCAACACCAACATCCCCGACCGGACCGAGGCCCTCCTCCACGGCGGGGCGGACCCCACGCCCCAGCTCATTGAAAGCGCCCGGCTGCTGGAGCGGGCCGGGGCCCAGGTGCTGGTGATGCCCTGCAACACCGCCCACAACTTCTACGACGGCGTGGCGGCGGCGGTGAACGTCCCGGTGCTCCACATGATTCGCATTACCGCCCAGGTCCTCCGGGACCGGGGCGTCCGCACGGCGGGCCTGCTGGCCACCGACGGCACCATCCAGACCCGGGCCTACCAGCATATCTTCGACGGCTCCGGCGTTACCCTGCTGACCCCGGAGGGGGAGGACCAGCGGGCCATTATGGACCTGGTCTACCAGGGCGTCAAGGCAGGGGATCTCACCTTCGACGCCCGCCGTGCCCGGCAGACCATGGAGGCCCTGCTGGCCCGGGGCGCGGAGACCCTGATCCTGGGCTGCACGGAGCTGCCTCTGGCGGTGCGGCTGTACCACCTGGCCTACCCCGCCACGGACCCCACTCTGGAGCTGGCTCTGGAGGCCATCCGCTTCGCCGGCGGCCAGGTGACGGAGGACTGAGCCTTATGGACATCCAGCGCGTAAACGGATACGACGACCCCCGCTTCCGGCGGGAGGTGCTGGCCCAGCACGGCGCTTTCCTGGCGGACGGCCCGCCGCCGGGGCGTCCGCCGGGTCCGGGACATGAAAAAGCTGCCCCACCGGGACTACGCCATTCAGTGGGACAGCTTCTGCGACGACTTTTTCGCCCGGCGGGCACAGGAACAGCAATAGACCGTAAGACGGGGAGAGCGGCTTTGCCGCTCTCCCCGTTTCGATTCCGCTTTACGGCGTTTTCTGCCGCTTTTTATTGGTGCATCCGCGCCACGATCTCCCGGGAGGCGTTGATGAACTGCCGCACGGTGTCCGTGACCTCCCGCTGGCTGCTCACGGCAATGCCGATTCGACGGCAGGCCGGCGGGTCCAGCGGCAGGCAGCGCACGTTGTCCTGCCGCCCCTTGAGCACCAGCTCCGACAGGATGCTCACCCCCAGGCCGTGCTCCACCATGGACAGGATAGCCGCGTCCTCCACAGAGGTGTTGCGGATGTCCGGCTGGACCTTCTGTGCCTGGAACACCCCCATGATGTCCAGGTCGAACCCCAGGGAGGGCATCAGGAACTCCCTCCCCTGGAAGCCGGACACCGGGAAGCTGTCCCCCTGCCCCGCCGGGTCGTCCACCGGCAGGATGGCCAGCAGGGGGTCGTCCCACAGGGGGACCCAGTTATAGCCGCCCCGGTCCTGGCGGCTGGCAAAGCTCAGGTCCACCTTGCCCTCCTCCAGCCAGCGGTACATCTCCTCCACGCTGCCCATGCGGATGTCCACCGATACGTCCGGATGGGCCCAGCGGAACTGTTGGACGATGGTGGGCAGCCAGTGCATACAGATGCTGGAGTAGGCGGCCACCCGGATATTCTCCCGCTTGGAGCCCTTCTGGGCCTCGATCTGCCGCTCCAGGTGCTCCGCGGAGCGCAGCAGATCCCCCACGGCGGGGCGCAGCGCCTCTCCCGCGTCGGTAAAGCGCACGCCGTACCGGTCCCGGATCAGCAGCGACACCCCGATCTCCTTTTCCAGGGCGTTCATCATATGGGTCAACCCCGACTGGGTGATCTTCAGCTTGTCCGCCGCCCGGGTAAAGCTCCCCAGCTCCACAGAGGTGAGCAGCGCCTCCCACTTTTTGGTTTCCATAACTTTCTCCTTTTTTCGCATGACGTTGCTTCATGCTCCATTATAGCCTTATCCGGGAAAAAAGCAAGACCTGTGATATTTTTTTCCTTTTCGCAGATACTAAGGAAAAATCGCACCTGGGAGGATCACATGGAACAACTGACAAGCAGCCTCAGTGAAAATCAGGCGGCGCTGGATACCCTGCTGGGCGTAGGCCGCAACTACGACGTCATCAGCCGGGACATCCGCATCGGCCAGCGCCGGGGCCGGCTGTACGTGATCGACGGCTACGGCGACGACGCGGTGATCGAGCGGCTCACCGCCTTCCTTCTGGGGGATGGGGCGGAGCTGGGCCGGGACGCGGCGGACATGCAGGAGTTCATCGACCGGTGCATCTCCTTCTGCGAGGTGGACTGCGAAAACCGGCTGGACAAGATCCTCACCGGCGCCTTCCTGGGCAAGACGGTGCTGCTGCTGGAGGGCTTCGACTACTGCGCCCTGGTGGACGCCAAGAAATTCCCCGGCCGCAGCGTGGAGGAGCCCTCCGACGGCAAGGTGCTCCGGGGCAGCCACGACGGCTTCACCGAGACCATGGTGCAGAACACCGCCCTGCTCCGCCGCCGCATCCGGGACCCCCATCTGACCCTGGAAAACCACAAGGTGGGCGGGCGCAGCCAGACCGACGTGGTCATCGCCTACATGGAGGGCCAGGCGGACCCCCAGGAGCTGGAGAAGCTCCGCCGGAAGCTGGCCGCCATCGACGTGGGCAGCATCTCCATGAGCCAGGAGAGCGTGGCGGAGGCCATGATGACGCCCCAGTGGTACAACCCCTTCCCCAAGGTCCGCTACACCGAGCGGCCCGACACCGCCACCGCCTATATCATGGAGGGGGACATCGTGCTGCTGGTGGACAACTCCCCCTCCGTCATGCTGCTGCCCACCAGCTTTTTCGACTTCATGGAGGAGGCCAACGACTACTACTTCCCGCCGCTGGTGGGCACCTATCTGCGCTACCTGCGCATGGCGGTGATGGTGCTGAGCCTGCTGATCACGCCCCTGTGGTATCTGCTGACCAAGGACCCCGGCCGCCTGCCGGAGTATCTCAGCTTCATCGCCCCGGAGGAGCCGGGCAGCGTGCCGCTGCTGGTGCAGATGCTGCTGGTGGAGTTTGTGGTGGACCTTTTGAAGCTGGCGGCCCTGAACACCCCCGACGCCCTCAGCAGCTCCTTCAGTATGCTGGGCGCGCTGATTTTGGGGGACTTCGCCGTCCAGGCCCGGTGGCTGGTGCCGGAGGTGCTGGTGTACATGGCCTTCGTGGCCATCGCCAACTTCGCCCAGCCCTCCTTTGAGCTGGGCTACGCCCTGAAGCTGACCCGGGTCCTGTTTCTGATTCTCATCGCCCTGCTGGACGTGTGGGGCCTGGTCCTGGGGCTGGTCCTCCTCTTCCTCATGCTGCTGACCACCAAGCCCATCCTGGGCCGGGGATACCTCTACCCCCTTATCCCCTTCGACGCCAAGGCCCTGGGCCGCCTTCTGGTCCGCCAGCCCATCAGCCGGCGAAACACATGAAAGTACCTCCCCGGAGCAGCTGCCCCGGGGAGGTACTCATGTTACGCGTATCACGGCACAAAGCCCTCAAAGATGGGGGTGACGCCCTCCAGCTCCAGGCGCTCCAGGTCCGCCGGGTCCCGGATGGTCCAGGCCACCTCGTGGACGCCGTACAGCCCCTTCATCAGCCGCAGGCTGCGGCAGGAGCGGTCCTTATAGTTGTAGGCGATGAAGTCCGGCCGGGTCAGGAAGGTGGACAGCAGATAGGTCATCACCAGCCGGGTGGGCAGGCGCAGGCCGCCCACCTCGCCGCCCCGCAGGAAGTTCTCGCTCAGCTGGCCCCGGATCACCTGGGGATAGTGCCGCTTCAGGTGCAGCAGCACCCCCGGGTGGAAGGACTCGATGCAGTAGGTCCCCTTCCAGCCCGCCAGCGCCGCCATCACCCGGTCGGTGAGGGCGGCAGCGTCGCCCCGCTCCACCTTCAGCTCGATGATGAGGGGCGTCTTTTCCTCAAAAATGTCCAGCACCTCCCGGAACAGGGGAATGGTCTCCCCCGTGCCCTGGAGGGAAAAGTCTTTCAGGTCCGCCGCCGTCAGGTCCTCGATGAGGACCTTTTTGCCGCACACCCGGGTCAGGTCGCTGTCGTGGACCACCGCCAGCTCCCCGTCCGCCAGAAGGTGTACGTCCAGCTCCGCGCCGAAGCCCTCCTCCGCCGCCCGGCGGAAGGCGGCCAGGGAGTTCTCCGGGATGCCCAGGGACAGGTCGTGGAACCCCCGGTGGGCGTAGCGGACCCCCGCCAGCTTCTCCCAGCCCGGCTGTCCCCGCCGGGGAAGCAGCAGCAGGCTCCACAGGACAAACAGCGCCAACAGGACGCCAAGGATGATCTTACCCATTTCGTTCGCCTCGCAATATTTCTTTCTCCGCTGTCTTTAGTCGTCCATGGCCTCAAAGGCCTCCAGGCCCCGCTTGGCCTCCGCCTTGGCGTCGCCGTGCTTCACAAACAGCATGGTCACGAAGCTCAGGGCCACGAACAAGGCCGCGTAGGGGAACAGCACCTTGTAGCTGATGTGCTTCATCAGGGTGCCCGCCAGCACAGGGGTGACCACCTGGGCAGCCATGGAGGCGGTGTAGTAGTAGCCGGTGAACTTGCCCACGTCGCTGCCCCGGCACATCTCCACCACCATGGGCAGGGAGTTGACGTTGATAGCGGCCCAGGCCAGGCCCACCAGGGCGAAGGCCACATACATGACGGGGGTGATGGCGTGGGCGTTCTGGGTCAGCAGGTATCCCGCCATAAAGCAGGCGGCCAGCAGCACCACGCCCGCCTGGATGGTCTTTTTCCGGCCCACCTTGGAGGCCAGGATGCCGATGGGGATGTAGGACACGATGGCCCCGGCGGTAGCCACCAGCAGGCAGGTGGACGCGCCTCCCAGGCCCTCGCCCATGACCTGGTCCACGTAGCTGGTGAACCAGGTGGTGACGCCGTTGTAGCCGATGAACCACAGGGCGATGGAGGCCAGCAGGAAGCCCAGGGACTTCTTCACCGGGGCGGGCAGCACCTCGTGGCCGGCCCCGTCGTCCTCCGCCAGGTTCCACTCCGGGTGCTCCTTCTCCAGCGCCTGGTTCTCCGCCGCCAGCTTCGGCTCCCGGATGGTCAGCAGCAGGGCGATCACCGCCACGATCATAATGAGGGACACCACCAGGAACAGGGGCTGGTAGTTCACATGGGCCAGGTCCTTCACCTTTGCCGTGGGGTACAGCACCGCCGCCACGCCCAGGTAGATGATGCCGCCCACGGCCCCCATAAGGTTGATGATGGCGTTGGCCTTGCTCCGCAGGGGCTTGGGGGTCACGTCGGGCATCAGGGCCACGGCGGGGGAGCGGTAGGTGCCCATGGCCACCAGCAGCAGCCCCAGCACTACCACGAAGGAGACCAGCTTGAAGGGGGCGGCCTGGGCGGCGTAGCTGTTGTCCAAAACCGGCAGCAGGTTCATGAGGACCACCGCCCCGGCGGTGCCCGCCAGGATATAGGGCGTCCGGCGGCCCAGCCTGGAGCTGGTGCGGTCCGACAGGGCGCCGAAGAAGGGCAGCAGGAACAGGGCCAGGATGTTGTCCATGGCCATCACCGCGCCGGTGAGGGACTCGTCCATGTGGAAGGTCTGGGTCAGGACCAGGGGGATGACGTTGTCATACATCTGCCAAAAGGCGCAGATGGACAGAAACGCCAGCCCCACCAGGATGGTGCGCTTGTTGTTGAGCTTCATATTCGTTCCCTCTCTCTGTTATTTTTTCGGTGTTCCCGCGGCCGGTAAACGCGCCGCCTCTCTACTCCTGGCAGAGCGCCTCGTAGAAGGAGTAGTCCACAGTACCGCTCATGCGGTCCAGCGCCCCCGCCTCCAGCTCCCTGACCATCAGGCAGTCGGGGTGGGGCAGCCTGATCGCCGGCCCCGCCTGGATCCCATACTGATAGCTGGGCCGGAAGCCCCGGGGGACGTAGTTTTTCGGATTGCCCTCCACAAGGACCGCCCGGAACCCCAGGTCCCTGGCCCTGGCGAACCCGTACTCCAGCAGGTCCTTTGAAATATGCTGCCGCTGCAGGTCCGTCCTGACGGCCACCGGCGTCAGCATCAGCAGCTCGTTTTCATAGTTCCCCTCAATGTGGAACCGGGAGAACATGGCGTATCCGATGATCTCGTCAAGCTCATTGACCATGACCAGCTCCAGCTCCGGGAGGTAGTACTTCTTCGACCGAATCTCCTCCGCCAGCCGCCGTACCGCCTTTCCCTCCTCCGGGTCGCGCCATTTCGCGAACACGTCCTCCACCAGGTCCAGCGCCGGAAGGAGGTATTTGCTCTCCATTGACTTGATGATCCGCTCCATCACTCAGCCGCCTTTCCCATTATTTGTCACAGTGTTTTGGACAAGATCAGCTCATAGGCCTCCCCCGGCGGCAGGAAGCCGCCGACGGCCCTGTAGCCCAGCCGGTAGTAGAAGTGCTGGGCCAGCTCGTTGGACTGGGTGGAGGTCATGACCGCGGCATACCCCTGCCGCCGCATCCGGTCCTCCCAATGCAGCACCATCCGGGTCCCGATGCCCTGCCCCCGGCAGTCCTCCGGCAGATAGAGCATATGGAGGAACGGGATGCTGTCCCAGAACAGGCCGTACCGGAGCCAGCCGGCAAACTGTCCGTCCCGCTCCGCCGCATAGACCCGGCCCTGCCGGATGCAGCGCTCCAGCTCCTCCCGGGTCACGTGCCGGTCCCAGCGGGACAGCGGCTCCAGATCGTCCGCCCCCGCAGTCCGTACGGTCAGCACAGTCTATCCCTCCCCCAGGGCCGCCAGCAGGGCGGCGATATCGTCGAACACCCAGGTGGGCTTCACATCGCTTTTCTCCAGGTCCGCCAGGGTGCCCTCCCCGGAGAGGACGAAGGCGGTGTCGATACCGGCGTTCACGCCGCAGGCGATGTCGGTGTACAGCCGGTCCCCCACCAGCAGGGCGTCCTCCGGGGCATAGCCGAACTTTTTCAGGGCCAGCAGGGCCATGGCGGGCTGGGGCTTGCCGATGACCCGGGGACGCCGCCCGGTGGCCCGGTACAGCATCTCGCACACGCTGCCGCAGTCGGGCACCGAGCCGTACCAGGTGGGGCACACCCAGTCCGGGTTGGTGGCGATGAAGTCCACCCCCCGGTTCAGCAGGATACAGGCGTCCTCCAGCTTCTGAAAGGTCAGCTCCGTGTCAAAGCCCACCAGCAGGCAGTCCACATCCTCCTCCAGCCGCTCCGTCACCGGTATGCCCGCCTCCGCCAGCTGCTGCCGGAAGGTGCGGGTGCCGAAGGCGTAGCACCTGCGGTAGGCGGGCCGTCCCGCCAGGTCCGCGATGAGGGCGTCCACCGAGGTGAGGAAGTCCTCCCTCCCGGACCTGATCCCCATGGCCGCCAGCTTTTCGATGTAGGCGTCCACCGATCGCGAGGAGTTGTTGGTGAGGAACAGATACCGCCCGCCGCCGGCCCGCACGGCATCCAGGAAGGGGAGCGTGCCCGGGAACAGGTCGCCGTCTAAGTAGATGGTACCGTCCATGTCCAGCAGGAACAGCCGCTTTTGGGACAGCGGGACGCTCACAGCCCCAGTACCTCCCGGGCCACCTGCTCCAGAGCGGCGGCGTCGCTGTCCTTCACCGCGCCCCGGATGGTGTGGACGGTGGGGCAGATGGTGATATCCTTCATATTCTCAAAAAACGCGCGCATGTGCCTGGCGGCGGAGGGGGCCCAGGAGCCGTTTTCCACCAGGGCCACGGTGCGGCTGCGGTAGGTCTTGTCCCGCAGGTGGCACAAAAACTGGTCCATGGCGGGAAACAGGCCGCCGTCATAGGAGGCGGACATGGCCACCAGCTTCCCGTAGCGGAAGGCGTCCTCCACCGCCTGGGCCTGGTCGCAGCGGGTCAGGTCCATAAGCGCCACCTTGGGGCAGCCCAGCCGCTCCAGGATGTCCTTCATCTGCCGGGCGGCGCTGGCGGTGTTGCCGTGGATGGAGGCATAGGCCACCAGCACGCCCTCGTCCTCCGGCTGATACCGGCTCCACAGGTCGTACTTGCCGATGTAGAAGCCCAGGTCCTCCCGCAGGACCGGACCGTGGAGGGGGCAGATGGTGCGGATGTCCAGTCCGGCGGCCTTTTTCAGCAGGGCCTGGACCTGGGCGCCGTACTTGCCCACGATGTTGAAGTAGTAGCGCCGCGCCTCGCACAGCCAGTCCTCCTGAGCGCTCAGCGCGCCAAAGGTACCGAAGCCGTCGGCGGAGAACAGGATCTTCTCGCTGGACTCATAGCTGACCATCACCTCCGGCCAGTGGACCATGGGGGCCATGACGAAGGTCAGCGTGTGGCCGCCCAGGGACAGGGTATCCCCCTCCTTCACCGTCAGGGTCCTGCCGTTAAGGTCCATGGGGAAATACTGGGGCAGCATGGAAAAGGTCTTGGCATTGCCTACCAGCACCATCTCCGGATACCGCCGGGCCAGCTCCCCGATGTTGGCGGCGTGGTCCGGCTCCAGGTGGTGGATCACCAGATAGTCGGGCCTGCGGCCGTTCAGCTCCCCCTCCAGGTTCTCCAGCCACTGCTCCGTGACGCGGCGGTCCACGGTGTCCATCACCGCCACCTTTTCGTCCAGGATCACATAGGAGTTGTAGGAGACGCCGTTGGGGATGGGGTACTGCCCCTCGAACAGGTCCAAGGTGGTGTCGTCCGCCCCGATATAGCGGACGGCGTCGGAAACGTGGTAGTCAGCCATTGCAAATTACTTCCTTCCTCATTTTGTACAGCGGGCGGTTTTCCGCATTTTATTCGCCCCTATTATAGTGGATTCCCCGCTCAGATGCAAGAGCCGGCGGCAGTTTTCCCCTTTTTTGATTGACTTTTCCCCCGGGAGGCTGTACCATATCGTTTGGACGAGTCAATCCGGAAAGGGGTCCCCTATGAACATCTATCTGACGATCTTCCTTGTCACCGCCGTCACCGGCGTAGGCGGCCTGGCCCTGGGCGGCGCCCTGGCCACGGTGCTGCACACCCCATCGGACCGGTCGGTGAGCCTGCTGCTGCGGTTCACCGCCGGCATCATGTTCAGCGTGGTATGCTTCGACCTGATCTCCGACAGTCTGGAGAGCGCCGGGCTGCCGGGCATGATGCTGTGGGTGCTGGTGGGCTTTTTTGCCACGTATCTGCTCAACTGCTGGATCGACAAGCGTGCCCACCACAGCCACGGCGAGCATGACGAGCACGAACACGAGCACGAGCACGAGCATGAGCACGAACATGAGCACGCTCACGAGCACGACCCTCACGACCACGAGGGGCTCCACGACAACGGGGAGATGTGCGCCTGCGGCCACCACACCCTCCACACGGCGGGGCTGGTGCTGGCGGCGGCGGTGGCCCTGCACAACATGCCGGTGGGCATGGCCATCGGCGCCACCTTCGCCGGGGCGGCGGAGGCGGCGGTGCTCAGCGGCGTGCTGGCGGCCCTCATCATCGGGCTGCACAACCTGCCGGAGGGCATGAGCATCGCCGCGCCCCTGCTCACCGGCGGGGCCAGCGCCTCCGGCGCCATCGCCGTGGCCGCCCTCAGCGGCCTGCCTACCATTCTGGGGGCGCTACTGGGCTACTCCATCGGCGCTATGGACCCCGCCCTGCTGGGGGCCTCCCTGGGCTTTGCCGCCGGGGCCATGCTGTACGTCATCTTCGGCGAGCTGCTGCCGGAGTCGGAGCAGCTGTGGCGGCACCGGCTCAGCGGCCTGGCCACCATGCTGGGGATGCTGCTGGGGATGCTGCTGATCTTCAGCGGCGGCCACGTACACTGAGCCTACCGGGACAAGGCAGTCACTTCCCGGTTTGCGGAGCAGCAAAGGTGCGGCAGTTGAAATCCTGCCGCACCTTTTTGATGCTTTCCGCCCCCTGCGCTAAGGCCGGGAGCATTTCGTTATCCGGTTACTCCTCCCCCTGCTCCACCAACAGGAAGCGCTCCCCCTCCAGGCGGTAGACGGCCTCCCAGTCCCGGCTCATGGCCTCCAGGCAGGGGTCCTCCCCCCGGTAGAGCACGCAGGTGCCGCAGGAGGAGCTGAGCTGCCGGGGCACCGGGGCCATGCGGGCCTCCGTCTCCGGCCGCTTTTTCAGCGCCGCGCAGGTCCGCATGGCGGCCAGGTGGGTGTGGAAGGTGGCTATGTACTGCTCCACAGCTACTTCGTGAGGGTCAGGAGGAACTCATCCTCCCCCTGCTCCTTCACCGTCACCTCGTATCCGGCGTTCCGGCCGAAGCGGGTCACGTTCTCCACCGCACACTGGTTGTCCACGGCGACCTCCACCACGCTGGGCGCACCGGCCTTCACGGCCTTCTGCACCATCAGCACCGGCATGGGACAGGATAATCCTCTGGCGTCGATCATGGTCTTAACCCTCCATTTTCTGCAAATTTGCCACCGAGATCGCCGCCAGCACCACAAAGCCGGCAAGTACGGTCAGGGCCACCGGCCCGGCTCCGATGCCCGCGGCGGAGGAGGCCAGGCCAAAGTTGTGGGACACGGCGGCGCCCACGATGAAGCCGGTGACGGTGACGGCGGAGTCGGTGTTGCCCTCCCCGGCCAGGATCAGCTGCCGCAGGGGGCAGCCGCCCAGGAGCACGGAGCCCCAGCCCACCAGGACCATGCCCAGCAGGTTCCACAGCCACTCGCTGTGGGCGATGGGCTGATCGGCGAAGCCGAGCTTGAAGCTGCCCAGAATCAGGTTGCCCACCAGCACGGTGACAAGGATGGCGCCGAAGCCGGAGATGAGGCGGAAGTCCCGGAACATCACCGCGTCCCGGATGCCGCCCACCATGCACAGCCGGGACCGCTGGGCCAGCGCGCCGATGACCAGCGCGATCAGGAACGCCAGCGCCACCGGCGCTGCCTGGGAGCCGGGCCCCTTAGCGCTGAACGCGATAAAGGACGGCCGTGCGATCACCAGAACCAGCAGCACCAGCATCAGCGCCGGGAACGCCAGCCCCTCCGCCATGGACTGGCGGTAGGCCCGGCGGAGGCTGAAGCCCTTTTTCAGGGCCAGGATGCCGATGAGGATGCCGATGGCGAAGCCCGCCAGGCCCACCACGGCGTTCATGTCGCCGCCGCCGATGCGAATGACCATCCGCAGGGGGCAACCCAGGAACACCAGCGCGCCGATCATCACGAACACGGCGATGACAAAGCGCAGCATGGGGGAGGACCCGCCCCGGGGCTTAAACTCCTTCTTCACAAAGGCGATGGCCGTAGACCCCAGCACCAGGCCCATGATCTCCGGCCGCAGGTACTGGACGATGCCGGTCCCCACCTCCGCGTCAAAGCCCGCCCGCTGGAAATTCAGCGCCCCGGCGATGTCCCGCAAAAAGCAGGCGATGCAGAAGCCCATGTTGGCCGGGTTCCCGAATTTGGTCAGCAGCAGGGCCGCCAGGCCCACCGCTGCGCCGGTCCCCAGGATCAGTCCGTAGCGTTTCAGAAATGATTCCTTTTGCATATGCTCTCTCCTCTCCTGATGCGGCTCTACAAAAAATGGCGTCTGCGGGTTTCCTTCCCCTCCCGCAAACGCCTGCCGGCCTTTTTCTGATAAGAAAAAGGACCAAAAAGAATTTTATTTCGAGCCCGCAGCCTCTGCTATTCCCGGATTTTCGCCCGGTGACGAAAACCGGGACCATACAGGGGAACAGCTTGAGGATATTATACCGTAACCGGCTGATTTTGGCAATACGTTATTTTTCTAAAAATATCACGTTTTGTTTGTCAAATCTCACAAGGGGTGGTATACTGGAAAAAACGCTCCATGTGGGAGGACCGCCTATGAACGCCATCTATCTGGACAACGCCGCCACCTCCTTCCCCAAGCCCCCCGCCGTGGCGGAGGCTATGCTGCGCTACCTGCGGGAGGTGGGGGCCTCCATAAACCGGGGGGACTACGCCGCCGCCCAGGACACGGGCATGACCGCCCTGGCCCTGCGGGAGGGGCTGTGCCGCCTGTTCCACCATCCGGACCCGGCCTGCTGCGTGCTGACCCCCGGCAACACCTGGGGGCTGAATATGGTCCTGCGGGGCTGGCTTCGGCCTGGGGACCACTGCCTGGTCAGCGCCATGGAGCACAACGCCGTCATGCGGCCCCTCCAGGACCTGGCGGCCCTGGGCGTGACCTTCGACCGCATCCCCTGCGATGAGACCGGGCGGCTGGACGTGGACGCCATTCCCGGCCTCATCCGGCCCAACACCCGCCTGCTGGTCATGGCCCACGGCTCCAACGTCAGCGGCGCGGTCCAGGACGCCCCGGCGGTGGGGGCCCTCTGCCGGGGCCACGGCATTCCCTTTGTCCTGGACGCCGCCCAGACCGCCGGCCACTGGCCCATTGACTTTGCCGCCCTGGGTCTTGCCGCCCTGTCCGTCCCCGGCCACAAGGGGCTTATGGGGCCCTCCGGCATCGGGGCGCTGCTGCTGGAGCCGGGCTTTGCCCGGGCGCTGCGGCCCACCGTCACCGGCGGCACCGGCAGCGCCTCGGACGAGGAGGTCCAGCCCGACTACCTGCCGGACAAATTTGAGCCGGGCACCCCCAACCTGCCGGGAATCTACGGGCTGAAGGCGGCGGTGGACTTCCTCCTGGACACCGGCGTGGAGGCGCTCCAGGCCCACGAGGCGGCCCTGACGGAACGGTTCCTGGCGCCGCTGCGGTCCATCTCCGGCGTCCGGCTGGCGGGCCCCCGGGAGGGCCGGGACCGGGTGGCGGTATTCTCCCTGGATTTTCTCTCCGTGGACAACGCCCTGGCCGCCGACCGGCTGGAGCGGGAGTACGGCATCCTGACCCGCTGCGGCCTCCACTGCGCCCCGGCGGCCCACAGGACCCTGGGCACCTTCCCCCGGGGGACGGTGCGCTTCTCCCCCGGCTGGTACAGCACGGACTCGGACGTGGACGCCGCCCTCCGGGCGGTGGCGGAGATCGCCGGGGGAAACTAGGCCGCGCTGCGCTTATCAGAAGAGCACCCGGCGCGCTGCAATGCAGCGCGCCGGGTGCTCTTTGTGCTTTTCCGCGTATCAGAAATCGGCGGTGCCCACGGTCCTCGGATGGGGCAGAACGTCGCGGATGTTGCTGACGCCGGTGAGGTACATGACCATCCGCTCGAAGCCCAGGCCGAACCCGGCGTGGCGGCAGGAGCCGTACCGCCGCAGGTCGCAGTACCACCAGTAGTCCTCCGGCTTCATGCCCAGCTCCTTGATGCGGGCCTCCAGGATGTCGATGCGCTCCTCGCGCTGGCTGCCGCCGATGATCTCCCCGATGCCGGGCACCAGGCAGTCGGTGGCGGCCACGGTCTTCCCGTCGTCGTTGAGGCGCATGTAGAAGGCCTTGATCTCCTTGGGGTAGTCGGTGACGAACACAGGCCGCTGGAAGATCTGCCCGGTGAGGTAGCGCTCGTGCTCCGTCTGGAGGTCGCAGCCCCACTCCACCTTGTAGTCGAACTTGTCGTTGTTCTTCTTCAGCAGCTCCACCGCCTCGGTATAGCTCACCCGGCCAAAGTCGGAGGAGGCCACATGCTCCAGCCGCTCAATAAGGCCCTTGTCCACGAAGCTGTTGAAGAAGGCCATCTCGTCGGGGCACTTCTCCATCACGGTGCGGATGATGTGCTTGATCATGGCCTCCGCCACCTCCATGTCCCCCTGGAGGTCACAGAAGGCCATCTCCGGCTCGATCATCCAGAACTCGGCGGCGTGGCGCTGGGTGTTAGAGTTCTCCGCCCGGAAGGTGGGGCCGAAGGTGTACACGTCCCCAAAGGCCATAGCAAAGTTCTCGGCGTTGAGCTGACCGGACACGGTCAGGTTGGCCCGCTTGCCGAAGAAGTCCTTGCTGTAGTCCACAGAGCCGTCAGGCAGGCGGGGCGGATCGTTCATGTCCAGCGTGGTCACCTGGAACATCTCCCCCGCGCCCTCGCAGTCGCTGGCGGTGATGATGGGGGTGTGGACGTAGACGAAGCCCCGGTCCTGGAAGAAGCAGTGGATGGCGTGGGCCGCCACGGAGCGGACCCGGAAGGTGGCGGAGAACAGGTTGGTCCGGGGGCGCAGATGGGCGATGGTCCGCAGATACTCCACGCTGTGGCGCTTTTTCTGCAGAGGGTAGTCCGGGGAGGACACGCCCTCCACCGCAATGGACTGGGCCTTCACCTCCAGGGGCTGCTTGGCCTCGGGGGTCAGCACCACCGTGCCGGTGACGATCAGCGCCGCGCCCACGTTCTGCCCAGCGATCTCCTTATAGTTCTCCAGCGTATTGGCGTCCATGACCACCTGAAGATTCCGGAAGCAGGAGCCGTCGTTCAGCTCGATAAATCCAAAGGTCTTCATGTCGCGGATGGTGCGGGCCCAGCCGCAGACGGTGACCGTCCGGCCGCCCAGCTGCTGGCTGTCGGCAAAGATGGCTGCGATCTTTACTTTTTCCATATCATTTCACCTTCAATTTCTCAGAATTGGCGTATTTCTCCAGATTGGATGTATTATACCTCGACATACGCCGTTTTACAAGGACTTTTTCCGCCTCCCCACGGAACTTCTTCCGGCATTTCCGCCAAAATTTCAGGACTGCCCCATGTTTCCCCTTGACAGCGCCCCCTGTCCCCGGTATAATATAAACATAAGATTAGATTATAAATTAATGCTTAGGCGGTGAGGATATGACGCAGCGGGAACGGCAGCTCCTGCGGTGGATCGAGGAGGACCCCATGATCAGCCAGCAGGAGCTGGCGGAGAAGGCGGGGATCACCCGGTCCTCGGTGGCGGTACACATCTCCAATCTGATGAAGAAGGGCCACATTGCCGGCAAGGGCTACATCGTCCGCACCGCGCCCTACGCCGTGGTGGTGGGCGGCGTGAACATGGACGTGGGCGGCCGGTCCCTGGGGCCGCTGGTCGGGCGGGACTCCAACCCCGGCCAGGTGCGCATGAGCCTGGGGGGCGTCGGGCGGAACATCGCCCACAACATGGCCCTGCTGGGGATGGACGTGCGGCTGCTCACCGCCTTCGGCGACGACGTATCCGCCCAGAAGCTGGCCGCCTCCTGCGGCGAGCTGGGCATCGACATCAGCCACTCCCTCCAGATTCCCGGCGGGACCACCTCCACCTATCTCTTTATTGCCGGGCCTGACGGCGACATGGAGCTGGCGGTCAGCGACATGGAGATCTACCGCCACGTCACACCGGCCTTTCTGGCCTCCCGGGCCTCTCTGCTGGGCAGCGCCCAGCTCATTGTGGTGGACACCAACATTCCAGCGGAGTCCATTGCCTGGCTTACGGAGAACTGTAAGGTCCCGATCTTTGCCGACCCGGTATCCACAGCCAAGGCGGAGAAGCTGCGTCCGGTGCTGGGCAGGCTCCACACGCTGAAGCCCAACCGCATGGAGGCGGAGCTGCTCAGCGGCGTGGCCATCACGGACGAGGACAGCCTCCGCCGCTGTGCCGGCGCGCTGCTGGACACCGGGCTGCGGCGGGTGTTCATCAGTCTGGGCGGCGACGGGGTCCTTGCCGCCGACCACAGCGGCTGCTGTCATATCCCCTGCTGTCCCGGGCAGGTGGTCAACACCACCGGCTGCGGCGACGCCTCCATGGCCGCCATCGCCTGGGCCTATCTGGAGGGCACGGACCTGGAGGGCACCGCCCGGGCCGCCATGGCCGCCGGGGCTATCGCCATGGAGAGTCCGGAGACCATCAATCCCGCCATGAGCGCTCAGGCCCTCAAGTCCCGCCTGTCCCAGCAGTAAAAAGTTTTCGCCCGCCTTTTTCAAAAGGCGGCGGAGTCCAGAGGCAGAGCCTCTGGTAGGCTTGGGCGAAGCCCAACCTGTTATTGTCCCACCCCATCGCCCCCGCCTGGCTTAGGTGAAGCCCAACCCGTTATCGTTTTTCACCCGACAAAGGAAATCTTATCATACGATCATCATAAGGAGGAACCTACCATGAACAAGTATCTTGACATCGCCCCCGAGGTAGCCGAGGCCCTGGCTGCCGGCAAGCCCGTGGTGGCCCTGGAGTCCACCATCATCTCCCACGGGATGCCCTATCCCAAGAACGTGGAGACCGCCCTGGCTGTGGAGAAGATCATCCGGGAAAACGGCGCGGTGCCCGCCACCATCGCCATCATCGGTGGGCGGCTGAAGGCCGGCCTCAGCGCCGAGGAGATCGAGTACTTCGGCAAGAAGGGCATGGCCATCACCAAAGCCAGCCGCCGTGACCTGCCTGTGCTCATCGCCCGGGGCGAGGACGGCGCCACCACCGTCACCACCACCATGATGATCGCCCACATGGCCGGCATCTCCGTGTTCGCCACCGGCGGCATCGGCGGCGTACACCGGGGGGCCGAGACCACCATGGACATCTCCGCCGACCTGGAGGAGCTGGGCCAGACGCCGGTGATGGTGGTCTGCGCCGGGGCCAAGGCCATTTTGGACCTGGGCCTGACCCTGGAGTACCTGGAGACCAAGGGCGTGCCCGTCATCGGCTACGGCACCGAGGAGCTGCCCGCCTTCTACACCCGCAAGTCCGGCTTCCGGGTGGACTACCGGCTGGACACCCCGGCGGAGCTGGCCGCCGCCTTCCACGCCCAGCGGGAGATGGGCCTCAAGGGCGGTATGCTGGTGACCAACCCCATCCCCGAGGCCTACTCCATGGACCACGACGCCATTATGAAGGCCATCGACCAGGCCATCGCCGAGAGCCGGGAGCAGGGCATCCACGGCAAGGAGACCACCCCCTTCCTGCTGGCCCGGGTGAAGGACCTCACCGGCGGCGACAGCCTGGAGAGCAACATCCAGCTGGTGTACAACAACGCCAAGGTGGCCGCCCAGACCGCCTGCGAGCTGGCGAAGCTGAACTGATTTGAAGGCTTTGTACCTTCCCCGGGCCGCCGGGGACGCCCTGTGGACCTGGCTCGGCTCCCCCATCGGTTTGCTGGTGTGCTGGCTGGTTCTCGCCAACCTGGCGGCGTTCTTCCTGATGTGGTCCGACAAGCGCCGGGCCAAGCGCCCGGGGGCGCGGCGAATCCGGGAGCGGACGCTGTTCCTCTCCGCCCTGCTGGGGGGCAGCGTCGGCGCGATCCTGGGGATGTGGACCTTCCGCCACAAGACCCGCCACTGGTATTTCGTCTGGGGAATGCCCGCCATCCTGGCGGCCCAGCTCGTCCTGGCAGGCGTGATCGGGCATACATTCTTTTCTTGAAAGAAAAGAATCAAAAGAACTTTTGGCGCGAAACGTTGTTTCGCGCGGGGCGTACTATGACAAGGACCGGCCTGGGGTATCGGGGGGTGTCCGTAAAACAGTAATCAAAAATGAATGGCAGCTGTCAAACAGGATTGGTTACAAAATATAAGGTTTTACGGAGGATTTTACCATGAACAAGCTGTTATCGTGTGAGTTTAATATCGACACTGGCAATGTTGAACTGCGCTATGCGGACGGGAGTATTATCTCCATCAACTGCACCGAGGTGGAGTATGAGTTTGCTCGTACAGTCTGTCAGCGGTCAGAATTGGATTGGCTTGTCTACAACGCCCCGCTGGACTATGCGGAGATGGTACTCTGCGGTGACTTGGAGAACTATCTCAGGCAGGTGGCCGATCCGTATAGCGGGATTGGCTGGAAGGCATAAATTATTGGCAAGACACCACATCCGAGATTATAGTCGGATGTGGTGTCTTTTGTTTTAGGGGGTTATCTCCTCTGCAATCATTGCGCTATTCTATGAGGGCTAATTATAACACCTGCTCAAGCCGATCAATTTCATATTGTAGCAGCCCAGTATATATAATTTGCCTGTTTTCTCTAATAAACTCTACAATATCATCTTCATTTAAATCTGACGGAATCTTATTAGCAATTTGTCGGACAGTATTGCTTGGTATTCCATATTCAATCAATATTGAAAGGTTTTCTCCGACAAAATCATTTTCAAGCTGTTGAACAAAATAACTATAAGAGCCAGGTTTCTTTCCATTTTGAACACATACATATCGTTGCAGGCTATCAACCACCCTAAACGCCTTTGGTACTGTAAATTGAAACCAATGCCGATAAAGGTGGAAACCAGCTTCAATGGCATTGTCCAGTTGATCATTTTTTTGCGCTTGGGTTATGTTCTTCATTTTGCTAATGCGGCTTTTATATATATCGCGAATAACTGCCATGATGCTTTGATTATTATATGACAAGTTAATATACCGTGCTAACTGCTTTACCGAAACCACTGTATGTTCGTTCTCAAAACTAAATTAATGATGCTATTTGCTAATTCCTTAAGAGGGTAATACGATGCTCCATCATCACCGATATCCATGTCTACTAAAAATGAATCTAAGTCGGCTTCGGAAATTTTTGAAACAATAATTTTCTGCTTATCAAAGATTCGATCTCTCATTTTTATTTCCCCGTTGTTAGAGTGTTGTTTTTAGTAGGTTTCTATTACTATATACCAAAATGTGCCAATTCGCATTGTCTAGTGTTTCTTAATTATCTGGTGTTTGATTTGCATCATGACATAATTATACACAGATTAGCATCTTGTTCAAGTAGATTCCTACTTTTTTCTTCTGCAACTATTCTTCTTGCCTCGTTGATTACCTTGCCGTATTCTCAACTTCTTTGACTTCTGCAAAATTTCAATCAGCGTTACAAATTCCTCTTTGGATATAGCCTCATAGTCAATACCCAGCCCTGCAAGGTAAACCCTCGCCTGTTTCTCCTGCGGGCTACCCTCATAACTCATGGCGGTCTGCAAATATTTGCTGACCGCTTCGGCGGCGGACTCCCCATCAGCAGTAGTAGCATCCTGTCTATGGGCCCCCCTGATGTCGGAAAGAATTTCAATCAGGTCATCGGACAACACCTGCTTGAAATATTCCGTTGTTTGAATTTGGGCAAGAGCCAGCGTCCGGGTATGCAAATCCCCGTCCTCTGCGCTATACTGCTGTATGACTTGTTGGCGCACCGCCTCAAGCATGGTATTCATATCGTTTATCCGGCTGTCGGCGATCCGGTCAACATAGACCTCGGCATCGACCATCAACTGCCGGAATTTGTCGTGTGCCAATAACTCAGACAGCAGCCGCTTGTTATATTTCCCACTCCGTACCGCATCCACCGCATCATCCCGCAAATGTAGGGCTTGAAGCTCTGCGTTTGCGGGATTTTTGTTTTCTGTCAGGCCAAGCAGATAGTCAGCGGACACGCCGTAGAACTTCGCCAGCGTCACGATGGCAAAGGGGCTGATGTCCTTGAAATCCTCAGACTCATATTTGCCGAGGGCAGATTTGGATAGTCCGGTCTGCTCCGCAAGCTGTTCCAGACTCAGTCCTCGGTCAACGACCCGCAAATCTTTCAACCGCTCCTGTATCGTCAATTTCGTTTCCATCTCTGCCCTCCGTCCATAAGCGTGGAAATCACGCCGATTTGCCGCCCTTTTCCATCCTCTTGGATATACGGGAAAGGGCGCATTTTTTCGCTACAATGTACCTGACACGCACCACTGAACCTTGAAAAGTGCATGACCGTCCGAGTGGGATATGCTTTCCGGCGAAGTGCCGCCACGATATGAGCGCACCAGGGGGAGCGATACGCCGGGGTGAGATTCCGGGCAGGAACAGCATTCGGGGAAAACGGCGCTCAAAATCGCAATTCAAATTCAAGCCTTGTGAAATCAGCAAAAAATCGCCTATATAAGTGCCTGTATCTATATCAAAGAGCGATGTGCTCAGCGGTGAACATTGTACGCCATCCGGCAAGCCTTTTCACCGTTCAGCAGAAAGCCGCGCCCAACGGCAAAGACGATAGGGCGGCTATGCGAGTAGGGCATCACAGGCTGAAATCTGAGCAAATAACCCAATGCCAACAAACAACGCTCTATGGTGAATTGGCATCGCATATCTACGTTTCCATTATACCACAGAGCGAACCGAAAGAAAGGTAAAATTTGAACATGAACACGAAAAAAGCAGAAGCCTATCGAAACGAGATCAAGTCCTACATCGTCCGGGCGGGTATGACCATGACGGAGGTAGTGGATTATCTGTCGGACGAGTACGGCTGGAGCGCCAGCGTTCCCAACCTGTCCGGCAAGCTGCGGCGTGGCTCCCTCCGCTACGGCGAGGCCGTGGAGCTGGCGGACGCTCTGGGGTATGACATCGTCTGGAAGAAGCGGGAGCGGTGAGATCAGGTGACCATGTTGGTCACCTGATTTTACCAAGGGGTCAAATTGACCTCTTGATTACGAAATGCAGTAACAGGCCATTTTGACCCGTTACCAGAGATAGTCTTAAATCTGTGTGCTTTTTGCCTTGCTGGCCTGGTAAGTGATCAAATTGGTCACTTACCAACAGTCAGCGGGCAATAATTAACCACTGATTGTTGACATGGGGCGGACAAAGTTTGTCCACCCCACTTGGATGAGATAAAACTGGTGCGGTTCATTTTGAACCGCACCAAATGGACAGATACCATTGGCACATAAATTTCGGTAGCCGAAATTGCTGGTGGTGACAAACTCTGTCACCACCAGGTAACATGGAATCAACGGACAAAAGTTATCCGTTGATTTTTGTCATTGTGGTGCGGACATAAATTGACTGCACCAAAGTGGCCTGGGTCAAAATGACCCACCCCACGGTTAAGAAAAGCAGAAATCGCAACAATGGGGGTGATAAGTTGCCAAATATCTACGGTTATATCCGTGTCAGTACAAAGGAGCAGAACGAGGACCGCCAGTTGATTGCATTGCGGGAGATGGCCGTCCCTGAGAAGAACATCTTTATGGACAAGTTGTCCGGCAAGGACTTTAATCGGCCTCAGTACAAGAAACTGGTGAAAAAACTCAAGCCGGGCGACCTGCTCTACATCAAGAGTATCGACCGGCTGGGACGCAACTATGAGGAAATCCAGAATCAGTGGCGCATTCTTACCAAAGAGAAAGGCATCGACATCGTGGTGCTGGATATGCCGCTGTTGGACACCCGACGGGGCAAGGACTTGGTGGGCACATTCCTCAGCGACATCGTACTGCAAGTACTGTCCTTTGTGGCAGAGAACGAACGCACCAACATCCGCCAGCGGCAGGCGGAGGGCATCGCGGCGGCAAAAGCGAGGGGTGTGAAGTTCGGAAAGCCGCCCCGTCCGCTGCCGGAGAACTTTCACGAAGCCTACCAGCATTGGAAATCCGGCAAATGCACCTGTACCGCCGCAGCGAAAGAATGCGGTATGCCGCTGTCCACCTTTCGTGATAAAGCGAGGATTTACGGAAATACCACCCATCCGTAAAACTGCCCATTTTGCGGAAAGGTGTAGGTTTCCGTAACCGCCCATTTTTTCATCTGATCAAAGTATAGCATACGGCGCGTATTTTTACCATAGCGTTTTCACGAAGTTTTTTCGCGGAACAGCGAAGCGCAGTTTTGGCCTTTCGGGTCTACGGAAACCTACACCATTCCGCAGGCCAGGAGGGAGGCCCAGCATGATCGTCAATATCCAGGATGACATTCTCAAACTTCATGCGCTGGGCCTTTTGGACAGGTTATTGGCAGACAAAACTACCGGGCAGCGTATCATGTGGGCTACGGACGCCTATACAGACCTTGGCTCCCGCTACGGGCGAAACGAGGAGATCGTGCCGGAGTTGATTACCGGCCTCAACTCCGGCGTTATCAAGACCCGCGCTCGGAAAGAGCTGGAGCAGCAGTCCAGCCGCACCCGGCAGCGGGGCGAGGTCTTTACCCCGCTGTGGATCTGCCGGAAGATGTGCGATTACGCTGTGGACATGAGCAAAGCCGCCAATTGGAAAAAGTATGTGGACGCCCGGGTGCTGGAGATCACCTGCGGGGAAGCGCCTTTCCTGGTGAGCCGCTACGATGTGGAGACCGGAGAGGCCATTCCCATTTCTGCCCGCATTGGCCTACTGGACCGCAAGCTGCGGACAGTGAACGAGAACGCCAAAACCGAGGAAGATTGGCTGAAATGGGCATTCCGGGCGTTTTGGGCTACTTACGGCTATGAGTTTCAGGGGGACAACCTTCTGATTGCCCGTGTCAATCTGCTGATGACCTTTGAGGAGTACTTGTGGGAGCGGTGGAAACGGAAACCCACACCGTCTGAATATGGAAAACTCATCACCGTTATTGTCTGGAACATTTGGCAAATGGACGGGTTGAATGGGACTATTCCATATGGAACAGCCGAGGAAGAGTTTCGGCAATTCGACCTATTTGAATTTTTGGGCGGTGTGTCCGAACCTGATGTAGAAAACAAGCAGCCGCGCTGTCGGGTTTACAACTGGACAGGCGGCGGGAGCGTGGAATATTTGGCCTTGCCGGTAAGGGGGAAACGAGCGATGAAGTTTGATTTTGTGATTGGAAATCCGCCATATCAGGATGAAACATTGGGTGAGAATAAGGGCTTTGCGCCGCCAATTTACCACTTGTTTCTTGATGGGGCCTACAAAGTTGCGGACAAGGTCGAACTGATTCACCCGGCACGTTTCCTTTTCAATGCCGGTTCAACGCCCAAAGCATGGAATCAGAAAATGCTTGCGGACCCTCATTTGAAAGTGTTGCACTATGAGCAAGACGCAAGCAAAATTTTCAGCAACACTGAAATCAAGGGTGGTGTTGCAATTACTTATCATGATATAGATATGGACTATGGTGCAGTAGGTACATTTACACCCTACGAAGAACTAAATACAATCCTTCACAAAATCCATCATTGTTCAGGCTTTAAAGCACTAAACGGAATCGTTGTTACAAGTTATGCGTATCATTTTACCGACACACTTCACAAAGATCACCCTGAAGTTGTAGCGCAGTTAAGCAAGGGCCACGCTTACGATTTGAAGTCAAATGTATTTGAACGTATTCCTCAAGTCTTTTTTGATGTTCAGCCACAGGATGGACAAACATATATCCAGATTCTTGGCCGCGAAGGCAATGACCGGGTTTACAAATTCATCAGAGAGGAATATGTGAACAAGGTAATCAACCTTCATAAATATAAGATTTATCTTCCAAAAGCAAATGGGGCTGGCACATTAGGCGAAGTTCTGTCGCCTCCTGTTCTGGCTGGACCAGGTATCGGCTCAACCGAAACTTTCCTCAGTATAGGGACTTTTGAAACAGAGAATGAAGCACAGGCTGCTTTGAAGTATATCAAGACGAAATTTGCGAGGATTATGCTGGGCGTTCTAAAAACTACGCAGGATATAACCCCGCAGAAATGGGAACATGTTCCCCTTCAAGATTTCACCGAACATTCTGACATCGACTGGTCAAAATCCATTTCTGAAATTGACCAACAGCTCTATAAGAAATACGATCTTGATGAAACAGAAATTGAGTTTATTGAAACCCACGCAAAGGAGATGGAATGATGGAACCCGTAAAAATTCAAACCTTCTCCCGTGTTGTCCCGATGATCTACGCCTACAACACCCCCGGCGTCACCTATCACGAGGGCTGGACGAAAATCGGCTACACCGAAAAGCAGACCGTTTCCCAGCGCATCAAGCAGCAGACCCACACCGCCGGTATCCAGTACCAGTTAGCCTGGCAGGACAATGCCATGTTTAAGGACGGCTCCGGGGAGTATTTCACCGACCACGATTTCCACGCCTTTCTGGAATCCCACGCGGGCGTGGAGCGCACCCCCGGTACGGAGTGGTTCCATGTGGATGGTCCCACCTCCCACCGGCATTTTGACACCTTTTCCCGCCGGGAGCTGGCGGTAGCAAGCAGTGAACGGCTCACTTACGAACTTCGGAAAGAGCAGCGGAACGCCGTTGCCATGACAAAGGCGTATTTTGAACGCGGCGGAGAGGAATTTTTGTGGAACGCCAAGCCCCGGTTTGGCAAGACGCTGACTTCCTACGACCTCATCCGGCAGATGGGCTTCGCCAAGGTGCTGATTGTCACCAACCGGCCCAGTATCGCCAATTCCTGGGCGGAGGATTTCTTCAAATTCATCGGCTGGCGGGGCGAGTATTCCTTTGTGTCCGATACCGACGCACTGAAAGGCAAGCCGGGCGTGCTGTCGCGGGAGGAACATCTTTCCGCTGTTCTCTATGGAAACGAGGAAATGCCCCGCAACATGATCGCCTTTGAGTCGCTGCAAGGGCTAAAAGGCTCCGTCTACTTCGGCGGATCCTTTGACAAATTGCGCTGGATGAGCGAACTGGAGTTTGACCTACTGATCGTGGACGAGGCCCAAGAGGGTGTGGACACCATGAAAACCGAGCGTGCCTTCCGCAACATCAAGCGCAAGCACACGCTGTATCTGTCTGGCACGCCTTTTAAGCAGCTTGCCAGCGAGCAGTTTTCCAAAGAGCAGATTTTCAACTGGTCCTACGCCGACGAACAGGAGGCCAAAGGAAATTGGTCCGGTGAGGACGGCAACCCTTACGAAACCTTGCCCCAGCTGGCCATGTTCACCTACCAGCTCTCTGGCATGATTCGGGAAAAAATTGAGCGAGGGCTGGACCTGCCCGACGAAGGCGATACCGTTGACTACACCTTCGACCTCAACGAATTTTTCGCTACCAATGAGAGTGGAAAGTTTATCCATGAAGATGAGATCAAAAAGTTTCTCCATGCCCTGACCACCCAAGAAAAATATCCATTCTCTACCCCGGAACTGCGGCAGGAACTTTCTCATACCATGTGGTACTTGAATCGGGTTGCCAGCGCAAAAGCGTTGGAAAAACTGCTACGGGAGGACGAGGTTTTCAGCGAGTACAAGGTGGTCGTGGCGGCGGGGGACGGCAGGACGGATGACGATGACGCTCAGGCGGCAAAGGCTTTCGACCAAGTGAAAGCGGCAATCGCCAACTATGACAAGACCATCACCCTGACCGTGGGCCAGCTGACTGTTGGCGTTACCATTCCAGAGTGGAGCGGCGTTCTTATGCTCTGCAATATGAAAAGCCCGTCGTCCTATATGCAGGCGGCATTCCGGGCGCAGAACCCGTGTATCATGACCCGTGATGGACAGCGGTTCCGTAAGGAGACTGCCTATGTTTTTGACTTCGACCCTGCCCGGACGCTGATTATCTTTGACGAGTTCGCCAACAACCTGTCCGCCGATACCGTAGGCGGACGCGGCACCAGTGATGACCGGAAAGAGAATATCCGGCGGTTGCTAAACTTCTTTCCGGTTTTGGGCGAGGACAGCGAGGGCCGGATGGTGGAACTGGACGCCGCTTCGGTGCTGTCCATCCCCAGGCGGCTGAAAAGTCAGGAGGTTGTGCGGCGGGGCTTTATGTCCAATTTTCTGTTCCAGAATATCAGCAATATTTTTGGCGCACCCACTGTTGTGCGGGAGATCGTGGAGAAGCTGACGCCCGCCCATGAGGAGGGCAAAAAGGCTGACCCGAAAAAGCTGGACGGCATGGGAACAATTTCCGTAGATGAAACCGGAGAGGTGGAAATTCCCAACGAAACCATCATTGGCAAAACGCAGGATCTGTTTGGCCCGAAAATTTATGAAGTCACCGGAGACATTCAGGAGCAGGTGGCGGCAGTTGCGGAGTCCACTTCCGTTGAAGCGGTTGACCAGCATATCAGGACTTTGACCGATACCGTCAAGGCCCATCTCAAAGAGAATGTAGTTGCCCCCGCCGCCGAGGGCTATGGCATGAAGAAGGGAGCGCAGCGCCGGCTGGAAAAACAGGTAGACCAAGAGGTTGACCAGGCGTTCCAAAAAATCCAGGGCGACTATGAACAGCAGGCCCGTATCGCACAGGCGGAGCTGGAATGGAAACAGCAGGCGGCGACCACGGCACAGGCCGTGGAACAGGCCCAAACAGAATATGTAGCAGCGATGGACAGCGCCCTGAAATCCTTTACCGAAACTGTGCAGGAAACCGTTCGGCAGACCATTGAGGACACGCCCGTCGAGGTCGTGGAGCAAGTCGAGCGGCACAAGGCAGAGCAGGAAAAGAAATCGGTGGAGGATGAAGTCCGCGACCATCTGCGAGGTTTCTCCCGCACCATCCCCAGCTTCATCATGGCCTATGGCGATGGGGATTTGACCCTTGCGAATTTCGATACCAAGACCGAGGCCAGCGTCTTTCAGGAGGTCACCGGCATCACGATTGAGGATTTCCGGTTCCTCCGTGACGGCGGCGAGTACACCGACCCCGAAAGTGGGGAGAGTATACACTTTGCGGGACATCTCTTTGATGAGGTCGTGTTCAATGATTCCGTGGAGGAGTTCTGGAAGAAGAAACAGCAGTTGGCAGATTACTTCGATGAGAGCCACGATGAGGACATCTTTGACTACATCCCGCCACAAAAGACCAATCAGATTTTCACACCCCGCTGGGTGGTGTCCATGATGGTGGATCAACTGGAGGAAAACAACCCCGGCTGCTTCAATGACCCAGACAAAACCTTTGCTGACTTGTATATGAAATCCGGTCTCTACATCACGGAGATCGTCAAGCGGCTCTACCAGAGCGAGGGATTGAAAGCGGCGTTTCCCGATGAGAAAGAGCGCATCCGCCACATCCTGCAAAAACAGGTCTACGGCATGGCTCCAACTCGCATTATCTATTTGATTGCCACGAATTACATACTGGGATTTGATGATGAATTGAAAGGCGGTACGCACAATTTTGTCCAGGCTGACGCGGCGGAGGCGGCAAAGGCTGGAACATTGGGCGAACTGGTGGATCAGCATTTTAGCGACTTGTCCTGACTATTCAAAAATCCATTCCTGGGAATGGCGCACTTCTATACGGGGTGTCTCCCGTATGTGCGCTCTGCGAGGCTGAACGGCCCTGACTTGAAGAAAGTCAGGGCCGTTTCCCGTCACTTCGCTCCGAACAAGGGGCTGTCCGCCCCTTGCGCCGCTTTGCGGCTATCCCCATTGTAGCAACTGCAAATTTTATACCTGTATCATAACCGCTTGTCGAATCTGACAGGCATTTTTTTTGCATCTACATCAAATTTGAAGGAGGTTATCTGAATGTATCAACCCAGTCCGGAACTCAAAAAACTCGAAGTCGAGAAAGCCGAAGCCGAACAGCAGCTCGCAAGGGAGCAGCACAAGTACCAGCGGCTTTGCAACCGGGAGCAGTATTACAAAAAGCGGGAGCGCACCGCAAGGACGCATCGCCTGGTCACTCGCGGGGCGGCTGTCGAGAGCGTGTCGCCGTTGGTGAAAGTGCTGAGTGAAGTCGAGTTCTACTCCCTCGCTGAGCGCATTTTCTCCATGCCGGAGATCAAGAGCATGGTGATGGAGGCAGTCAACACTCACAACGCCGCCGGGCAATCGGGAGGTGACTGACTATCGCTCTGTATCACTTTCACGCAACACAAATCAAACGGAGTGCGGGACAGTCCGCCATTGCCTCCGCTGCCTACCGCTCTGGAGAGAAGCTGTTCAGCGAGTATTACGGCGAGTTCAGCGATTACACCCGCAAGGGCGGTGTCTCCCATTCTGAAATTCTCCTGCCGCCTCATGCCCTGCTGGAATACGCAGACCGCCAGACGCTTTGGAATGCTGTGGAGAAAGCGGAACCTCATCCCAAAGCCCAGCTTGCATACAGCTTCGATATTGCCTTGCAGAACGAGTTTTCCTTGGAGGAGAACATCGCCCTTGCAAGGCAATTTTTGTTGGAGCAGTTTGTCAGCCGGGGCATGATCTGTGACTTCTCTATCCATCTGCCTGACAAAGAGGACGGCGGCATCGCCAACCCACATTTTCATGTCATGTGTCCCATCCGCCCCTTAACAGAAACCGGGAAATGGGATGCCAAGCAGCACCGTGTCTATATATTGGACGAGCATGGCAATCGCATCCGGGACGAGGCTGGGAACTATGTGTTCAACGCCGTTCCGACCACCGATTGGGGCAGGCCGGAAACGCTGGAACATTGGCGGGAGGCCTGGGCGACAATGGTCAACGCCAAGTTTACGGAAAAGGGGCTGATATGCCGCATCGACCACCGCTCTTATGAGCGCCAGGGCATCGAGCAACTGCCCACTGTCCATGAGGGACCCGCCGTCCGGCAGATGGAGGAGAGGGGCATCCGCACAGACAAGGGCGACCTCAACCGCTGGATCAAGGCCACCAACAGTATGCTCCGCAGTATCCGACAAAAAATCAATGGTCTGATGGAATGGCTGAAAGATGTGAAAGAGAAATTGAGTGAAGCCCAACCGCCGGATTTGGCGCAGGCGCTGGCCTCATACTACTCTGTCCGCAATGCCGGGGCCTATTCTCAGAAAGCGAAGGTCAGCAATCTGAAGCGGTACACCGAGGACTTTGCTTTTCTGGAATCCAAGGGTATCCTCACCATCGACCAGCTCCACGAATTTGTGTCCGCTATGAGCAATAAGGTTTTTGATTTGAATGATTCCATCAAGGCCAAAGCCGATCAGATGAAAAAGTTGAAAGACCTGATTCGTCTGGCAGAGGACTACGCCCGTTTGAAGCCTACCGTTGACGCCATCCCCGCCAAGGGAGGCTTTGGGAAGAAACAGGAGAAATACAAAGCTGAGCACGACAGCGAGATCAGGCAGTTTTACGCCGTGAAGCGCAAGCTGGACAACGCTGGATTGCCCGACAAAAAGCTGACTCCGAAACAGTGGCAGGCAGAACTGGACATACTCATGGAGCAATACGCCGCAGAGAGCGCCGAGTTGAAACCCATTTATGCTGATTTGAAAAAGCTGAGAGATATTCAGTATAAGGTGGATTCAGTCCTTCACGAGCAACAGCGTCAGCAGCAGTCAAGAAAACAGGAAGTCGAACATTGACTTCCATCATTTTGGAAAGGAGCAGAAATTTTATGAATGAGAACGACACGGCTATTGAGGCCACCGAGTACAACTTTCGCTTCGATGAGGCGGGGCGCATCCATGTTCGGAACCTGTCAGCCTACTGGATACCGGAACTGACAGTCACAGAGGAAATCGGTGGCACCGTCTACACCGTCACAGGCAGCTACGAGGGGACGGAGAGTTTCGTCCACAGACTGGAGCGTATTACCGCCAAAAATTTCGCGGAGAGAATGGAGGCGGGCCGGTGACAAACGCAGAAAGTTATGTTAATATGGAGGCAGCCAATCCTGTACTGACAGTTGCTCCGATAAAGGAGGAGACAGAAATGTCAGGAGCAACAAACAAAATCACAGCATTGTACTGCCGCTTGTCGCAGGAGGACGAAAGACTGGGCGAGTCCCTGTCCATTGAGAATCAAAAAACTATTTTGCTCAGCTACGCTAAGGAGCATCACTTCCCTAATCCGGTGTTTTTCGTGGACGATGGGGTGAGCGGCGTCACCTATGACCGTCCCGGTTTCCAGACGATGCTGGCGGAGATCGAGGCGGGAAATGTGGCGGTCTGCCTTACGAAAGAT
>DBFJQM010000045.1:0-31157 GCA_048404665.1 Candidatus Pelethomonas sp.
CCAGTCCAGGCCCAGGAACGCCGCCAGGCGGTTGAGCGCGCTGACGGCCCCGTTGGCCCCGGAGGCCGGACGGCTCCGGCTCAGGTGCTCCCGGTAGGTCTGAGCGGTCTCCCGGCTGATTTCCCGGTCCCCCAGCCAGGCAGCGAAGCGTGCCGCCTCCCGGGCGTACTTAGCCGCCGTGGCCCCGCTGCGGCCCTGGCAGCGGAGATGGGTTTGGAACTGCTGGATCGTCTCAGCGGATAACTTCATAAAAATACCCCCTTCTGCGAAACTGTACCTATAGTTTCGCAGAAGGGGGTAAACTTTGCATAGGGGTATGGGAATATTTTCGTGATTCTTTCCGCAGGGCGCTGCCTGGGCAGTTACTTTTTCGCCAGCAGGGCGAAGTGGTTTTGGCCGTCGCCGCTCTTGTCCACGCTGCAGCTCATGGACGTCTCCCGGCTTTCGACCCTGGGCAGCATGGCGCCGATCATAAACAGGGGAAACTCGAGCTGTTCCTTGTACGTCCCCTCGGCCAGCCGGAAACGGAAGCAGTAATCCCTGCCGTCGGCCATCGGGGGGATGTCGCCGATAAACTCCCGGACGTGGCTCCAGCCCCGGCGCTCCCAAAGGGTCTCCCACTGGTCGGGGGCAAAGCCGTCCTCCGGGGAGACGGTCTCGTCGCCCAGGAGGATGGTGTCCTCCAGGCTGCTCTCCGTGAAGGAGCGGACCGCGTCGGCCGCATGGTCCGCGCCGTGAAAGACCTGGTCGTTTACGATCAGGGTGACCTCCTGCTCCTCGGGGAGATGGTCCCGGATCATGTTCTCCATGTAGGATCGGATGCGCGCCACGATCTCGGGGCCGTCCTCCGGCGTCAGCCCGAACTCCTCCAGGAGCGCAAAGTCCGTCAGATGGCTTGTGAGGAAGTCGGACAGTCCGTGAATCAGCTTTTCCATATCGTTTTTTTCGGTCAGATATGATCGTTGGATTTCTTTGATTCGCTCCAGCTTCTGGGCCTGCTCCTCGATCTTCCGGTCAAACGCCGCGTACACCTGGGCGTCGGGCATCGCCAGCAGGGCCTTGATCTCGTCGATGGTGAAGTCGGCCGCCTGAAGATTTTTGATCTTCACGAAGTCTATGGCCTGCTCCTCCGTGTAGTAGCGGTACCCGGACCACGGGTCCACCTTCACCGGCTTGAGAAGGTCCACCTTGTCGTAGTAGCGCAGGGTCTGCGTCCCGCACCGGCACAGCCTGGAGAAATCTTTGATGGTCATCATATCCGCACTCTCCTTTCATCCAGGACTGTATCATTACAGCTCGGTGTAAAGTCAAGGGCTTTTTTCAAATTTTCGGCTGCGTTTGCGGCAGACGGTCCGCCTGCCGCAAACGGCCGGGGCCATCCCTGAGATGGCCCCGGCCCCTTTCCGTTCCGGTCACAGCCGCGCCAGGAACCGCAGGAACGCCGCCTGGCCGGCCTCGCTGCGGGCGTAGACCCCCGCGTGCTCCAGCACCTGGGCGAACACCAGTCCCGTCTCCCGCCGGACGATGTCCAGGGCGTTGTCCGCCGTGACGCGGTACCTGCCCCGGAAGCCCTCGGCCCAGTCCGCGTGCTTTTCCGTCAGCGGGTCGGCCCGGAGGTCCGCGCCGGAGGCCAGCGCCTCCGCCACAGCGGCCAGCTCGTTTTTCAGCCGGGCGGGCAGCACCGCCAGCCCCATGACCTCAATGAGGCCGATGTTCTCCTTCTTGATGTGGTGCAGCTGGCTGTGTGGATGGTACACCCCCAGGGGGTGCTCCTCCGTGGTGATGTTGTTGCGCAGCACCAGGTCCAGCTCGTACTGTTCCCCCCGCCGCCGGGCGATGGGGGTGATGGTGTTGTGGGGCTCGCCGCCGGTCTCCGCGAAGATGAACGCGTCCGGGTCGGTGTAGCCCCGCCAGACGGTGAGGATATGGTCCGCCAGACCGATGAGCCTGTCCGGGTCCTGGCAGGCGATGCGGATGACGGACATGGGCCATTTGACGATGCCCGCTGAGACGTCCTCATAGCCCGGGATGGTCACGGGAGTCTCCACCGGGGCCCGCTCCATGGGGAAGGTATACCGCCCGCCCTGGAAGTGATCGTGGGCCAGGATGGAGCCGCCTACGATGGGCAGGTCCGCGTTGGAGCCCACGAAGTAGTGGGGGAACTGGCGGACAAAGTCCAGGAGCTTGGCGAAGCAGGCCCGGTCGATCTTCATGGGGGTGTGCTCCCGGTTGAAGCAGATGCAGTGTTCGTTGTAGTACACATAGGGGGAGTACTGCAAAAACCAGGGGGAGCCGTTGATGGTGAGGGGGACGATCCGGTGGTTTTGTCGGGCGGGATGGTTGACCCGGCCGGCGTAGCCCTCGTTCTCGGCGCACAGCTGGCACCGGGGGTAGGCGGAGGCGGGCAGGTTCTTGGCGGCGGCGATGGCCTTGGGGTCCTTCTCCGGCTTGGAGAGGTTGATGGTGATGTCCAACTCCCCGTACTCCGTGGCCGTCTTCCACTGCACGTCCCTGGCGATGCGGTCGGTGCGGATATAGTTGGTGTCCTGGCTGAACTTGTAGTACCAGTCCGTGGCGGCCCTGGGGCTTTGGGCATAGAGCGTCTGAAATTTCTCAATGACCTGGGCGGGGCGGGGCGTCAGCCGCCCCATGAGCTCCGTGTCGAACAGGTCCCGGTAGACCACGGAGTTCTCCGCCAGTACTCCCCGGGCGTAGGCGTCGTCCAGCAGCTCCTCCAGCACCGGGGCCAGGTCGATCTCCCCCCACTCCTGTCCGGGGTCGGTATAGCTGTCCAGATGCAGGGCGTCCAGGACGGAGTTGACCGCCCAAGTCCGCTCGCACGCCTCGATCAGGCCCGTGCGCAGGGCGTAAGTCACCAGCTTGGAAATGGCTTCATCCCTCATCGCTCCCGCCCCCTTATCCGACGATCACGCAGCCGCCCTGGGGACGGATGCGCAGCACATGGCACTTGCCCTCGCCCAGCAGGGCCTCCATGCCGGCCTTGAACGCCGTCAGCTTTGCCTGGGGGACAAATGCCTGGATGGTCCCGGCGAAGCCGCCGCCGTGGACCCGGATGGCCCCCGCGCCGCCCAGCAGGCGCCGTCCCACCGCCAGGGCCACCGTCACCGCCTGTTCCCGGGGCGCGGCGGGGGACCAGGTGTTTTGCAGATGGAGGGCGGAGGAGAGGCCCGATTGGCCCACCAGCCTCAAAAAGGCCCCGAAATCCCCCGCCGCCAGGGCCGCGGCCTCCGCCGCCGCCCTGCGGTCGTCCTCATAGAAGTGCATGGCCCGCAGGACGGCCCGGTCGCCGCAGGCGGCCCGGACCGCCGGGAGCGCCGCCAGGAACTGCTCCTCCGGCACCTCCCGGAGCACCGTCTTCCCGAAGCAGGCGGCCACCGCCCCCATCTCCGCGGGGATGGCGGCGTAGTCGTCGGTGAGGTCCGCGTGGCAGGAGCCGGTGTCCACGATGCACAGGGCGTGGCCGGAGCGGGAGAAGTCGTAGTCCACCCGCTCCACCTTCGGGTCGGAGGGGTCGGCAAAGTCGATGGCCACGCACCCCCCTACGGAGGAGCCCATCTGGTCCATCAGGCCGCAGGGCTTGCCGAAGTACACGTTCTCCGCGTACTGGCCCGCCTTGGCGATGGCGGCGGCGTCCAGCGCCCCGCCGCAGGAAAAGCGGTTGAAGATGTTCCCCACCAGCACCTCGTAGGCGGCGGAGGAGCTGAGCCCCGAGCCGGACAGCACATTGGAGGTGACGCAGGCGTCAAAGCCGGCGAGGGCGTAGCCCAGCTCCGTCAGCCGGGCGGCCACGCCCCGGACCAGGGCGGCGGAGGTGTTCTTCTCCTCCGGCCTGGGGGCCAGGTCCGCCAGGTCCACCGTCACCAGGGGGTAGCCCTGGGAGTCGATGCGGACCAGGCTGCTCCCGTTGGGGGCGGCGCAGGCCACGGTGTCCAGGTCCACGCTGCCGCACAGCACCCGGCCCCGCTGGTGATCCGTGTGGTTGCCGCCGATCTCGGTGCGGCCGGGGGCGCTGAAAAGGGCGGCGGGCGTCTCCTCCCCCCAGCCGAAGGCCCTCCGGCAGCGCTCCGCCAGGTCAGCTGCCCGGGCCCGGGCCTGCTCCAGCCCGGCGGGCGTATACAGCGCTGTCAGGGCGGCGTCACAGCCGCCGCCGCTCAGACGGCGCAGAAGGTCATGGTAGTTCATAGGCTCCTCCTACTATTCCGGATATTCCTGCGCGTTCGCGCAGGCTTCTGCGCATGATTATACACCGCCGCCCTGCCAATGGCAAGGGAGAGATATACAGGGAGGACGGAGCGAAGCTCCGTCCTCCCTGTAAACGTCCTATTTTCCGCCCCGGTTTTGTCCGCCCCGGCGCTCCGGCGTGTTCTGCCGCTGGGGGCGCTTCTGGCTCCGGCGGCCGTCGGCCACCGCCACCACGAAGCCGGGCCGTCTGCCCGGGTCGGACCGGAACCGCCGCAGCAGCGCCGGGTCCACCTTCACGGGGGCCGCCACCTGGACCGGCGGCGGGGGCAGCGGCGCCTCCTCCTTCGGCGGCGGGGCCTCTCGCCGGGCCCGCTCCAGCCTGGGCGGCTTCACCGTCTGGGCCCTTGCCGCAGCCGGAGGCGCGGTCCTGACCGCCCTCTCCCCTGCCGGGGCCTTTTTCTCCGGCGCCGCAGGCAGCGCGGCGGGCAGCTTCTCCGCCGGGAGGCTCCCCCGCTCAGACGGGCCTTGCTTTGCTGCGGCCGCCTGGCGCTCCGCCCTGGGCGGGCGGGGCGGACGGACCGCCTTGGGGGTTGCCTCGAAGATCTCCATGGGCCAGGGGTGGTCCTCCACCACCGGCACCTTTTTGCCGATGAGCTTCTCGATGTCCTTCAGGTAGGCCAGCTCGTCAAAGTTGCAGAAGCTGACGGCCAGGCCGCCCCGCCCCGCCCGGCCGGTGCGGCCGATGCGGTGGACGTAGGTCTCCGGCACGTTGGGCAGCTCGTAGTTGACCACGCAGGCCAGCTCATTGACGTCGATGCCCCGGGCGGCGATATCCGTGGCCACCAGCACGCGGATCTGGCCGGACTTGAAGGCCTCCAGTGCCTTTACCCGGGCGCTCTGGCCCTTGTTGCCGTGGATGGCCATGGCGGCGATCCCCGCCCGGTCCAGTTCCTTCACCACCCGGTCCGCCCCGTGCTTGGTGTTGGTGAACACCAGCACGCTGTCCAGGCTCTTATCCGCCAGGACGTGCTGGAGCAGCAGCTTCTTATTGGCCTTGTCCACCTTGTAGAGCCGCTGCTGGATGGCCTCCACCGTGGAGGACTGGGGCGTCACCTCCACCCGCACCGGCTCTATGAGGATCTTTTTGGACAGCTCCGCGATCTCCTGGGGCATGGTGGCGGAAAAGAGCAGCGTCTGCCGCTTTTCCGGCAGGCGGTCGATGACCCTGCGCACGTCGTGGATGAAGCCCATGTCCAGCATCCGGTCCGCCTCGTCCAGCACGAAGATCTCCACGCCGCTCAGGTCGATGTGGCCCTGGCCGCACAGGTCGTTAAGCCGCCCCGGCGTGGCCACCAGGATGTCCACCCCCCGCTGGAGGGCCTCCACCTGGGGCCCCTGGCCCACGCCGCCGAAGATGACCGTGTTGCGGATGTGGAGGTATTTGCCGTACAGGTCAAAATTCTCCTTGATCTGCAGGGCCAGCTCACGGGTGGGCGTGAGGATCAGTCCCCGGATAGGCCGGTGGGACCGGTCCACCCGGCTGCGCAGGGTCTGGAGCATGGGGATGGCGAAGGCGGCGGTCTTCCCCGTGCCGGTCTGGGCGCAGCCGATCAGGTCCCGTCCCTCCAGCACCGGCGGGATGGCGGCCTCCTGGATGGGGGACGGCTGGACGTACCCCATCTCGTCCACCGCCCGAGTCAGCTCGGGCAGCAAGTTCAGTTCCTTAAATGTCATAGCGTTCCTTACCGTTGATTTCTTTGCCCGTGGCGGGCAAGCTGATATAGTATACCCCATCCCTGGGAAAAAAGCAAGCCGAAGCCGCGGCGGGACCGCCGCGGCCTGAAAGAGGCGCTTATTCGCCGCTGGGACGCGTCTCGCCGGCGGCCGGCGTCCCCTGCTCGCCGCCCTCCGCCCGGAGCCGCCGGAGGAACGGCAGGAACAGGGCCAGGGACACCGCCAGCGCCAGCCAGTCCGCCGCCGGCGTAGCCCATGCGATGCCCTTGATGCCCACCCAGGCGTTCAGCAGGAGCATCAGGGGGATATCCAGGCCGCCCTTCCGCAGCAGGGACAGCACCAGAGGCTGCACCTTCTGCTTGGTGGCCTGGAACACCGTGATGATCATAAAGTTGACGCCTGTGGACGGGCAGGTAAAGCAGATCACCTTCAGGAAGTCCCGGCCGTAGGCCACGGTGGCGTCGTTGTCGATAAAGCACCGGGTGATGGGCCCCGCGAAGGAAAACAGCGTCAGCGTGGCGGTACAGGCCAGCGCCAGCGTGTAGGCCAGCGTCACCCGGATGGACCGGCTCATCCGCTTCCGGTCCCCGGAGGCATAGGTGTAGGCCACCAGGGGCAGCACCCCCTGGGTCATGCCCTGGGCCACGGAGAAGGCGATCATGTCGATCTTTTTCGCGATGCCCATGCCCGCCATGGCCTCGTTGGAGTAGGATGTGACCATCCGGTTCAGCACGCTGTTGGACAGGCAGCCCAGCAGCATCATGATAAAGCTGGGCAGCCCGCCCACCACCACCTCGCCGGGGATGCCGCCGCCCAGGCGGTAGTACCTCGGATGGGGCGTTATGACGGTCCTGTTCCGGATTCGGCAGAGAAAGGCCAGGAAATACAGCATGGCCGCCGTGTTGGAGAGCATGGTGGCCAGGGCCGCCCCGGCGATCTCCATGCGGAGGGCAAAAATAAAGATCGGGTCCAGGGCGATATTCAGCACCCCGCCAAAGGCCACGCCGAAGCCCGCCTGCTTTGCGTAGCCCTCCGTGCGGATCAGGTGCGCCAGGCACGCGCTCAGCACCGTGGGCACCGCGCCTACGGTAATGGTCCAGAACACATAGCCGGCGCAGAAATCGTAGGTCCCCTCATTGGCCCCCAGCACCGGCAGGAGCCGCCCCCTCGCCAGGAAAACGGCGATTCCGTAGACCAGGGCAGCGGCTGCTGCGGTCCACACGCTGAAGGCGGCGGTCCGTCTGGCCGTCTCCCCATCGCCCCTGCCCAGGCAGCGGGCGATCTTGCTGGCCCCGCCGATGCCGAACAGGTTGGAGATCGCCGTCAGCGCCACGAAGGCGGGCATCGCCACCGTCGCCGCAGCCACCTGGTCGGGGTCCCCCAGCTGCCCGATGAAAAAGGTGTCCGCCATGTTGTAGATCACCGTGACGATCTGGCTGATGACCGTGGGCACCGCCAGGGACAGCACCGCCCGGGGAACGGGCATTTCCCGGAACAGGTAGTCATTTTCTCCCATTGCTCTCCTCCTCCCGGGTCGATGCGCCGCACTCCGCTTTCAGCAGCGCCGCCGTCTCCACATGCCTTGTCCTGGGGAACATGTCCACGGCCACGGCCCGGTCCAGGCGGTAGCCCAGAGCGGCAAAGCGCTTTACGTCCCGGGCCAGGGTGGCGCAGTCGCAGGAGACGTAGACCACCCGGTCCGGGGCCATGGCGGCAATGGAGCCCACCACCGTCTCCTCCAGCCCCTTCCGGGGCGGGTCCACCACCACCACATTCGGCCGCAGGCCCTCCCCTGCCAGCTTCTCCGCCACAGCGGCGGCGTCGCCGCAGAAAAATTCCGCGTTGTCCACGCCGTTTCGCGCCGCGTTCTCCCGGGCGTTTTCCACCGCCTCCGGCACGATCTCCGCGCCGATGATCCGCCCGGCGCGGGCCGCCAGGGTCAGCGTGATGGTCCCCGCCCCGCAGTACAGCTCCAGCACCGTCTCCGTCCCGGTGAGGCCCGCCAGCTCCGCGGCCTTGGCGTACAGCCGCTCCGCCTGGTCATGGTTGACCTGGTAGAAGGCCGGGACGGCCAGGCGGAAGGTATGGCCGCACAGCTCGTCCTCCAGGGTGTCCGTCCCCCACAGGGTCCGATACCGGTCCCCCAGGACCACATTGGTATCCCGGGTGTTCACATTCAGCACCACGCCCACACAGCCCGGGCAGGCCGCCCGGAGGCGCTCCGTCAGCGCCTCCTCCCGGGGCAGCTTCTCCCCGTTGACCACCAGGCACACCAGGGTCTGTCCCGCCCGGCCAGTGCGGACGTAGATGTGGCGCAGCAGGCCCCGGCCCGTGGTCTCGTCGTAGGCGGGGACGCCGAAGTCCGCCAGATAGCCCTCCACCGCCCGGGCCGCAGCCCCCGCCTGGGGGGCCTGGAGGCGGCAGTCGGCGGCGGGGATCACCTGATGGCTCCTGGCCCGGTAGAACCCCGCCTGTCCCTGGGGGCTCACCGGGAACTGGCACTTGTTGCGGTAGCCGTTCACGGCCTCGCTGCCGAGGATCTCCGTGACGGCGATCTCCGCCCCGCCGATTCGCCGCAGGGCGTCCTCCACCCGCTGGCGCTTGGCCTCCAGCTCCTCATCGTAGGTCACGTGCCGGAAGTCGCAGCCGCCGCAGGCGGGGTAGTGGGGGCAGTCCGGCTCCGCCCGGGCGGGGGAGGGCGCACAGACCCGCTCCACCCGGGCAAAGGCCACATGCTTCAGGGTCTTCAGGATGCGGACCTCACAGGTCTCCCCCCGGACGCCTCCGTGGACGAACACCGCCTGCCCGTCCACCCGGGCCACGCCCAGGCCCTCCGCGGTGTAGCCGGTGATCTCCACCGTATGCAGCTGGTTTTTTTGCAGCGCAGCCATGTCACTTCTCCCAGCGGTCGATAAGCTGCTTGAGCTGGTCGGCAAAGGCGGCCAGGTCCTTGTTGGCCCGGCCCTTGCTGCGGAGGATGACCTCCTGGAGCAGCTTGCCCATGGCCGCCAGGCGCTGGTAGGCGGCGGAGACCTTCCCGGCGGGGGTGGCGGTCTTCCGCACCGGCAGATAGCCGGGGTCCAGCTTCCGGTCCGCCGCCAGGTCGTAGACCTCCGTATACTGGGGCGCGTGGGCGGTATAGCCCAGCCGCTCCAGGCTGTCGGCAAAGTAGGGGGCCACCTCCCGGTCCCCGTGGACCACAAAGAAGTGGGTGACATGCTCAAAGGACTTGGCCCACTCCAGCAGGTGGTCCCGGTCGGCGTGGCTGGAAAGGCCCTTGAAGTTCTCGATCTCCGCGTTGACGGCGATCTCCTCGCCGAAGAGCTTCACGCTCTTGGCGCCGTTGAGCAGGGTGCGGCCCAGGGTCCCCTCCCCCTGGTAGCCCACGAACACGATGGTGCTGTCCCGCCGCCAGAGGTTGTACTTCAGATGGTGGCGGATGCGGCCCGCGTCGCACATGCCGGAGGCGGAGATGATGACCTTGGGGGTCTTGTCCACGTTCAGGGCCTTGGACTCCTCCACCGACTCCGTCAGGCGCAGGCCCGGGAAGGAGAACATGGCGGTGCCGTCCTTCACCAGCTCCAGGGCCTCCTCGTCCAGATAGCCCCGCAGGTCGCCGCAGAAGATGGTGGTGGCCTTCCCCGCCAGGGGGGAGTCGATATACACCGGGAAATCCTCCACAGACTTCACCAGGTGCTCCTGCTTGATCCGCCGCAGGAAGTACAGCACCTCCTGGGTGCGGCCCACGGCGAAGGCGGGGATCACCACGTTGCCGCCCCGGCCCAGGGTGCGGTCGATGACCTTGGCCAGCTCCGAGGTGTAGCTCCACACCTCCTGGTGGTTCCGATCGCCGTAGGTGGACTCCATCACCACGTAGTCCGCCTTTTTCAGGGGGACGGGGTCCCGGATGATAGGCTGGTTGACGTTGCCGATGTCCCCGGAAAAGACCACGGTTTTGCTCACCCCGTTCTCCGTCAGCTCCAGGGTGATGCTGGCGGAGCCCAGCAGGTGGCCCGCGTCGGTGAAGGTGGCGGTGACGCCCTCGCAGATCTGGATGGGCCGGTCATACTCGCAGGTGTGGACATACTCCATGGTGCGCATGGCGTCCTCCACGGTGTAGATGGGCTCCACCAGAGGGCGGCCCGCCCGCATGTTCTTCCGGTTTTCGTACTCCGCGTCGGACTGCTGGATGTAGGCGGAGTCCGCCAGCATGATCTCCAGGAGCTGGGCCGTCAGGCGGGTGGTCCAGATCTGGCCGGTGAAGCCCTGGCGCACCAGCATGGGCACCCGGCCGGAGTGGTCGATGTGGGCGTGGGTGATGAGCACATAGTCCACGGTGTTGGGGGCGAAGGGCAGCTGGCGGTTGTCGATCTCATCCCGGCCCTGCTGGAGGCCGCAGTCGATGAGGATCCGTTTCCCGTTGACCTCCAGGCAGTGGCAGCTGCCGGTGACGCACTGGTCCGCGCCGAAAAAGCTGAGTTTCATAGCAATGGCCTCCTTGTTGATTTCTGAGCCTATCATACCACACCCGGCTGGAAATGACAACGGGCAATGCTGAGCGCGGCCGGAGCGTTCCCGCTCCGGCCGCGCTGCCGCAGATATGGTTTTCCCCTAGCCCTGGGGGCGCTTGGCGATCTCCTCCGTGGGGACCGCGCCGAAGCGGGTCAGCTCCTCGCCCTCGGACAGCAGCCGCAGGGAGCTCACCCAGGGGATCGAATAGAAGGAGTCCGCGATGGACCACAGGATCTGCCGCTGACGGGCCTCCTCCTCCGGCAGCAGCGCCAGGGAGGACGCGGGGACGCCGATGCAGCACACCCCGTTCTCCAGCCGCAGGGAGCTGAACTGGAAGTCCTTGGGCAGCAGGGCGGTGAGGGCGCGGTCCGCCGGGCCCGCCAGCAGGGCCTCCCCCAGGCTCTCCGCCAGGGTCTCGCCCTCGTACAGCTCCAGGACCCGCCGCTCCCCCGCCAGATTGCCGGCCTCGTCCAGGAAGTACAGCGTCACCTCCACGGTCTGCAGCACGCTGTTTTCGTCGCTGAGCAGCACATCCCACTCATAGAGCACCTGCATCGGCTGCTGGGACACCGGCCGCCCGTCCACCGTGATCACCACGGAGCGGACGCCCTCCAGCCCTGTAAGGGACAGCGTCAGGCAGTAGTCTGCCAGCACCAGGTCCACCCCGCCCAGCTGGTCCAGGCCCCTGGTGAAATCCACCCGGAGCTGCTGCCCCACGGCGGTGACGCCGGCCAGCTCCGCCGACGGCGGCAGGGGGCTTCGCAGCCCATCCAGGCCCGGCTCCTCCTTCAGCCGCCCGATCAGGGCCGCGGCCTTCTCCTCCAGGGAGGCGTCCTCCGGCAGGTCCAGGCGCACCTCGCAGGGGGCGATGGCGTCGCCGCCCCGGGCGGACTCTCCCTCCGCCAGGTAGTAGGCCAGGGCGGCCGTCCCGCTCTCCTCCTGCCGGTGGGCGGGCGCGGACGCGGCCAGCAGCGCCGCCAGCAGGGCCAGCGCCAGCGCGCAGGCGATCAGACGCTTCATACCGGCGCCTCCTCTCCTCCGCCCCGGGGCATGGTCACCACGAACCGGACGCCGCCGCCCTCCCGGGCCTCGGCCCACACGGCGCCGCCCCGGCGGCTGACGGTATCCCGGACGATGCTCAGCCCCAGCCCGGTGCCGCCGGCGGCACGGGACCTGGCCTTGTCCACCCGGTAAAAGCGCTCGAACACCTGGGTCAGCTCCTCCTGGGGGATGCCGATGCCGTTATCCTCCACCAGAATCACCGTGGACTCCGGCCCCAGCTCGGTGGATACCCGCACGAAGCCGCCCCGGCGGTTGTACTTGACGCCGTTTTCCACCAGGTTGTAGAGAATCTGATGGACCTCGCCCTCGGTGGCCAGGACCACGGCGTCCCCGTCCGCCGCGGAGCGCAGGGAGACCTCTTTCTCCTCCGCCACCGGCCGCAGCATCCGCAGCACCCGCTCCAGCACCGGCAGCACCTGGACCTGGCTGGGGGCCTCCGCCACGCCGCTGTCCAGCCGGGTCAGCCGCAGCAGGTCCTCGGTGATGCGCTGGAGCCGGTCCGCCTCCTGGCCGATGTCGCTGACGAACTCCCGGGTGGTGGCCGGGTCGATGCTCTCGTTCTGCAAAATGGAGTCCGTCAGCAGGCGGATGGCCGCCAGGGGCGTTTTCAGCTCGTGGGAGGCGTCGGAGACGAACTGGCGGCGGGCGCTCTCCGTCTCCTGGAGGCGGTCCACCAGGTCGTTGAACTCCCCGGCGATCTGGGTGAACTCGTCGTGGCCCTTCAGCACAGCCCGCTGGTTATAGGCACCCTCCCGGACCCCCCGGATGGCGGTCTGCAGGTTCTTCAGCCGGCTGGTGACGCTGCGGCTGAAGATGGAGCTGATGAGGACGGCCACCAGGGCCACGGTGACGGAAATGGTCATCAGGGTGTCCTGGAGGTTTTCCAGCAGGGCCCCCTGCTGGGTGTCGTAGTCGTAGACGTAGACGCCGCCGACGATCTGATTCTGGTACAGCACCGGCTGGGCGGCGGAGGACCGGAACGCCCCGCCCTCATAGGCGCTGTACACCGCCAGGTCCCCCCGCAGGGCCTGGACCAGCTCCGTATAGAACACATAGCGCCCCTGGGCGTTGCCCGCCTCCCGGGTGTCGTAGAGCACCCGGCCGAACCGGTCGGTGACGATGGCCCGGGAAACGCCGTCCAGCTCCAGGGCCGCCATGGCCTGGCCCACCGGCTCCTCCGTCAGCTCGCCCAGGCCCGCCACGGCGGCGTTGATGGCGGAGGCCGCCGCCTGGAGGGTGGTGCGCTTGGAGCGGAACACCAGGTCCTGGCTCACCACCAGGGGGTAGGTGTTCATCAGCACCAGGATGACCAGGATGATGGCCAGGTAGCTGGCCCCGATCCTCATCTGCAAGGAAAGCTTACCCCTTAAAATAGTACCCAACTCCCCACTTGGTCATGATATGGTCCGGCTGGGCGGGCTGCCGCTCCAGCTTCTCCCGCAGGCGGCGGATATGCACGTCCACCGTGCGGTAGTCGCCGGTATAGGAGTACCCCCACACCACGTTCATCAGGTTCTCCCGGCTGTACACCCGCCGGGGGTTCTTCATCAGCAGCTCGATCAGGTCGTACTCCTTGGCGGTGAGCTCCACGGTCTCCCCGTCCCGGATGACCACCCGCTGCTGGGTGTCCAGCGTCAGCTCCCCCACGGTGATGCGGCTCTTGTCCGGCCCGCTGCGGTCCGCCCGGCGGAGCATGGCCCGGATGCGGGCCTTCAGCTCCAGGATGTTGAAGGGCTTGGTGACATAGTCGTCGGCCCCGCACTCAAAGCCCATGATCTTGTCCGCGTCCTCCCCCCGGGCGGTGAGCATGATGATGGGCACGTTGGAAAACTCCCGGATGCGCATACACGCCTCCAGCCCGTCGATCTCCGGCATCATCAGGTCCAGGATGATGAGGTCGAAATTCCCCGTCCTCGCCAGCTCCACGGCGGCGGCGCCGTCGTAGGCGCACTCCACCTGGTAGCCCTCGTTTTCCAGGTTGAACTTGATCCCCTTCACCAGCAGCCGCTCGTCGTCTACCACCAATATTTTCATGGAACGCTCTCCTCCGTTGTGTCCGTATCCGTCTGGCCCGCCACCGCGTCTGGGCGGATGCCCTCCAGGGTGCTCTCCCCGATGCCGCTGACCTCCAGCAGCCCCTCCAGGGAGGCAAAGGGGCCGTGCTCCGTCCGGTAGTCGATGATCCGCTGGGCCAGGGCAGGGCCGATGCCGTTCAGGCGCTGCAGCTCCTCCGCGTCCGCGGTGTTCACATCCACCGGGGGCAGGGGCTCCGGCGTCACCGGCTCCTCCGTCCGCCGCTGGACGGAGATGGTGTAGTCGGTCCCCGCCGCCTGGTAGGTCATCTGCCGGTAGATCAGCCCCAGGGCGATCAGGAACACCGCCGTCAGCGCCAGCAGCAGCCACTCTGTTTTTGTCACTTTTCCAGCCACTTTCATGGTTGAACTCCCGTCGATTCTTTGCTATACTGGAGAGAGAAGGCCCGTCCCTTTCGCCGGAAAGCCGGGTCCGCCCCAGTCACACCCACAGTATACCATATTATTTGGGAGAAGGATATGAAAATTCGCCGCATTTTCGCTGTTTTTTTCAGTCTGCTGCTGGCCCTGTCCTTTACGGTCAGCGCTTTTGCCGCCGACGGGGACGTGGGCTCCCTGGAGGGGGGCGAGGCGGCGGCCAAGGCCGCCCTGCTCATCGACCCGGACACGGAGGAGATCCTATACGCCCGGAACATCCATGAGCGGCTCTACCCCGCCAGCCTCACCAAGATCATGACCGCCTCCCTGGTGCTGGACGCGGTGGACAGCGGCACTCTGGCCATGGACACGGTCCTCACCGCGTCGGAGACCGCCCTCAGCGGCCTGCCCGCCGACGGCAGCAACGCCGGGATCAAGGTAGGCGAGGAGCTGACGGTCCAGGACCTGCTCTACTGCATCCTGGTGGTCTCCGCCAACGAGGCCTGCAATGTGCTGGCGGAGGCCGTCTCCGGCTCCGTGGACGCCTTTGTGGACGCTATGAACAGCAAGGCTGCGGCCCTGGGCTGTGAGGATACCCACTTTGCCAACACCAACGGCCTGACGGACCCCAACCACTATACCACCGCCTGGGACATCTATCTCATCACCAAGTACGCCCGGACCCATGAGGACTTCATGGCCCTGGCCAACACCAAGCAGGCCGTCATCCCCGCCACGAACCTGTCCAAGGAGCGCAACTACTACACCACCAACTATCTGATCTCCAGCTGGCGGGCCGCCGGGTATGTGTACAGCGGCGCCGAGGGCATCAAGACCGGCTCCACCAGCGACGCCGGCTACTGTCTGGTCTCCTCCGCCACCCGCGGCGGGCGCAGTCTGCTCAGCGTGGTGCTGGGTGCAGCCCGCGTCAAGCTGGAGGACGGCACCAACCAGGTCCAGAGCTTCTCCGAGACCATCCGCCTCTTTGACTACGGCTTCGACGGCTTCTCCCGCCAGATCATCCTCAGCAAGGACGAGTTCATCGACGAGGTGCCGGTGACGCTGTCCCAGGCCGTCAACGCCGTCAAGGTCCACCCCGCCCAGGAGATCGAGCGCCTGGTGCCCAAGGACCTGGACCCGGCCACGGACATCAAGCGGGAGTGGACCTTCATCTCCGACAGCGTGGAGGCCCCCATCCAGCGGGGCCAGGTGCTGGGGCAGATCACCCTCAGCCGCGGCGACACGGTATACGGCACCGTGGACCTGCTGGCCGACGACAACGTCCCCGCCAGCCGCCTGCTGGTGTTCCAGCGGGACGCCCTGCTGTTTTTGAAGCGGCCGGTGGTGAAGCTGGCCCTCATCGGGGCGGCGGCGCTGGTGGTGCTGATCGTGGTGCTGCGGATCGCCTTGGGCTCCCGCCGGCGGCGCTACGGCAGGAGCAGCGGCGGTTATCGCGGCGGCGGCTACCGGGGCCGGCGGCGGTAAACCGGAATATTGCAGCAGGGCCGCCCGCGCTTTTTGGCGCGGGCGGCCCTGTATTTTGACGTCGCTTTACACCCCCAGCAGGCTTCGCAGGAGGGCCAGGACGGCGATATGGGCGGGATAGGCCCCGTAAAAGAGCCACTTGACGTTCCTGCCCCGCTCCCCGTTGTAGAGCCACAGGGGTACCAGGGACAGCAGCGTGCAGCACATAGGCCCGGCGTTTAAGAAGCTGACGTGCAGCCCTCCGGCATCCCACCAGAACATATCGTAGAGGATCGTGCTTTTATAGAGGTACAGGATCATGGCCCCCAGGGCCATCAGGCTCCAGGGCCGCTTCCCCGCCAGGTACACCGCCAGCACCAGCGCCACGCCGACCCCGCCGTAGTCGCAGTCCAGCAGCTCCCCCAGCAGGGGCGCCGGCAGCACGGTCAGCAGGCTGAGGACGCTGCCCAGGGTGTCCGGCGCCGTCTCCGCCGCTTTCCGCCGGGTGAGAACGCAACTGAGAGCCAACATCCCCGCCAGATAGGCCAGCAGCTCCAGCCTGGCCACCGTACCGGAGCCGGTGACAAAGGCCGCCACCAGGAAGATCACGGCGCTGGCAAGGAGGGCGGCCGCCGCGGCCAGAAGCTGGGTCCTTCTCCCCTGCCGCCGGAGGGTCTCGTAGATGTGGACGCAGGCCACCGCCAAAAAGAACGTGTAGAACACGTTGGTGAAGTCCCAAAAGTTCACCCGCCCCGGCTCCATCCAAAAGGCCAGGTCAAAGGGGATCTCGCTGACCAGGGCGAAGATCCCCAGCCGCAGCAGATACCGCTCCCGGCTGTGGGTGTAGCGGCAGCCCTCGGCGACCAGGAAGGCGAAAATGGGAAAGGCCAGACGGCCCACCATCCGCATTACGCTGTAGCAGCCGTCGAAGGGGGACAGCAGCGCCGCGGCGGTGTGGTCGCAGACCATGCAGACCAGGGCGATCATCTTCAGGTGGAAGCCCGTCAGGGGTTTTTTGATTCCCGGGGCCAGGGTCCTTTCGTTCATTGCGCACGCCTCCAAACCATAAGATCAGGAAAATCCCGTAGCCATATTCTACCACATCATCCCCGGGATTTCGACCGTCCCCCCGCCGGGACAGTTAAAGATTTGTTTAACTGCGGCTTAAGATTGCCGGCACGCGCGCAAAAAGGTCCGCAGGGGCGGTTCAAAGCTCCTGCGGACCTTTTGCTGCTGTCTCTCTGCGCGCCCCGGTCAGCCGTCGATGAGGCTCCTGCCGTCCATCTCCGGCGGGCAGGCCAGGCCCATCAGGTCCAGCATGGTGGGGGCGATATCCGCCAGGCGGCCGGGGTGCAGCTTGGCGTCGGTGCCCACCAGGATGAAGGGCACCAGATTGGTGGTGTGGGCGGTCATGGGGGAACCGTCGCTCTTGCGCATCTCCTCGGCGTTGCCGTGGTCGGCGGTGATCATGGCGATGCCGCCCATGGAGCGGGTGGCGTCCACCACCCTGCCCACGCACTCGTCCACGGTCTCCACCGCCTTCACGGCGGCCTCGTACACGCCGGTGTGGCCCACCATGTCGCAGTTGGCGAAGTTGAGGATCACCACGTCGTAGTTCCCGGACTGGATGCGCTCCACGCACTTATCCGTCACCTCGTAGGCGCTCATCTCCGGCTGGAGGTCGTAGGTCGCCACCTTGGGGGAGGCCACCAGCACCCGGTCCTCGCCGGGGAACACCGCCTCCACGCCGCCGTTGAAGAAGAAGGTGACGTGGGCGTACTTCTCCGTCTCGGCGATGCGCAGCTGGGTCATGCCCATGCTGCTGAGGTACTCGCCCAGGCCGTTGGCCACCCGGATGCGGGGGAAGGCCACCTGGACGTTGGGCATGGTGGCGTCGTACTCAGTGGTACACACATAGGTCAGGGGGAACAGCTCCCGCTGGAACCCGTCGAAGGCGGGGTCCACGAACACCCGGGTGATCTCCCGGGCCCGGTCGGGGCGGAAGTTGAAGAAGATGATGCTGTCGTTGTCGCTGATGACGCCCTGGCTGTCGCAGACCACCGGCTCCACGAACTCGTCGGTGACGCCGGCGGCGTAGCTCTTGGCCACCGCGTCCACCGGGTCCGGGTTCTGGATGCCCTGGCCGTAGACCATGGCGTCGTAGGCCTGCTCCACCCGGTCCCAGCGCTTATCCCGGTCCATGGCGTAGTACCGGCCCATGACCGTGGCGATCTTGCCCACGCCCAGCTCATGGCACTTAGCCACCGCCTGGGCCACAAAGTCCTTGCCGGAGGTGGGGGACACGTCCCGCCCGTCCAGGAAGGCGTGGATATAGACCTTTTTCAGGCCACGGATCTTGGCCATCTTCAGCAGGGCCCACAGATGGGTGGTGTGGGAGTGGACGCCGCCGTCGGACAGCAGCCCGTACAGGTGCAGGCTGCCGCCGCCGTTGAGCGCCGCGTCCATGGCCGCGCAGTAGGCGGGATTTTCAAAGAAGGTGCCGTCCTCGATGGCCCGGGTGATGCGGGGCAGGTCCTGGTACACCACCCGGCCGCCGCCGATATTGGTGTGCCCCACCTCGCTGTTGCCCATCTGCCCGTCGGGCAGGCCTACGTCCAGGCCGGAGGCGGACAGGGTGGTGTGGGCGCAGGTGGCGAACAGGCCGTCCAGCACGGGGGTGTTGGCCCCGGCCACGGCGTTGCCCGGCTGATCCTTGCCCAGGCCGAACCCGTCCATGATAATGAGAGTAGTGGGGGTTTTATTCATAGAGCGATCACTCCTGATTGGCTGCGTTGATGATATCCACGAACTGGTCAGGCTTCAGCGCGGCGCCGCCGATGAGGCCGCCGTCCACGTCCGCCTGGGCCAGGAGCTGCGCGGCGTTCTTGGGGTTCATGGAGCCGCCGTACTGGATGGTGACGGAGCGGGCCACCCGGGCGCCGTACAGGCTGCGGATCACGGCACGGATGGCGGTGCAGACCTCGGCGGCCTGCTCGGCGGTGGCGGTGCGGCCGGTGCCGATGGCCCAGATGGGCTCGTAGGCGATGACGCAGCGGCGGACCTTCTCAGGGGCCACGCCGGCCAGGGCGGACTTGACCTGCAGGGCGATAAGCTCCATGGTCACGCCCATCTCCCGCTGCTCCAGGCTCTCACCCACGCAGATGATGGGGTGCAGGTCGGACTCCAGGGCGGCGTGGACCTTCTTGTTGACGGTGATGTCGGTCTCGCCGAAGTACTGGCGGCGCTCGCTGTGGCCGACGATGACGTACTTCACGCCCAGGTCCTTGAGCATGTCGGCGGACACCTCGCCGGTGTACGCGCCGGAGGGCTCGTAGTACAGGTTCTCCGCGCCGATGGAGACGCGCATATCCTTAAACGCCTTCAGCGCGGCGGGGATGTTCACAAAGGGGACGCACACCACCACGTCGCACCACTTGGCGCGGGGCAGGATGGTCTTCAGCTCCTCGGCGAACTTCTTGGTCTCGCTGGCGGTCTTGTTCATCTTCCAGTTGCCGGCGATAATGGTCTTGCGGTATCTACGGTTCATAACGGTCTTTCTCCTCAATCAAAATATGTTTATCGTCACGGGGCGGTCCCACCGCCCCCAGGGATCACAACTTTTTCCGGCTGTCAAAGGCCTTCCCACCGCCCCGCCCCACAGGCGGGGCGGCTCTTTCGGTCTTATTTATCCAGCAGGCAGGCCACGCCGGGCAGCTCCTTGCCCTCCATGAACTCCAGGGAGGCGCCGCCGCCGGTGGAGATGTGGGTCATCTTGTCGGCGTAGCCCAGCTGGGCCACGGCCGCCGCGCTGTCGCCGCCGCCGATGATGGTGATGGCGCTGGTCTTGCTCAGGGCCTCGGCCACAGCCTTGGTGCCGGCGGCGAACTTCTCAAACTCGAACACGCCCATGGGCCCGTTCCAGATCACGGTGCCCGCGTCCTTCACGGCCTCGCAGTAGAGCCGCACGGTCTCAGGCCCGATGTCCAGGCCCTGCCAGCCGTCTGGGATCTCGCCGCTGGCGACCACCTTGCTGTTGGCGTCGGGGGCGAACGCGTCGGCGCAGACGGTGTCCACAGGCAGCAGCAGCTTCACGCCCTTGGCCTGGGCCTTGGCCAGCATCTCGTTGCAGTAGTCCAGCCAGTCGGCCTCCAGCAGGCTGTCGCCCACGCTGCCGCCCTGGGCCTTGGAGAAGGTGTAGGCCATGCCGCCGCCAATAATAATAGTATCCGCGATCTCCAGCAGGTTGTTGATGACGCCGATCTTGGAGCTGACCTTGGCCCCGCCCAGGATGGCCACCAGGGGCCGCTTGGGGTCGGCCAGGGCGCCGCCGATGATCTCCAGCTCCTTCTCAATGAGGAAGCCGCTGACGGCGGGCAGGTAGGCGGCCACGCCGGCGGTGGAGGCGTGGGCCCGGTGGACCGCGCCGAAGGCGTCGGAGACGTACAGCTCGGCCATGTCGGCCATGGCCTTGGCCAGGGCGGGGTCGTTCTTGGTCTCGCCCTTCTCAAAGCGGGTGTTCTCCAGCAGCATGATCTGGCCGGGCTTGAGAGCGGCGGCCTTGGCCTTGGCGTCCTCGCCCACCACGTCGGCGGCCATGACGACCTGGCGGCCCAGCAGCTCGCCCAGGCGCACGGCCACAGGGGCCAGGGACAGCTTCTTCAGGGACTTCTCCCACTTGGCCTCGGTAAGCTCCTCGGGGGCCTTGCCCTTCTCGGTCTGCTTCTTCACCCACTTGTCAAAGCTGGGCTCCGGCTTGCCCAGGTGGGAGCAGGCGATCACCGCCGCCCCCTGGTCCAGAAGGTACTGGATGGTGGGCAGCGCCGCGCGGATGCGCTTGTCGTCCGTGATGGCGCCCGTGGTCTTATCCTGGGGCACGTTGAAGTCGCAGCGCAGCAGGACCTTCTTGCCCTTTACGTCCACGTCCTTGACCGTCTTCTTGTTGTAGTTCATGCAAAATGCTCCTTTCGGAATTTTATATCAGCTATTTGCCCGATGTCAATGATAGTATGCGCCCGGCGGGGCCATATCAGTCCGCCGCCATCTCCCCCACGCCCAAAAGCCCGGGGAAGCCGTTCTGCCGCAGGGCCTCGTAGGTGAGGATCGCCACGGAGTTGGACAGGTTCAGGCTCCTGGCCTCGTCCACCATGGGCAGGCGGATGCACCGGTCCCGGTGGGCCTGGCGGAACGCCAGAGGCAGCCCCGCCGTCTCCTTGCCGAAAAACAGCCAGCAGTCCGGGGAGAAGGACGCCTGGGCGTAGCTCCTGGGGGCCTTGGTGGTGGCAAGCCACAGGTCCTCGCCCGCCTCCGGGTGCCGCCGGAACAGGTCCTCCAGGTCCCGGTAGACGCTGATCTCCACCAGGTGCCAGTAGTCCAGCCCCGCCCGCTTCACAGCCCGGTCCGAGATGTCGAAGCCCAGAGGCTCCACCAGGTGCAGGCGGCTGCCGGTGGCGGCGCAGGTCCGGGCCGCGTTGCCGCAGTTGGGCGGGATCTCCGGCTCCACCAATACGATATTGAGCATCCCCGCGCCCCCTCTGAAACCGTGCCATCCTCCGGTACGTCCAAATTTTAACAGGGTACATTGTAAACCAATTTTATTCCGAATTCAAGCATAATACCGCAATTTGTTCGTATTTTTATAAAAAAGATTTGGCGGGGCGGAGCGCTCTCCACAAAACAACGAAAATTTTTGGAACCGCCCCCAAAAAACTTGTGCAAATAGCAGCAATAAAAAATTTGCCCTGTTATTTGTGCAAAATATTCTCCGGTTTTTGCAAAATCCCCCTTGCATAACCGTTGGCGTCTGTTATAATTGAGGGGAAAGCAAGACTTTGTATCAGGCAGGAGGGCCGCCCCCATGGACAGCAGATGCATCGTGATCTTTCTTACCGGCGACGGCGCCTCCATCGACAACGGAAAACCGCTGATGCTGCAAAACGTACTGTTCTGCCCCGTATTGGACCTCTGTATGCGGGCCTGGAGGAGGGAAGGCATCGGGCGGTTTTTTATTGTCTGCGATCCCGCGTTCCGGGACGAGGCCGCCGCCTGTGTCCCGGAGGGGGCCCAGGTAATGCTGGGCGACGAGGCCCAGTACCGCCGGGACATCGCCGCCTTTGCCGGGGCGTGCCGGGTAGAGGAGGTCCGCGGCGCGCTGCTCCCCCTCGGCGGCGCCATGCTGCCTGTGGGCTCCCTGGGGGAGCTGCTGCGCCTGCAGCAGGCCCTGCGGGAGGAGATCACCGCCCGCCACCAGAGCGCCGGCGTGGCCATCCTGGACCCCTCCGCGGTCTACATCGACCCCCGGGCCTCCATCGCCCCGGGCGCGGTGCTCCTGCCCGGCACCATCCTGCGTGGGGCCGTCTCCATCGGAGCGGGCTGTGAGATCGGGCCCAACGCCCTCATTGAGGACTCCGTCATCGGCGAGGGGACGTCGGTCAACGCCTCCCAGGTCTACGCCAGCGTCCTGGGGAAAAACGTCCACGTAGGGCCCTTCGCCCACATCCGGCCCAAGTGCCGGGTGGGGGACGGGTGCAAGGTGGGCGCCTATGTGGAGATCAAAAACGCCTCCTTCGGCCAGGACACCAAAATGAGCCACCTCACCTATGTGGGCGACACGGACGTGGGCAGCCGGGTGAACTTCGGCTGCGGCACCATCACCTCCAACTACGACGGCTTCCGCAAGTTCCGCTCCTCCATCGGGGACGACGTGTTCATCGGCTGCAACACCAACATCATCTCCCCCGTGTCCCTGGGCGGCGGGTCCTATGTGGCCGCCGGCACCACGGTGACCCGGGACGTGTCCCCCGACAGCCTGGCCATCGGCCGGGCCCGGCAGGAGGAGAAGCCGGGCTGGGCCAAAAAGCGCCGGGCGCTCCACGGGAAAAAATAGGCGGTCATCCAAACCACGTTTCGCCGGACGTGGCGCAATGCTCTGTATCTTCACGCTGCGGCGATCAGAGATAACTACAACGAAGAAGAAAGAGGAAATTGGAAATGATTTCACACGGTAAGGACATCAAGATCTTCAGCGGCAACGCCAATCCCGGCCTGGCCCGGGACATCTGCAAGCTCATCGGCATCCAGTTGGGCAACAGCGAGGTTGGTCATTTCGCCGACGGAGAGGTCAGCGCCTCCATTTACGAGTCTGTCCGCGGCTCGGACGTGTTCCTGGTCCAGTCCACCAGCCGTCCGGTAAACGACAACCTCATGGAGCTGCTGGTGATGATCGACGCCATGAAGCGCGCCTCCGCCGGCCGCATCACTGCTGTCATTCCCTACTTCGGCTACGCCCGTCAGGACCGCAAGGCCAAGGCCCGGGACCCCATCTCCGCCAAGCTGGTGGCCAACATGATCACCGCCGCCGGCGCGGACCGGGTGCTGACCATGGACCTCCACGCCGCCCAGATCCAGGGCTTCTTTGATATCCCCGTGGACAACCTCTACGGCAACCCGGTGTTCGTGGACTACTACGCCAAGAAGTTCGGCGAGAAGTGCGAGGACATGGTGGTGGTCTCCCCTGACGTGGGCTCCGTGGCCCGGGCCCGTGCCTTCGCCCAGAAGCTGCACATGAACCTGGCCATCGTGGACAAGCGCCGTCAGAAGGCCAACCAGTGCGAGGTCATGAACGTCATCGGCGACGTCAGCGGCAAGGACTGCATCCTCTTCGACGACATGGTGGACACCGCCGGGTCCCTGTGCAACGCGGCCAAGGCCATCGTGGAGGTGGGCGGCGCCCACAACGTGTTCGCCTGCGCCTCCCACGGCGTCCTCTCCGGCCCCGCCATCGAGCGCATCAACGGCAGCGTCATCACGGAGCTGGCCTTCCTGGACACCATCGCCCCCATCGACCCCGCCCTCTCCGACAAGATCAAGTATCTCACCGTGGCCCCCATGTTCGCCGAGGCCATCGAGCGCATCTACCAGGAGATCTCCGTGTCCAAGCTCTGGATCTGAGTCTCCCCTTCCACACAGGCGGCGGGTCCGCGCCGCCCGGTCAACTTGTACATCACAGCGGGGGTAGGTCCGTCCTGCCCCCGCCTTGGCCTGTTTTTCAGAAAGGAGCCCATCTCCATGTTTCAACGTTCCTCCGGCGGCGTACAGTGGCTGCTGGTCTGCCTGGGCAACCCGGGCAGAGAGTATGAGAACACCCGCCACAACATCGGCTTCATGGCCGCCGATGAGCTGGCCCGCCGGGAGGGTGTGAAGCTCAACAAGCTGAAGTACCGCGCCCTCACCGGGGAGATCAGCGCCGCCGGGGCCCGGGTGCTGGTGCTCAAGCCCCAGACCTACATGAACCTCTCCGGCGAGGCGGTGAAGCTGGCCGGGGGCTTCTACAAGATCCCGCCGGACCACGTGCTGGTGATCTCCGACGACGTGGCCCTCCCCCTGGGGAAGCTGCGCATCCGCGCCGGCGGCAGCGCCGGCGGCCACAACGGGCTGAAAAACATCATCGCCCATCTGGGGACGGACCAGTTTCCCCGGGTACGGGTAGGCGTCGGCGCGCCGGAGAACCCGGACTACGACATGGTGAACTGGGTCACCGGCGGCTTCTCCCCCGGCGAGCGGAAGGTGGTGGACGAGGCCGTGTCCCGGGCGGTGGACGCCGCCCTCTGCATCGTGGAAAAAGGGGTCGCCGCCGCCCAAAACGCATATAATTAGCGTATCACACTCATATAAAAGGAATCCCACCATACTCAGCAAAGGAGCCACCCATGGAAAGCCTGCTCCGCACCCTGCTCCAGATCCCGGAGGTATCCGCCCTGGCCCAGGCCGTGGAGAGCGGCGGCTGTCCCGCCGCCGTCACCGGCCTCAGCCCGGTCCACCGGGCCCAGATCGCAGCCGCCCTGTCCTACGAGACCGGGCGGCCTTTGGTCATGGTCTGCGCCGACGAGACCGAGGCCAACCGGCTGACGGAGGACCTGGCGGTCCTCACCGGCCAGACGCCCCGCAGGCTTTTTGCCCGGGAGCTGTACGTCCCCGCCGGGGCCGTGGTCTCCCACCAGTGGGAGCTGAGCCGGGTATCCGCCCTGTACCGGCTGCACCGGGGGGAGTGCCCCGTGCTGGTGGCCACCGCCGAGGGCCTGCTCCAGAAGACCATGCCCCGCCAGAGGCTGGACGGAGCCGTCATGCGTCTGGAGCTGGGGGGCCGCTGGGACCTGGGGACCCTGCCGGACCGGCTGACCGCCGCCGGCTACAGCCGCTGCGGCCAGGTGGAGGGCCCCGGCCAGTTCGCCCTGCGGGGCGGCATCCTGGACGTGTTCTCCCCCAGCATGGACCTGCCGGTGCGCTGCGAATTTTTTGACGACGAGATCGACTCCCTGGGGGTGTTCGACACCGCCACCCAGCGCCGGACGGAGAACATCACCTCCGCCCTGCTGCTGCCTGCGGCGGAGCTGCTGCCGGGGGCGGAGCTGACGCCGGTATTCGACTACTTCGCCGCCGACGCCCTGGTGTGCATGACGGAGACCGGGCGGCTGGGAGAGCGGGTCAAGGCCCTTCTCTGGCAGGCCCGGGAGGACACGGAGTCCCTGCTGGCCGCCGGGGAGAAAAACGGGGACCTGACGGCCCAGCTCCTCAGCCAGAGCCAGTGGCTGGAGCAGCTGGAGCGTTTCCCGGTGTGTATGCTGGAGTCCCTGCCCACCTCCCGCTACCCCATGCCCCCCAGGACCCTGCTGTCCGTCACCGCCAAGCAGCTCAGCGCCTATGGCGGCAGCGTGGAGGCCGCCGCCGGGGACCTGAGCCACTACCGCCAGTCCGGCTGCGCCGTGCTGCTGCTGTGTACCAGCCAGGCCCGCTGCCGGAACATGCAGCGGATGCTCCAGGAGCGGGGCCTGTCCGCCGCCCTGGACTACGAGTGCCGGACCATGCCCGGCCCCGGGGAGATCCGCCTGGCGGTGGGCGCCCTCTCCGCCGGGGCGGAATATCCCCAGCTGCGTCTGGCGGTGCTCACCGAGGGACAGCTCACCGCCTCCGCCTCCGGCAGACGCGCCCCCCGCCGCGCCGCCAAAAAGGATAACCGGCAGAAGCTCCTCAGCTACACCGACCTGACCCCCGGCGACCTGGTGGTCCACACCCACCACGGCATTGGCCGCTTCGAGGGCATCCGCCGGATGCCGGTGGACGGCGTGGAGAAGGACTACATCAAGATCGTCTACGCCGGCGGCGACAGCCTCTACGTCCCCGCCACCTCCCTGGATCTGGTGTCCAAGTACATCGGCGGCGGCTGCGGCGACGAGGACTCCGGCCGTCCGGCCAAACTCAACAAGCTGGGCGGCGCTGACTGGAACAAGCAGAAAAGCCGGGCCAAGGCCGCCGCCAAGGACCTGGCCAAGGGCCTTATCGCCCTGTACGCCCAGCGCCAGCGCCAGCCGGGCTTCGCCTTCTCACCGGACTCCCCCTGGCAGCGGGAGTTCGAGGAGGCCTTCGACTACGAGGAGACCGACGACCAGCTCAAGTGCATCCAGGAGATCAAGCGGGACATGGAGCGCCCGGTGCCCATGGATCGGCTCCTCTGCGGCGACGTGGGCTACGGCAAGACGGAGGTGGCCCTCCGGGCGGTGATGAAGTGCGTCCTGGACGGGAAGCAGGCCGCCATCCTGGTGCCCACCACCGTCCTGGCCCAACAGCACTTCACCACCGCGGTGAACCGGTTCCGGTCCTACCCTGTGGAGATTCGGGTCCTCAGCCGGTTCCAGACCCCGGGCCAGACCCGCCAGATCCTGGCGGAGCTGCGAGAGGGAAAGATCGACCTGCTTATCGGCACCCACAAGCTGCTGCAGAAGTCCATCCAGTTCAAGGACCTGGGCCTGCTGGTCATCGACGAGGAGCAGCGCTTCGGCGTCTCCCACAAGGAGAAGCTGAAGGAGATGAGCCGCCAGGTGGACGTGCTGACCCTCACCGCCACCCCCATCCCCCGGACGCTGAACATGGCCCTGTCCGGCATCCGGGACATGTCCACCCTGGAGGAGCCGCCTCTGAACCGCCAGCCGGTGCAGACCTATGTGGTGGAGCACAACTGGCCCCTGCTGGCCGACGCCATGCGCCGGGAGATCGACCGGGGCGGCCAGGTCTACTACCTCCACAACCGGGTGGAGACCATCGACCTCACCGCCTCCCGGGTCCGCAAGCTCCTGGGGGACGATGTGAAGGTGGTGGTGGGCCACGGCAAGATGCCCCAGGACCAGCTCACCGACGTGATGCAGCAGATGGTGGAGGGCGAGGCCCAGGTGCTGGTATGCACCACCATCATCGAGACAGGCATCGACATCGCCAACGTCAACACCCTCATCATCGAGGACGCCGACCGCATGGGCCTGGCCCAGCTCCACCAGATTCGGGGCCGCATCGGCCGCAGCGCCCGCCGGGCCTACGCCTACATGACCTACCGGTCCGGCAAGGTCCTCAGCGAGGTGGCCAGCAAGCGGCTCACCGCCATCCGGGAGTACGTGGAGTTCGGCTCCGGCTTCAAGATCGCCATGCGGGACCTGGAGATCCGGGGCGCCGGGAACCTGCTGGGCCCGGAGCAGAGCGGATACATGATGAGCGTGGGCTACGACATGTACCTGCAGCTGCTGGAGGACGCGGTGCTGGAGGAACAGGGCAAAAAGCCCGCCGTCTCCACCGAGTGCGCCGCGGACCTGGCCGTCAGCGCCAACATCCCGGAGTCCTACGTCCCCTCCGCCGGGGAGCGCATGGACCTGTACCGCCGCATCGCCGCCATCCGCCGCCAGGAGGACGCCTCAGACCTGGTGGACGAGCTGACGGACCGGTACGGCGATCCCCCGAAGGCGGTGTGCGCCCTGCTGGACGTGGCGCTGCTCCGCGCCGCCGCCTCCCGGGCGGGAATCAGCGACATCACCCAGCGCAGCGACACCCTTCGCTTCACCATCGCCCAGTTCGACCCCGCCGCCGTGGCCCAGGTCTGCGCCATGCCCAAGTACCGCCAGCGGCTCCATCTGGCCGCCGGGGACGTCCCCTGCATCACCCTGCGGCTTAAGCCCAAGGAGCCGGTGCTGGAGGCGGCCCTGACTCTGGTGGAGGACTTAAAGCTGCCCTCCGCCCCGGCTCCGCAGCCCTGACGCCGCCGGGCCGGACCACCCTGACCAGCCGCCGCCATCCCTACCAACCACCACTGTGAACCTATGAGGAAGCACCAATGAAAAAATGTATCGCTCTGCTCCTGGCTCTGACCCTGTCCCTCGCCGTCCTGGCCGGCTGCGGCCAGAAGGCCGAGCCCATCCGCAGCATCCCCTACGACATCACCGCCATCGCGCCGGACGAAACCGCCGCCTCCATCGGCGGCCGGGAGATCCCCGCCCAGCTCTACTTCTACTGGCTGGGCTACAGCTGCAGCTATCTGGAGTACCAGATCACCATGCTCAACACCTACTACGGCGTCTACAGCGAGCTGTTCCAGGAGGACGGCTCCATCAACTGGTCCGGCGACCTGGAGGGCCAGCCCCTCGGCCAGTTCGCCAAGGAGCAGGCCGCGACGACCGTCTCCTACTACGCCGCCATCGAGGCCCTGGCGGAGGAGCAGGGCGTGGCCCTCACCCAGGACGATCAGGACGCCGTCGCCGCCGACCTTGCCTCCGCCACGGAGGAGCTGGGCGGCGAGGACAAATTCGACGATTACCTCTACCAGACCGGCCTCACCCGGGACGGCTTTATCCGGATCACCTCCGACACCTACCTGTACCAGCGCCTGCTGGAGCAGGTGGGCCAGGCCGGCAGCTACTTCTATCTGGACCCCGCCGACTACGGCCAGTACCGGATGTACGCGGACCACATCCTTCTGCTGACCAAGGACCAGCTCACCGGGGAGGCCCTCTCCGACGAGGAGATCGCCGCCAAGCGGGCCACCGCCGAGGACCTGCTGGCCCAGCTCAGCGCCAGCGACGACCCCCAGGCCCTCTTTGCCCAGCTGGCCGACCAGTACAGTGAGGACACGGGCCGGGCCTCCTACCCCAACGGCTACATCTTCTCCTCCGGAGAGATGGTCCAGTCCTTTGAGGACGCCGCCGCCCAGCTGGCCCCCGGCGAGATCAGCGGCATCATCGAGTCGGAATACGGCTACCACATCCTCCTGGGCAAGGACCTGGCCCAGGGGCTGGCGGAGGATACCACCGGCATCCTGGACGACATCCGCGCTGAGCACCTGGACAAGCTCCTCAGCGCCTACGGCCAGGAGCACCCCCTGGAGCTCACCGACGCGGCGGACGCCGTGGACGCGGGCAGCTACTACACCCAGTTCACCGCCGCCGTGGACGCCGCCAAGGCCGCCCAGCAGGAGGCCGAGGGCAGCAGCGCCGATGACAGCGGCGACGGCAGCCAGGACGGGGACGGCAGCGCCCCCCAGCAGTGATCCGATGCCAAACGGAATCGTCATCATTGACAAGCCCGCCGGGTGGACCAGCATGGACGTGTGCCTCCCCAACGGACGCTCCGCGTCCGCCGGGGACCCTGTAGGATTTAAAATGCTCGGGCGAAGTAAATTCGCCCTCCGCCGAGATTTTGGCTTTGCCAAAATGCTCGTACCGGCGCACTCGCGCCGGGGCTTGGCGCTGGGAGGGACTTATGCCAAACGGAATCGTCATCATTGACAAACCTGCCGGGTGGACCAGCATGGACGTGTGCGCCAAGCTGCGGGGTATCCTGGGGGAGCGGCGGATCGGCCACGCCGGGACCCTGGACCCCATGGCCACCGGCGTGCTGCCGGTGTTCGTGGGCAGCGCCACCCGGGCGGTGGAATTCGCGGAAAAGGGGGACAAGGAGTACCTGGCCGGACTGCGGCTGGGCCTTGTGACCAACACCCAGGACACCACCGGCGAGGTCTTGGAGGAGCGCCCGGTCTCTGTCACCGGGGCGGAGCTGACGGCGGCGCTGGAGCGGTTCACCGGGGACATCCTGCAAACGCCGCCGATGTACTCCGCCATCAAGCGGGACGGGAAAAAGCTCTACGAGCTGGCCCGGAAGGGCGTGGAGGTGGAGCGGGCCCCCAGGCCGGTGCGCATCTACGCCCTGGAGCTGCTGGGCTGGCCGGAGGCGGGCGGGGACTTTTCCCTCCGGGTCCGCTGCTCCAAGGGCACCTATGTGCGCACTCTCTGCCACGACATCGGCGCGGCCCTGGGCTGCGGCGGCTGCATGTCCAGCCTGCGGCGCACCATGGCCGCCGGGTTTACCCTGGACCAGGCCGTCACCCTGGACCAGGTCCAGGCCCTGGGGGCGGCGGCGCTGATGCCCACCGACAGCCTCTTTGCCCAGTACCCCGCCTACGCCCTCACCCTGCCCCGGCAGGAGCGGCTGTGCCGCAACGGCAACCCGGTGCCGGCGGAGGGCCTTGGGGAGGGGACTTACCGGGTCTACGGGGCCGGCGGGGACTTTCTGTGTCTGAGCCGGTGTGAGGACGGCGTCCTCACATCCATCAAGAACTTTTTCGGCGGCTGAGCCGCCAGAAGGAGGCTGCGTCATGGCCTATGAAGCCACCGGGGCACATCGCCCCACGGTCATCGCCCTGGGATTCTTCGACGGCGTGCACCTGGGCCACCAGGCCCTGATGGCCCGGGCCGTCCAGCGGGGGCGGGAGCAGGACCTGGAGCCTGCGGTCTTTACCTTCGACCGCTCCCCCCGGGAGTTCGTCACCAGCCTGCCGGTGCCCCTGCTCACCTCCGCCCAGGACCGGCGGCGGCTGGTGGAGGAGCTGTTTCCCATCCGGCAGGTGTTCATCGCCCCCTTTGACCGGCGGATGATGACCATGCCCTGGCAGGATTTCATCACGGACCTGGTGGAGCGCTGCGGCGCCAGGTGGCTGGTGGCGGGCCACGACTTCCGCTTCGGCCACAAGAACCTGGGGGACGCGTCCCTGCTGGAGGCGGAGTGCCGCCGCCGGGGCCTGGGCTGCGACATCATCCCCCCCGTGCAGCTGGACGGGATCACCGTCAGCTCCACCCACATCCGCGCCCTGCTGGAGCGGGGGGAGCTGGAGGACGCCCGGCGGTTCCTGGGCCACGGCTTCGCCATCTCCGGCCCGGTGCGCCGGGGGCAGGGCCTGGGCAGCCGCCTCAACGCCCCCACCTTGAATCTGATCCCCGACCCCCACCAGCTGCTCCCCGCCTACGGCGTCTACGCCGCCCGGGTCACGGTGGACGGCGCCGTCTATCCCGCCGTCACCAACGTCGGCGTGCGCCCCACGGTGGGCGGCGGCGGCCCCGTCACAGTGGAGAGCCACCTGCTCACCGGCGGCGGGGACCTGTACGGCGTCCAGTGCCGGGTGGAGTTTATCTCCTTCCTCCGGCGGGAGCGGCGGTTCGCCTCTCTGGAGGAGCTGGCCGCCCAGATCGGCAGGGACGCCGCCCAGGCCTGGGAGGTTTTGGGACCGTAAGCCCTTCCCTGCTCCGCGGGAAAATTTGAAAACTGTTGCACATCACCGTGCAACAAAGCCCTCTTTTCTGCCAAACTATGAGGAGAGTTTTGCAGAAAAGGGGGCTTTCTATGGTTTTGACTGCAATCGACATTCAAAATTTCCAGCGACACCTCTATCAGACCGGCCGCAGCGGGGCCACGGCGGCCAAGTACGCCCGGGAGGCGGCGCGCTTCGCCGCCTGGCTGGGGGACCGGGAAATCAGCCGGGAGACCGCTCAGACCTACCGGGAGCACCTGAGCCGGAGCCGTCCGGCCTCCGGGGCCAACGGGGCCGTCAGCGCGCTCAACCGCCTGGCGGCGTTCCTGGGCCTGGACTGG
>DBFJQM010000046.1:0-31947 GCA_048404665.1 Candidatus Pelethomonas sp.
ACCCGCGCCGGGGCGCGGAACAACCCCAAACAGACTGTAAGTCAAATGAATCTAACCCGCCACGAAGTGGCGGAGAAACCGGCCTCCCCCGCCCGCAGGGCGGAGAAGCCTGCCCGCCGCCCGCAGGCGGCAGAAAAATCCCCCTCCGCCACGGAGTGGCGGAAGAAAGGACCCAACGATGACAGAACAATCCAACACCATCCTCCGGGACTTCCAGGTCCGCAAGTCCAAGGCCCAGAAAGAAAATTTCCGGGCCTGGCTCTGCCGGGAGCTGGAAGCGGCCGGCTACGCCCCCAGGGTGGAGGTGGAGCGCAGCCTCATCAAAAGCCACAACGTGGTGGTGGGGGACCCGGAGCGGGCGGAGGTGCTCTTCACCGCCCACTACGACACCTGCGCGGTGCTGCCCTTCCCCAACTTCATCACCCCCCGGAACTTCCTGTTCTACCTGCTCTACCAGCTTTTGATCCTGGCGGCGGTGATGGCCGCGGCCTTTATCGTGGCGGTGGTTCTGCTGCTGGTAGGGGACAGGCTTCTTGATAACCCGGCAGTTACCTCCACAGTCACCGCCCTGGCGGTGTACGCCCTGCTGATTTTCTTCGTCTGGTGGATGATGGACGGCAAGGCCAACAAGCACACCGCCAACGACAACACCAGCGGCGTGCTGACGTTGATAGAGACCGCCCTGGCCCTGCCGCCGGAAAACCGGGACAAGGTGTGCTTCGTGTTCTTCGACAACGAGGAGAAGGGCCTTTTCGGCTCCTCCGGCTTCGCCCGGCGGCACAAGGCCGCCCGGAAGGAGAAGCTGGTGGTCAACTTCGACTGTGTATCCGACGGGGACTACCTGCAGTTCTACCCCTCTGCCCCGGTGAAGCGGGACGCCGCCGCCATTGAGGCGTTGGAGCGGGCCTTCCAGGGCCGGGGCGAGAAGGAGGCGGAGGTCTACCGGGGCTTTGCCTTCTACCCCTCGGACCAGGCCCAGTTCAAAAAGGGCGTGGGCGTCTGCGCCCTGAAGAAAAAGCCCCTTCTGGGGTACTATATGGACAGGATACACACCGGCCGGGACACGGTGCTGGAGGAGGAGAACATCGCCCTTCTCCGGGACGGGGCCCTGCGCCTGGCGGCTCGCATGAAGGAGGCGCATTGACATGGCATACGACTGGCTGGAGAGCTGGCTCATGAGCCGGCCCGGGGCGGAGCACGACTACAAGGCGGAGTGGGGCTGGGACCGGTACATGGTCCGGGGCAAGCTCTTTGCCGCGGTCTGCTCCCCCAGCGGGATGAAGGACGAGCGTTATAACGGCCACGCATTGGTGAATTTGAAGTGCGACCCCCGGCTGGGGGAGCTGCTGCGGGAGCAGTACCCGGAGGTGCTGCCCGGCTTCTACTGCGACAAGCGGACCTGGATCGCCGTGCTGCTGGACGGGGACCTGCCCGACCCGGTGCTGGAGGACCTGTGCGGCCGGTCCTACGCCCTGGTGGTGGAGAAGCTGCCCAAATACGTCCAGCGGGAGCTGGCGGCCGCCCAGGAAAACAGAGGTTGACATAATATGATATCCGGCCATCCCGGTCAGGGAGCGCCGGCAGTCCCCGATTTCAACGCGACAGGAGAAGCAAGACTGATGCAGGATAAAATTTTTATCAAGGGCGCCAGAGAGAACAACCTGAAAAACATTGACGTAACCATCCCCCGGGACAAGCTGGTGGTGGTGACGGGCCTCAGCGGCAGCGGAAAGTCCTCCCTTGCCTTCGACACCATCTACGCCGAGGGCCAGCGGCGGTACGTGGAGAGCCTCAGCTCCTACGCCCGGATGTTCCTGGGCCAGATGGAGAAGCCGGACGTGGACTACATCGACGGGCTGTCCCCCGCCATCTCCATCGACCAGAAGACCACCAGCAAAAACCCCCGGTCCACCGTGGGCACAGTGACGGAGATCTACGACTACCTGCGCCTGCTGTGGGCCAGGGTGGGCACGCCCCACTGCCCCATCTGCGGCAAGGAGATCCGCCAGCAGACCATCGACCAGATCATCGACCAGATCCTGGCCCTACCCCAGGGCAGCCGCATCCAGATCCTGGCCCCGGTGGTTCGGGCCAGGAAGGGCGAGTACGCCAAGGTGTTCGAGGACGCCCGCAGATCCGGCTACGTCCGCTGCCGGGTGGACGGTGCGCTGTACGAGCTGACGGAAGAGATCAAGCTGGAGAAGAACAAAAAGCACGATATCGAGATCGTGGTGGACCGGCTCGTCGTCCGGCCCGACGTGCGCCGCCGCCTGACGGACAGCGTGGAGACCGCCTCCGCCCTGGCGGGGGGCCTGGTCATCGCCAACGTCCTGGGGGAGGAGGAGCGGGACATCCTGTTCTCCCAGAACTACGCCTGCGAGGACTGCGGGGTCTCCATTGAGGAGCTGACCCCCCGGATGTTCTCCTTCAACAACCCCTACGGGGCCTGCCCCGCCTGCACCGGCCTGGGCAGCCAGCTGAAGGTGGACCCGGACCTGGTGGTGGCGGACCCGGAGCTGTCCCTGCTGGACGGGGCCATCACCGCCTCCGGCTGGGGCAACATCCGCTCCGACGGCATCAGCCGCATGTACTTTGACGCCCTGGCCAAGAAGTACCACTTCAAGCTCACCACCCCCTGGAAGGAGCTGTCCAAAGAGGTGAAGGACATCATCCTCTACGGCACCAAGGGGGAGAAGCTGGAGCTGCACTACGACCAGCCCCGGGGCAAGGGGGTGCTGCACCAGAGCTTTGAGGGCGTCTGCAACAACATCGAGCGCCGGTACGCGGAGACCCAGTCCGACTCGGTGAAGCGGGAGATGGAGGAGTTCATGTCCCAGCGGCCCTGCCCCGCCTGCCGGGGACGGCGGCTGAAGATGGAGTCCCTGGCCGTCACCGTGGGGGGCAGCAACATCTACGATTTTACCAATCTCAGCGTGGTGGACGCCCTGCGCTTTATGGAGCGCCTGACGCTGACGGAGACCCAGAGCCTCATTGCCGACCGCATTTTGAAGGAGATCCGCTCCCGGCTGGGCTTTTTGGGCAGCGTGGGGCTGGAGTACCTGACCCTCAGCCGGTCCGCCGCCACCCTGTCCGGCGGCGAGAGCCAGCGCATCCGCCTGGCCACCCAGATCGGCTCCAGCCTCATGGGGGTGCTGTATATCCTGGACGAGCCCTCCATCGGCCTGCACCAGCGGGACAACGACAAGCTGCTGGACACCCTCCGCCGCCTCCGGGACCTGGGCAACACCCTGATCGTGGTGGAGCACGACGAGGACACCATGCGCGCCGCCGACTACATCATCGACGTAGGCCCCGGCGCAGGGGTCCACGGGGGCCAGATCATCGCCGCCGGCACCCCGGAGGAGGTCATGAACACCCCCGGCTCCCTCACCGGGCAGTACCTCAGCGGCAAGCGGTATATCGCCGTGCCCAAGGTCCGGCGGACCGGGAACGGCCACAGCCTCACCATCCGGGGCGCGGCGGAAAACAACCTGAAAAACATCGACGTCTCCATCCCCCTTGGGACCTTTACCTGCGTCACCGGCGTATCCGGCTCCGGCAAGTCCTCCCTGGTCAACGAGATCCTGTATAAGCGGCTGGGGGCGGACTTAAACCGCATGAAGTGCCGCCCCGGGAAGCACAAGTCCATCGAGGGGGAGGAGTACCTGGACAAGGTCATCGCCATCGACCAGAGCCCCATCGGCCGCACGCCCCGGTCCAACCCCGCCACCTATACGGGGATGTTCAACGACATCCGGGACATGTTTGCCTCCACGGCGGAGGCCAAGGCCCGGGGCTACGGCCCGGGGCGGTTCAGCTTTAACACCCGGGGCGGCCGGTGCGAGGCCTGCGCCGGCGACGGCCTGCTGAAGATCGAAATGCACTTTCTGCCGGACGTGTACGTCCCCTGCGAGGTGTGCAAGGGCAAGCGCTACAACCGGGAGACCCTGGAGGTCCGCTACAAGGGCAAGAACATCCACGAGGTGCTGGAGATGACCGCCGAGGAGGGGAAGGAGTTCTTCAAGCCCATCCCCAAGATCGCCTCCCGGCTGGAGACCCTGTGCGACGTGGGCCTGGGCTACATCAAGATCGGCCAGGCGTCCACCACCCTCTCCGGCGGCGAGGCCCAGCGGGTGAAGCTGGCCACGGAGCTGAGCAAGCGCTCCACCGGCAGCACCATCTATATTCTGGACGAGCCCACCACCGGCCTTCACACCGACGACGTGGGCAAGCTGCTGGAGGTGCTCCAGCGGCTGGTGGACGCGGGGAACACGGTGGTGGTCATCGAGCACAACCTGGACGTGATCAAGTGCGCCGACCACATCATCGACCTGGGCCCCGAGGGGGGCGACGGCGGCGGCCGGATCGTCTGCACCGGCACCCCCGAGGCCGTGGCGGCCTGCCAGGCCAGCTACACCGGGCAGTACCTGAAAAAGATGCTGAAATGATCTGCCGGAGCCCTCCGGCAAGACCCTGTTCCGCTTTTCACGCCCAAACGTCTGAATTTCAAACGCAAAGGAAACTGCAATGGATCTATTGACTTGGCTCAACACCACCCTGGCGGGTGAATTTTGTCTGACCGTCCTGGTCTCCATGCTCCCGGTGGTGGAGCTGCGGGGCGGCATCCCCTTCGGCGTCAGCGCCGGGCTGCCCACGTCCCTGGCGGTGGCCGCCGCCCTGCTGGGGAACATCATCCCCGTGCCCTTCCTGATCCTGTTCACCCGCCGGGTGTTCACCTGGCTGCGGCGGCACATCCCGGCTCTGGAGGGCTTTCTCAACCGGCTGGAGCGCCGGGCGGAGTCCAAAAAGGACCTGGTCCAGAAGTACAAGTTCTGGGGCCTGCTGATTCTGGTGGCCGTCCCCCTGCCGGGGACCGGGGCCTGGACCGGGGCCCTGGTGGCCGCGGTCATGGACCTGCGGCTGAAAAACGCCCTGCCCGCCATTTTCGGCGGGGTGCTCATCGCCGCCGCCATCGTCACCGCCGTCACCCTGGGGCTGTTCCGCCTGTAGGCCCCCCCGCCGCTGTCAAACTTTCTTTCCGCGCATAGACTGGCATATGAGTTCCATGCCGCCCGGGCGGCGGAGAGGAGAGTACGTATGCAGCTATGGCAGGATGGTTTGGTGGCGGCGCTGGCGGCGGTGGGCCTGGCGTCCATCTTCTGGATGGTGGTGCGGGCGGTCCTGTTCGCGCCGCCGGCTCAGCGGTGGCGGACGGCGGTGCTGATCTCCGCCCAGGGGGATGGGGAGAACCTGGAGGACCAGGTCCGCTCCCTGGCCCGCCTGGGGCGGGACCGGGGCGCCTTTGGCCGCATTTTGATCGTGGACTGCGGCCTGACGGAGGAGGGGCGCGCGCTGGCCCGCCTGCTGGCCCGTGGGGACCGGCAGATCAGCCTGTGCGCCCCGGCCGAGGTGGAGCGATATCTGACATAACAAGAAACGCCGCCGGCGCTTCCGGCGGCCAAGGAGGACGGACCATGGAGGGCCAGGCCACCATCGACGGCACCATACTCAATCTCATTTTTCAAAACGAGGAAAACGGCTACACCGTGCTGCGGCTGGTCACCACCGACGGGGAGGTGGTGACGGTGGTGGGCGCCATCCCCTGCGCCGCCCCGGGAGAGAACTTGATCGTCACCGGCCGGTGGGTCAATCATCCGGTCCACGGCGACCAGCTCCAGGCCCAGCAGGTGGAACGCCACATGCCCACCACGGAAAACGAGATCCTGTCCTACCTGTCCTCCGGCGCGGTGAAGGGCGTGGGCCCCGCCACGGCGGAGAAGCTGGTGGGCCACTTCGGCGCCGGCGTGCTGCGGGTGCTGGAGGAGGAGCCGGAGGCCCTGACCCGCATCCGGGGCATCACCGCCAAAAAGGCCCGGGAGATCGGCGAGAGCTACCGCTACCAGATCGGGATGCGGCGGCTCATGGAGTTTCTGTCCGTCAACGACCTGCCCCTGAGCCTGGCCCTGCGGCTGTACCGCCGCTACGGGGCGGAGGCCATGGAGGCGGTGCGCAGCGACCCCTACCTGCTGGTGGACGAGGTCTACGGGGTGGACTTCTCCGTCATGGACGAGATCGCCCTGTCCATGGGCATCGCCGGGGACAGCCGCCGCCGGGTGGAGGCCGCCGTCCTCTTTGAGCTGACCTACAACCTCAATAACGGCCACGTGTTCCTGCCCAGGGACAAACTCATTGCCGCCGCCTCCCAGCTCATCGACTGCCCGCCGGACACGGTGGAGATCGCCCTTGACGACCTCATCGGCCGGGGGGCCATCCACAGCCAGCGGGTGGCCAAGGTGGACGCCTGCTACCTCCGGCGGCTCTACGACGCGGAGACCCATGTGGCAAGGAAGCTGGAGGAGCTGCTGGCCTTCCAGGCGGACCAGGGCAGGCAGGTGGACAGGCTCATTGACCAGATTCAAGCGGAGCAGGGCATCACCTACGCCCCCGCCCAGCGGCAGGCGGTGGAGCTGGCGGCCCAGAAGGGGGTCCTGCTGCTCACCGGCGGCCCCGGCACCGGAAAGACCACCTCCGTCCGGGGCATCGTGGCCATGCTGGAGCGCATGGGGCTGAAGCTGCTGCTGCTGGCCCCCACGGGCCGGGCGGCCAAGCGGCTGGGGGAGCTGTGCGGCCGGGAGGCCCAGACCATCCACCGGTGCCTGGGCATGGTGTGGAAGGAGGACGCCGGGGAGGTGACCTTCCAGAAAAATGAGAAGGAGCCCCTGGAGGCGGAGGCCGTCATCGTGGACGAAATGAGCATGGTGGACCTGCCCCTCATGAGCGCCCTGCTCTCCGCCCTGCGCCCCGGCTGCCGCCTGGTGATGGTGGGGGACCCGGACCAGCTCCCCTCCGTGGGTCCCGGCAACGTGTTCGGGGACCTGATCCGCTCCGGCCGGGTGGCCACGGTGGCCCTGACCCAGATCTTCCGCCAGGCCCAGCGCAGCGCCATCATCCGGGCCGCCCACGCGGTGAACCAGGGGGCCCTGCCGGAGCTGCGCAACGAGACCACCAGCGACTTCTTTTTCATGCGCCGCCGGGACCCCCAGGCCGCGGTGGACCTGGTGGTGGAGCTGTGCCGCAAGCGCCTGCCCGAGAACATGGGGGTGGAGTCCGGCCAGATCCAGGTGCTCTGCCCCACCCGGAAGGGGGAGTGGGGCACGGTCCAGCTCAACCGCCGCCTCCAGGCCGCCCTGAATCCCCCCGCCCCCGGCAAGGGCCAGAAGGTCTGGGGGGAGACGGTGTTCCGCCAGGGGGACCGGGTCATGCAGATCCGCAACAACTACGACGTGCTGTGGGTGAAGGACGACGGCGTCACCGGCTCCGGCATCTTCAACGGCGACGTGGGCACGGTGGAGGAGGTGGACCCCTCCGGGGAGCTGCTCACCGTCCGGTTCGACGACCGGAAGGCAACCTATGTGTCCGACATGCTCTCGGAGCTGGAGCTGGCCTACGCCGTGACGGTACATAAGTCCCAGGGCAGCGAGTACCGGGCGGTGATTCTGGTGGCCCTGCCCGCCGCGCCGGCCCTGATGGTCCGGGGCGTGCTGTACACCGGCGTCACCCGGGCCAGGGAGCTGCTGGTGGTGGTGGGCGACGACGCCGCCCTGGGCCGGATGGCCGCCAACGACCGGCAGCAGCGGCGCTACTCCGGCCTGCGGTGGCGGCTGCGGCAGTCGGGGGCGGAAAATGGACAAGTTTAACAAAATGTCTGGTTTTATTCACACTTTCTTCATTGATGTTTCCCAGGGGCTGTGGTATACTGAAACTGCGGCGGGGAAGGTCCCGCCGGCTCCGGCCCCCCGGGGGCGGGGCGTATCATCTCGCGGACAGGAAGGGGAGCTTTCATGAACATTCTGTTCCTGCTGACGCCCAAGGCAATGTGCGCCTACGTGCGGGAGGAGGATACCATTCGACAGGCACTGGAGCGGATGGCGGCGTCGGGCTACGCGGCGGTGCCCATCCTGGCAAAGGACGGGACCTACCGGGGGACCCTCACCGAGGGGGACCTCCTGTGGGCCATCAAGGATCTGTACCTGATGGATATGAAGGAGGCGGAGGGCCACGGCATCATGGAGATCGCCCGCCGCAAGGATAATCAGCCGGTGTCCGTGACCACGGCGGTGGAGGACCTGCTGGAGAAGGCGGTGGAGCAGAATTTCGTCCCCGTGGTGGACGACCGCAACGCCTTTATCGGTCTGGTCACCCGCAAGGCCATCATGCAGCACTGCGTCAAAAACGGCCTCATTGCCAGGCCCGCGCCGTCCCGGGCGGAATTTGTCCACCGCCGGGCCGTTACATAAGCGATGCGAAAACGGCCCAGGGGGAGAGGAGCCATCGGCTCCTCTCCCCCTGGTTTTTTGCGCCTATTCGTCCTCCAGGAACTGCTCCTCCGCCTCCCGCAGCGCGTGCTTCAGCCGGAAGCTCGTCAATTCCAGGAGCCGTTCCGCCGGAACGGTGTCCCGGTCCCGCTCAATGGCCGTGAGGGCCTCGTCCATCTGGCCCACCAAATAGGCATATAGCTTTTGATATCTGCTGTCCATAGCCGCCTCTTTCAGGATGTACTATATACATAGTAACTATTTTAAAGCGTATTGTCAATAGGGAACTATGCAGATAGGATATCCATAGGGTGATATGGACATGAATACGATTTTTGAGGCCCAGGAGTATGGCCGGGTCCGCCTGCATCTGCGCCCGCTGATGGATCAGCGGCACATCAGCCGAAATCAGCTGGCGGGCCTGATCGGTACCCGGTTCGAGGTGGTCAACAAGTGGTACAGCGGCGAAGTGGAACGGCTGGACCTGGATGTCCTGGCGCGAATCTGCTACGTACTGGACTGCCAAATCGACGATATCCTTACATACGAAAAGCAAGCCCCTGCTACATAAGATATTCGGAATCGAACTGAGGATGGTATGGATCATCAAACAGATCTGCGATTTGGGCTGCACCTGCAAAGGCTGCGGGAGCAGCGGGGCTGGTCTCAGGAGGCCTTTGCGGCAAAGCTGCAGGTGGCCGGCCACGACATGAGCCGCGGAACGCTTGCCAAGATCGAAGCCGGGATACGGCACGTGTATTTGGAGGACCTTTTTGCCTTTCAGCGGGTACTGGAGGTCCCTTTTGACGAGCTGCTTCGGCTGGAAACAAAATAACAGCCAGGGGGAGAGGAGCCATCGGCTCCTCTCCCCCTGGCTGTTTGCAGCGCCCGCCGGGGCGCGAGGGAAGATCGGGCAAAGCGGCCCCGCCTCTCTGTCCTATCCCAGATGTACCAGCTGGTCGATGCCCACGGCGCAGACCATGGCGCCGGCCTCGGTCTGGAGGCCGTGGCTGCCGTTGACGGCCTCCATCACGCCGTTGCGCTTCTCCCGGGGCACCACGATGGCCAGGATCTCCTTCTCCTCCTGGCGGCTGAGGCCCTGGAGGCCGGCGAAGTCCTCGCCGCCCACCCAGCGGCCCCGGACGATGGTGCCGCCCCGGGCGCCGGCCTTTTTGGCGGTGTCCATTACCGCGTCGGTGAAGCCCTGGTTCACCGTCACAAGAATCAAGCTGTTCTTTTGGGTCTGCTCCATGGGTTCCACCTCTTTCTCCGTTTTGGTCCGGGCGGCAATGACCGCCGCCATCAGGTTGCTGACCGCCTCCAGGGGCAGGGTGAAGGCGATACCCCTGCCGGGGACCTGGCTGCGCAGCTCGTCGTCCAGGGCCGTCAGCAGGCTCCTGGCTGTGGAGGCGGGGGCCAGACTGAAAACGATATCCTTCTCCGAGCTGCCGATACCCAGGATGTCCAGTATCTCGGAGGTGGCGGTCCCGGACCCCTCGCACCGGATGTGGGTGAACACCTGCCGGGTGCAGTAGAGCTTGATGAGCCTGCCGCCCCGGCCGCGCTCGATGATGCTGGCGATCAGCAGCAGCCGCTCCGGCCTCTGGTTTTTCATGCGGCCACCTCCCCGTCATCGTAGTACAGCACCACGTCCTCCGCCCGGGCCAGCTCCAGCCGCAGGGCCTCCGCCGCCAGACGGCTGCGGACCCGGCCCGCCAGGCCCATGAGCTGGATGGTCACCAGCGGGGTCATGGCCACCATGGCCACCAGGCCGAAGGCGTCGGTCATCAGGTCGCCGCCCACCGCCTGGCAGGCCCCCATGGCGAAGGGCAGTAGGAAGGTGGCGGTCATAGGGCCGGAGGCCACGCCGCCGGCGTCGAAGGCGATGCCGGTGAACATCTGGGGGACAAAGAAGGTCAGGACCAGGGCGAACAGGTAGCCGGGGACCAAAAACCACAGGATGGAGACGCCCGTGAGCACCCGCACCATGGCGATGCCCACGGAGACCGCCACGCCGATGGAGAGGGCCCGGCGCATGGCGCTCTGGGACACGGCGCCCATGGAGACCTCCTCCACCTGGCGGATCAGCACGTGGACCGCCGGCTCCGCCGCCACGATGAAGAAGCCCATGAGCATCCCGATGGGCACCAGCAGCCAGCGCTGGCGGCTGGCCGCCACGGTGGCGCCGATGAGCTGCCCGGCGGGCATGAAGCCCACGTTGACGCCGGTGAGGAACAGCACCAGCCCGGCGTAGGCGTAGATCAGGCCGCTGACGATCCGCAGGAGCTGGGTCCGGCGGAAGCGCCGGGTGATAAGCTGGAACAGCAGGAACATGGCGCAGATGGGGACCATGGCCACGGCCACCTCCCGGGCGTAGGCCGGGAAGGCCCGGGCGAACTCCGCCGCCGCGTCCCGGGTGGTGCTGATGTCCGGCAGGGACGAGGGGACGTAGCTGGCGGAATCGGGGGCGTAGCAGATGCCCAGCACCAGCACCGACAAAATGGGTCCGATGCTGCACAGGGCCACCAGGCCGAAGCTGTCGCTGGTGGAGTTCCTGTCCCGGCGCATGGAGGCCACGCCTACGCCCAGGGCCATGATAAAGGGCACGGTGATGGGTCCGGTGGTGACGCCGCCGGAGTCGAAGGCCACAGGGATAAAGTCCCGGGGGGCCAGCAGGGCCAGCAGGAACACCACCCCATAGGCCCCCGCCAGCAGGTAGGACAGGGGCACCCCCAGCAGGATGCGCAGCAGGGCCACCGCCAGGAAGATGCCCACCCCCGCCGCCACGGTGAGGATCAGCACCCGGTCAGGGATGGCGGGCACCTGCCGGGCCAGCACCTGCAGGTCCGGCTCCGCCACGGTGATGAGCACCCCCAGCACCAGGGCGATGGCCAGGGGGACGGCGCGGCTGCGCGCCCGGCTCAGGGCGACGCCCATGCCGCTGCCCATGGGCGTCATGGACATATCCACGCCGAGGGTAAAAATGCCGATGCCCGCAATGAGCAGCAGGGCGCCGAACAGGAACAGGACCATGGCCCCCGGCGTCAGCGGGGACACAGAGACGCTCAGCACCAGCACGATAGCGGTGATGGGCAGCACAGAGGTCAGCGACTCGCGGATCTTTTCCAGAAGCTGCGGGTTGATTCTCAAAACAGTTCTCCTCTCTTATCCTGCCCTGCGGCGCGGGCGGTCACCGGTTCAGCCAGGAGGGGCCGCCGTCCTCCTCAGGAGGCGGCGCCGCCCCCTCCTCACCGGCGGAGGGCACGTCCGTCGGCGGCAGGGTGGGCTCGCCGCCGCTCTCCGGGGGCTGGGGCGTGTCCGCCGGCTTCCCGGCGATGCCCACCAGGATGATCTCGTTGCGGCTCTTGTAGCTGCTCTTGGCCTCCAGGGTGGAGGAGATCAGCTCCCCGTCGCCGCTGTAGATGTTGCGGTAGCTCTTGACCTCGTAGCCGGTGTAGCCGTTCTGCTTCTGCTTCTGGGTGCCGTAGGGCAGGTCCTCGGTCTCCACGTACTCGGTCTCATAGCCGGTGGTGCTCAGCACCTCCCGGGTCATTTTCACATAGGTGTCGTCGGTCTTGGTGCCGTAGATGCTGACGGTGAGCCGGCTGTTGGCGTAGCTTACGTCGATGCGGATGGGGTAGCCGGTGTTGTTTTTGAACCGGAACTCCGGCCCGCCCCAGGAGACGGTGGCGTCCATCCCCAGGGTGATATAGCCCGGGTAGAACCGGTGGGCGTACCGCTCCACGATCTCCAGATTGGCCAGCAGGGAGGCCAGATACACGGTGCTGGACACCTGGCAGATGCCGCCGCCCACGGTGTTCACCGTCTCGCCGTTGACGTAGGTGGCGGCCGCGCCGAAGCCCCGCTCCTCCGTGCGTTCGCCCACCACCTGGTTGTAGTCGAAGATATCCCCGTCGTTGAGGATGGTGCCGTTGACCTCCTCGCCGGCCAGCTTCACGTTGCCCTTCCGGGCGGAGGTGCCGCTGACGTTGGTGCTGGTGGTGGACAGCAGGTCCCGGAACAGCACGGCCTCCAGCTCCTGGGCGGTCATCTCCGGGTACACGATCTCCGCCGGCAGGCGCACGGTCTCGCCGGCCTGGGCGGCGTCCAGGGCGAAGGCGGCGGCGTCCAGGTCCAGCGCCACGCCCACCTGGCCGTCCACCACCTTGCCGGAGGCGATGTCGTACCGGGCGGGGCTGGCCTCGGCGGCGAGACCGGCGGCCATGGCCTCCAGGTCCAGCTCCCGGGCGGGGACCACGGACCAGGGCGCCTCCACGGCGTCCCCGGCGTTCTCCTCCAGCAGGCGTCTCAAGCCCTCCCGGTCCAGGGCGCGGCCGTCCTGGGCCTTGGTGGCGAACAGGCCCTCCCGGGTCAGCTCATAGCTGCCGTCCGCAGGGGCACGGTCAAACTGTCCGGCCATCTCCTCCACGGCGGCGGCAAGGGCCGCCTCGTCGTAGCTCACCGGGGCGCTCACCTCGCGGTCCCCCAGGCCCAGCAGACACCGGGCCATGGTCCAGCCGTTGGCGAACCAGCCCCCCAGGCCCTCCTGCCGCCCCACAGACCAGGCCGCCTGGGCCTGGTCCTCCGGCTGGACGAAGGCCCCCAGCTCCTTCAGGGACCACTGCCCCAGCTCGTCCCCGGCGGCGGAGACGGACACCGTCCGCCGCTCCAGCTGGCCCGGCAGCTCCCGGGCCAGGGTGGCCTCGGCCTCCTCCCGGCTCTGCCCGGCCAGGCTGACGCCGGACACGGACACGCCGGGGAACACCACGCCGCAGCTGTTGGCGTACACGCACAGCCCCACGGCGGCCAGCAGCAGCGCGCCGGCCACAGCGGCCAGGGCGATCAGCCAGGTCCGCTTTTTCCCGGGCGTCCGCCCCTCCGGCGCGGCTGCCACACGTTTTCCATTCATAGATGAGACTCCCTTCTCCTGGAGGGCGGGTCCCGCCCTCCCCCGCATAGCAGGATGGTTCATGCTATTTTACCATAACAGCGGGGAAAAAGCTTTACAATTTTGTAACAGGGCCAGAGAAATTTTCCCACGGGCAATTTCCTGCCGGGAGAATATTGACTTCTCCCCGGGGACGGCGTAAAATATCAATTTAGTTTTGAAAAAATTTTCATATGGAGGAGGCGTTTTCATGGCAGTGAAATACATCTTCGTTACAGGCGGCGTGGTTTCCGGTTTGGGCAAGGGGATCACAGCCGCTTCTTTGGGCCGCCTGCTGAAGCAGCGGGGGCTCCATGTGAAGGTGCAGAAGCTGGACCCCTATCTGAACGTGGACCCCGGCACCATGAGTCCCTATCAGCACGGGGAGGTGTTCGTCACCGACGACGGTGCGGAGACGGACCTGGACCTGGGCCACTACGAGCGGTTCATCGACGAGAGTCTGGACGTGAACTCCTCCGTGTCCTCCGGCAAGGTGTACTGGGACGTGCTGAACCGGGAGCGCCGGGGGGACTACCTGGGCGGGACGGTGCAGATCATCCCCCACATCACCGGGGAGATCAAGCGGCGGATCTACTCCCTGGACACGCCGGACACCGACGTGGCCATCGTGGAGATCGGCGGCACCGTGGGCGATATCGAGTCCCAGCCCTTCCTGGAGTCCATCCGCCAGGTGGCGGCGGAGCGGGGGCGGCACAACGTCATGTTCATCCACGTGTCCCTTATCGTCTCCATCCCCGGCACCGGCGAGCTGAAAAGCAAGCCCACCCAGCACTCCGCCAAGGAGCTGCTGAGCCTGGGCATCCAGCCGGACGTGATCATGTGCCGCAGCGACGAGAAGATCCCCCGGGACATCCTGGAGAAGATCTCCCTGTTCTGCAACATCCCCGTGGAAAACGCCATCCCCAACCTGACGGCGGACCTGCTGTACGAGGTGCCTCTGATGCTGGAGCGGGAGGGGCTGGCGGACGTGGTGGTGCGCCGTCTGGGCCTGATCTGCCACATGCCGGACCTCACCGAGTGGGCCACCATGGTCCACCGGGCCAAGCACCCCAAGGGCACCGTGGAGATCGCCCTGGTGGGCAAGTATGTGGCCCTCCACGACGCCTATCTCTCCGTGGTGGAGGCCCTGACTCACGGCGGCATTGAAAACGACGTAAAGGTGGACATCCGCTGGGTGAACAGCGAGGAGGTCACCGACGAAAACGCCGCCCAGCTGCTGGCGGGGTGCGCCGGGGTCCTGGTGCCCGGCGGCTTCGGCGACCGGGGCATCGAGGGCAAGATCAGCGCCGTGCGGTACGCCCGGGAGCACAAGGTCCCCTTCCTGGGGATCTGCCTGGGGATGCAGATGGCGGTGGTGGAGTTTGCCCGCCACGTCTGCGGCCTGGCCGGCGCCCACTCCAGCGAGCTGGACCCCCGCACCCCCTATCCGGTCATCGACCTGATGCCGGACCAGGTGGGCGTCACCGACAAGGGCGGCACCATGCGCCTGGGCAGCTGCCCCTGCCAGCTGTCCGACGGCCTGGCCATGGCCGCCTACGGCGTATCCCGCATCGACGAGCGCCACCGCCACCGGTACGAGTTCAACAACGACTACCGGGAGGTCCTGACCAAGGCGGGGCTGCGCCTCACCGGCCTCTCCCCCGACGGGCGGCTGGTGGAGATCGTGGAGCTTGCGGACCACCCCTGGTTCGTAGGCGTCCAGTTCCACCCGGAGCTAAAGAGCCGTCCCAACCGGGCCCACCCCTTGTTCCGGGAGTTCATCGCCGCGGGTAAGCAGTACCAGAGCGAAGCCTGACCCGGCGCGGGGACGGCTCCGCCATCTCCGGCGGTTCCCCGCAGGGGGGAGCCGGAGGGCTGAAAAAGCCTGTGGCTGCGGCGGAGCCGCAGCCGTCCCAACCGGGCGCACCCGCTGTTCCGGGAATTCATCGCCGCGGGCAAGCGCTACCAGAGCGAAGCCTGACCCGGCGCGGGGACGGCAAAAGAAATCCTTGCAAAACCAGGTTTCATGATATACAATATTAGGTGGGTGAACCCCCGGGCCGCCGGGCGCGGCCTGTGAAGATACGCCGTCACCAAGAGAAAGGAGCCGATCTATGCGCGACTATGTGATCTTTACCGATAGCTGCTGTGATTTTCCCGCCGAGATGGTGGAGGACCTGGCGCTGAGCCTGCAGCCGCTGTCCTTCATGATGGAGGGCAAAGAGTACTTCAACCACCCGGACAACCGGGACATGGACCCCCATGTGTTCTATGAGAAGCTCCGTGCCGGCACGCTTGGCACCACGGCGGCGGTAAACGTGGGCTCGTTCCAGGAGGACATGACCCGGCTGGTGGAGGACGGCCACGACATCCTGTGCATCAGCTTCTCCTCGGGGCTGTCCACCACCTACCAGTCCGCCTGCATCGCCGCCCAGGACGTGATGGCCTCCCACCCCGGCAGTCAGATCGCCGTGGTGGACAGCCGGGCCGCCTCCCTGGGCCAGGGCCTGCTGGTGTACCTGGCGGTGCAGGAGAAGCGGAAGGGCCGGTCCCTGGAGGAGGTCCGCGCCTTCGTGGAGGAGCGGAAAGACCACATCGACCACTGGTTCACCGTGGACGACCTGAACCACCTGAAGCGGGGCGGCCGGGTATCCGCCGCGGCGGCGCTGTTCGGCACCATGCTGCAGATGAAGCCGGTACTCCACGTGGACGACGACGGCCACCTCATTCCCGTCAGCAAGGTCCGGGGCCGCAAGGCCTCCATCAAGGCCCTGGTGGACAAGATGGAGGAGCTGGTGGAGGACCCCAGCGTGGTGTTCATCAGCCACGGCGACTGTCTGGACGACGCCCAGACCCTGGCGGAGATGGTGAAGGCCAGGTTCCCGGTGGAGAAGCTGGTCATCAACTATGTGGGCCCCGTCATCGGCAACCACTCCGGCCCGGGCACCCTGGCCCTGTTCTTCCAGGGGAAAAACAAGTAAAAGATATGCTGGACGGCCGCCCCGGCTGGGGCGGCCGTCCTCTGCTTCTTATACCCGGTTGACCACGGGAATGATCATGGGGCTGCGCTTGGTGTGCTTGAAGAGGTAGCCGCTGACGGCGGACTTCACGCTGCCGCGCAGCTCGCCCATATCCCGGCCGCTCTTGCCCAGGACGGCCTGGGCGGCGTTTGCGGAGACCTCCCGCAGCTCCCGGATCAGGTCCTCGGACTCCTTGACGTAGATGAAGCCCCGGGTAATGATCTCCGGGTCCCCCAGGAGCTGGCCGTTCTGGAGGTTGAGGATGACCACCACCATGCCGTCCTCCGCCAGGATCTTCCGGTCCCGGAGCACGGCGGCGCCCACGTCGCCTACGCCGCTGCCGTCGATGAGCACCGCGCCGGAGGGAGCGGGGGTATCCGCCACCTTGATGGTCTTGGTGGTCAGCTCGATGACGTTGCCGATGTCCGGCAGGATGATGTTCTTCCGGTCCATGCCCATCTCCATGGCCAGCTTCACGTGGCGGCGGAGCATCCGCTGCTCCCCGTGGAGGGGGATGAAGAACTTGGGCCGGGTGAGGGCGTGGATGATCTTCAGCTCCTCCTGGCAGGCGTGGCCGGAGACGTGGAGGGGGTCGGACTTGTCGTAGACCACGTCCACATCCTTGCGGCACAGCTCGTTGATGACCCGGCCGATGGTCTTTTCGTTGCCGGGGATGGCGCTGGCGGAGATGATGACCCGGTCGCCGGGGCCCACGTCGATCTGCCGGTGCTGGGAGAAGGCCATGCGGTACAGGGCGCTCATCTCCTCCCCCTGGCTGCCGGTGGTGACGATGACCTGCTTATCCAGGGGCAGGCTCTTGATCTTGTTGATGTCCACCACGGTGTTCTTGGGCAGCTTCATGTAGCCCAGCTCCGTGGACACCTTCATGATGTTCTCCATGCTCCGGCCGGTGACGGCCACCTTCCGGCCGCAGGCCGCGGCGGCGTCGATGACCTGCTGGATGCGGTGGACGTTGGAGGCGAAGGTGGTGACGATAATCCGCTGCTTGCAGCCGGTGAAGAGCCGGTCGAAGGTCCGGCCCACGATCTTCTCGCTCATGGTGTAGCCCGGGCGCTCCACGTTGGTGGAGTCCGCCAGCAGGGCCAGCACGCCCTCCTTGCCCAGCTCCCCCAGGCGGCCCAGGTCGATGACCTCCCCGTCGATGGGGGTAGAGTCGATCTTGAAGTCGCCGGTGTGGACGATGACGCCCATGCTGGTGTGGATGGCGAAGGCCACGGAGTCCGCGATGGAGTGGTTCACATGGATGAACTCCACGTAGAACTTCCCCACCCGGATCATCTCCCCCGCCTCCACGGTGATAAGCTTGGTGGACTTCAGCAGGCCGTGCTCCTCCAGCTTCAGCTTGATAAGCCCGGCGGTGAGGCGGGTGCAGTAGATGGGCATGTTCACCTGCTTGAGGACGTAGGGGATGGCCCCGATGTGGTCCTCGTGGCCATGGGTGATAAAGAGGCCCCGGATGCGGGCCTTGTTCTTCACCAGGAAGGACACGTCGGGAATCACCAGGTCGATGCCGTACATGTCGTCCCCGGGGAAGGCCATGCCGCAGTCCACCACGATGATGTCGCCGCCGTGCTCGTAGACGGTCATATTCTTGCCGATCTCATTGAGGCCGCCAAGAGGGATGATTTTCATTTTTTCTGCCAAATTTTTACACTCCTTTTTGTCGAAAACAGTCAAAACAGTCGGTGCGACAGGCAACAGTCAAGTAACGGGCGAGGCTCCCGGAAATTCGCGCCCCGCTTCGCGCGACGCCGGGAGGGCCGTGGCCCGCTATGTATGCCTGCCGGATGGTCCGCAGTCTGCCGCCTTAGCGGGGGCTGCGGTATTTTATCGCGGACCCGCCGCCGGGGCCCGCAAAAAAATCAGCGTCAGGAGGCCGGCCCGCCGTTCAGCGGCGGGGGCCTGCAACAGTTCATGATAGTATACCACACTTTTTCCCGATTGTATACATAAATTTTTCCAGCGCGGCAAAAGAGGGCCAGAAAACGGCAAAGGGGCTTGAGTTTTGGCGGCGAATCAGGTATAATAAGATGTTAAGAATCCAGAAGCTGTAAGGAGAAGAGCATTGGACAGAACGCAAGTGGTGATCCCCGCCGCGGACATCCGGCGGCAGCGGGAGTTTACAGAGCAGCTGGCGGCGCTCCACCGCCGGGAGGGCCGCGCCCCCCTGGCCCTGGTGGACACCTACGGCTGCCAGCAGAACGTGGCGGACAGCCAGCGCCTTATGGGGATGCTGCGAGACATGGGCTGCGGCTTCACCCAGGAGGCCATGGAGGCGGACATCATCGTGGTGAACACCTGCGCCATCCGGGAAAACGCGGAGAAGAAGGTGTTCGGCGTCCTGGGCCAGTTGAGCCACGTGAAGGAGAAAAATCCCCAGGCCGTCATCTGCCTGTGCGGCTGCATGGCCCAGCAGCAGGTGGTGGCGGACCGGGTCCGGGCCTCCTACCGCCATGTGGACCTGGTGTTTGGGCCCCAGGCCCTGTGGCGGTTCCCGGAGCTGCTGTGGAACGTCTACACCCAGCGCCGCCGGGTGTTCTCCATTGAGGACGAGCACGGCTCCATCGCCGAGGGCCTGCCGGTGGTGCGGGAGAGCGCCGTGAAGGCGTGGGTGTCCGTCATGTACGGGTGCAACAACTTCTGCTCCTACTGCATCGTCCCCTACGTCCGGGGCCGGGAGCGGAGCCGGGAGCCGGCGGAGATCCTCGCCGAGGTCCGCTCCCTGGTGGAGGAGGGCTATAAGGACATCACCCTCCTTGGCCAGAATGTGAACTCCTACGGCAAGGACCTGGATACCCCCATGGACTTTGCGGACCTGCTGGCGGCCATCGACCAGATCCCCGGGGACTACCTGATCCGCTTTATGACCAGCCACCCCAAGGACGCCGGGGAGAAGCTGTTCCGGACCATGGCGGCGTGCCCCCATGTGGCCCACCAGCTCCACCTGCCGGTGCAGTCCGGCAGCAGCCGGGTGCTGAAGGCCATGAACCGGGGCTACACCCGGGAGCAGTACCTGGAGAAGGTATCGCTGGCCCGGCAGGCCATGCCGGACCTGGTGCTCACCAGCGACATCATCATCGGCTTCCCCGGGGAGACGGAGGCGGAGGCCATGGAGACCGTGTCCCTCATTCAGGAGGTGGGCTACGACGCCCTTTTCACCTTCATCTACTCCCCCCGGCCCGGCACCCCGGCGGCCAAGCTGCCGGACCCCGTCTCCCGGGCGGAGAAGCAGGTGTGGTTCGACAAGCTGGTAGACGCCCAGAACGAGATCTCCGCCCAGCTCCACCGGGGCTATGTGGGCAGGACCCTGCGGGTGCTGGCGGACGGGGAGAGCGGCGACGAGCGCTGGCCCCTTACCAGCCGCACCCAGGGCGGGCGGCTGGTCCACCTGGCGGGGGACAAGTCCCTGATCGGGCAGTATGTCCAGGCCAGGATCGTTGACAGCAACACCTGGGCGCTGTTTGGGGAGGCTATTTGATTGGTTTGGGGCTTCCAGCCCCGGGGGAGTTCTCCGCCACTCCGTGGCGGGCGGGGGATTCATTTGCCCTTCAAATTGCTTTTGTGGGTTCCCGCACCCACGGGCGGGGGACCTTTCCCTCGCAGGAAAAGTACCCAAAAGTGCGCCAAGACCTACGGTCTTGGAACCCCTTGATATCGGCAGACTGTGCAATCCAAGAGCTGCTCGTGCTTCCGAACCACAGATTCCTACGGGTTTCTGATCTATAGAACCATCTCGTCCGGCTTCGGCTGTCGCCCTGTTAAAGAGACAGAGCCATCTATGGGTGCTTGACGGGGGATTGTTGGGTGAATGGTCAGGTTTGGAGGAGGCGCAGGGCAATGGCAAAACCGGCTTGAAACATGGCCTCCTGCTCGAAGCTCTGGCTTAGATTCGACTCCGAAAGAAGATCGTCCAGCTTGGGGGCGATGTCGGGGTACTTTTCCAACAAAGCTTGCGTCTGGCGGTCCGCCGCCCGGCGGATGCTCTTGTACTCCGGGTCTAGCAGGTACTTCTGCACCTCCCGCTCCTGGGCGTACTGATATAAAATGCGCATAGCGTCTGTCATAAGGGGATACCTCCTTCTTGTAATCGAATATGCGATAATGACATTATAATCTAAAATTAGATTATGTCAATAGGGAATTGTGAGGCCGTATGATTATTTATAAGGCGGATGTACTCCAGATGCTGAAGGCGAGGGGGTATTCCAGTTACCGACTGAAAAGAGAGCACCTGCTGTCGGACAGCACGCTGCAAAAGCTGCGCAGCGGCGACACGTCCATCACCGTAGACAATTTGAATACGATCTGTACGCTGCTGAACTGTCAGCCCGGTGATTTACTGGAATGGAAAGCCGAAGTATAGAGCGCTGCAAGATCAAAATAAGCAGATGGCCCTCTCATTGACCGTCCCGCAACAAAAACAAACAGATGGCTCTACCCCTTTAACAGGGCGACAGCCGAAGTTGGACAAGATGGTTCTAGAGATTGGAAACCCGAAGGAATCTTTTGTTCGGACGCATTTGCAGCTCTTGGATTTCACAGCCTGCCGATACAAAGGGGTTCCAAGACCGTAGGTCTTGGCGTGTTTTTGGTCACTTTTTGCACGAGCAAAAAGTGACCGCAGGTCTGGGGGCGCGGAGCCCCCAGAATCCCCCCCCCTCGCCACGGAGTGGCGAAGAAATCGCCCGGGGGCTGGAAGCCCCCAGAATCCCCCCGCCACGGAGTGGCGGCAACCCCGGAACAAACCACAGAAAGAGGAAAAAGCCATGGCAGAGATCACGCCCATGATGCGCCAATATCTGGAGATCAAGGAGCAGAACAAGGACGCCATTTTGTTCTTCCGGCTGGGCGATTTCTACGAGATGTTCAACGAGGACGCCAAGCTGGTGTCCCAGGAGCTGGACCTGACCCTGACCACACGGGACCGTGGCAAGCCCCAGGAGGACCAGGTGCCCATGTGCGGCGTGCCCTACCACTCCTGCGACGGCTACATCGCCCGGCTCATTGCCAAGGGCTACAAGGTGGCCATCTGCGAGCAGACCGAGGACCCGGCCCTGGCCAAGGGCCTGGTCCAGCGGGACATCATCCGGGTGGTGACCCCCGGCACCGTGGACAGCTCCATGCTGGAGGGAAAAAGCCCCAACTACATCTGCGCCGTCTACCTGGACGGGGAGCGGGCGGGAATCTGCTTCTGCGACATGACCGCAGGGAAGGCCCACGCCACCGCCGCCTCCGGCGGCGACCTGATCGCCTGGCTCATCAACGAGCTGGGCCGGTTCTCCCCGGTGGAGGCGGTGATGAATTCCGCGGCCTACGGCCAGCCCCGTCTGACGGCCGTGCTGGAGGAGAAGCTCAGCTGCCGGCGGGAGAATCTGGGGGACGATCCCTTCCAGGAGGAGGCCGCCCGGCAGGCGGTGCTGGGCCAGTTCGGGGCCGCGGCCTGCGGCAGGCTCCCCGCCGGGAATCCCGCCGCCATGCTGGCCCTGGGCGGGCTGCTGGACTACCTCCAGGCCACCCAGAAGACGGACCTGAGCTACATCAACGATTTGGAGTACTATGAGCAGGGCCGGTTCCTGGAGCTGGACCTCACCGCCCGGCGGAACCTGGAGCTGACGGAGACCCTGCGCAGCAAGGAGCGCCGGGGCAGCCTGCTGTGGGTGCTGGACCGGACCCGGACCGCCATGGGCGGCCGTCTGCTGCGGTCCTGGCTGGAGCGGCCGCTGCTGAACGTGTCCGCCATCAACCGGCGGCTGGCCGCCGTGGACGCCCTGGTGAAGGACACGGTGGGCCGGGAGGAGCTGGGCCTGGTCCTGGCGGACATCCGGGACATGGAGCGGCTCATCGGCCGCATCGTCTACGGCTCCGCCGGCGGCCGGGACATGGCGGCCCTGCGGGCCTCCCTGGAGCAGCTGCCCCTGGTGAAGGAGCGGCTGGCCCCCTTTACCGCCGGGCGGCTGGGGGAGCTGGCCGGGGAGCTGGACACCCTGGAGGACGTGTACAGCCTGCTGTGCGCCGCCATTGTGGACGACCCGCCCTTCTCCGTGCGGGAGGGGGGCTTCATCCGCCCGGGCTATGACGCCGAGGTGGACCGGCTCCACGACATCCTCTCCGGCGGCAAGGGCATCATCGCCGAGGTGGAGGCCCGGGAGAAGGAAAAAACCGGCATCAAGAGCCTGAAGGTGGGCTACAACAAGGTTTTTGGCTACTACATCGAGGTGAGCAAGTCCTTCTACGACCTGGTGCCCGCCGACTACATCCGCAAGCAGACCCTGGCAAACTGCGAGCGCTACATCACCCAGGAGCTGAAGGACCTGGAGCACACGGTGCTTACCGCCAGCGACCAGGTGGTGGCCCTGGAGCACCAGCTTTTCATGGACCTGTGCCGCCGGGTGGCGGAGCAGATGAACCGCATCCAGGCCTCCGCCGCCGCGGTGGCGGAGCTGGACACCCTGCTGAGCTTCGCGGCGGTGGCGGTGAAGAACAACTACTGCTGCCCCACGGTGGACGACAGCGGCGTCATCGAGATCCACGACGGCCGCCACCCGGTGGTGGAGCGGGTGCTGAAGGACAGCCTCTTTGTCCCCAACGACACCTACATGGGCCGGAAGGAGGACCGGGTGGCCATCATCACCGGTCCCAACATGGCGGGCAAGTCCACCTACATGCGCCAGGTGGCCCTGATCACCCTCATGGCCCAGGTGGGGTCCTTCGTCCCCGCCCGCAGCGCCCACGTCGGCGTGGTGGACCGGATCTTCACCCGCATCGGCGCCAGCGACGACCTCAGCGCCGGCCAGTCCACCTTTATGGTGGAGATGACCGAGGTGGCGGACATCCTGAAAAACGCCACGGAGCAGAGCCTGCTGATCCTGGACGAGATTGGCCGGGGCACCAGCACCTACGACGGCATGTCCATTGCCCGGGCGGTGCTGGAGCACTGCGCCAAAAAGCTGGGGTGCAAGACCCTCTTTGCCACCCACTACCACGAGCTGACGGAGCTGGAGGACGCCCTGCCCGGGGTGAAAAACTTTTCCATCGCCATCCGCAGCCGGGGGGAGGAGCTGATCTTCCTGCGCAAGATCATCCCCGGCGGGGCCGAGGGCAGCTACGGCATCGACGTGGCCAAGCTGGCCGGGCTTCCGGAGCCGGTGATCCGCCGGGCCAGGGCCGTGCTGAAGGAGCTGGAGGACCAGTCCGGCGTGAAGCCCCGGCTTATGGCCGCCCCCAAGGAGGACCAGGTATCCCTGGCGGCCATGGGGGAGGCGGAGGTCATCGACCGGCTCCGCCGGACCCAGCCGGACACCCTGACCCCCATCGAGGCCATGAGCCTCCTGTACGAGCTGAAGAAAAAGCTGCCCTGACGGCGGGCGGCCAGCGGAGAGAAAGAGGTGATCGCCGTGGCGAAGCGTGGCCACACCACCTATATGACCAGCCTGGAACGAATCCTGGGGAGCGTGTTTTTCACCATCTACCTGGTGGTGCTCCCCTTTGTGACGGACCCCCTGTTCCGGGGGCTGGAGCGGCTCATGGGCCGGAGCATCCCGGACCGGGTCCGCAACATGATCTACTACTACGTCCTCTTTGCCCTGGCCCTGGTGATCTTCTGGAACTTTCTGGGCCGGACCACCGGGTACTTTCTGGCGGCGCCCTGGCAGACGCTGGGGACCGTGTGCCTGGGACTGGTGGCCTTCTACGGGCTCAACGAGCTGGCCCACCGGGCCTTCTCCCTGATCGCGGCCAACCAGACCAACTTAAACGACGTGACCATCTCCGCCCAGGTGGCGGACGCCCCCCGGAGCACCCTGCTGATCGTCATTTTCCTGGCGCCCTTCGTGGAGGAGGTGCTGTTCCGGGGCCTGGTGTTCGGCAACATCCGGGACCACAGCCGCTGGGCGGCCTACGCCGTGTCCTGCGTGCTCTTCGCCTTTCTCCACGTGTGGCAGTTCGCCGTGGTCAGCCGGGACCTGGGCTACTTCCTGCTGATGCTCCAGTACCTGGCCCCCGGCCTGGTGCTGGCCTGGACCTATGAGCGCTCCGGCACCCTGTGGGGGAGCATCCTCCTCCACGCGGCGGTGAACGCCCTGGCGGTGTTGGTATAATTGGAGTCCTGCGGGCTGCGATGCTTTTGGGGCCTGCGGCCCCCAACGCTTTCTTGCCGCTGACCGCGGCGGGGGAGATTCATTTATCCTTTAAATTGCTTTTGTGGGTTCCCGCACCTGCCCGTCTTTTGGGGCTTCCAGCCCTGGGGGTAGATTCTGGGGGCTCCGCGCCCCCAGACCTGCGGTCACTTTTCCCTCGCAGGAAAAGTGACCAAAAGTGCGCCAAGACCATACGGTCTTGGAACCCCTTTATATCGGGAGGCTGTGCAATCCAAGAGCTGCTCGTGCTTCCCAATTACCAATTCCTACGGGTTTCCAATCTCCAGAACCATCTCGAAGAACTTCGGCTGTCGCCCTTTCAAAGAGAGACCGGCTCCCGTTTTTCGCGCGAATAGATGGCTCTATCCCTTTAACAGGCCGACAGGCGAAGTCGGAATAGATGGTTGCATAGATCAGAACCCCGGAGGAATCTATTGTTCAGGGGCATTACAAGCTCTTCACCCGCATTGCAGTTCGACACCAAGGGGTTCCAAGACCGTAGGTCTTGGCGCACTTTTGGGTACTTTTCCTGCGAGGGAAAAGTACCCCGCCCGTGGGTGCGGGAACCCACAAAGCAATTTGAAGGGCAAATGAATCTGCCCCTGCCGCGGTCAGCGGCAAAAAAATCGGTGGGGCGCGTAGCCCCCAGAATCCCCCCGGGGCTGGAAGCCCCGAAAGCGCTTGCCCCGGCAGGGGCAAAAGAAAGGAGCCGCGCCATGCCTCACATTCAACAGCTCTCCCCCCACGTGGCGGACCTGATCGCCGCCGGCGAGGTGGTGGAGCGCCCCGCCAGCGTGGTGAAGGAGCTGACGGAAAACGCCATCGACGCCGGGGCCTCCGCCCTGGTGATAGAGATTCAATCCGGCGGCATGGGCCTTATCCGCGTCACTGACAACGGCTGCGGCATCGCACCGGAGGAGATGCCCACCGCCTTCCTCCGCCACGCCACCAGCAAGCTGCGCTCCGCCCAGGACCTGGGGGCCATCGGCACTCTGGGCTTCCGGGGAGAGGCCCTGGCGGCCATCTCCGCCGTCAGCCGGGTGGAGCTGCTCAGCCGCCAGACCGGGGCGGAGGCGGGGGCCTCCCTGCGCCTGGAGGGGGGCATCCCCGGCCAGGTGACGCCTGCCGGGTGCCCGGAGGGCACCACCATCCTGGTGCGGGAGCTGTTCTACAACACCCCCGCCCGGCTGAAATTCATGAAGAGCGACTCCGCCGAGGCCGCCGCCGTGGCGGCCCTGGTCCAACAGCTGGCCCTCAGCCGCCCGGACGTGTCCATCCGCTACATCCGGGACGGGAAGGAGGAGCTGCACACCCCCGGCGACGGGAAGCTGCTGTCCGCCGTCTACGCCGCCCGGGGCCGGGAGTTTGCCCTGGGCCTGACGGAGGTGGACGGCGGCGGCGAGGGCATCCGCGTCCGCGGCTACGTCACCCAGCCCCTGGCGGGCCGGGGCTCCCGGTCCATGCAGACCTTTTTCTGCTGCGGCCGGGTCATCAAGTCCCCGCTGCTCACCGCCGCTCTGGAGGAGGCCTACGCCAACCGGCAGCTGAAGGGCAAGTTCCCCGGCTGCGTGCTCCACATCGACCTGCCGCTGCACCTGGTGGACGTGAACGTCCACCCCGCCAAGACGGTGGTGAAATTCGTCAACGAGCGGGCGGTGTTCTCCGCCGTCCACCACGTGGTGAAGGACGCCCTGGACGGACGGGCCGCCCCCCAGCCGGAGGCCCGTCCCGCCTCCGCCGTGGTCAACCCCCGGCAGGACTTCTACCAGACCATGGACGCCAGGACCTTCCGGGAGCGCCAGGCGGCCCAGCCGTCCCGTCCCGCGAGGACGGAGGCCCCGCCGGTCTCCCGGCCCGCGCCGGTGCGGCCCATCCCGGACCCGTCGGAGCTGGGGCGGCGGTCTCAGCTGCGGGACAGCGTGCCGCCGGGCTTTGACGCCCTCCAGCGCCGCCGCCAGGCGGCGGAGAGCGCCCCGGCGCGGCCTGCGCCGTTGGAGACGCGGCCTGCGTCTCCCCTTGAAGCCGCTCCCGTTCCGGCGGAACCGGCCCGGAGAGCGCCCCAGGAGGCGGTCCCCGCCCGGACGCCGGAACCGGAGCAGGAAACCATCGCGCCTCCCGCCGCCCCCTGGCGGTACGTGGGGGAGGTGCTGGACACCTACATCATCGCCCAGGACGGGGACGACGTGTACCTCATCGACAAGCACGCCGCCCACGAGCGGATCAACTTCGACCGGATGCGCTCCAGCCAGGAGCCGGTGATGCGCCAGGCCCTGCTGGCGCCCCTGGCGGTGGACCTGAGCCGGGAGCAGTACGCCGTCCTGCTGGATCAGCTGCCCCTGCTGGAGCAGTTCGGCTTTGAGGCGGAGGATTTCGGCCAGGGCTGCCTCATGGTCCGGGCCATCCCCTCGGACCTGGACACCGGCCAGGTGCGGGAGACCCTGGAGGAGCTGGCGGACAAGCTGCTCACCGGAGCGGCGGCGGACCCGGCCTCCGCCCGGGACGCCATGCTCCACACCATGGCCTGCAAGGCCTCCATTAAGGGCGGCTGGAAGTCCGACCCCGCGGAGCTGCAGGTCCTCATCGGCAAGGTCCAGTCCGGGGAGATCCAGTACTGCCCCCACGGCCGGCCGGTGAAGGTGAAGCTGACGAAATACGAGATCGAGAAGATGTTCAAGCGGGCGTAGGGAGGAGAAGCGGAGTGGAGCTGACGTACCGGTCTCTGACGGAGGCCGACAAGCGGGCCATATGCGCCTGGCGCTACGGCGGCGACTGCGCTGTCTACGAGCTGCCGCCCTACGAGACCCTGGAGCGGGAGAAGCGCGAATTTATGGACCCGGCGGCGGAGAGGCATTACCTGGGGTTTTTCCACGGGGATACGCTGGTGGGCTACGTAAATCTCCGGGAGAGGGGAGCGTATGTGCTGGTGGGCGTGGGCGTCGCCCCGGACCTCTGCGGCAGGGGGTACGGGCGGGCCATTCTGGAGCAGGTGTCCCGCCTCTCCCAGGAGCGGTATCCGGGAAAGCCCCTGGGCTTGGAGGTGCGGGTGTGGAACCTGCGGGCCATCCGGTGCTACCGGAGGGCCGGTTTCCAGCTCCAGGGCCAGCCCTATCAGCGCGTTACGCCCACCGGGCCGGGGCTGTTCTACTGGATGACGCGGAAGCCGGAGGAGGCCGCCGCGGAATATCCGGCGCCGCCGGAGAGAGACTGACAGTGACAGGAGGCGGGGCGCGCCATGGAGAAAAAGCCCAGAATCCTCTGCGTGGTGGGCCCCACCGCCTGCGGGAAAACAAAAATGGGGGTGCTGCTGGCCCGGCGCTATAACGGCGAGGTGGTCAGCGTGGACTCCATGCAGATCTACCGGGGCATGACCATCGGCACCGCCGCCCCCACGCCGGAGGAGATGGAGGGCGTGCCCCACCACATGGTGGCGGTGGCGGACCCGGCGGAGAGCTGGTCCGCCGCCCGGTTCGCCTGTGAGGCGGACCGCTGCGTCCAGGACATCCTCGCCCGGGGGAGGCTGCCGGTGCTGGTGGGGGGCACGGGCCTCTATCTGGACGCCGTCGTGACCGGACGGACCTTCGCCCCCGGCCAGGCCGGCGGGGCCGTCCGGGAGGCCCTGGAGCGGGAGCTGGCGGAGCGTGGGAGCGCGGACCTGCTGGAGGAGCTGCGAGCCGTGGACCCGGAGACGGCGGCCCGGCTCCACCCGGCGGACGAAAAGCGCATCCTCCGTGCCCTGGAGGTCTGGCGGGAGACCGGGAAAACCAAGTCGGAGCACGACCGGGAGACCCGGGAGGCCCCTAAAAAATACGACCCCATCTACATCGGCCTGGCCTTCCGGGACCGGGCGGACATGCGGGCCATGATCGACCGGCGGGTGGAGGCCATGGCCGCCGCCGGGCTGGCCGACGAGGTCCGCGCCCTGCTGGACCGGGGCCTGCCCCGGACCGCCACCGCCCTGCAGGCCATCGGGTACAAGGAGTGCCTGGCGGCCCTGGCGAGGGAGGAGACCTGGGATGCGGCCATGGAGACGGTGAAGCTCCGCTCCCGGCAGTACGCCAAGCGGCAGCTCACCTGGCTGCGGCGGAACCCGGACATCCACTGGATCTACTGGGAAAAAGAGCGGAATTTTGCCGCCGCCCTGCAAATTGCGACAGAAATCCTGTCGGCCCAGGGGCTACAATAGCCCCGAGGCGGACAGGCCCTACATAGGTCATTGCCGGACCGCCTCAGAATACAGAAAAGAGGTAGACAGCAATGAGCAAAGCACCCAATCTCCAGGACCTGTTTTTGTCCGCCGCCCGGCGGGACCGCACCCCCGTTACCGTATTCCTGGTCAACGGCTTCCAGATGCGGGGCACCATCGCCGGCTTTGACCCGTTCACCGTGGTGCTCACCGCCGACGGGAAGCAGAATCTGATCTATAAGCACGCCATCTCCACCGTCAGCCCCCAGCGGGCCCTGGCGCTGGAGGAGCCGGAGCAGCCCTGACACCGGGGCCGTGTCCGGCGGCGCGGCGCGTTCCAAGGAGGGACTCTATGAAATCCGGACACCTTGCCACCAAGCTGATGCTCACCGCCATTTTCCTCGCCGTGGCGGTGTACTTCGGCGTCTACGTGGCCGCCTTTTTCAACGACCCATACACCATCTCCCACGCCTACGCCTACACCAGCGAGAACGCGGTCACCGTGTCCGGCTACGTGGTCCGGGAGGAGGAATCCCTTTCCGGCGGCGGAGAGCTGATCTACTGCCAGCGGGCCGAGGGCGAGCGGGTCCCGGTGGGCGGCACGGTGGCGCAGATCTACTCCGACGCCCAGTCCCTGGCCCGGGCCGACGACCTGCGGGCTCTGGAGGAGCAGATGCAGCAGCTGACGTACGCCAGGAACCTTACCGCCGGGGCCCAGACCACCCTGCGGCTGGACGAGGACGTCTCCCAGCGGCTCATCGCCATGCGCTCCGCCATGGCGGCGGGGGATTTGGCGGAGGCGGACGAGGCGGGCTTTGCCCTGCGCACCAGCCTGCTGCGGCGCAGCTACGCCGCCGGGGACGGTGCCTCCCTGGACAGCGCCATCGCCTCCCTCCAGGCCCAGATCGACCAGCTTGCCGCCCAGGGGGACGCCGGGACCACCCGCATCTCCGCCCAGCGGGGCGGGCTGTTCAGCTCCCTGGTGGACGGCTATGAGTCGGTCCTCACCCCGGAGCGCATCCAGGATATGACCGTGGCGGACTACGAGGCCATCGCCCCCTCCGGCCAGACCGGCGGGGTAGGGAAGCTGATCTACGGCGACCAGTGGTACTACATCGCTCTGATGGACAGCGAGGACATCGCCCACATGGCCATCGGCGACACGGTGAAGCTCCGGTTCCAGAAGGGGCTGGACCGGGACCTGGAGATGAAGGTCTCCGCCGTCAGCCCCGCCCAGGACGGCCGCCAGGTGGTGACCTTCACCTCCCGGCAGTACATCAGCCTCACCACCCTGCTGCGCCACCAGAGCGCCCAGGTGATCTTCTCCAGCTACACCGGCATCCGGGTGCCCCGGTCGGCGGTGCGCATCGTCTCCGAGCCGGTGACCGACGAGGAGGGGAACCCGGTGCTGGACGAGGACGGGATGCAGCAGGTCCAGCGGACCACCGGCGTCTACTGCCTGTGGGGGAACACCGCGAAATTCAAGCCGGTGGACATCCTGTGGCAGGAGGAGGAGTACCTGCTGGCCGTCCCCTCCCAGTCGGGCCTGGAGCGCTACACCTCCGCCAGCACCCGGGAGAGCCGGCGGCTGCGGGCCGGGGACGAGGTCATTACCACCGCGGTGGAGCTATATGATGGGAAGATGATCCAATGAGTCAGATCAAAGAGAACATTGCCGCCATCCGCGGCAGGATGGCCCAGGCCGCCCTGGCGGCGGGCCGGGACCCGGCGTCGGTCCTTCTGGTGGGGGCCAGCAAGATGAACGGCCCCGAGGCCTGCCGGGAGGCCATTGCCGCCGGAATCGACGCCCGGGGGGAGAACCGGGTCCAGGAGATGGCGGAGAAGCTGGCGGCCAACGCCTACGACGGCGCGCCGCTGCACTTCATCGGCCATCTCCAGCGGAACAAGGCCCGCCAGGTGGTGGGCCGGGCTGCGCTGATCCACTCCGTGGACACCCTGGAGCTGGCCCGGGAGATCAGCCGTCAGGCGGAAAAACAGGGCATCGTCCAGGAGGTGCTGCTGGAGGTGAACGTGGGCGGGGAGGCCAGCAAGAGCGGCTTCGCCCCCCAGGCGCTGTACGAGGCCGCCGCCGCGGTCCGCCAGCTGCCCGGTCTGGCGGTGCGGGGCCTGATGACCATTCCCCCGGTGCAGACCCGTCCCCACGGAAATTTGCCGTATTTTGAAGAAGTTTCTCGTCTTTATGTTGACATAAGCCAAAAGTTGTACGATAATACTTTTATATGTCTGTCGATGGGGATGAGCGACGACTTCGAGGACGCCATTGCCGCCGGGGCCACCATGGTCCGGGTGGGCTCGGCCATCTTCGGGCGGCGGCAGTATCCCATCACATAAGGAGGTTTTCCACCATGAGTATTATTGACGACATCAAGCGGATGATCCACCCCATGAACGACGAGGACGACGACTACGATGTTGACTTCGATCAGCCGGAGTCTCCCTTTGTGGACGACCGGGACCGCGCGCCCCGGGCCGAGCGCTCCAGCGTCGTGGACAGCCGCCGGGGCAAGGTGGTGAACATCCACGCCACCACCCAGCTGAAGGTGGTGCTGGTAAAGCCGGAGCTGTTTGAAAACGCCAAGGAGATCGCCGACCACCTGAAGGAAAAGCGCACGGTGGTGGTGAACCTGGAATCCACCCAGAAGGACGTGGCCCGGCGGCTGGTGGACTTTTTGTCCGGCGTGGCCTACGCCGGGGAGGGCAAGATCAAGAAGGTTGCCGCCAACACCTACATCATCACCCCCTACTCCGTGGACATCCAGGGGGATCTGATCGACGAGCTGGAGAGCAGCGGCCTGTACCTGTGACCGCAAGAGAAATGAAATAGGAGGTGCCGGGATATGATGACCCCGCAGGAAGTGGCGAATTGTACCTTTGCCAAGGCTGCCATCGGCGGCTACAATATGGCGTCGGTGGACGATTTTCTGGACAAGCTGACGGAGGACTACTCCGCCCTGTATAAGGAGAACAGCACCCTGAAGGGCAAGCTGAAGGCCCTGGCGGAGAAGCTGGAGGAGTACCGTCAGGTGGAGGACGCCATGCGCTCCACCCTGCTCACCGCCCAGAAGATGGCCACCTCCATGGTGGCCGAGGCGGAGGCCAAGCGGGACTCCCTCATCGCCGATTCCGCCGGCGCCGCCCAGAAGCGCCTGAATGAGATCCAGCAGGAGGTCGCCCGGGAGGAGGACCGCCTGGCCGCCAAGCGCCGGGAGACCGACGCCCTCATCGCCCAGGAGGACCGCCGTCTGGCGGCGGCCCAGGAGGGCCTGCGGGGCTTTATCCAGTCCGTGCAGTCTGTCTGCCAGGGCCAGCTGGCCCTGCTGGAGCG
>DBFJQM010000047.1:0-33892 GCA_048404665.1 Candidatus Pelethomonas sp.
GGATGGGAATCACGGCTCCGCCTCCCTCCGGTTTTCCTTCAATCTAGCACATCCGGGGGCCGCCTGTCAAGGCCGCCGGGGGGCTTCGGGGCCGCCTTCGCGGGGGGCTGAAAAAGAAGATGCAGAAATTCCAGGAAAATACTTGCAATTGCCATAGGAATACGGTAGAATACCGATGGAAACTATATTCCCAAAGGAGGATACTGAAATATGGCAACAATCACAGCCGGTGAGTTCCGCAACGGAGTCACCTTTGAGATGGACGGAAAAGTGATGCAGGTGGTGGAGTTCCAGCACGTCAAGCCCGGCAAGGGCGCCGCGTTCGTCCGCACCAAGATGAAGAACGTGGTGACCGGCGGCGTCACCGAGACCAGCTTCAACCCCACCGCCAAGTTCGAGCAGGCGTTCGTGGAGCGCAAGGACATGGAGTACAGCTATAACGACGGCGACCTGTACTACTTCATGGACCAGGAGACCTACGACATGGTCCCCCTGAGCCGCGACCTGCTGGGCGACGCCTTCCGCTTCGTCAAGGAGAACACCGTGTGCAAGATCCTCAGCTACAAGGGGACCGTGTTCGGCATCGAGTGTCCCAACTTCATGGATCTGGAGGTCACCGACACCGAGCCGGGCTTTGCCGGCAACACCGCCACCAACGTGACCAAGCCCGCCACGCTGGAGACCGGCGCGGAGATCAAGGTGCCCCTCTTTATCGACGTGGGCGACAAGATCACCATTGACACCCGCACCGGCGAGTACCTGGGCCGCTGCAAGAACTGATTGCTTTCAAAAGGTGGGCGCTCCATTTTTTGAAAACGCTGCGCTCTGCGCCTGACCCCCGCCGGGGCGGGGGAAGCGACGCTCGCTCTGTGAGAAGGATTTTTTGCGAGGCGGCGCCCCGTAAAAAATAGTTGATCCCGCTGGGCGGGAAGAAGCGGATCGTTCCGGCCGGAAGAAAGGAGAAAAGCTATGGAAATTCTGGAAAAGGTCGCGTATATGAAGGGGCTGGCCGAGGGCCTTGGCCTGGATACCAAGACCAAGGAGGGCAAGCTCCTGACGGTGATGATGGACCTTCTGGACGACATCGCCCTGGAGCTTCAGGACATCCGGGACGAGCAGGCCGACCTGGAGGACGGCCTGGACGCTGTCAGCGACGACCTCAGCGACGTGGAGTCCGTGGTCTACGAGATGAACGGCGAGGATGACGAGGACGACGACTACGACGACGAGGATGAGGACGACGAGGATGACGGGGACGAGGAGGTCTACGAGACCACCTGCCCCAACTGCGAGGAGAACATCTTCTTCGACGAGACCGTCCTGGCCGACGGCGAGGTCCAGTGCCCCAACTGCGGGGAGAAGCTGGAGTTTGACCTGAAGGATCAGGGCTGCTGCGGACGCTGCGGCTCCTGCGCCGCCCCTGAGGAGGACGACGAGGACGAGGAGTGATCCCTCTGCCGACAAACGTCTGACCGCGCCCCTGCCGGGACCCCTGGCAGGGGCGCTTTCCCTACCATTTTATTGCTGATAACAGGAGGATGAACGACAATGAAGAGCCGCGTTTATTTCACACCCACCATTACCCCGGAGAAGGTGGTGGAGCTGTACCGTGCCGCCGGCAGGCCCCTGACCGGCAAGGTGGCCGCCAAGGTCCACTCCGGCGAGGCGGGGAACCAGAACTTTCTCCATCCGGAGTTCTTCCGGCCGGTGATCGAGCTGACCGGGGCCACGGTGGTGGAGTGCAACACCGCCTACGACGGCGCGCGGAACCATACGGACAAGCACCGGAAGCTGCTGGCGGACCACGGCTGGACCAAGTATTTTACCGTGGACCTGCTGGACGGCCAGGGCCCGGACCTGCGCCTGCCGCTTACAGGCGGCCTGGTGCTGAAGGAGAACCTGGTGGGCAAGGGGCTGGCGAACTATGACGCCCTGCTGGTGCTGTCCCATTTCAAGGGCCACCCCATGGGCGGCTACGGCGGGGCGCTGAAGCAGCTGTCCATCGGCTGCGCCTCCACCGCCGGCAAGTGCCTTATCCACTCCGGCGGCAAGGTGGACGACCAGTCCGTCATCTGGGACCGCTGCGCGGACCAGGATGTGTTCTGCGAGGCCATGGCCGACGCCGCCAAGACCGTGGTGGACTTCTTCAAGGGCCAGGCGGTGTATGTGAACGTCATGGCGAACCTGTCCGTGGACTGCGACTGCTGCGCGGTGGCGGAGGACCCCTGCATGAAGGACGTCGGCATCCTGTCCTCCCTGGACCCGGTGGCCCTGGACCAGGCCTGCCTGGACCTGGTGTACCGGTCCAATGACCCGGGCCGGGACCACTTCATTGAGCGGGTGGAGACCCGCCACGGCGTCCACACCATCGAGGCGGCGGAGCAGCTGGGCGTGGGCAGCCGGGACTACGAGCTGGTGACCCTGGACTGACGCGCCGGGGAAAAAGCCCGGCGCTGGGCGAAAAACCGGCGAAGCAACCGCTGGTTGTCAAATTATCCACTGTTTTTGGTGGTGTTTTCCCGGAAAATCGGGTAGGATGGAGCCACCAAACAGAGGAGGTACGCCATGAGCTTTACGGAGAGACTGTACGCCCTGCGGCGGGAGAAGGGCCTGAGCCAGGAGGACCTGGCGGAGGTGGTGGGCGTCACCCGCCAGGCGGTGCAGAAGTGGGAGTCCGGGGCCAGCCGCCCGGATATGGACAATCTGACCACCCTGGCCCGGTATTTCGGGGTTACCCTGGACTACCTCATCACCGGGGAGGAGACCGCCGCCCCGGCGGCGGGGCCCACCATCATTGAGAAGCACTACTACCGGGAGCGGGGGGACTTCTTCCGTCCGCGGGGGGACTACGAGTACGTCAGTGAGCGGACCCTGTGGGGCCTGCCCCTGGTCCACGTCCACCTCAGCGAGCGGGGCCTGGCCCGGGCCAAGGGGATCATCGCCATCGGCAACGTGGCCACGGGGGTGGTGTCCTTGGGAATCTTCTCCGCGGGGCTGGCGTCCCTGGGGGTCGTCTCCCTGGGGCTGCTGCTCTCCATCGGGTGCGTGGCCGCGGGGATCGTCTCCCTGGGATGCTTCGCCTTTGGCTGGCTGGCCCTGGGGGCCATTACCTTCGGGCGCTACGCCATGGGCGGCATCGCCGTGGCCTCCCGAATCGCCGTGGGCGGCGTGGCAAGGGGCGCATTGGCCATCGGCGGCGCCGTGGAGGGGACCACCCGCTTCCGCCTCATGGAGGGGGCGCCCATCGACCGCGCCACCAGGGACGCCATCCGGGAGGCGGTAGCCGCCGCCCTGGGCGGACGGCTGAGCTGGCTGGGCTGGCTGCTCACCGGGTGGCTCTGACGAGCTGCACTGAGCGAAAGGGGCCGGGAGCGGGTCTCCCGGCCCTTTTGCCATAGTTGGGGAGGATTTCCGGCGTTTTTCCGGGCCTATCCCTGTTGACAAGGGGAAAAAGTGTGTTATAATCATGCTTGCAAACGAAAAACGCGACATGAGGGAGCCAGCTGCCATTGGACGGCCCCAGCGAGCGGGGGAGGGTGCGAGCCCCGCGGCTTATGTCCCGGCAGCAGCCACTTCCCAGTGGGCGGCGACGAGCCGCACGGTTTTGCCCCCGTTACCGGGCGCTTGAGATGTCCCGTTTTGGGATAATTAGGGTGGTACCGCGAAGACCTTCGCCCCTATGTGGTGGCGTGGGCCTTCCTTTTTTTGCCCGACGCGGAGAGGGAGGAGCTTATGCTGAAAAAACGAGTGACCGCGCTGCTGCTTGCGGTGCTGGTCTGCCTGGCCCTGGCCGCCTGCGACGGCAACCCCCTGCCGGCGGGGATGGACGAGGAGACCCTGATCGCCAAGGGCCGGGAGACGGCCCGCCTGCTGGCCGGCGGGGAGTACGAGGACGTGGCGGCCCTGGTCCGGGAGGACCTGCGGGAGACCATCACGGCCGAGAGCCTTCAGGAGCTGATGCTGCGCCAGACTGACGGGGCCGGGTCCTACCGTCAGATCGAGGACGCCATGGCCACCGGCCAGTCCTCCCACGGGGAGGAGTACGGCGTCGCGGTGGTGTACTGCGAGTACAGCGAGGACAGCGTGCTGTTCCGTCTGGCCTTTGACCCGGATATGGCGCTGATCGGTCTGGAGGTCAAAAAACAATAGCGGAGGAACTGAGATTTGACCATAAAGCTCGCCCGCCGGGGGGCGGCCCTGTGGGGCCGCTGCCGGGACTGGGCTGTACGAAATTTTTCCGGGACGGAGCCGGCGGTGTACCATGTGTCCCTGGGCCTGTCCTGCCTGCTGCTGGGCTGGCTGCTGGCGGCCCTGGTGTGGCCGGGACCTGCCGGTTACACCGTCCTATGCGCCGCCGCCCTGGGCCTGGGGGAGCTGGCCGGCCTCCTGGCGGGCAGACTGCTGAAGCGGCTCGTTGGCCGCAGCCTCCGGTGCCCCCTGGCACTGACGCTCCTGGTGCTGGTCCTGGTGGACACCGTGGCCCAGGGGACGGGGGAGAGCTGGACGTGGCAGGTGTGGCTCTTTTCCGGGACGGCGGCAGCCGCTGCCGCGCTGGCGTCCGCCGCGTTCTGGGCCCTGGCGTCCCGGCGGCGGGCAGCGCCCACCACAGTCACCGCCCTGCTGCTGTCGGGGACGGCAGTGGTGCTGGCGGCGGTGCTGCTGTTTTCCGACGGCTTCCCGGACGACGGCTATCGCCGGGCCGCGGCCCTGCTGGACGCGTCCGGGGCCGGAGACAGCGCCCTGGAGCCCGCCCTGGGCCTGGGGCCATACGCTGTGGAGGTCCTGGACTACGGCCCGGACAGCGGCCTGGAGGCGGGGACGGTGGACCTGTCCCCCTACATGGGCCGGGAGACGGAGGAGCTGCTGGGCCGCTATGTGGACGCCTATCTGGACTACGATCTGGACCACGTGCCCCTGAGGGGCCGGGTGTGGTATCCGGCGGAGGGGGAGAACTGCCCCCTGCTGGTGATCGCCCACGGGAACCACGAGATCACCACCGACTCCTACCTGGGCTACGCCTATTTGGGGGAGTACCTGGCCAGCCACGGCTACGCGGTGGCCTCGGTGGACCAGAACGCCTGCAACCTGCTCTCCAACGAAAACGACGGCCGGGCGGTGCTGCTCCTGGAGCATATCGGCTGGCTGCTGGGGGCCAGCGGCCGGGAAGGCGATCCCCTTTACAGGCGGCTGGACAGCGAAAATATCGCCGTTGCCGGCCACAGCCGGGGCGGGGAGATGGCGGCCACGGCCTATCTCTTCAACGGCTACGACCGCTATCCGGAAAACGGCGCCATACGCTTTGATTACCACTACAAGATCAAGTCCGTGATTGCCATTGCCCCCACGGTGAACCAGTACAAGCCCGCCGGCCACAGCGTGGCGCTGGAGGATGTGAACTACCTGGCGCTCCACGGGGCGGCGGACCGGGACGTGACCCGGTTCATGGGCATGAGCCAGTACGAAAACATCGCCTTCACCGGGGACGGGGACTATTTGAAATCCGCCCTGTACATAGCGGGAGCCAACCACGGCCAGTTCAACACCCTCTGGGGGGCCTACGACCAGTCCGGCCCCTACGGCCGCCTGCTGAACGTGGGAGGGCTGCTGCCGGCGGAGGACCAGCGGCAGATCGCCCGGGTGTTTATCAAGGTGTTTCTGGATGTGACTCTGCGGGGGGATGACAGCTGCCGGGCCCTCCTTACGGACTGGGACCGCTATGCCGGACAGCTTCCGGAGACGGCGTATTACCAGTGCTGGCAGGGGACGGGCTTCACCCCTATTGCGGACTTTGAGGAGGACTCCGACCTGGGAACCGGGACCATGGACGGCGTCACCGCCCAGGCCGTAGGGTTCAACTGGTGGACGGAGGAGCTGCTGGGCTACGCCGGGGACAGCGCCTACGACACCCACGCCCTGCGCCTGCGGTGGAGCGGCACGGGGCGGTACACCCTCCGCACCCCGGCTCTGGACCTGACCGGGCAGGCGGTGGCCTTCGACATCTGCGACCGGGATACCAAGGCGGCGGAGAGAGGGGAGGCGGACGCCCTGCTGGACGGGGAGGTGGTCCTCACCGACAGCTCCGGGCGGGAGGCCTCCGCCTCCATCCGGGACCACGCCGCCGTGTTCCCCATCCTGGCGGTGAAGGCGGACAAGCTGGACTTCCTCTTTGGCACCCAGCGGTATCAGTACGCCATGTCCACCGTGTCCATTCCCCTGGAGGACTTTGCGGGGGCGGAGGGCTTCGACCCCGCCGCCGTGACGTCGGTGTGCATCCGGTTCGAGGGAAGCGGCCAGGTGAGCATCGACAACATCGGCTATACGCCGGTGCGCAAATAAAGTTTTCGCCCGCCTTTGCGTCGGGGCGAAATCCATTTCACTCCGTTTCCGCCTGGCGGCGAAAACTGCGTTGCATTACTTTGCCCCTCCTTTTCCCATCGGAACCGCTTCGCTGGGTTCCGACGGGAGCCCAGAAAGGCGGCGGAGTCTAGGGGGCGCAAGGCGCCAGTGGCGCCTGTCCTGCGCCTGACCGAGGCGACAGCTGAGACGAGCCCCTGGTGGGTTTGGGCGAAGCCCAACATATTATTGTAGTAATTGCAAAAGCAATTGCAGTAATTGCAGAAAGCAGCAGCAGTAGTAATTGTAAAAAACCAAAAAAGATAAAAGGAGAGAGAACCCCATGCCTAAGTCCTACGGTCTGAACGAACTGCGGGAGATGTTCCTGAGATTTTTTGAATCCAAGGGTCATCTCCGGCTCCCCAGCTTTTCCCTGATTCCCCAGAACGACGCCAGCCTGCTGCTCATCAACAGCGGCATGGCGCCTATGAAGCCCTATTTCACCGGCGAGGTGGAGCCGCCCCGCCACCGGGTGACCACCTGCCAGAAGTGCATCCGCACCGGCGACATCGAGAACATCGGCCACACCTCCCGCCACGGCACCTACTTCGAGATGCTGGGCAACTTCTCCTTCGGGGACTACTTCAAGAAGGAGGCCATCCCCTGGGCCTGGGAGTTTTTGACCAGCCCCGAGTGGGTGGGCCTGGACCCGGACCGGCTCTACCCCTCCGTGTTCGCCGGTGACGAGAACACCCCGGCGGACGAGGAGGCCTTCCGCATCTGGAACGAGGAGATCGGCATCCCCGCCGAGCGGATCTTCCGCTTCGGCAAGGCCGACAACTTCTGGGAGCACGGCTCCGGCCCCTGCGGCCCCTGCTCCGAGATCTACTACGACCGGGGGGAGAAGTACGGCTGCGGCAAGCCCGGCTGCACCGTGGGCTGTGACTGCGACCGGTATATCGAGGTCTGGAACGTGGTGTTCTCCCAGTTCGATAACGACGGACAGGGCCACTACACCGAGCTGAAGCAGAAGAACATCGACACCGGCATGGGCCTGGAGCGGCTGGCGGTGGTGTGCCAGGACGTGGACTCCCTGTTCGACGTGGACACCGTCATGAACATCACCAACAAGGTCAGCGAGATCACCCACGCCCACTACGGCGAGAGCCACCAGACCGACGTGAGCCTGCGGATCATCACCGACCACATCCGCTCCGCCACCATGATGATCTGCGACGGCGTGCTGCCCAGCAACGAGGGCCGGGGCTATGTGCTGCGCCGCCTGCTCCGCCGGGCCGCCCGCCACGGCAAGCTCCTGGGGGTGGACCGCCCCTTCCTCTATGAGGTGTGCGACACCGTCATCCACGAGAACGAGGGCCACTACCCCGACCTGCGGGAGAAGCAGGCCTATATCACCCGGGTCATCAAGCTGGAGGAGGAGAGCTTCGCCAAGACCATCGACGGCGGCATGCGCATTTTCACCGAGATGCTGGCCGGCCATAAGGCCAAGGGGGAGAAGGTATTCTCCGGCGCCGACGCCTTTAAGCTCTACGACACCTTCGGCTTCCCCATCGACCTGACCACGGAGATGGTGGCCGAGGAGGGCATGAGCGTGGACCAGGAGGGCTTCAAGGCATTGATGGAGGAGCAGCGCGTCCGCGCCCGGAAGGCCCGGGAGGCCCTGGGCGACCTGGGCTGGGCCGGCATCGAGTTCGGCAAGGACGTGCCCGCCACGGAGTTTGTGGGCTATGACCGGACGGAGACCCAGGCCAAGGTGCTGGCCATCGTGGCGGAGGACGAGCTGCGCCAGGAGATCGCCGCCGGCGTGGAGGCCATCCTGGTGCTGGATCAGACCACCCTGTACGCCGAGATGGGCGGCCAGGTGGCCGACCACGGGACAATCACCTGCGGCGAGGCGGTCTTTGCCGTCACCGACGTGCAGAAGAACAAGGGCGGCAAGTACCTCCACTACGGCGTGCTGCGCTCCGGCGAGCTGAAGGTGGGCGACGTGTGTACCACCTCCATCGACGTGGAGCGCCGGAAGGCCATCATGCGGGCCCACTCCGCCACCCACCTGCTGGACAAGGCCCTGCGCACGGTGCTGGGGGACCACGTCCACCAGGCCGGCTCCCTGGTGGAGGAGGACCACCTGCGCTTTGACTTCACCCACTTCTCCGCCATGACGGCCCAGGAGCTGGGGGAGGTCTCCCGCATCCTCAACGACTCCATTTTGGAGGGCTACGGTATCGAGACCAAGGTCATGGGCATTGAGGAGGCCAAAAAGACCGGGGCCATCGCCCTGTTCGGCGAGAAGTACGGCGACGTGGTCCGGGTGGTGGACATGGGCCAGGGTTACTCCGTGGAGTTCTGCGGCGGCACCCACCTGGACAATACCGCCAAAGTCGGCCTCTTCCACATCGACAGCGAGTTCTCCGTGGCCTCCGGCGTCCGCCGCATTGAGGCCGTCACCGGCCGCAAGGCCCTGGAGGTCATGAACCGCAGCCAGGATATGCTGTTCCAGGCCGCCGCCGCGCTGAAGGTGAAGCCCAACGAGCTGCGGGAGAAGGCCGGGCAGATGACCGGCGAGATCCGGGAGCTGAAGCAGGCCATCGAGAAGCTGAAGGCCCGGGAGTTCGTCTCCCAGGCGGACCAGTTCCTGCTGAACGCCAAGCAGGTGAAGGGGCTGAAGGTGGTGTCCTTCTCCAGGAACGGCCTGGCCGCCGACGACCTGCGGAAGATGGGCGACTTCCTCCGGGACAAGGCCGCCAATGTGGCGGCCCTGCTGGCCAGCGTCAACGGGGAGAAGATCACCTTCCTGGCGGTCTGCGGCAAGGAGGCCGTAGCCCGGGGCGTGAAGGCCGGGGACATCATCAAGGCCATCGCCCCCATCTGCGGCGGCAAGGGCGGCGGCAAGCCCGACAGCGCCATGGGCGGCGGCAGCGACCTGCTGAAGCTGGACGACGCCCTGGCGGCCCTGGACGACTTCGTGGCGGAGAAGGCCAAGGACTGATGGCATGACAAGAGACGATCTGCGGCGCTTCCGGGCGCTGGATATTGACTTTGAAGCCATCGGGCTGCTCCAGGATGGGGCGGAGGATTTCGCCTACTTCTGCACCCCCGTGGACGCGGAGTACGTGGGCCGGACCGGCTGCGACGGCGTTCATTTCATCCTCCTGCCGGAGGATGAGCGGGTATTCTGCGTGGACCCGGCCATGGGGGAGGAGGGGAAGTTCGTCCTCCCCGTGGCCGGCGATCTCCGGGAGTTTTTGTCCTTCCTCCTCTCCTGCGGGGACGCCAATGTCCTCAGCCAGCTCTGGTGGCTGCCCGAGGAGCGGTTTTGGGAGTTCGCGGCGGAGGACACCGCTGCCCGGACCCAGGGGAACATGGCGGACTTCTTTGCCGCCAAGGATAAGGCTCTGGAGATCATTGCAAAGGAATTTTCCTTGACACCTGTTGAGCCGCTTAAAAAAGTGAAGGCTTTGCAGGCGGATTTCGACCCCTCCGGGCTGCGCTGGTCCGACGAATACTACGATGTGCTGGGGCTGGAAAATCCCCGACGCCCCGCGGGGGAGACCGTCATACAGAGCGAGGCCGAAGCGTGCATTCCCGCCGTATGGGAGGACCAAACATGATCCCCACCGACCCCGTCATCCTGCTGAGCTTCGTGAACACCAAGCTCCGGGACGAGTACGAGAGCCTGGCCGAGCTGTGCGCCGCCCTGGACGCCGATGAGGCGTCTCTGCGGTCGGCGCTGGCCGCCATCGGCTATACCTATGACCCGGCGAAAAACCGGTTCGTGTGACAAACCATTTGAAAAGGAGGCTAACCCATGTCCGACGTACTGCGCTATGACCCCGACTGCCTGTTCTGCAAGATCATCAAGGGGGACGTCCCCTCCAAGAAGGTCTATGAGGACAACCTGTGCTACGCGTTCTACGACATCAACCCCCAGGCGCCCACCCACTTCCTGGTGGTGCCCAAGGCCCACATCCAGTCCGTGTCGGAGGTCAACAAGTGGAACGAGGCCATCGTAGGCCACATCTTCTCCGTCATCGCCAAGCTGGCGGAGGAGCTGGGCTTTGCCCAGGCCGGCTACCGTGTGGTATCCAACATCGGTGAGGCGGGCCAGCAGACCGTGCCCCACCTCCACTTCCACGTCCTGGCCGGCCGCGATATGACCTGGCCTCCGGGCTGACTCAACATCCACCGTTGAGCCTGCCGAGCGACGTACCTTTGGAGCGAGGCTGACGCGACATCAACCGTCGCGCCTGCCAAGCGAATACGACAAAAGACGGACCCCCGAGGGAAGCATTTTCCCTCGGGGGTCCTTTTTCGTATCACGGCCGTCAGGCCAACAGCTCCCGCAGGCACCGGCCCTGGGCCTGGGGCATCTCCTGGCCCAGGATGGCCGCCAGGGTGGGGGCCTCGTCGATGATCTGGGCCCGGGGGAGGACTGCCCCGGGGCGGAAGGCGGGGCCGCGCCCCAGAAAGACCGGCTGGGGTCCCTTCTCAGGCTGGTAGCCGTGGGTGGCCCGGCCCAGGCGGTAGTCGGAGAAGTCAATGGGATTGAGGATAGGCTCCGTCCAGCCGTCGCTGAAGGCGGTGTAGCCGTCCGTTTCCACCATGAAGGAGAAATTGCCGTACATGCCGTACCGCTCACGGACCTCCTCCTGGGTGTAGACCTCCTGGAAGCCCCAGACCCCGTCCGCAGCAAGCTGCCGCAGGTAGCTGTATACCTCCTGCCGGAGCCGGCAGTCGCCGGGGTCCCGCAGATAGACCGTGCCGGACATGCCGTTGGACTGGGCGAAGGCCAGCCACCCCCGGACGGTGCCGTCCGGCGATACGTCGATGTAGCCGCCCCGGGCCAGCAGCACGTTGAGCTTGATGCGGCGGACAAAGTTCATCTGCCCGTGGTCGCTGAGGATCACAAAGTTGGTCCGGTCGTAGACCCCGGCGTCCGCCATGGCCGCCATCAGCTCCCCCAGCCACAGGTCCATCTGGTCCAGGCAGGCCCTGGTCTTCTCGTTGAAAATGCCGTACCGGTGGCGGGTGGTGTCCATAAAGCAGTTGTGGACCGTCAGCAGGTCCGGCTGGAAGCGCCGGATCAGGGAGCAGGCGCAGCCGTTGATAAAGTCGTCGTAGGTGTTGGCGAGGGTCACCGCCTCGGTCTTTTCGTGGCAGGACGGATAGCGGTGCATGTTCTCCCGGACCACATCCAGGGCCTCCCCGCTGGCGCCGAATTTGGCGAAGCCCTCCAGCACCGGCTCGTCGGGGTAGGGGAAAAAGTACTCGTTGATGAGGTAGTCGATGTTAGGGTTGCAGCCGGTGACCGGCCAGTAGACGGCGGCGGTGGTGCAGCCGGCCCGCTTGGCGGCGGCGAACAGGTCCTCCGTCTGGACCGCGCCGGCGTAGAGGTGCCAGTGGTCGATGCCGTCGTTGACCGTCTTGAACTCGGTGTTGGAGATGACGCCGTGGCGGCCCGGACGGCAGCCGGTGAGGATGGAGACGTGGGCGGGATAGGTGATGCTGGGGTAGATGGTGCAGACCCGCTCCACCTCGGCGCGCTCCGCCATCAGCCGGGAGAAGTTCGGCTTGGTGAGCAGATAGGCCACATCCTCGTGGACCATGGCGTCCATGGACAGGACAAACAGCTTTTCTTTCATAGAATGGCCTCCTTGGATTTCCGGAAAGCGACAGAATGATAGACGCGCAACACCACAAAAACCACATTGCAATCCTAGCACAAATGTGGTATTATGTCAATATTAGTTGTAAAAACACACAAACAAAAGGGAGGCTTACCATGACGGAGTACATCTTGTCCTTTGACCTGGGGACCAGCGGCGTAAAGGCGGCCCTGGTCACCATGGACGGTGCCCTGGCCGCCAGCGTGGAGCGGGGGTATCCGCTGCTGACGCCCCGGCCCGGCTGGGCGGAGCAGGACCCCATGGCCTATTGGCAGGCGCTGTGCGCCTGCGCCCGGGAGGTGACGGCGGGCCTGGGAAAGGGCCAGGCGGTGGCGGGCATCTCCCTGTGTACCCAGTGGAAGGGGATCATCCCGGTGGACCGGGCGGGGAACGTGCTCCACAACAGCCTGATCTGGCTGGACGCCCGGGCGGAGGAGGAGGCGGAGCTCCTCGACGCCAGGCTGGGGACCCGGGAGTTCACCGGCCAGAGCTACTGGGCGCGGCTGATGTGGCTGAAGCGCCGCTGCCCGGAGGTCTACCGGCGCTCGGAGACCATCTTTGAGGCGAACTCCTTCCTGCGCTGGAAGATGACGGGGGTCCGCGCCGTGGACCTCAGCAACGACTTCATCCACGCCTGGGACCCGGCGGTGGACGATCACTATGCGCGTATCCTCGCGGCGGCGGAGCTGGACCGCAGCAAGTTCCCGCCCCTGGTCCGCAGCACGGACCGGGTGGGGGAGATCACCGCCCAGGCGGGGCGGGAGATGGGCCTGCCCGCGGGTATCCCGGTGTTCGCGGGGTGCTGCGACATCCCGGCGGTGGCCGTGGGCGCGGGCTGCGGCCAGCGGGGCATGGTCCATGTGTACCTGGGCACCTCCGGGTGGGTGGCGCCTGTTGTGGAGCACAGCAGCGGGCATGTCCACATGCCGTCCACCGCCTTTCGCCGGGAGGACGACATCCTCCTGTTCGGGATGCAGTCTGTGGGGCTGGCCCTGAACTGGACCCTGGACCAGTTCTACCGCCGGGAGCGGGAGGAGCTGGGGAAGGGCATCTTCGACCTGCTGGAGCGGGAGCTGGCGGACATCCCGGCGGGCTCCGGCCGCCTGCTGGCAACGCCCTGGCTCTCCGGGGAGCTGCCGCCGCTGTCGGAGCGGGCCAGGGTGGTGTTCCTCAACGCCAGCGCCGTCCACGACCGGCGGCACTTTGTCAACGCCATGATGGAGAGCGTGTGCTACACCATCCGGCAGAGGGTGGAGGCGTGCCAGGAGTATCTGGGGCGGCCCCTGGAGGAGATCACCGCCGTAGGCGGCGGCGCCGGCGGCAGGCACTGGATGCAGATGCTGGCGGACGTGCTCCAGATCCCCGTCGTGGTGCCCCAGGCCAATCAGCACACCGGCGCCATCGGCGGGGCCTGCTGCGCCCTGGTGGGGCTGGGGGTCTGCCGGGACCTGTCGGAGCTCCGGCAGCGGGTCAGGACCGCCGGGCGGTATGAGCCGGACCCGGCGCGCTGGGAGGAGTACCGCCGCATGTACCAGACGTTTACGGGGCTGTACCCGGCGCTGGACCCGATCTTTCGCGCGCTTCAGGGCTGATACGATCTCCCAATCCAAAGCTTTCATCGAGAGATCCGCGTGCTGCGCACGCTCGCATGGTACATTCGCACGCTGGGCCGTCCCATACAGAACTTGACGGGCTTCGCCCGATAAAAACCTTTTGGCAAGTTTTTATCAAGTTCCGGTATGAAACGGGAACAGGCGGAGACAGCGGGCTGCTGTCTCCGCCTGTTCCGGCGGGTCACGGCTCTGCGAGGATCAGTTCAATGCCCCGCTCCCGGATGCCGGCGGCGTACTCCGGGGAGAGGTCGGCGTCGGAGACGATGACGTTGATCTTGCTGAGGGGCGTGTCCAGAGAGAAGGCGTTGCGGCCGAACTTGTCGCTCTGGGCGGCCAGGATCGTCTGGTTGGCCCGGCCCAGCATCTCCGAGCGGATGGCCGCGTCGCTGCTGGCGTAGTCGGAGATGCCGTACTGGAAGGTGACGCCGCCGGCCCCGATGAAGGCCTTGTCCACGAACACCCCCTGGATGGCCCGCAGGGCCATGTTGCCGGACATGTTCAGCTCGTTGGAGTCCAGCTTGCCCCCCAGGACGTAGACGTCGAAATTGGTGTCGATCAGCTCGTTGATCACCGCCAGAGAGTTGGTCAGGACGGTGAGATTGTGCAGATGCTTCAGGTTGCGGGCGATCTCCAGGATGGTGGTGCCGGAGGCCAGCATGATGGACTCCCCCTCGTGGACCAGCTGGGCGGCGGCCCTTCCGATGGAGGCCCGCTTGTCGTGGCCGGGCGCGTTGCTCTCCTGGGCGGCGGACAGGTTCACCGGCTCCCGCCGGTCCACCAGGATGGCCCCCCCGTAGACCCGGGTGACCAGGTTCTGGTCCTGGAGCGCCTCCAGGTCCCTGCGGGCCGTCTCGTTGGAGACGTTGAAGCGCGCGACGATGTCCTTCATTTTAATGATGCCGCCCTGCTGGACCAGAATCTCCAGGATGGCGTTGTGCCGTTCTTGTGCAAGCATAGAAGCTCCCTCCCTTGTCTATGTGGCACTATTATACAGGAAATCGGAGAAAATCACAAGAACACAATTTGATTTTTGTAGATATTAGCAAAATCCACAGGGTGAAATGTGTGTAAAACACAGAAAATTTTGGAAATCCCACGAAACGTGTTGACAAATCCACAACAATGGAGCAAAATAAGGTAACAACACCACAAAACAGCAAAGCAAACAGGCATAAAATCAAATTGGAGGTTGTTACAAAATGAGTGCTCCGAAACTGTTTTCCCCCGGTCCCGTGATGGTGAAGGACAATGTGCGCGCGGCGCTGCTCCACTACGACATCTGCCACCGCAGCAAGGAGTTCGAGGCCATGTTCGCGGATACCCAGGAGAAGATCAAGCGGCTGTTTCAGGCGGACGATACCTACTACTCGGTCATCGTCTCCGGCTCCGGCACCTCGGCCAATGAGACGGTGCTGTCCTCTCTGTTCCAGGCGGGGGAGAGCGTGCTCCTGATCCGCAACGGCATGTTCGGTGAGCGCCTGCTGGAGATCATTGATAAATACCAGATCCCCAAAGTGGACGTGTCGTTCCCCTGGGGGACCTATCCGGACCTGGCTGTCATCGAGGCCGCCCTGGCCGCCAACCCCTCGGTGAAGGCGGTGGCCATGGTGTTCCACGAGACCTGCACGGGCATGATAAACCCTGTGGGGGAGATCGGAAAGCTGTGCCGGAAGTACGGCAAGCTGCTGTATGCGGACTGCGTCTCCGCGGCGGGCGGCGAATATGTGAATGTTGTGGAGAACCATATTGACATCGCCACCTCTGTTGGGGGAAAATGTGTAGGAGCCTTCCCCGGCTCGGCATACGTCTGCGCCCGGCGGGACGTGCTGGAGGCGCTGACCCCCGGCCAGTGCAGGAACGTGTACCTGAGCCTCTACAAGCACTATGTCAGCGCCCGGGACACCAGCCAGACCCCCAATACGCCCAACGTGAACCTGTTCTGGCCCCTGAACACCGCCCTGACCAACATCCAGGAGGAGGGGCTGGACGTCCGGATCGCCCGCTACCGCCGCTGCGCGGAGATCATCCGCCAGGGCGTGCAGGCCCTGGGGATGCGGCTGCTCCTGTCGGAGCACATGTCCAACACGGTCACCTCCGTGTTCCTGCCGGAGGGCGTCGAGGCGCCGGTGTTCCTGGCGGAGATGGAGAAGCGCGGATACGTTTTCTACATCGGCAAGGGCGACTACGCCAAGCAGAACATGATCCAGATCGCCAATATGGGCGAGATCTACGAGCAGGACTGCCGCAACATGCTCAGCGTGGTGGCCGAGTGCCTGGAGACGCTGCGCGGATAAGCGGCCCGCGGATAGGACACAGGGCTTTTCTTGCACGGGAAATCAGGAAGGGAACACAGGGATATGAAGATCGCTGTATGTGAGTTTAGGGAAGAGACCAATTCGTTTAATCCGGTCACCTGCGGAATGTCAGAGTTTATGCGCGGCGGGGTGTACGCAGGGGAGGAGATGTACCGGGCGCTGCGGGACAAGCCCTGCGCGGTGGGCGGTATGATCCAGGCGGTGGAGGAGAGCGGCGGCGAGATCGTCCCGCTGTACTCCATGAACGGCAACAGCGGGGGCATGGTGGAGCACGAGGTGATGCTCCGCTTCCTCCGGGAGACCACCCGGCGCCTGAGGGAGGCGCTGCCGGTGGACGGGCTGCTGGTGTCCCTGCACGGCGCCACCCAGACGACGCTGACAGAGGACGCCTGCGGCGCGATCCTCCAGGAGCTGCGGGCGGTGGTAGGCGAGGGGACGGTCATCGCGGTCAGCTGCGACCTCCACGCCAACGTGACGGAGGTGATGCAGAAGTACGCCGACTACATCTGCGGCTACCACACCTACCCCCATGTGGACTTCTTCGAGACGGGCCGCCGGGCGGCGCGTCTGATGCTGGAGGCCATCGGGGACGACGATCCGCCCAGGACGGTGCGGGCGGTGGTGCCGATGATCGTTCCGGCCAGCAGCTACACCACGCTGCGGGGCCCCTTCGGGGAGCTGATGCGGTATGCGGAGTCGCTGGTGGAGCGGGGGGAGCTGCTGGACTTCTCCATCTTCCAGATGCAGCCCTGGCTGGACGTGGCCAACGCGGGCTCGGCGGTGCTGGCGGTGTCCCGGGACAAGCTGGCGGCCAAGCGGTACGCCGCGGAGCTGGCGGAGCGGCTGTTCCGGATTCGGGACACCTTCCAGACCCAGCTGTACACCATCGACGAGGTCATCCACCGGGCGGAGAGGAACGATACCGGCAAGCCCATCATCCTGGTGGACGCGGCGGACTCCTCCAACGCGGGGGCCTGCGGGGATAGCCCGGCGGTGATCGAGCACATCCTGCGCCTGTCCTCCGACGTGCGCGCCGCAGTCTGCCTCAACGACGCCCGGGCGATGGAGGAGATCTACCGCGCCCGGCCCGGGGAGGAGATCAACATTCTTCTGGGCGGGTCCATGTCCCATGAGTTCTACCAGCCGGTCCGGGTCCAGGCCCGGGTCCGGTCCCTCCACGACGGCGTCTTTATCCAGGAGGGCCCGGCGGGGAAGGGGATGCGGAACAACATCGGCCGCACGGCGGTGCTGCGCATCCGGAATACGGACGTGCTGGTGTGCGAGGGCATCTCCGCCCCGGGCGATCCCCAGCTCTACCGGGCGTTTGGCATCGAGCCGAAGGACTACCAGATGGTGGCGGTGAAGGCGTGTACCTCCTTCCGGGCCGCCTATGAGAAGATCGCCGGGGAGATCTGCGAAACTGACACCCCTGGGACCGCGCCCATCCGCCTGGAGCGGGTACACTATCGCCGTCTGCCCCACTATTTCCACCCCTTCGCCGACATCAGCGAGTATAAAGTCCCCGTGCCAATGTGAGGAGACAGTTGACGATGCTGTTAAGACTACTGCAAGGAATTGTGCGGGCAAGGTGGGAAGGTTGGCACAAATTTGCTTAGGCATGTACCACAGAGTGGGGTTTAGGGAAAGCTGATATACTAGGGCGATGCAGAAAGGAAAAATGCGTATGGAAAAAGGGAAAAGGCATCTTACGTCGAAGCAAATAGATCGGGTCACCCCGTATGTATTGCTGATACCTGCTATGGCGCTGTTTACGCTTTTCAGCTTTTGGCCGTTTTTGAAAAGCTTTTATTTGGCTATGACAGTGACCAACAAAAAAGGTGAAGCGGTGGCATGGGCTGGATTTAGCAATTTTGCCCGGCTATTCGCTCAACCAAAATTTATGCAGGTCCTCAAAAATACGTTCCTTTTTGCTGCATTGGTGGCGGTTTTTACCTTTGCGCTGGCTATTATCTTGGCGTTGCTCTGCGTAGAACAGAAGCGATTTAGTCGAATATACCAGACGATGTATGCCATTCCAATGGCAATCGCTTCGGCACCGGCTGCTGCACTATTCCTGTTTATTTTCAAGCAAAGCGGCGTGTTGGATATGCTGCTGGGGACAAGCTACCCCTGGCTGACATCTTCCAAATTTGCTATTTATTCGGTGGCGGCTGCTACAGTGTGGCTGAGTATTGGCTCAAGTTTCCTCTTTTTGCTGGTCGGATTTCGTGCTGTACCGGAAACGCTGCTGGAAAGTGCCCGCATAGATGGAGCAGGCAAAATGACCCGCATTTTTAAAATCATGTTCCCCATTGCATCTCCACAGATATTTTTTGTCGTTTTCCTGAACATCACAAATGCGTTTAAGGCATTTGGTGAGATTCGTTTGCTGACTGCAGGCGGACCGGCAAATTCCACCGAAACATTGGTATATGCCATTTATAAGGAAGCAATTCTCAATGGTCGCTTTGAGACGGCCTGCTGCTATTCCATAATTCTGTTTTTCGCGATTTTTGTAGTTACCCGCATTCAGCTTTTAACAGAGAACCGCATGATTCACTACGATTAGGGAGGTGTGTGCGATGTTCCTGCATATGAAGAAAAAAGTCGGCCGTGTGCTGTCGGTGGTGTTCCGGATCTTGATCGGCCTTTTGGTCATATCCCCGATCTTACTTGGGCTCTCCTACAGCCTGCGATCAGATGGTGAGATCATGACCTCAACGCTGACACTTTTTCCGGCAAAAACAACTTTGGAGAACTACGAATACGTTCTTCGATATATTCCCATAGGACGCTATATGATCAACAGCTTTATTTGCTGTACGATCATCATTGTAGCGCAGGTGGTCATTTGCAGTTTAACAGCTTTTGCCTTTGTATTTTATGAATTCAAGGGCAAGAAGTTCTTCTTCAACCTGATTCTTGTGACGATGATGATTCCCGGGGATGTGACGCTGGTTGCAAACTACCTGAAGATTCAAAACTGGGGACTGACAAACACCTTCGCCGGTATGACGCTTCCGTTTTTGGTTTCGGGAATGGGCATTTTTATGATGCGCCAGTTTTATTCATCCCTGCCAAAGGATTTCAAGGAGGCGGCCATTTTGGATGGATGCAGTATGCTCGGATTTTTCTATCGCATTGCCGTTCCGCTCTCAATGCCATCCATTGCGGCGCTGGCGATCTATGAGTTTGTCATCATCTATAATCAGTATCTATGGCCGCTGCTGATCAGTAATTCACAGAAGATGTATACTGTGCAGATCGGTATGGCGATGCTAAAGGGCGCCGAGACCGACCACTTAGGCGTGATATTGGCGGGGGCGATTATTTGCATCTTACCTGTTGTGCTGGTGTTTTCTTTGGGCCAAAAATATATCATCCGTGGTATGGTGGCCGGAGGAATCAAGGGCTGACCTATTGTATCCCAGCGGAATGGTTTCCGCAAAAAATAAATTGAAAAGGAGAATTCAGATGGAAAAGAAAATTGTTGCGCTTCTTCTGGCAGTCGTGATGTGCTTGACGCTGTGTGTGGGCTGCGGCGCGGAGGATCCCCCCGCAGACGATACGAAGGACCCTGGCGTAGTTGACACGAAGGATCCTGTGTCCGACACGCAAGACCCTGCGCCTGAGGGCAAAGTTCCTGTAGTTTATTGGGGCACGTGGGGGGCTGAGAAGCAGGAGTACATTGAGAAGCTAATGGCGGAATTCAATGCTTCTCAAGAAAAGTACGAGATGTCGTATGAATATGTAGGCAGCATGAACGACCTGCTGGCGAAGCTGCAGATTACCGCTGAATCTGATCTGCCCGCCCTGGTGAATGCTACCACAGAGCAAGCTGGTACGTATATGTACTCCGACTTCATTGTCCCGGTGTCCGAGTTTGCCTCCACCTCTGACCCCGCCGTTTCCATGCTGTATGGTAACTTGGTCGCGACGTGGGGCGATCTGGATGGCAACATGGTGGGCTATCCCATGGGCAACAGTATGGCCGGCATTTTCTTCAATATGGATCTGGTTGGGCAATTAGGAGTGGACCCGTATACGGACATTACCTGCCTGGAAGATCTGTATGATATCTGCAAGAATCTGGTAGAAGGTAACATCTGTACCTATGGCATCGGCGCTGATTGGTCTAATATCTACCTGAACTACGCATTGTCTATCGAAGGAATCCCCAGTGTAGATAACGATAACGGAAAGTCCGCAGCGCCTACTAAGTGCTTCTATGACCAAGAGGGCACCAAGGAGTATGTGGAGCGTTATTTCCAGCTGTGGCGCGATTTGAGCGACAACGGCTATTGCTATAACCTGGGTGCTTCTTGGGGCAATGAAGTGCTGCCTGCATTTGCGTCCGGTGATCTGGCCATTGTGACCGGTACGATCGGCGGCTATGCGCGCTTGGCTAATGCCTGGAACGAAAACCATGATACACCCTGCAATATTGCGTTCATCCCGTGGCAATCTGTAACGCCTGAGGGCCGGTCCACCGGACTGCCTGCTTCCGGAAATGGTTTCTATATTACCAAGGCTGCCAACGAGGCCGCCCGTGAGGGCGCCTGGGAGTTCATCAAATACTTCTCCCAGGACGACAATGCCGCCACTTGGTGCACCATTACCGGCTATCTGCCGATTTCCGACGGCTGCTATAACTCCAGCATCTACAAGGATTATATCAGCAGCGATACGCTGGATTTCCAGTACTTGATCGACAAGCAGAATTCCTCCGATATTCTGTCTTACCATCCTGTGACGCCCATCAATACTGAGTTCCAGGCTGCTGGCATTGAAGCTTTGGAAAAGGTTATCGCGGACCCCTCTTACAGCATTGATACTGCGATTTCTGAGATGTCCACTACTATTAATGATGCATTGAATCTGTGGCATCTTGAGCACAAGTGATCCAAAGCGTTTGCTTCGTTTTCAAAAATAAACACGCTTGGAAACGGGAGACGAAGTGTCTTTGTCTCCCGTTTCCCTGCAGCATGGTGGTGGAGAGATGAAAGATATCGTATTGGTCGATAGAAATACAGCGCAGCATAAGGGATGTATGCATATGCATACCAACCGTTCTCCCGATTCTACAGTCCCTTATGCCGACGCTTTAAAAGAGTACCGCAGCAAGGGGTTCCGGTTCTGCGTCATGACAGACCATGAGATCTACTGGAATTCCCGGGAGCAGGATCGGGAAGATTTCATTGTACTTGCTGGTGTAGAGCGAGCAATGCGCCCTAATGAGGAGCACCCTTTCCTGCTGAGTTCTTCCCAGCAGCGGCATTGTCATATGAATTTACTCTGGGACGTGACGGCAGGCCCATGCCCTTATCGCCATGACGAAGAACTGCCGCGACCTTTGGACTGGGGCATTAGCTCCTGGAACAGATATATTCGCACTTACAGAGAGAACCATCAGCTGGTGATTTTCAATCATCCGGCATGGTCCCATGTAGAGCCGGAGACTCTGCTGGCGGTGGAGGGCTGTTTTGCATTTGAGGTGTGGAACACTGGTGCGGTGAAGGACCTTGGCGGCAATACAGATGATGCGATCTGGGACTACTGCTTGGAGCGCGGAAAGCGTATCTGGGCGGTGGCGGGTGACGATACTCATCACTATGGGCCGGACTACGGCATTTGCGGCGCCTGCGCCACAATGGTGTTGACGAACGACTTTTCCCGTGCTGGACTTTGTTCGGCACTGAAGAACGGGCAGTTTTACCCTACGACTGGCCCGGAAATTCATGCTATGTCGATCGAGAATGGTGTACTCCATATGGATTTTTCGCCAGCGGCTATGGTACAAGTCAACGGTGGTTCCCGTTGGGGGTATACCTGCTACTCCAAAAGAGGAGAAACGTTCCGCCATTTGGAATGGCCGGTCAATCGTGCCCTGAACTATTTCCGCATTCGGGTGGTGGATGAACATGGCGGTGTAGCCTGGTCACAGCCCGTATTTATGGAAGATCTGGCAGACGGCTAATTTGCTTCGGGTGCCTGAAAGCGGCAGAAAGAGAAACAAATGAAAAAATATGTTGTGCGAGCGCTGGGGCTGCTCATGATCGTGCTGTGCTTAGCTGTATTGGTGTATAGAGGATGCGGCGATGAAGGAGCGGCGATTCACTTTTACGATGTGGCAGAGTTGGACGACCAGTGGGGGGACTGTACGTTCTTTACTTTTCCTGATGGCAGCAATATGCTGGTGGACTGCGGCACAGTATCGGCGGGTGAGATCATCGCAGCGGATCTGCAGGCTCGCGGTATTAAGAAGATTGATGTGCTGGTGCTGACGCACTTTCATTCCGACCATGTAGGAGGCTACAAAAAGCTTGCGGAAACATTTCAAATCGGTCAGATATACTCACCTGGCTATGTGTCACGGCAATTTGCGTGGATCGAAGAGGATATCGAAGCAAGAAAGATCCCCTATACCCATTTGAAAGCGGGGGATGCGTTTACTGTTGGGACGGCAAAAATCAGTGTTTTATGGCCGCTGGCGGAGATGGTGGCGGAAAATCCGACGTTGGACGCATCAGACAGCAACTGTGTCATTGACACGAATAACCGCTCAATGGTGTTTCGTCTGGAAACTGAGGGAGTGTCCATACTGATGACGGGGGATATCTATAAGCAGGCACAGAGAAATATTCTGGATACCTACGCAGACGATCTGACCGTGTTAAAGGCAGACATCCTAAAGATTCCGCACCACGGCTATGAAAATGCGGTGAACATCGACTTTATCCAAGCGGTAGCGCCAAGGTATGCGGTGATGGAGGGCAACCATGTGATGACCAACGTGTCCTACCGGCACTATACTGAAGTGGGGTGCACGACCTATGCCAGTTGGATGAATGGAAATGTCTATGCCCAACTGAAGGACGGAGAAGTGACTATCACGGCCGATTCACTTGAAATCAAGGATTACTACAAGTGACCGATCATAGCTGCGGGAGATGCTTTCAGCAGTTTAAGAAAACTATCTTCAGAAAATCAGCTTAACCACATGGAAAATTTTCCTGAAAATAGTAATTGGGATCGCACAGGCTGAAAAGGAGAGAAATAGCAGCGGAGGGCTGCAGATTGCCTGTTCAGAATCTAGACAGAGAGGGAAAGCAGGAGGAAGCCAGAATATGAGAGTTCTGCTGATGGAAATCAATCAGGAATCCAATAGCTTTTGCGCAGTAAAGAATAAATTGCAGAATTATCACAACTGCTGTTTGTACGAGGGCAAGCAGATCTTTGAGAATATTATTGGAAAGCAAGTGGCAGTAGGAGGAATGCTTCAGGCGCTGCAGGAAGACGGTATAGAGATCATTCCGGGACTGTGTATGAGGGCAAATGCTGGAGGCATACTTGAGGACGAGATATATGATTTTTTTATCGGTAAGCTGAGAGAATACGTGAACGCTGCCGGAAAAGTGGACGGCTGCTATATCTCTCTGCATGGGGCCACACAGGCGGAGACGCATGAGGATATGTGTGGAGATGTGTTAGAGGAGGCAAGACGGCTCCTGGGCGACAAGGTAGTTATAGCTACATCCTACGACCTGCATGCGAACATCACTCCGCGCATGTTTCGCTTGGCCGATATCATCTGCGGCTATCGCACATATCCCCATGTAGACCAATATGAGACAGGGTATCGTGCCGCTAAATTCGGTAATCGGATGCTGCGCGGAGAGAAGTTCCATATGGCCTATGGCCTATTGCCAATGATCCAGCCTGCCAGCGGATATACCACAACTGAGGGCGCGCTTCATGAGGTGCTCCGGAATATGTTTGCAAAGGTAGAAAGTGGGATGGTGCTGGATATCTCTGCGTTTCAAATGCAGCCTTGGCTGGATGTATCCTGCGGAGGTTCCGCGATTGTAGCCATTGGCACGGACGAAGATGCGGCTCGGTCTGCAGTACGGGAAAGCATGGAAGAAATGTGGCAGATTCGCCATGATATGATGCCTAAAACGGTAACGGTAGGGGATGTCGTTGCGGCGGCGCGCTGTCATGAGGATGGGAGGCCCATCGTTGTTGCGGACTTTTCCGATTCTCCCAATGCAGGTGCGGCCGGTGATAACTTTGATATCGCTTATGCCGTTATGCAGCAGGCGCCGGAATTGAAAGTAGGGACGATCATTAACGATCCAACTCTGGCGGACCGGGCGTTTTCCGAGGGATTGGGCAGTACATTTCGAGCTTGTATAGGCGGTACGCTGGATCCTCAGTTTTCACGCGCTTATCCTGGCACTTTTTCTGTAGAAAGTCTGCATACCGGCAGATATGTGATCGAGGGACCATCTATGCGTTTTCTCCACGAGTGTATTGGGCCCACTGCGACACTTCATATGGGAAACACTGCTGTGGTGGTCTGCCATAGCATGGCCACTACTGGCGATCCCCAGCTTTTGCGCCATTTTGGCGTGGAGCCAACCCTATGCGACGTGGTAATCGTAAAGGCCTGTACGTCTTTTCGTGCAGCTTATGGCAGATTTGCCGGGCAGATGATGGTCATAGATACCGGATGTTCAGCTACGGCGCAGTTAACTCGGCTGCCTTTTCGACATTTGCCGCAGAACTTTTACCCCTTTACAGACCAGGCACATCCTGCTCAACTGGAGCACGTGCTTGTTAAGTAAGGCCGGCCGCATATGGCGGGATGCTTTCATGGGACATTCAAGCCGTAGTACACGGAGAGGGGCAGAGGAAAATAGGCCTGACGGGAGGAGAAAAGATCATGGTACATATGGAATTCCCATATGGGAAAGGATTTCAGGCACTGGATTTGCCGCAGGAAAGGGTGAAGGGGATTCTGAGGACGCGGATAGCCGCTTATCATCCGGAAAAGGCGCCAGAAGAAATCGTGGAGGAGGCTCTTTACCACCCTGTCGGTACGCTGGGACTTGCGGAGATGAGCCGCGGTAAGCGATGCGTAACCATTATTGCTTCTGATCACACCCGGCCGGTGCCCAGCAAGCTGCTGATTCCGCCGATGCTTCGCGAAATCCGCCGGGGAAACCCTGCGGCGGAAATCACGCTTCTTGTTGCAACAGGCTGTCATCGTGGTACTACCCGGCAAGAGCTGATCGATAAGTTCGGATTGGAGATCGTGGAGCGGGAGCATATCGTAATTCATAACTGCGACAGCAGTGAGGACATGCGTATGCTGGGAATATTGCCCTCTGGGGGCGAATGCTGGGTGAACCGCTGGGCCTGTGAGGCCGATCTGCTGATTTCCGAAGGCTTTATCGAGCCGCACTTTTTCGCTGGATATTCCGGCGGCCGAAAATCAGTTCTGCCAGGTGTAGCAGGCCGTGCAACGGTATTAGCAAATCATTGTTCGGAATTTATTGACAGTCCCTATGCGCGAGCCGGCGTGCTGGCCGGCAATGCCGTTCACCGAGATATGGTATGGGCGGCGGAAAAGGCGGGACTTGCTTTTATCGTAAATGTGATATTGAACGAGCGCAAAGAAATCGTCTATTGTGTAGCTGGCGAAAGCAGGGCGGCCCATGAGACTGGATGCCGCTTTTTGGAGAAGCTGTGCAACGTAGATGCCGAGCCCACGGATATTGTGATCACCAGCAACGGTGGGTATCCGCTGGATCAAAATATCTATCAGGCGGTGAAGGGAATGACGGCGGCGGAGGCGGCGGTACGCCCGGGTGGTGTGATCATTATGCTGGCGCAGTCCGGAGATGGCCACGGAGGCGAGGCGTTTTTCCGTGAGATGACAGCGGGAGATGATATGAGGGCGCTCTATGCTGGTATTATGGCTCGCTCTCGCCAAGAAACTGCTCCTGATCAATGGCAGGCACAGATCATGATGCGGGTATTGCAGCGGGCCCAGATCATCTTTATTTCCGATGCGCCGGATGAAATGGTACGGCGTCTGCATATGCGGCCAGCCCATTCTTTAGAGGAAGCATTGGACATGGCGGAGAAGATGCTGGGCGATCCTGCCGCTTGCGTGACCGCTATACCCGACGGAGTATCTGTGATTGTGCGATGCAGGCAGGGAGAAAATCCGTGAAAAAGTGCATTATAATTCCAGACTCTTTTAAAGGAACTCTGTCCGCCATTGAATTCTGCCGCCTGGGAAGGGAGGCGGTATTGCACCATTTCCCAGAATGCGAGGTGGTGTGTGTTCCTGTGGCGGATGGCGGTGAAGGGACGGTAGATTGCTTTGTGGAAGCTTTAGGCGCTCGCCGCATCAGTGTGCCGTCTACCGGCCCATGGGGCGAGCGGATCATCGCGCAGTATGCCCGCGCTGGCAATACCGCTTTTGTGGAAGTGGCGCAGAATGTGGGACTTCCAATGGTAGGCGAGCGAAAAGATCCTGGGCAGACCACAACATATGGCGTGGGCGAAGTGATACGCACAGCAGTGGAGGCAGGATGTACCCGTGTTGTACTGGGATTGGGCGGAAGCTGCACAAATGATGCTGGTACCGGCGCAGCCTGTGCGCTTGGGACCCACTTTTATGGAGCGGACGGCAAACCCTTTATGCCTACGGGCAATACATTGCAAAATATAGCGTCATATGATACGTCAGAAACTCAGAGGCTATTAGCGAACTGTCGGGTTACGGCCATGTGCGATATTGACAATGTTATGTATGGTCCGCAGGGAGCGGCGGAGGTATTTGCTCCACAAAAGGGGGCTGACACATCGCAGGTAAAGGCATTGGACGAGGGCCTTCGCACGTTGGGCGACTTGATCGAAAAGCAGAGCGGCTGCGATATTGCCCATAGACCGGGTACCGGCGCTGCCGGTGCTTTTGGCGCAGGCGTGGCAGCGTTCTTGAACGGCGAGCTTTGTTCCGGCATTGATACGATATTGGATTGTGTGCAATTCGATGATCTGCTGGAAGGAACTGACATGGTATTTACCGGTGAGGGGTGCATTGACAGCCAGAGCATGCGGGGAAAAGTGGTAATTGGCGTAGCAGGGCGTGCAAAAGAAAAAGGCATTCCGGTGATTGTGATGGCGGGAGCTGTAGGGGAAGGGGCAGAACAAGCTTATGAGAAGGGAGTCAGCGCAATTTTCAGCATTAATCGCCGCGCAGAGGATTTTACGGTGTCCCGCTTTAAGACGAAGGAAAACTTCTCGGCGTCTATGGACGCTGTCTTGCGGCTTTTGGCTGTAAAATGAGCAGAAATCATTCTCTACTTTGCATATAGGGGTTGTATCTGGCCGCGGCGGTAACAGGCTCAAAATTTCCATGGGCAGGATTAAGATTTTCCAGTGTCAACACGGGAGGATTCTTGTATAATTTTCCCAACTAAGGGGCCCTTTAGGTGAAATTGGAAGGAGCGTGATTTCCCAGATGGTCAGCGTGATCAATACCCTGGTGGGGTACTTATACAGCGTCCCGTTCATTGTGCTGCTTTTTGGCACAAGCGTCTATGTAGGAGACCACCTACGGGGTGCCCGATCCGGCAACCAGCATCGGTATCTGCGTGGTTGTAGCGGCCGTCATCTCAGGAGGCGTAAAGCGCATTGGCAAGGTAGCTATTGACAATTTCAAAATATAAAATGACGGCTCATACAGAGCCGTCATCCACACTGACAGGATAAATGGAGTTCTGTCTATCAGCATATTGCCGCCAAACAGAAAAATGATGCTTTTCTCTTCGTTACTGGTCTTAATCCTTGCATTAGTGCGAGGTACGAGCTGATAAATGTCATCCATGCGCTGAGCATTTCAAGACTTGAACCCGTCGTTGCCATAAGCATCACCCCCTTTTCAGTGGGAACATCATCATAACATAATGTAGTCCTTTTTGCAACATAAAGAGGGATGAGACTTGCAGGAGAAAGTGGAATTGTCAATATCAGTTGACAAATTTATCTCAAGGAATCAGCAAGTTAGCAGGCAGCAGACAAGGAGTCAAAAAGTGCTGCGGTTTGACCAGGAGAGGAAAGCCAGCATTGGCGGAACAGATTCTACAGCTGTTCCAATAGCCGAGGAAGTACCGACAGACAAGGGACTTCAACTCCTCCACAGTCATCTTTTCCGGATTGCGGCGGTCGTAGGTAGGCCCAGTTTCCATTCCGGCCCACGTGCTTTTGCAGCGAGCGTTGCCGTGACAGCGTCCGCCCGCGTCGTTCATCTTCTGGAGGACACCGAAGCGGGCAGCGGTCTGGCGGTAGAATTCGCTGGCGTACTGCACCCTCGGTAAGGGTGAACGATGGCGTCTTTGAGCCCCAGGGAAGGCCGTCCGCTGGCACAGTTCTGCCTTTGTGTTGGCAGTCATCGCCAGGCCGAGGACTGCGGAATCGAAACAGTCGAAGATGGCGGTGATTCATGCTGGCCTGGGAGCTGACACAACTAAGGGCTGAAAGAGGCAGGTACCGCGGTACTCGTCTCCTTCAGCCCTTAACAATTTAGAAGAGGCGAATACCTTGGAGGGCCTCCAAACAGAACGCCGGGGGGAGATCAAATATCTCCCCCCCGGCGTTCACAATTTTACCGTCCGCGGCGCTTTTCGCTGGAACTTTCGCGCCTGCTCCGTCTGGCGCTGGATGAGCCGCTGCATCCGCTTGGACTACCTGCCGGGACGCGTTTTTATCCGTGCCCAATTGACTTGCAGGCTGCCGCGGCTACAGCCCCTGGGGGGCGAAGCCGCCCTCCGTCAGCACCCAGGTCTCCCGGAAGCCGCAGCTTCTCGCCAGCTCCCGGGCCTGGCCGAAGGCGTAAAAAATCGTATCCGCGCTGTGGCTGTCGCTGGTGATGCAGACGCGGCCGCCCCGCCGGCAAATGGCCCGCAGCAGGGGGGCGGAGGGGTAGGGGGCGGTCCGATAGCCCCGGGACATGGCGCCGGTGTTGATCTCAAAGATCACGTCGTGGGCCATGATGGCGTCCAGGGCCTCCAGGGCGGCGGAGAGATACCGGGGGTCCTCCTCGTCGAAGCAGCAGCCGCCCTGGTTGAACTTGGCCGGCAGGTCCAGATGCCCCACGATCTGGCAGCCGGTGACCTCCACCACGGTGGCCATCCGCCGGAAGTAGGCGCCGGTGAAGCCGTAGGGGTCGCCGCCGAAGTGCCGGCCCACGGCGGCGAGGAGGGCCTCCCGGCTGTGGTCGGCGGACAGGTACGCGCCGTCCGCCCAGATGTTGTGGACCGAGCCGATGATGTAGTCGTAGGGGCGGGATACCGGCGGGGAGTCCACGTCCTGCTCCAGGCCCAGCAGAAGCTCCAGCTGACCGGCGTACTTCTCCCGCAGGCGCAGGACCTCCGCCCGGTAGGCGTCCTCGTTTTCAGCCAGCATGGTCCAGCCGTCCGGGTCCAGAGGCGGGAGCAGAGGGCTGTGCTCGGAAAAGCCCAGGGAGCCGCACCCGCCGGAGAGGGCGCCCAGGACCATCTCCTCCGCCGTGCTCCGGCCGTCGCCAAAGACGGTGTGGGTGTGCAGATTCTGTAGGATCATCGTGTCATCTTCTCCTGCTTGACCTTGTGGTCGATGACGTGGCGGGAGGCCAGCTCCGCCGTCACATCCTCCACCGGGATGCCCAGTTCCACCATCAGCACCATCACATGGTACATCAGGTCCGCGATCTCGTAGACCGTCTCCGCCTTGTCCCGGGCCTTGCCGGCGATGATGACCTCGGTGGACTCCTCGCCCACCTTCTTTAAGATCTTGTCCAGCCCCTTCTGGAACAGGTAGGTGGTGTAGGAGCCCTCGGGCAGGGTGTCCTTCCGGCCCTGGAGCAGGGCGTACAGCCCCTCCACGGAGAAGGGCTCCGGGGCGTCCCCGGCATACACCCGGTCGTTGAAGCAGGAGTCCGTGCCCAGATGGCAGGCGGGGCCGTCCTTGTTTACCCGGACCACCAGGGCGTCCCGGTCGCAGTCCGCGGTGATGTCAACGATGTGCTGGACATTGCCGCTGGTCTCGCCCTTGCGCCACAGCTCCTGCCGGGACCGGGACCAGAAGCAGGTCCGGCCCTCGGCCATGCTGATGGCCAGGCTCTCCCGGTTCATGTAGGCCAGAGTCAGGACCTTTTTGCTGGCCGCGTCCACCACGACGGCGGGAATCAGCCCCCGCCCGTCAAATTTCAAATCATCCAGTTCGATCATAACACAACCCTTTCCCCTCTTTTTCTTGTAAGAAAAAGAGGCAAAAAGAACTTTTGCGCGAAACTGCCGTTTCGCTGAGAGAGACGATAGGGGGAGGCGCTGAGGACAGGCCCCATGTTCTCCCCTGTGCGAAACGCATGTTTCGCAATAAAATTCTTTTGATCCTTTTCTTTTAAGAAAAGGATGTATGCCCATATTGTACTACACCCTCACGTTGACGCCGCCGGCGGCCAGACAGCGCTTCAGGTCGGGGATCGCCACCTGGCCGAAGTGGAAGATGGAGGCGGCGAGGCCCGCGTCCACCTTGGGCAGGGCCCGGAACAGGGTCAGGAAATCCTCCGCGCTGCCCGCGCCGCCGGAGGCGATCACCGGCACGTCCACCGCGTCGCACACGGCGGAGAGCATCTCCAGGTCAAAGCCGCCCTTCACCCCGTCGGTGTCGATGCTGTTGAGGACGATCTCGCCGGCCCCGGCGGCCACGCCCCGCCGAATCCAGTCGATGGCGTCCAGACCCGTGTCCTCCCGTCCGCCCTTGGCGAACACCCGGAACTGTCCATCCACCCGCTTGGCGTCCACGCTGAGCACCACGCACTGGTCGCCGTACTTCCGGGCGGCGGCGGAGATCAGGGACGGGTCCCGGATGGCGCCGGAGTTGACGCTGACCTTGTCCGCGCCGCACTTCAGCACCCGGTCGAAGTCGTCCACCGAGTTGATGCCGCCCCCTACGGTGAGGGGGATGAAGATGGTGGAGGCCACCTCCCGCAGGATATCGGTGAACAGGGCGCGGCCCTCGCAGGAGGCGGTGATGTCGTAAAACACCAGCTCGTCGGCCCCGCAGCCGCTGTAGAACCTGGCCAGCTTCACCGGGGAGCTGACGTCGCTGAGGCCCAGGAAGTTGACCCCCTTGACCACCCGGCCGTCCTTCACGTCCAGGCAGGGGATGATGCGCTTGGTGATCATGGCTCCGCCTCCCTCTGGGGACCGCAGTCTTGCACCGCCTGGGCCAGGTCCAGGGCCCCGGCGTACCACGCCTTGCCGACGATGGCGGCGTACAGTCCCATGTCCCGCAGGCGGCGGATGTCGCCGTTGCAGCTGACGCCGCCGGAGGCAGTGATGGAGCAGGGCACCGCCTTCCGCAGGTCCTTCAGCCGCCGGCAGGAGGGGCCGGACAGGGTCCCGTCGGTGTCGATATCTGTAAAGATTATATACTTCACACCAATTGCGGCCATGGACTTGGCAAATGTAATGTAGTCCAGCCCGGCGTCCCGCTCCCAGCCGGCGGTGCGGACGGTGCCATCCTTGGCGTCGATGCCCACGGCGATGCGCTCCGGGCCGTAGGCCGCGATGGCCTGCCGGACGAAGTCCGGGTCGCTGACGGCGGCGGAGCCGATGACGGCCCGCCAAACGCCCAGGCCGAACACCTCCGCCAGGTCCGCCATGGAGCGGATGCCGCCCCCCAGCTCAATGCGCAGACCGGTCTCAGCCACCTGGCGGACGATGGCGCTGTTTTTGCGGACGCCGTCCCGGGCCCCGTCCAGGTCCACCATGTGCAGGTATCCGGCCCCGGCGGCGCGGAAGGCCCGGGCAGTCTCCACCGGGTCCTGGGCCACCTGGTGGACTGTTCCGAAATCGCCCCTGTATAGGCGAACCACTTTACGGTCCTTCAGGTCGATGGCGGGAAAGATCAGCATGGCTCCACCTCCTCGCAGAAGGCCCGGAGGATGGCCAGGCCCACGGTTCCGCTCTTCTCCGGGTGGAACTGGACCCCCAGGACGTTGTCCCGGCCCACCGCCGCCGTCAGCTCCGGGCCGTATTCGGCGGTGGCGATGACGCTGTCGCCGCAGTTGGCCCCGTAGTAGGAGTGGACGAAATAGACGCAGTCCCCCTCCCGGATGCGGCGGAACAGGGGGGAGACGGGCCGGTCCTTGGGGAAGTGGAGGGCGTTCCAGCCGATGTGGGGCACCTTGTACCCGGCGGGGATCACCTGGCGGATGGGCTCCACCGTGCCGGGAATCAGGCCCAGCCCCCGGTGGCGTCCATACTCCAGGCTTTCGTCAAAGAGAAGCTGCATCCCCAGGCAGATGCCCAGGAGGGGCTTGCCTGACGCGGCCTCCTCCACCACCACCCGGTCCAGACCGTCCCGGCGCAGCAGCGCAGCCGCGTCGGCAAAGGCGCCTACGCCGGGGAGGATCAGGCGGTCAGCGGCATGGATGACCTCCGGATCGCCGGTGACCTGGGCCTGGGCCCCAATGGCGCTCAGGGAGCTTTGCAGGGAAAACAGGTTCCCAACGCCGTAGTCGATAATGGCTATCATGTAATGGCTCTCTCCTTTACACGCAAGTCACAGCGTGCCTTTGGTAGATGGTATCTCACCGGCAAACCGCGGGTCCACGGCCACCGCCTGGCCCAGGGAGCGGGCAAGGCTCTTGAAGGCGCCCTCGATGATGTGGTGGCTGTTTTTTCCCGCCAGCTGTTTGACGTGGACGGTGACGTTGGCGCGCCGGGTGAAGGCCAGCAGGAACTCCTCCGTCAACTCCGTGTCAAAGGTCCCCACTTTCTCCGTGGGGATGTCCAGGCCATAGCACAGAAGCCCCCGGCCGCTGAGGTCCACGGCGGTGAGGATCAGGGCCTCGTCCATGGGCAGGACGGCGCTGCCGTAGCGGTTCACGCCCCGCTTGTCCCCCAGGGCCTGGGCGAAGGCGTCCCCCAGGCAGATGCCCACGTCCTCCACGGTGTGGTGGTCGTCCACCCAGGTGTCCCCCTGACAGATGATCGTCAGGTCGAACCGTCCGTGGCGGGCGAACAGCGTGAGCATGTGGTCCAGGAAGCCGCAGCCGGTGCGGACGTCGCTTTTTCCCGCGCCGTCCAGGTCCAGGCGGAGGCGGATGTCGGTCTCGGCGGTCTTGCGGCTGATGTCGGCAGTGCGCATGTCAGCCCACCTCCTTTAAAATGTCCCTGACCGCAGCCAGGAAGGCGTCCATCTGCTCCCGGGAGCCGATGGTGACCCGGAGATAGTCGGAGATCTCCGGCTTGTCCCAGTGGCGAACCAGTATACCCCTTGTCTTCAAAGCCCTGTAAAGGGCTCCGCCCTCCATGCGGGGGCAGCGGGTGAAGATGAAGTTTGCCACGCTGGGCACCGTCTCAAACCCCAGGGAATCCAGCTGGGAGACGGTGTAGGCCCGGTTTTCCGCGATGCGGGCGGCGTTTTTCACGTAGTAGTCGTTGCTGTCCACGGCGGCCTCGGCGGCGGCGAGGGTGAGGCGGTTGATGTTGTAGGGGTTGGTGGAGAACTTGATCTTGTTCAGGTCCCCAATGAGGGCGGGGCTGCCCAGGGCGAAGCCCAGCCGTCCGCCGGCCATGGACCGGGACTTGGAGAAGGTCTGGCACACCAGCAGGTTTTCGTACCGGGGGATCAGGGAACGGCAGCTCTCGCCGCCGAAGTCGATGTAGGCCTCGTCGATGAGGACCACGTGGTCCGGGTTGGACCGGACGATGCGCTCGACGTCCGCCACGGAGATGGCTCTGCCTGTGGGGGCGTTGGGGTTGGCGATGACGATGTTTTTGCGGATGCCGCAGTAGTCCTCCGGCTCCAGGCGGAAGTTCTCCCGCAGGGGGACGGGGGTGCAGGGCAGGCGGTAGAGAGCGGCGTACACCGGATAGAAGCCGTAGCTGATGGCGGGGAAGGCCACGGGGCGGCTCTCGTCGCAGAAGGCCATGAAGGCGAAGTTCAGGATATCGTCGGAGCCGTTGGAGACGAACACGTTTTCCGGCGTCAGGCCGTAGAGGTCCGCCAGCTTTTGGCGCAGGACGGTGCAGGCGGGGTCCGGGTACAGGTTCAGCCGTCCCACCTCCTGGGCGTTGACCGCGGCAATGACCTGGGG
>DBFJQM010000048.1:0-9282 GCA_048404665.1 Candidatus Pelethomonas sp.
CCGAGGCGGAGGGGAGCGTCATACAGAGGATGGCCAGCGCCATCAGCAGTGTCAGAAGCCTGTGTGCACTTTTTCTCATTCTCTCTTCCTCCATTGTCCTGTTTTTGCGCGGTCCCCCGCGCTTGCCTCTAGTGTAGCACATCCACGTCAGAAACTTGCATCAAAGTTGCATCATCTGCGAAATTTTGAGAAATTTCTCCATTATTTTTTCAGGATTTTCCGGCAGAGGCGGCTGGCAGGCAGAAAAGCAGGGCCTCCGGGAAACCGGAGGCCCTGCTTTCAGACCGATTTTTATGAAATTTCGTCAGCCCCAGAGGTCCTCCGGGTACAGCCCCTGGGCGGTCTTGTCCGCCAGAGCCTTCACCACCGAGGGCTTGTCCTCCTTGTAGGTGACGCCGTACCACTTGTCGCTGCTGCGCAGCACCTGGACCGCGGCACGCTTTTCCCGCAGCAGGCGGCTGACCACCAGGGGCAGATAGAACTCCTTTTTCGCCGGGTCCTCCGGCACGGTGTTGGTCAAAAAGTCCGAAAACTGCGTCCACGCCTCCGCCACAAAGCTCTTCTGGAAGCCCCACAGATTCATGGACACCACCGTCTCGTTGGGCAGGGCCAGCCAGGTCTTCCCGCCGTCCATGGTGGACCGGGCGCCGGTGGCCGTCTTTTCGATGCAGGTGTGCTCCACCACCTCCTCCAGGAAGTGGTCCCCGCTCTCCCGGCAGACGCCCCGTGCCACGCTGCCGTGGTCCGTCATGGTCTTGCCCAGCTCGAAGCCCACCATGGCGTACTGGTAGCAGTCCGGCCCGTCGGAATGGGTGGATAAGTAGTCGTAGATGGCCTGGAAGGCATGGGGACCGTAGTAGTCGTCGCAGTTGATGACGGCAAAGGGCCCGTCGATCAGCTCCCGGGCCGCCAGCACCGCGTGGGTGGTGCCCCAGGGCTTTTTCCGCTCCGCCGGCACCGAGAAGCCCGCCGGCAGGTCGGCAAGCTCCTGATAGGCGTAGGACACCCGGATGCCCTTTTCGATCCGGCTGCCCACCAGGCGCTTAAAGTCCTCCTCGATCTCGTGCTTGATGACAAAAATAACGTCCTCGAAGCCCGCCCTGCGGGCGTCATAAATGGAATAGTCGATGATGCTCTGTCCGTGACCGCCTACCGGGTCCATCTGCTTCAAGCCGCCGTAGCGGCTGCCCATCCCGGCAGCCAGCGTCACCAAAACAGGTTTCTTCATATGCTCCTCCATCCGCGATTCTGTTCGTTTTCCCCGGCGCTGCGCCGGGCCTGTTGGCAGTATACCATAATGGGGCCCCATTTGTAAACCGCTGTCTGTCCATTTTTCACAAATAGTAGACGGGATACGGCGCGCCCCGGCGGTAGCCCAGCTTCTCCGCCAGGTGGACGCTGCGCAGGTCGATGGCGTCCCAGCTGGGGTACAGCCCCCGGTCCAGGCACGCCAGGATCAGCCCCGCCCCGCAGGCGGTGGCCAGGCCCTTTCCCCGGTGGTCCGCCCGGGTGTCGATCTCGATCTCAATGCCGCCCCGGTAGACCGTGTAGGAGGACGCCCCCGCCACGGGGACGCCGCCGTACAGCGCCGCCACCCCCAGCCCCCGCTCCGCGAAATCCTCGGGGCCGTCGAAGTTGGCGCAGAAGTCCCGGGACCAATCCTCCGCCAGCAGGAGGGACGCCAGCTCCCGGTCCATGGGCCCCAGGACATAGCCCTCCGGCAGAGCGGCGGCATAGGCCGTCAGCCTGGCCCGGTCGAACACGCCCGGCTCCTTTAAAATGGCGTACCGGGTCCCCCGGACCGCCCGGTCCCCCAGGACCGCCTCGATCTCCCGGCACCAGTCCTCCGTCCTGGGGACCAGGATGGGGCCCTTTGCCCCTTCGATCAGCTCCCCGTCCGGCCTCCCGGCAAAAAAGCAGAAGTCGCCGCTCTGGATGGCGGCGGCGGAGCCGTCTCCGTTGGCCGTCCACCGGCCCATGAGTCCCTGGAGGCAGGACCACACCATGGTCTCCTCCCAGCCGTCAAACAGCGGCGCAATTTTTGTTATGTCAACCATTCAGTACCTCCAGCAGCTCCTCCCGGGTGTAGAGCAGGTTCAGGGCCTCCAGCAGGGCGTTGGCGGTCATGCGCTCCGGCAGGCCCAGGCGGCGCAGCAGGGCCAACCGGCGCCGGGCGCTGTCGGGCCGGCCGGTGAGGCCCAGGTCGTAGAGGTCCGCCTTGGTGAGGGGCGCGCCCCGCTCCGCCGGGGCGGGGCCGTCCTCGAAGGTGGCTCCCGCCCGCTCCAGGGCGGCCAGCAGCACCTGGGGCGGCATCCCCTCCACCCCCAGCTTGCCCTCCCTGCCGGGGGCGGACTTCCGCCGCTCCTTGCCGTACACGTCGGGGATGTAGGCCTGCTTGACCTGGCCTTTGGGGACGGCGCCCTTGAGGAAATTCCGGATGACGAAACCGGCGCCGTCGCTGTCGGTGAGGACGATCAGCCCCCGCTCCGCCGCCAGGCGGCGCAGCAGCGCCTGCTTCTCCCGGTCGTTGAACACCCCGAAGCCGCCGGTCTCCACCACGGCGGCGTCCACCACCTGCTTCAGGGCGTTTTTGTCGTAGCGGCCCTCCACCACGATGACCTCCCGAATCCGCCTCATTTCCGGGCCTCCTGGGCCAGCTCCATCAGCAGCAGCTTCAGCTCCGCCGCCCCGTCCACGCCGTTGACGCTCTTGATCCGCAGGTCCGCCTCATAGCACCGGCGCACGCCGTTGGCGCACCAGGTCCGGCTCACCCGGCGGGCGTTCTCCAGCAGCAGGCGGGCGGGATAGTCGGAGCGCATGTTCCACCGCTCCATGAGCCAGAACTTGTCCCGGCCTGTGTCGATGGCGATGCGGGCGGTGTGGAGCTTGCGCAGCTCCTTGCCGATGAGGGCCAGCAGCATAAACGGCTCCTCCTGGAGCTTCAGCAGGGACCCCAGCACCTGGGCCGCCCGGTCGAAATCCCCCCTGGACACCGCCCCGGTCATATCAAACACCTGGGCCTCCAGCACCGGGGCGGCCACGGCGTCGATATCCGCCTTGGTGATCCGCTCCCCTTTGGCGTAGGCCGCCACCTTGGCGATCTCCGGAATCAGGCCGTCCATGAGGCTGCCGCAGGTGAAGATCAGGTGCTCCGCCGTAGGCGCGTCGATGGTGTGGCCCGCGGCCTTGAACCGGCGGGAGACCCACTTGAGGATCTCCCCTTGGCTCTGCTGGACGAAGGGCACCGCCTGGGCGTACTTCTCCATGGCGGCATAGAGCTTCTTATAGGTCCTGTTGGGCTTGTACTCCAGCTGGTCAAAGACCAGGATCAGGCAGCAGTAGGGAGGGAAGTCCTCCAGCAGGGAGATGAGCTGGCCCCGCTGGTCCTCCGGCAGCTTGTACACGTCCCAGTCCGTCACCTGCACCAGGGTTCGCTGAGCCATCATGGGCATGGCCTCCGCCGCCTCCGTCAGGGCCTGGACCGTCAGGCCCTTGCCCTCCAGCCGGTGGTAGTTGAACTCCTCCATCCCCGGCGGCACCAGCTTTTTGCGCACCTCCGAGAGGTAGTACTCCCGCAGGTAGCTCTCCTCCCCGTAAAACACGTACACGGTGCCCAGGGCGTCGCCGGCCAGGTCCGCCCGGAACTTATCGTAGGCGGCGCTGCTGCCGCCGGACTTTTTTACGGCCATCTCGGCCTCCTCTCTCCGGTCAGCGCCGGACGCGAATGAGAATGTTCCCCTGGAGATCTGTGCGGTACAGCTCCATGCCCGCCTTCACGCAGCGGTCCATGGCCTCCGCCGTGGGGTGGCCGTACCGGTTCTCCCCCACGCTGATGACCCCCACCTGGGGCGCGGCCTCCTCCAGCAGCTCCCGGGAGGAGGCGTATTTACTGCCGTGGTGCCCCACCATCAGCACCTCCACCTCCGGCAGGTCGTAGGTCTCCGTCAGCAGCCGCTCCGTGGCGGAGGCCATGTCGCCGGTGATGAGCAGGTCAAAGTCCCCGGCGGTGCAGAGGACGGTCAGCCCCTCCTCGTTGGTCTCACCGCTGGTGAGGGGCGGATACAGGGTCAGCCGGGCGGCCTCCCCCAAAGGCACGGTCCCCGGCTCTTCCACGAAGGACACCTCCACGCCGTAGCGCTCCGCCAGGGCCAGCACCTCCTCCTGGAGGGGCGACTGGGTATCGCTGTCCCCCAGCTGGGGCAGGTACAGCCGCTCCACCGGCACCCGGGCCAGCAGCTCCCCCAGTCCCCCGGCGTGGTCCTCGTGGTAATGGGTCAGCACCATGGCGTCCAGCCGGCCCCAGCCGTAGGAGGCCATCACGCCTGCGGCGTCGGTCCCGGCCCCCAGGGAGGAGCTGATGCTGCCGCAGTCCACCATCACCGTCTCCCCGCCGGAGGACAGCAGGGTGCAGGCCCCCTGGCCCACGTCCACCGCCACCGCCGTCAGCACGTCCTCCGCCACCGCCCGGGCGGGCATCCGGGTGGCGCACACAAGGCCCACCGCCGCCAAAACGGCAGCAAACGCGTACTTCCTGGGCCGGTCCCGGGACACGGCGCAGAGGATGAACATGGCGTACACATACACCAGCCAGAACAGGGCCGCCATGCCGGTGAAGTACACCGCGTGGCCCGGCAGATGGGCCGCCAGCCCCGCCGCCCACAGCACGTACCGTGCCAGCAGCGCCGGAAGCTCCGCCAGGAAGCCCAGGGCCGGCACCGCCGCCGCCAGAGGCGTCAGCGCCAGCGCGCCCACGAACAGCGCAGGCAGCATCCACAGCACCAGCAGGTTGGATACCGCCGACAGCAGCGGCAGCACTCCGAAATACAGCGCCGACAGCGGCGCGGTAAAGGCCATGGCCCCCAGGCTGGCGGAGAGGGTCCCCGTCAGCAGCGCCCGGCACCGGCCAAGGACGGTGAGCCGCTCCCTGCCGCCGTCCAGCAGACGCCGGAGCCGGGGCGACACCACCAGCAGGCCCGTCACCGACGCGAAGGACAGCTGGAAGCTGTAGGACCCCACGGCGAAGGGGTTTGCCAGCAGAATCGCCACCGCCGCCCCGGAGAGGCTGGTCAGCGGGTCCGCCTCCCGCTCCACCAGGTCCGCCAGGAGCAGGAATCCCGCCATGACGCAGGCCCGCACCACCGACGGCGCGGCCCCTGTCATCACCGCGTACAGCAGCAGCGCCGGGTAGCCCGCCAGGGCCGTCAGCCGCCTCCGGCGCAGCAGAAGATACCCCAGCGCCGTCAGCAAAATGCCGCAGTGGAGGCCGGACACCGCCGTGATGTGCAGCAGGCCCGACTCCTCCAGGTCCCCCAGGCTCTGGTCGTCCAGGGCCTCCCGTTCCCCGGTGAGGAGGGCCAGGATCAGGCCCCGCTCCGGTCCGTCGTAGACCTGCTCCACCGCCAGACGGAGCCGCCGGGCCAGCCGCTGGGGCAGATACCGCAGACTGTTGCCGCCCAGGGCGGTCCGCACCGCCTCGCCCCGGCCATAGGCCCGGAGGAACACCCGCCGGGAGGCGTAATAGCTGTTGTCCGCTGCGTCGGACCAGCGCACCCGGCCGGTGAACCGGTCCCCCGGCCCCCAGCCGGACAGGTCCTGGTCCGTGTAGTACACCGCGCAGCCCCGGACGCCCTCCGCCCGGACCGTGCAGCGCCAGCCGTAGTCCGTGGCCTCGGGGTAGTCCGCCAGCGTCAGCACCGCCGTGGTCTCCGTGCCCGCCAGGGCCTCCCCGGGGGCATAGGCCCAGGCGGCATAGCCGCTGTACCACAGCAGCGCCAGGGCAAGGCCCAGCAGGGAGGGCAGGACGCGCCGCCACCGCCCGCCGGCCAGCGCGGCCCCCAGGGCGGCCAGCAGCGCTCCGGCGGCGCACCACAGCCGCCAGCCGGGCGGCAGGGCGTACCGGCACAGGGCCATGGCCCCGGCAAAGGGCAGGGCGAAGCGTGTCAAGGGCCCCATGGCGCGCCTCCTCTCGGGGGGGGATAGAATATAAGTAGTATAAAGCATTTTGCGGCAGAACGCCAGGGGTATTTTTACGCTTTGGGCGGGGGATAGAAAAAGCCCCCGGGCTTTCGCCCGGGGGCCGGTGCTATGGGGTCATATCAGCAAGTTTATTTGCTACTTCGCAGCTTATCAAACGAAGGACCAGACACCGTACTCGTTGAACAGAGTAATTGTGTAGCCCTGATCAGCCAGCTGGAGTACAGACGCACTCGCCAGATTGTTGGTCTCAGTAGCAGTCACCCATGTGGTAGTTCCATTGGGCGCAACGCACTGAACACTGCCGCTGAAAGTGGTGGCAAAAGACTTCACTGTCTCGCCGTAACTCGTAGTAGTGATCTGGCCGATACCATCGTCCTCGCGCACCCAGGCATACGCATAGTTGCCCTGAGTAATCCACTGCAGAGTGGGAACTGTGCCCTGACCAGGATTCTGAATGACATAGTCCATCACATACACGGTGGAAGCGATGTACATAGAGCTATCGGTAGCGTACTTGTAGTAGACCACATAGATAGCCTTATCAGTCACGGGGCCCTCGTTCAAAGTGCCGCCCACATAGGTGGCATTGCTCAGGTTGTAAGCCGCAGTGTTACCGCCGGTGACAGTAACCTTCAGCACACCGTTCTGAACGACCGCAGTGCTGTTGGTGCTGGTCACACTGCTGGAGCTGCCCAGCGTATTGGGCGTGGTGAAATAAGTGGACAGGTTCATGTTGGTGTAAGCACCGCCCAGAGTCTGGTCCAGATTATTCCAAGTGGTCACGCCGGCATACTGGGTGGCCTTATCGTTGATGCAGCCGATAACCTTACCATTAAGGTAGCCCACCAGGCTCATCTTTCCAACGCCAGCAGTCATAATGGCATTCAGAACGCTCTCATAACCGCCGGGAATCTTGATGGAACCGAGCACACCGTCCACATAGCCAGTCAGCTCATAGTAGTCCACCGCATTGTAGCCCTTGAGAACCGTCTTGACATTGGCATCAGTCAGATAGAACAAGCCATTGGCCGTGGTGCTATCGGGAGTGCCGATAATATAGACATACTCGGCAAAGCCGTCGCCGTTCTGGTCCACATAGTCAACAGTGACATCATCATTCTTGGTGAAGTTACCAATCTTGGTGTAACCAGTGACAGCAGTAAAGCTGATGCCCTTGGACTTCACATTGCTGCCAACCAGGAACTGGGTGTTATCGTTGACATAGATGCTGCCAGTCTTGTCGCCAGTAGTGATGATCGGGGTGTTGGTCCTCACATCGGCCTTAGCCAGCTCCTTACCAATAGCCTTGGGAGTGGTGATCGACTGGACCATATTCAGGTTCACAGAACCATTCGCGTTGGTCTCGATACGATACAGGTGATGGCCAGCATAAGAAGCATAGTTCTGATCAATGTTGGTGGACACATACGGATAGTTGTACTCAGTGATATCGTAGTAAGTAAGATCGTATTCGGTAGTGCCATTGATCAGCTTATCAACGATCATGCTCTGCTCACTGCCGTCCATCAGGACAATCGTAGCCTGGGCATAGCCGGATTCACCAATGGGGTTGATCCACTGGATATTCTTGATGGTGCCGAAGCTATAAGCGGTAGCAATGTTAGTAGCGCCAATCAGATTGCCGTACTCATCAAAATACCAGGTGTGGTTGCTGGTCTCCTTCACAGCCTCATCCAGGTAGAAGGTATTGGCATCATTGTAGGTAGTGCCGTTGACCACATGCTGCTTGCCGTTGCTGAACAGCACGGTCTGACCGCCAACCAGCGTGTCGGCAATATCCTTATCGTCATACATCGGAGCATAGGGACTAGTAGGAACAAGATCCCAATTGGTAGCGCCAATAGTAGCACCAGCAACAGCCTGGCTATTGTTTTTCTCACCGCTCACAATGCTGATCAGGATGAACTGACCAACGGTGTACTTGTTGCCGGGGATAGTGTAAGCAGTGTAGCCGTTAGTAGTGTCCGTAGTCACCGCAGGATTGCCAGCCTTATTGTAAACATGCAGGCCATTGGAAGCGGCAACGATCTGATGACCGGCGGCATCATAGCGGGCAGGAACCGCAGAGGTGACCTGGGCCAGATAGGTGTCGATCATGACGATACGGTCGCCGTAGACCTCAGTCAGACGGCCCTGAGCGCCCACCCCGTATACGGTATCGGTTGCAACAACATCATAAGTGGTCTTGTTGCCCACGCCGTTGTGGAAAACCTTAAACACTCTGTGAGTCGCAATCCCGGTATCAGCAGCAATCTGGCACTCGGTGACAAAGGTATTGTACTGAGCCAGGTATTCCTCCTCGATGGTGGCAACAGGGGCGCCATCAGAGAACCAATAGTAGCCGGGGCGGCCCCACTTATCGATTTCCATGGTCTCGCCGCGGGTCAGCTTGAACACCTTCTGGCCCAGAGTCTGGCCGCCCACCGCCAGAGTGGTGGTACCGGCAGTGACGTTCACCACGGGGGTGGTGACCACGGGCTGATAGCCCAGAGCGGCGGTGTACTTCACGACGGGAGCGTACACCAGGGTGCGGAACAGCAGCTCGGCCACGATCTGGCGGGGAGCGGCGTCGCGCAGGCTGATGCCGGCGACAGTGCCGGTGATGCCCAGGGACTCAGCGGTGGTGGCGACGGTGGTCTCCCACTTGGCGCCGGTGAACTCCTTGTTGGCGTCGTAGCCCACAACACGCAGGATCATCGCCAGGACCTCGTACCCGGTGACCTTGGCCTCGGGATCGAAGATGGTGGCGGACTTACCGCGGATGTACTCGCCGTTGGCGCAGTAGTTGATGTAGCCAGCCGCCCAGTGGTCGGCGGAAACATCGGTGAAGGGGCCGTTGTACTTGTACAGCTCCTTGTTGGCGTCGCCGACATCGCCGGAAGCGATACGATAGATCAGGGCGGCGGCCTCAGCGCGGGTGATGGTCTGCTCCGGACGGAAGGAGCCGTCGGGATAGCCCTGGAACACGCCCAGGCCTTCGAGGACCTCAGCAGCTTCCGCATAGTTGCCGCTGAACTTCTCGTCGTCCGTGAAGGCGCCGGCAACGCTCATGACAGAGAACGCCATGACCATCGCCAGGACCAGTGCGAGAATCTTCTTCAGATTTCTCATGGTGGATTTTCCTCCTTTTAAAATTGCGGATTTGGGAACAAAATTGACCGATTTCTCCAGGAAAATTGACGAAAAAGGCCAGTTCCAATCCCCTTACCCGATTTGTAATCCCTCCGACGAGGCTTTTTCTTGCTCGATGGCGAGCAAAGGCGGCGCTAGCCGGTCCCCGCTCTT
>DBFJQM010000049.1:0-6606 GCA_048404665.1 Candidatus Pelethomonas sp.
CTCCAGCAGCACGTCCATGGGGCGCACCCCCGCCCCGGACACCACGCGTCCGCCTTTCAGCAGCACCTTCATGGCAGATCCTCCTTTTCCCGGACAGACTTGGTCCGTTTCTGGTTCCATTGTACCACATCCTCCCGCCCATTTCCAGTGGAGCGGTAAATTTTGCAGGGGCGCAGATGCGGCGGACAGAGAGAAAATTTGGTTTTTTAGAGAAAAACCCTCTAGTCAAGCGGACACAAGTAGAGTATAATATAAGGCGACAGGCGGACAGTGGGGCCCCCGCTGTCCGGATAGGGAACGCCTGTCCGGCGGCCCCCACCCGTCAAATTTTGTAGGAGGAACTGTTTATGAGAAAGTGGAACAAGCTTCTCGCTCTTCTGCTGGCAATGATCATGGCCTTCGGCACCACGGTCGTCGCCTTTGCCGAGGGCGAGGACGGCGCGGAGGCCGACACCCCCGCCGCCGAGGAGACCCAGGCCGACGCTGAAGCCGCCCCCGCCGAGGGCGAAACGGCTTACAACGGCACCATCGTCATTCTGCACACCAACGACATCCACGGCGCTGTCGAGGGCTACGCCAAGATCGCCGCGCTGAAGGCCAAGTACGAGGCCGAGGGCGCCTACGTCCTGCTGATGGACGCCGGCGACTTCAGCCAGGGCGAGACCTCCGTCAGCGTGTCTCAGGGCGCCACCGCCGTTGAGCTGATGAACCTGGCCGGCTACGATGTGGCCGCCCCCGGCAACCATGAGTTCGATTACGGCTACGAGGTCCTGAAGACCAACGTCGAGGCCGCCGCGTTCCCCGTTCTGGCTGCCAACATCAGCTACGAGGGCAAGCTGGCCTTCGGTGACAACATCACCTTCGAGGCCCCTGACGGCACCAAGATCGGCGTGTTCGGTCTGGACACCCCCGAGACTGCTACCAAGGCCCACCCCGCCAAGATCAAGGGCGTGACCTTCGCTAGCGGCGAGGAGATGTACAAGATCGCCCAGGAGCAGGTGGACACCCTGACCTCCGCCGGCTGCGACTATATCGTTGCTCTGGGCCATCTGGGCATCGACGATGAGACCGCCGCCACTGCCAACCGCTCCATCGACCTGCTGGAGCATGTCACCGGCATCGACGTGTTCATCGACGGCCACTCCCACTCCTCCCTGGAGGATGTGGTTGCTGCCACTGACGGCACCGGCAAGGTGGGCGAGACCTATCTGACCTCCACCGGCACCAAGGCTGTCAGCGTCGGCGTCATCACCATCAAGGACGGCGCCATCACTGTCGAGGGCGTCTCCACCGAGGACATTGAGGTCCCCGAGGATGATCCCATCGCCGCCCGCGCCGCTGCCATCCGCGCTGAGATTGAGGCCGAGTTCGGCGCTGTCTTTGCCACTTCCGAGGTCGACCTCAACGGCGACCGTGATCCCGGCAACCGCACCGAGGAGACCAACCTGGGCGACCTGATCACCGACGCCATCCAGTGGTACGCCACCAAGGACGGCGAGCTGGATGTTCCCGCTGAGAACGTGATCGCTCTCACCAACGGCGGCGGCATCCGCGCCCCCATCGCGGCCGGCGGCATCACCAAGAACGACGTCAACACCGTTCTGCCCTTCGGCAACACCGTCGCCGTGATCTATGTCACCGGCGCTGAGCTGCTGGAGGCCCTGGAGGCTTCTACTTACTCCACCCCCACCGCCATCGGCGGCTTCCCCCAGGTGGCCGGCATCGAGTTCACCATCGACACCACCAAGGCCTTTGACCAGGGCGAGCAGTATCCCGACTCCACCTACTTCAAGCCCAACTCCATCAACCGCGTCACCATCAACAGCATCAACGGCAACGCCTTTGATCCCGAGGCCAAGTACGCCGTCGTGACCAACGACTTCACTGCCGCCGGCGGCGACACCTACTACGCCTTCTCCGTGGCCACTGTGGTCGATACGGGCACTCCTCTGGACGAGGCTGTGATGGAGTACATCACCACCGTGCTGGAGGGCACCATCCCCGCCGAGCAGTACGCTGAGCCCCAGGGCCGCATCACCGTCAAGGTCGCTGACAACACCGTCATGACCCGCGGCGAGCTGGCTGTGGCTCTCTACGAGCTGGCCGGTTCCCCCGAGGTCGCCGGCGAGGTCCCCTTCACCGACGTCGCTGACGACGCCGCCTGCAAGAACGCCGTGATCTGGGCCAGCCAGAACGGCATCATCAAGGGCTATCCCGACGGTTCCTTCCAGCCTGACGCCTCCCTGCTGCGCCAGGATATGGCCACCATCCTGTTCCGCTATGCCAACGCCGAGGCCGTCGAGTATGACCTCAGCGCCTACACCGACGCCGCCTCCATCGGCTCCTACGCCGTTGAGGCCGTGACTTGGGCTGTCAGCGAGAACCTGATGAACGGCACCAGCGAGACCACCCTCTCCCCCGTGGACACCCTCACCAACGACCAGGTGGACACCCTCCTGGACCGTTACGAGGCCATGGCCGCGTAAGGACCTGATCTGCATAAAAAAGGAAGGGCTTCGGCCCTTCCTTTTTTATGCCCGGAAGCGGTATCAGTCCAGCTTCAGGTCCCCCTCCTTGATCCATCCTATGCGGCGCAGCAGCAGGCCGAAGGCCCAGCACAGCACCGCCGGCAGTACAAAGGAGATCAGAAGCAGTCCGATCCAGTCCATGGCCCCGGGGACGATGGCGGTTGCCCCGTTGGCGATGGCCTGCTCGCTGGGGGCCAGCCAGCCGGTCCACACGCCAATCTGCCCCACCAGACCGCAGGTGCCCATGCCCGCGGACACCGGCGCGCCGTTCATCTCCAGATGGAACACGCAGGTGGCGATGGGACCGGTGACGGCGGAGGTCAGGATGGCGGGCAGCCAGATGCGGGGATTTTTGACGATGTTGCCCATCTGGAGCATGGAGGTGCCGATGCCCTGGCTCACCAGGCCGCCCCAACGGTTCTCCCGGAAGGACATCACGGCGAAGCCCACCATCTGGGCGCAGCAGCCCGCCACAGCCGCGCCGCCGGCCAGGCCCGTGAGGCCGAAGGCCGCGCAGATGGCGGCGGAGGAGATGGGCAGGGTCAGGGCCATGCCGATGACCACGCTGACCACGATGCCCATGAGGAAGGGCTGCAGGTCGGTGGCCCACATGATGATGTTGCCCACGGCGGTGGCGGCGGTGCCGATGGCGGGAGCCCACCAGGCGGAGAGCCCTACGCCCACCAGGATGGTCACCAGAGGCGTCACCAGGATGTCCACCTTGGTCTCCTTGCTGACGGCCTTGCCGAACTCGGCGGCGATGATGGCGATAAAGAGCACCGCCAGCGGGCCTCCGGCCCCCGCCTGGTTCTCAATGAGGCTGGTGCTGCCCAGGGCGTTGGCGGCATAGCCCACCGTCGCCAGGGAGAACAGCACCATAGGCGGCGCCTTCAGCGCCCAGCCGATGGCCACGGCCATGGCCGCGCCGCTCATGGCGGAGGCGTAGTTGCCCACGTCCACCAGGAACTGCAGCCCGGTCTGCTCCCCCAGGGTCTTGATGATGGTGCCGATCAGCAGGGAGCAGAACAGGCCCTGGGCCATGGCCCCCAGCGCGTCGATGCCGTAGCGTCTGGCGGAGATCACGATGTCCTTGCGTTTCAGGAACGCTTTCAGTTTTTCCATCTCGTTCTACCTTCTCAGAAATAGTATGGATAGGTGTCTTGACACATATCTGCCCCATTGTACCCCATTGCCGGGATTTGTCAAGTGTTTTTTTCGGATGCGCGGGACAAAATCCGGCTTTCCGCTTTTTCTTCGCAGCTTCATTTTATTTTTCACAGCCTGCATGTTCTTCTTGACAGCCTGCGCTTTTCTCTTGACAGTTTGCATTATTTGCATTATACTAAATAATGCAAGGAGGTGGTCCTGTGATCCTGCATCTGGACTTCAACAGCGAGGTCCCTATCTATCAGCAGCTGCGCAACCAAATCGTCCTGGGCATCGGCTCCGGGCAGCTGGCCCCGGGCGAGCGCCTGCCCACCATCCGGGCGCTGGCGGACGAGGCGGGCATCAACATGATGACCGTCAGCAAGGCCTATCAGCTTCTCAAGCAGGAGGGGTACATCACCACGGACCGGCGCAGCGGGGCCGTGGTCCTGTCCCGCCGGGACGCGGCCCCCTCCCCCGCCGCCGAGACGGTGGAGGGCCTGCGGCTGCGGCTGTGCGAGCTGCGGCTGGCGGGGCTGGACCGGGGGGACATTTTGGCCCTGTGCAATACGCTGCTGGACGAGGAGGGAACGAAATGAGCTGGATTTGGACAAATTTGATCCTGTGGGGCAGTCTCATCTGGCTGCCCTGGCTGATGTACGCCATGCTGCGCAACGAGGCCAAGCCCAAGAAAAACATCGTGGTGGGGGTGACGCTGCCCTACGAGGCCCAGACGGACCCGGCGGTGCGGGAGCTGCTGGCGGGGTATCAGCGGCAGCTGAAGCGGGCGGCGTGGCTCGTGACGGTCCCCGCCCTCCCCTGCCTGCTGATCCGCAGCGTGGGACTGAGTATGCTCCTGTGGTTCATCTGGATCCTGGCGGCGTGCGTCGTCCCCAATATCCCCTACGTCCGCTGCAACCGCGCCCTGGCCCGGCTGAAGGCCCAGCGGGGCTGGAGGCGGCAGGACGGCGGAACGGCTGTCATCGACCTGCGGGCCGCCGCGGAGAAGATGCGGTGGCTCTCCCCTCTGTGGTTCCTCCCGCCCTTTCTGCTCAGCCTGGTCCCGCTGTTTTTCCAGCGCGCCCTGTGGTGGCTGTGGCTGCTGGGCGCGGGGCTGGTGGCGGTCTTTTACGCCTGCTACCGGTTTCTCTACCGGGACCGCTCGGAGATGGTGGACGGCGACACGGAGCGCACCCTCGCCCTCACCCGCGTCCGCCGGTACAACTGGGGCAAGGCGTGGCTGGCCTGCGCCTGGGCCACCGGGGCCCTCAATCTGGGAATGTGGCTGACCCTGGACCGTGTCTGGCTGTTCATGGCGGTGGTGCTGGCCTACTCCCTGGTGGTCACTCTGGCGGTGCTGGGCATCGAGTTTCGGGTCCGGCGGCTCCAGGAGCGGCTTACCGCCGGCAGCGGCCGGGACTTCCGGGTGGACGAGGACGACCGCTGGATCTGGGGCATGTTCTACTACAACCCCAACGACTCCCATCTGATGGTGAACGCCCGGGTGGGCGTCAACGCCACCTTCAACTTTGCCCGGCGGCCCGCCCAGGTCCTGACGGCCCTGTTTCTGGCGCTGCTGCTGGCCTGCCCCCTTATCGGGGTGTGGATCATGCACATGGAGACGGCGCCGGTGGAGCTGACGGTGACAGAGACGGCGCTTGCCGGCTCCCACGCCGGCTCCCGCTGGGCGGTGGACCTGGCGGACATCGAGAGCGCGGAGGTGCTGGAGGACCTGCCCCCTATCCGCCGGTCCGTGGGCACGGCCATGTCCACCGCCTGCACCGGCACATGGCGATGTGACGAATGGGGGACCTTCACCTGCTGCATCGACCCCAGGACCGGCCCCTGGCTGCTGCTGCGGACGGTGGACGGCGAAGTCTTTCTCTTCGGCGGCGGCGACCCCGGCGCGGTGGGGACAGCGGCGGCCCTGCTGGGGGCCCAATAAGCCTGCAAATGACAAATGAGCGCCCCGGCATTGGCCGGGGCGCTCATTCTTGCCGATGCAGCTCACTTTTTCTTCTTCTCCCCCAGGCTGACAGGGGCCTTGGGGGTGTTGGCCTTCCGGGCGGAGGTGCGGCCCTCGGGCTTGATCTCCCCGGCGGCCATCAGGCTCCGCTTGGTGAGAGCCGGGCCCACCAGCTCGTAGACCAGCACGGAGAACAGCACCACGTTGCGAACCACCGCGCCGTCGGACAGGTTGGCGGCGGTGAGGGCCATGCCCAGGGCCACGCCGGCCTGGGGCAGCAGGGTGATGCCCAGGTGCTTGGTGATCTCGTCGCTGCACCCGGTGAGCCGGCAGCTGCCGTAGGCGCCGAAGTACTTGCCCAGGGACCGGCCCACGATGTACACCGCGCCGATGAGCAGTACCAGGGGGTTGGACAGGATCTTCAGGTCCAGCTCCGCGCCGGAGAGGACGAAGAACAGCACGAACAGCGGCGCCGTCCAGCTGTCGATCCTGCTCATGATCTCCTCGGAGAAGTCGCAGATGTTGCAGAACAGGGTGCCGGTCATCATGCACACCAGCAGCAGGGAGAAGCCCACATGGACGCCGCCCACGGTGAACTCCGCCATGGAGATGCCCACCGTCAGCAGCACAAAGGCGATGGAGATGCTCAGACGCTTGCTGCGGGAGTGGAAGTACTTCTCCACCCAGTACAGCACCCATCCGGCAAAGGCCCCCAGGGCCAGGGACAGCACGATCTCGATCAGCGGCTCCACCAGCACGGTCATCATGCTGATGGTCCCGCTCTCCAGGGCCGTGGCCACCCCGTAGGAGGCGGAGAACAGCACCAGGCCCACCGCGTCGTCGATGGCCACCACCAGCAGCAGCAGCCGGGTCAGGGGGCCGTCCGCCTTGTACTGCCGCACCACCATCAGGGTGGCGGCGGGGGCCGTGGCGGCGGCGATGGCGCCCAGGGTGATGGCGGAGGAA
>DBFJQM010000050.1:0-19892 GCA_048404665.1 Candidatus Pelethomonas sp.
TTCGTGGCGGCAGGGTTGATTCATTTATCCTTCAAATTGCTTTTGTGGGTTCCCGCACCCACGGGCGGGTTCCTTTTCCCTCGCAGGAAAAGGAACCAAAAGTGCGCCAAGACCTACGGTCTTGGAACCCCTTGATGTCGATAGACTGTGAAATCCAAGAGCTGCAAATGCGTCCGAACAAAAGATTCCTTCGGGTTTCCAATCTACAGAACCATCTATTCCAACTTCGGCTGTCGCCCTCCTCATTAGAATGCCCTGCGGGCGGCCTTGAGGATAGGAGCCTACGGGCTGTTAAAGGGGTAGAGCCATCTGTTGGTGCGCTGACGGGGGATTATCGGTTTGTTTTCGGATTGTCTGTGAGGCCAAGGAGATAATCGGAAGAAACTCCAAAATATTCGCACAGCGCATACAGCCGGGGAATCGACGTAACGCTTTCCCCGTGCTCCATGTCGCTGATCTGCGTGGCCGTCACGCCCAGCAGCTTTCCCAATGCCGCTTGGGATATCTTTTTCCCTTTCCGCAGCTCCAAAAGGCGGCTGCCAAATAGTTTCTTATCAAACATATTTATCCCCTTGACATTTCAGATTAAATCTGATATTCTAGTCCTGTAACTTAGATTTAATCTGATATTCTAAAACACGGTAGGAGGTAATCCCCATGACGGACGCCATGCGAGTTTTATATCAGTACGCCCAGGAGCAGGAGGTACGGAAGTACCTGCTGGACCCGGAATACAAGAGCATCTGCCGTGCGGCGGACAACCAGACCCAGGCTTTGCTGGAGAAGTATCCCGATATTGGCCCCAAGCTGGAGGACCTGCTCTCGGAATATAATCTCAGCCAAGCCTTTGAGCAGGCGGCCATGTTCCAAGCCGCCTTTGCCCTCGCCATACGCCTCTGTCTCCAATGAACCCGATGCACCCCGTCAGCGCACCAAAAGATGGCTCTGTCTCTTTAACAGGGCGACAGCCGAAGTTGGACGAGATGGTTCTGTAGATCAGAAACCCGAAGGAATCAGTAGTTGGGAAGCACGAGCAACTCTTCACCCGCACAATCTATCGACATAAAGGGGTTCCAAGACCGTATGGTCTTGGCGCACTTTTGGTTCCTTTTCCTGCGAGGGAAAAGGAACCGCAGGTCTGGGGGCGCGGAGCCCCCAGAATCCCCCGTCCCGCCACGAAGTGGCGGAGAACCCGCCGCCGTAGGCGGCAAAACAAAGCAAAAGCCCCTTTGCCTCCCCAAAGAGACAAAGGGGCGTTCACCCTCTGCGGTACCACTCTTCTTGCCGGAGGAGAAAGCCCCTCCGGCCACTCAAGCTGCGGGGTAACGGCCGCCGCCGGGCCAGCCTACTGGGCGGAAGCCGCCGTTCAGCCGCCTGCTCCAAGGGGATCTTCCCCTGTCCTCCCTCTCCGCCCTTCCACCGAAGCGGGCGGCTCTCTGCGCAGGGAGGGACAGGCTACTCTGCCTTTTCAACGCAGTTTCACATATTACTAACAATATATATGCTTTTGCCGGATTTGTCAACCGCTTTTCCCACCGGCGGAGGCGAATTTGTGCCGGACCGGCGGGGCGGTCACACCGGCAGGCCCAGCAGCTTCCGGCGAAGCAGGTCGAAGGCGTTCTGGGCGGCGGCGGAGCGGACCCGGTCCCTGCCCCGGCCCTTGCCGCAGGAGAACTTCCGGCACAGGCTGCCGCCCTCCCAGGCCAGGGCGATGTACACGTCCCCCACCTGGTTGCCCCGGTCGTCCCCGGCGGGGCCCGCCAGGCCGGTGGTGGACAGGGCGTAGTCGCTGCCGCACAGCCGGCGGCAGCCCTCGGCCATGGCCAGGGCCACCGGCTCGCTCACCGCGCCGTACTGGTCCAGCAGCGCCCGGGGGGCCCCCAGGACGTTGGCCTTCACGTCGTTTGTATAGCTGACCACGCCGCCCCGGAACACGTCCGACGCGCCGGGCAGGTCCGTCATCCGCTTGGCGATGAGGCCGCCGGTGCAGCTCTCGGCGCAGGACAGGGTCTCCCCCCGCTCCCGCAGCAGCCCGGAGGCCACCTGCTCCAGGGAGTCCACGTCCACGCCGTAGACCACGTCCCCCAGAATGGTCCGGACCTGGTCCACCAGGGGGGCCAGCATGGCCTCGGCCTTCTCCGCCGTCTCCGCCTTGGCGGTGGCACGGACCATGCACTCGTTGAGCTTGGCATAGGGGGCCAGGGTGGGGTTGGTGAGGGTGGTCATAGGCTCATGGAGGACCTTTTCCACGGTGCTCTCCCCCATGCCGAAAATGCGGATCTCGTGGCTGGCGATGACCCCCTCGGTGAGGGCCGCCAGGTAGGGCACGGCCCGGTGCTCAAAGAGATACCGGCACTCAAAGGGCGGGCCCGGGAGCATGAGCACATGGACCCCGCCCTCGCAGAAGGCGCAGCCGGGGGCGGTGCCCACGGGGTTGTCGAACACGGTGCAGTTCACCGGCAGCATGGCCTGCTGGACGTTGTTCTCCGGCATCTCCCGGCCCAGCTTGGTCTGGAAGTAGTCCCGGATGGTCTCCAGGATGTCCGGGTGCAGCTCCAGCTCCCGGCCGAAGAGGCGGCAGACGGTCTGCTTGGTCAGATCGTCGTAGGTGGGCCCCAGGCCCCCGGTGGTGATGATGATGTCCGCCCGGCGGCGGGCCACGGTCAGGACCTCCTCCAGCCGCTGGGGGTTGTCCCCCACCACGGTGTGGTAGCGGACGTTGATGCCCAGGGTGGTCAGGCCCTCGGAGATGATCTGGGCGTCCAGGTTGGCGATGTTGCCCAGCAGCAGCTCCGTGCCTACGGCGATCAGCTCGGCGGTATGGGACATGGCGTATCCCTTCCTTTCTGAAATAACGATCAGGCTTCCCCGTTCATACTGACGGTGATCCGCTGTACGCCCTCCAGGGCTTCCCGGACCAGGCCCTCCACATCCAGGGCGCTTTCGTACTCCCGGACCTCCCGGAGGTCCGGATGGGTCCTGGGGTGGCGGGGGGTGAACACGGTGCAGCAGTCCTCATAGGGCAGGATGGAGGTGTCGAAGGTGCCGATGTGCCGGGAGATGCGGACGATCTCCTCCTTGTCCATGCCGATGACAGGCCGCAGCACCGGCATGGCGCAGGCGTCGTCGGACACGGCGATGGCGTCCATGGTCTGGCTGGCCACCTGGCCCAGGCTCTCGCCGGTGACCAGGGCCTTGCAGCCGGTGCGCGCCGCCACGGCCTGGGCCAGGCGCATCATGAACCGGCGCATGATGAGGGTGAAGTGGTCCTCGGGGCACTTCTGGCGAATCTCCTCCTGGATGTGGGTGAAGGGCACCACATGGAGGGTCATGCGGCCGCACCAGGGCACCAGCTGGCGGGCCAGCTCCGTTACCTTGTCCAGGGCCATCTGGGAGGTGTAGGGCGGGGAGAAGAAGTGGACCAGCTCCAGCTGGACCCCCCGCTTGGCGATCATGTAGGAGGACACGGGGCTGTCGATGCCCCCGGACAGCAGGCTCACCGCCTTGCCGCCCATGCCGATGGGCAGGCCGCCGGCCCCCGGCGCCGCCGGTCCGTGGACGTAGGCGGCGGTCTCCCGCACCTCCACATGGACCGTCAGCTCCGGGTGGTGGACGTCCACCGCCAGATGGGGGAAGGCGTCGTGGAGGTCGCCGCCCACCTGCTGGGCGATCTCGATGCTGGTCATGGGGAACTTCTTGTCCGCCCGCTTGCACTCCACCTTGAAGCTCCGGGCGGCGGCCAGCTCAGCGGCCAGATAGGTCTTGGCGCACTCGGTGATGGCGGCGGCGTCCTTTTCGCAGGGCTTGGCCCGGACCACGGCGATAAAGCCGAACACGTGGAGGCACACGTCATAGGCCCCCTCCAGGTCGCAGCTATCCTCCAGGGGCTCCACATAGATGGTGCTCTGCTTGGAGGAGACCCGGTACTGGCCGAAGGGGCGCAGCCGGCGGCGGAGGTTGCTCATGAGCTTGTCCTCAAAGGTGCGGCGGTTGAGGCCCTTGAGCACCACCTCCCCCAGCTTTAAGAGGATGATCTCGTTCATATGTCGTATCCTTTCCGGAAAAATTCTGTGTCCTTGATTATATCCCAGCCGCCGGGAAATAGCAAGGCGAAATCCCTATGCTCCCCAGGGCGGCCCCGGCAAAATTTTTTTGCCGAATCCGCCTCCCCCTCTGGTATTTTCCCGGTCCCGTTGCTATAATAACGAAAAGATCACGCCGCCGGCCCAAGGCGGCACGAAAAGGAACGCAGGCTATGACACACCGATCCGGCAGAAAGCGGCGGCGCCGGCTGCTGCCGCTGCTGCTCGTACTTCTCTTTTGCATCGCCTTTTTCCAGTGGAGCAACCACTCCCTCCAGATCCAACGCTTCACCTACGCCTCCCCCCGGCTGCCGGAGGGCTTTGACGGCTGCGTGGCAGTACAGCTGACGGATCTCCACGGCGCCGTCTTTGGGGAGGACAACCAGACCCTTATCGACGCCGTCCGAGAGCAGTCGCCGGACTATATCTTCCTCACCGGGGACCTGCTGGACCAGTACCGTCAGACGCCCCACAGCTACGCTGTGGACCTGGGGCGGGCCATGGCGGACATCGCCCCCACCTACTTCGTCACCGGCAACCACGAGTGGGCGCTGCCGGACATCCGGGGGCTGAAGCGTGCCCTGGAGGAGGCCGGGGTGACGGTGCTCACCAACGAGTCCGTGGTCCTGGAGCGAAACGGGGACCGGATCGTCCTGGCGGGCATCGACGACCCCAACGGCTTCGCCGGCCAGAAGACGCCGGAGGAGGTGGCCCAGGAGGTCCGGGACACCTACGGCGACCCCTTCTGGCTGCTGCTGGCCCACCGGAACAACTATTTTGAATCGGAGTACAGCCGTCTGGGGGCGGACCTGGTGATCTCCGGCCACGGCCACGGCGGGCTGATTCGCCTGCCCTTCACCGACGGACTGTTCAGCGTGGAGCGGACCCTCTTCCCCTCCTACACCGCCGGGTTCTACTCCGTGGACGGCGCGGACCTGTTCGTATCCCGGGGCCTTGGCAACTCCGGGTCCACCTTCCGGCTGTTCAACCGGCCGGAGCTGGCGGTGCTGACCCTGACGCAGAGGACCGGCGGAAATGGGGGCGCGGCATGAGACTGACCCTGAGGGGCCGCACGGAGGAGACCGTGGCGGCCTATTTTGAAAAAGCCTCCGCGCCGGACATCCGACGGGTCCTGCCCCAGCGGGCCGCCACCCTGGAGGAGGCTCTGGCGGACTACCGGCAGACCCTGCTGCCGGGGGCACGCAGCTACGGACGCACCATCTTGGCCGACGGCAGCTATATTGGGGATGTGTGGTGCTACTGCATGGGCCTTCAGGAGGCGCCCAGCGCCATGGTCAGCTACTGCGTCTTCGACCCCGCCTGGCGGAACAGGGGCGCCGCCACAGCGGCTTTGGACCTCTTTTTGCAGGAGATCCGGGATAAATTTGGACTCTCCTCCGTGGGGGCGTTCACCTACGCCGCCAACCGGGCGTCTATCCGGGTCCTGGAAAAAAGCGGTTTCCGTCCTATGGAGGCCTTTACAGAGGATGGCGTCGCCAGTATCTACTACCAGCGGGAGCTGTGACCGCTCCCGCCAGAGTCCCGCCCGGTCAGGGCGGAGGGAACAAGCGTGTTTCTATGAGAGAGATCAGAGAATTTTTCGCCGGACAATATGATATTGCCGTCATCGGCGCGGGCCACGCGGGCATCGAGGCCGCCCTGGCCGCCGCCCGGCTGGGCATGAGGACCATCTGCTTTACCATCAACCTGGACGCGGTGGGGAACATGCCCTGCAACCCCGCCATCGGCGGCACCGGCAAGGGCCACCTGGTCCGGGAGCTGGACGCCCTGGGGGGCGAGATGGCCAGGGCCGCCGACCGTGCCTGCATCCAGTACCGGCTCTTAAACCGGGGCAAGGGCCCCGCCGTGTGGTCCCTCCGAGCCCAGGCGGACCGGCGGAAGTACCAGGCGGTGATGAAGCAGACCCTGGAGCGCCAGGAGAACCTGACGGTCCGCCAGGGGGAGGTGGTGGACATCCGCCTCACCGATGGGGCCGTCAGCCACGTGGTCCTGCGCACCGGGGCGGTGTTCGCGGTCAGAGCCGCCGTGATCTGCTCCGGCACCTACCTCAACGGCCGCACCATCGTGGGGGAGTGCGTCCAGTCCGGCGGCCCCGACGGCATGTTCGCCGCCACAGCGCTGACGGACTGTCTGACGGCCATGGGCCTGCGCCTGCGGCGGTTCAAGACCGGCACGCCCCCCCGGGTCAACGCCCGGACGGTGGACTTTACCAAAATGGAGCTCCAGGAGGGGGACGCCGAGACCCTGCCCTTCTCCTTCCAGACGGCGGAGAAGCCGGTGAACCGGGCGGTGTGCTACCTCACCTACACCAACGAGGCCACCCACGCCATCATCCGGGAGAACCTGGACCGCTCCCCCATGCACAGCGGGGTCATCCAGGGCGTAGGCCCCCGGTACTGCCCCTCCATCGAGACAAAGGTCACCCGCTTCCCGGACAAGCCCCGGCACCAGCTCTTTATCGAGCCCATGGGCCTGGACACCGGGGAGCTGTACATCCAGGGCTTCTCCTCCGCCCTGCCGGAGGAGGTGCAGGTCAGGATGCTCCACACCATCCCCGGCCTGGAGCACGCGGAGATCACCCGGCCCGCCTACGCCATCGAGTACGACTGCGTGGACCCCACCCAGCTGTGGCCCACCCTGGAGTGCAAGCAGGTCCCCGGCCTCTACGGCGCGGGCCAGTTCTGCGGCTCCTCCGGGTACGAGGAGGCGGCGGTCCAGGGCTTCGCCGCGGGGGTCAACGCGGCGCTGAAGCTCCAGGGCCGGGAGCCGCTGGTCCTCTCCCGTGGCCAGAGCTATATCGGCGCCCTCATCGACGATCTGGTGACCAAGGGCACCGACGAGCCCTACCGCATGATGACCAGCCGCAGCGAGTACCGGCTGCTGCTGCGCCAGGACAACGCCGATGAGCGCCTCACCGCCGTGGGCCACGCCATCGGCCTGGTGTCCGACGAGCGGCTGCGGCAGGTGGAGGAGAAGTACGCTGCCGTCCATCGGGAGATCCGCCGTCTGGAGACCAGGGGCGTGGCCCCCACGGCGGAGCTGAACGCCTTCCTGGAGGAGCGGGGCACCGCCCCTGTCAGCGACGGCGCGCCCCTTATCGCCCTGCTGCGCCGTCCGGAGCTCCACTACGCCGACCTGCGGCAGTTCGATCCGGACATGCCGGACCTGCCGCCGGAGATCGCGGAGCAGGTGGAGATCTCCGTAAAGTACGCCGGCTACATCCAGCGCCAGCTCCAGGACGTGGAGGAGCTGCGCCGCATGGAGGGCCGGGCCCTGCCGGAGGACCTGGACTACAGCGCCATCCAGGGGCTGCGTCTGGAGGCCCGGGAGAAGCTGGGGGCTATCCGGCCCATGAACCTGGGCCAGGCCAGCCGCATCTCCGGGGTCTCCCCCGCCGACGTGGCGGCCCTGATGATCTATCTGGAGCGGGAGAGGAGGCGGCCGTCATGATAACAGAGCAGCCATCCCGGCGGGACCTGTCCGCCCCGGCGGAGGACGGCGTCTTTCTCACTACGCCCCGGCTGGTCCTCCGCCGCCACCGGGAGGCGGACTTCCCCGACTTCTGCCGCTACGCCGCCGACCCGGAGCTGTGCCGCATGACCGGCAATGAGCCTCCGGAGGATGAGGCGGCCCTCCGTCGGGCCTTCGACTGGCTTCTGGACCAGGACCGCGCCTACGCCATGGTCTTCCGGGACACCGGGCAGGTGGTGGGACGAATCGACGTAAGCGGCCTGCCCTCCTGCCTCCGGGACCACCCGGCCCTGGCCGGGAGGCGGGGCGTGTCCCTCTCCTTCGCCCTGTTCCGGGACTTCCGCCGCCGGGGCCTCATGTCCGAGGCCCTGGCCGCCCTGCTCGCCCGCCTGTTCCAGGAGGAAGAGATGGATTATGTAAACTGCGGCTATTTCAGCTTCAACGACGCCTCCCGCCTGCTCCAGGAAAAGCTGGGCTTCACCTACCTGGCCTCCAACCCCTACCCCGGGCCGGACGGCGACATCACGGCCATCGACAACATCCTCTGGCGGAGCCAGTGGGAATCTGCGGCCGGTCAATCTTCAGGAAACGAGGAACACCACTTATGAGACGACTTCTCGCCATCATCGTATGCAAGCTGCTGCGCTTCATCGGCAAGCTGGTGGGCAAGGGCAGCAGCCTCCCCGGCAAGTACGCTTTGAAGCTCTGCCCCGACGTGCTGGGCCGGATCAAGCTGCCCCCCTACATCATCGCCGTCACCGGCAGCAACGGCAAGACCTCCACGGTGGAGATGATCGCCGCCATCCTCCGCGCCGGCGGCAGGGAGGTGGTCTACAACGCCGAAGGCTCCAACCAGATCGAGGGCGTGACCACCCTGATTCTCTGCAACAGCAGCCTCTCCGGCAAAATGCGGGGAGACGTGCTGCTGCTGGAAAGCGACGAGCGCTACGCCCGCCGCTCCTTCCAGTGGTTCCACCCCACCCACTTTGTCATCACCAACCTCTACCGGGACCAGCTCACCCGCAACGGCCACCCGGAGTGGGTGTATGACGCCATCCTGCCCGCCATCCACCCGGACACCACCCTGGTGCTCAACGCCGACGACCCCCTGGTGTCCCGGTTCGCCCGGGGCCACGCCCCGGAGAAGGTAAAGTGGTTCGGTCTGAACACCTCCGGCGGCTACGGCACCGCCGGGGTCTACGACGACGGCGCCCGGTGTCCCGTGTGCCGGGGCCGGATGGTCTACGACGTCCGCCACTACCACCACATCGGCCACTACCGGTGCGAAAGCTGCGGCTATCAGCGCCATGAGCCGGACTTCGCCGTGACGGACCTGGACCTGGACGCCGGGCGGCTCACCATCGGCGGGGACACCGCCATCGACCTCGCCTTCCGCAGCATCTACAACGTGTACAACATCCTGGCCGCCTGGTCCGTCTGCTCCCTGGCGGGGGTGGACAAGGGGACCATCGCCTCGGTCATCGGGGGATATATCCTGAAAAACGGCCGGATGCAGACCTTTACTCTGGGCGGCCACCACGGCACCCTTCTCACCAGCAAGCATGAAAACTCCGTAGCCTACGACACCAACCTGGGCTACATCCGCGCCCAGAAGGCCCCCTGCTCCGTGCTCATCATCGTGGACGCCATCAGCCGGAAGTACTTCACCGGCGAGACCAGCTGGCTGTGGGACATCGACTTCGACCAGCTGGCCTGCGGCTCTGTGCGGCGGGTAGTGCTGTGCGGGAAGTACGTCAACGACCTGGCCCTGCGGTTTGACTACACCGCCATCCCCCAGGAGAAGATCTCCTGCTTCGACACCGTTCCCCAGGCCGTCCAGGCCCTGCGGGACGGGGACGAGGAGCTGTACGTGGTCACCTGCTTCTCCGACCGGGACAAGCTGCTGAATTTGGTGAAAAAGGAGGATGCCTGACCATGGAACTGACGCTTCTGCATCTCTACCCCGACAGCATGAGCCTGTACGGGGAGTACGCCAATCTGGCGGTGCTCCGCCGCCATCTGGAGGCCCTGGGCGTGACCGTGGCGGTACGGTCCTGCACCTGCGAGGATGTGCCCGATTTCACCGGGGCGGACCTGATCTACATGGGGGCGGGCACGGAGTCCGCCCAAAAGGCCGCCCTGCTGGCCCTGGCCCACCATGGGGAGGCCCTCCGAGCCGCCGCGGAGGCGGGGGCGGTGGTGCTCTTCACCGGCAACGCCATGGAGGTCCTGGGGGCCTCCGTCACCGACGCCGCCGGGAAGGTGTGGCCGGGCCTGGGCCTGGCGGACTTCACCACCGTGGAGACGGACAAGCGATCCCCGGTGGACGTAGTGGCCGTTCCCACCCTGTGGGACAGCCCCGCCGTGGGCTTTATGAACAAGTGCTCCCTCACCCACGGCGTGGCCGCGCCCCTCTTCTCCGCCCTGACCCTGGGCTTCGGCAACGACGCGGAGCGGGGCGCGGAGGGCTATGTGTCCGGCAATGTCTTTGCCACCCACATCACCGGGCCGGTGCTGGTGAAGAACCCGGACTTTACGGACCTGATCGTCCGCCGTCTCTTTGCCGCCAAGGGCTGGGACCTGCCCCAGGCCCTGCCGGTCCTCCCCCACGAGCGCGAGGCCTACGCCGTCACCCTGAGGGAACTCCAGGGACGGTAGGAAGCGTCCCCGCCAGGGCGCGCAAAGGACCCCGGGCCGTATGGCCCGGGGTCCTCTTGTCGTTTTTCGGGGGTTGCGGTGTTACCGCTGGCCCTTGTCGTAGGGGATGCCCTCCGCCTTGGGCGCCCGGGACTTCTTGGAGGTGAAGGCCAGGACGATCAGGGTGATGAGGTAGGGCAGCATCCGGTACAGGTGGGCGCTGATGCCGATCTCCGCCAGCAGGAACACACCGTCGCCGTTGATGTCGATGCTGGTGTAGGCGGCGGCAATGCACTTGAACAGGCCGAAGATGAAGGACGCGCCTGCAATGTTCAGCGGGTTCCAGTTGCCGAAGATCATCACCGCCAGGGCCAGGAAGCCGAACCCGGCCACGTCGCCGGTGGAGGCGCAGTTGGCGGTGGTCAGGGCGTAGACGAAGCCGCCCATGCCCGCCAGGGCGCCGGAGATGGTGGTGCCGGCGTAGCGCATCCGGTAGACGTTGATGCCCAGGGAGTCGGCGGCCTGGGGATTCTCGCCGCAGGAGCGCAGCCGCAGGCCGAACCTGGTCTTATAGAGCAGGATGGAGAGCACGATGAACAGCAGGATGCACACATATGTGGCGATGTAGGTCTTGTTGACGAAGGTCTCCCAGAGGAAGCCGCCCTTCTCATTGCGGTCCATGCCGAAGAGGCTGTTCTTGAGCATGAACCAGCTGGCAGCGTCGCCGTCGATGAGCAGGGTGTTCTGGTTGGCGATCAGCCGAATGAGGAAGAGCACCAGGGCCGGGGCCATCAGGTTCAGGGCGGTGCCGCCGATGGTCTGGTCCGCCCGCAGGTTCACCGAGGCGAAGGAGAGCAGCAGGGAGAAGATGGCCCCAAACAGGGCGGCCACCAGCATCCCCAGCAGCTCATAGCCCTGGAGCACCACCCAGTTCCCGTTTGCCCGGGCCTGGGCGAAGACCGGCAGGGTCTGGGTCATGCGGATGAACAGCACGCCGGTAAACGCGCCGAAGATCATAATGCCCTCCAGCGCCAGGTTAATGATACCGCTGCGCTCGGCGAATACGCCGGCCAGTGCCACGATCATCAGGGGAACGGCGTACAGCAGGGTCTGCTGAATCAGGAACGTCATTCCTCCTCGCCTCCTTTCTCGCTGCCGCTGCCGTCAGACGGCCCGTTTCCTCCGCCCACCGCTGCCGCCGGGGCAGGCTCGGCGTTGACGTTGGTGCCCGCCTTGTTCTTCTTGCGGCCGCTGATGAGCATCTTGATCACCAGGGAGAAGGCGCTGAGGTACACGATGACCGAGATGATCACGTCGGTGATGAACTCGTTATAGGCGGTGAGGGTGGTGATCTGCTGGCCCACGATGTCCAGCATGGACATGAAGATGCCGGTAAAGATCACCCCGATGGGGTTGCTCACCGCCAGCAGGGCCACGGGGATGCCGTTGAAGCCGGCGGCGGGCAGAGCCTGGTAGGTGCTCCAGTAAAACTCGGTGTTGCCCGAGAGCCAGTAGAGGGAGGCGGCGGCCCCGGACAGGGCGCCGGCGATGGCCATGCTGAGCACGATGTTGCGCGCGTCGTTGATGCCGGCGTACCGGGCCGCGTGGCGGTTGGCGCCGCAGGCCTTGAGCTGGTAGCCCAGGGTGGTCTTGGTCATGAGGATGTACACGCCCACGGCGATGAGGGCCGCGATGAAGATGCCGCCGTTGACCTGGGAGCCGGGGAAGAGCTTGTCAAGGCCCATCTTGGCGGTCTCCACGCCGTTGACCGAGGTCTTGTAGATGTAGGCGGTCTTGGTGCCCTCGGTGGTGTTGCGGAAGACGGAGCCGTCAAAGATCCAGGTCACCAGGTTGGCGGCGATCCAGTTGGTCATGATACAGGCCAGCACCTCGTTGATGTTCAAAAACGCCTTCACAAGGCCGGGGATGCAGCCCCACAGGCCCCCCGCCAGGGTGCCGCCCAGGAAGGCCAGCAGCCACACCAGGAAAGCGGGCACCGTATCGGTGGGGATGCCCAGGGCGATGATCAGCGACACGGCGGTGCCGATAAGGTACTGCCCCGGCGCGCCGATGTTGAACAGGCCCGTCTTATAGGCCACCGCCACCGAAAGTCCCGTGAGGACCAGCGGCGTGGCGCGGAAGAGCATGTTGCCCATGTTAGTGGGATTAAAGCCGAAGGTCAGGTGGCCCGCGGCGTCACGCCCGGTGGAAAAGAGGCCCCCGAACACCAGGCGGATGCCGTCCCATGCGCTGGAGATGCCCAGGGACGGATTGGTCAGGCCCATAATGAGGATCAGGATGCTCCCCACGGCGAGACCGATGAGGATGGAGATGACCGAGGCCAGGACCGTGCGGGTCCCCTCTTTCTCCATAAGGTTGGGTCTGTTCGCTTTCACGCTGTCTCCCCCTCCCCTCTCTGACGTTTGGCGCCGGCCATGTAGAGGCCCAGCTCCTGTACGGTGGTCTGCTTCGGATCCAGCTCGCCCACGATCTCACCCTCGTACATGACCAGGATGCGGTCGCTGAGGCTCATGACCTCGTCCAGCTCCAGGGAGACCAGCAGGATGGCCTTGCCCTCGTCCCGCTCCTTCACCAGCTGGCTGTGGATGTACTCAATGGCGCCCACGTCCAGGCCGCGGGTGGGCTGAACGGCCACCACCAGGGGCTTCTGCCGGTCCAGCTCACGGGCGATGATGGCCTTCTGCTGATTGCCGCCGGACATGCTGCGGGCGATGGTGATGGGGCCCTGTCCGGAGCGGACGTCGTACTGGTCGATGAGGCGCTGGGCGTATTTCCGGACCTCGCCGTTCCGGATGAAGCCCCCCCGCTGGAACTGGGGCTCCTGGAAGCGCTGGAGCACCATGTTCTGCTCCAGGGTGAAGTCCAGCACCAGGCCGTGCTTGTGCCGGTCCTCGGGGATGTGGCTCATGACGGTGCCCCGCTCCTTGATGCTGGCATGGGAGATGTCCTTGCCGCAGAGGGTCACCTGCCCGGTGGCCTTCTCCAGCCCGGTGAGGCCGTGGATGAACTCGGTCTGGCCGTTGCCGTCAATGCCGGCGATGCACAGAATCTCCCCGGCCCGGGCCTGGAGGCTCACGTTGTTGACGGCGTTGCGCTTGTGGGTCTTGGAGGGGACGGAGAAGTTCTTCAGCTCCAGCACCACGTCGCCGGGCTGGGCGGGCTTCTTGTTGACCTCCAGCTGCACCGGGCGGCCCACCATCATGTTGGAAAGGGACTGCTTGTCGGTGTCCTTGGTCTCCACCGTGCCGATGTACTTACCCTTGCGCAGGACGGTGACCCGGTCGGATACCGACATGATCTCGTTGAGCTTGTGGGAGATGAAGAGGATGGACTTGCCCTCCTTGGCGAACTCCTTCATGGTGGCCATCAGCTCGTCGATCTCCTGGGGGGTGAGCACCGCGGTGGGCTCGTCAAAAATGAGGATCTCGTTGTCCCGGTAGAGCATCTTCAGGATCTCCACCCGCTGCTGCATCCCCACGGTGATATCCTCGACCTTGGCGTCCAGGTCCACCTTCAGACCGTAGCGTTGGGAGAGCTCCTCCACCTTTTTCCGGGCCTCCTTCTTCTGCAGGAAGCCCATCTTGGTGGTCTCCGCCCCCAGGATGATGTTGTCCAGCACCGTGAACACATCCACCAGCTTGAAGTGCTGATGGACCATGCCGATGCCCAGGGCCGTGGCGTCGTTGGGGTCATTGATCCTGACGGTCTGGCCGTTTTTCCTGATCTCGCCCTTCTCCGGCTGGTAGAGGCCGAAGAGGACGCTCATCAGGGTGGATTTGCCGGCGCCGTTTTCCCCCAGCAGGGCGTGGATCTCTCCCCGCCGGAGCTGGAGGGTGATGTCGTCGTTGGCGATGATGCCGGGGAATTCCTTGGTGATGTGGAGCATTTCAATGATGTTTTCCGCTTCCATCGTGGACATCCCACTTCCTCCCGTCCGGGAACCACCGATCCAGGCCGTCTCGTCCCACGGTACACAGCCATTTCGCCGGCGGTTCCTCTGAAATTATCTAAATTATACAATGGGCCAGGCGAAAAAGCAAGAAAATTATGAAAAAAGAGAGGGGACGCGGTTTGCGTCCCCTCTCCGGGTCCTGTGCGTTTGAAATTTCGGTCTTAGATGATGTTCAGCGTCAGGTTGGACCAAGCCTGCTGCAGGCCGTTCTCGTAGTCGCTGTCGATGACCAGGCTGCCGTTAACAACGGACTTGAACTGCTGCTCATACTCCTCCACGGAGTAGTTCTTCAGGCTCCAGGTAGCGGTGGGCAGACCGGTGGCGTTGTCAGCAGCGCCCAGGTCGGCGGCGCCGCCCATGTCGGCCCAAGTGCCGTCATAAGCCTTGGCGCAGGCCCACTGGGTAGCGTCGGCCAGGCCCTTCATGGCGGAGGTGATAACGGTGTCGGACTGGCCGGACTGGTCCACGTCCACGCCGATGACCAGGCCGTCGTTGGCAGCGGCGGCGGCGGAGATGGACTGGAACATGGAGCCGCCGCAGGCGAAGACCACCTCAGTGCCGTTGGCGTACCAGCCGGAGATCATGGTCTGCAGCTCGGGGGAAGCGGTGAAGTTGGCGCCGTACTGCCAGGAGTAATTCACCTCAACGTTGACGCCCATCTCAGCGGCAGCCGCGTTGGCGCCCTGGACGAAGCCGTAGCCGTAACGGCAGCAGGCGGGGTTGTCGCCGCCGCCGCCGCCGGAGAAGCCCAGCTTGGTGTAGCCTTCCTTGACGGCGGCGTAGCCGGCAAAGTAGCCGCACTCGTGCTCTTTAAAGGTAATGCCGACCTCGTTGTCCAGGCCCAGGGACCAACCGTCGATGAAGATGAACTTCACGTCGGGGAACTCCTTGGCGGCCCGCTCCAGGGCCGTGGCCTGCATGAAGCCAGCGCACACGATGACCTCGGCGCCGCCGTCCGCGGCGGCCTTCATGGCGTCGTAGCGGTCGTCGTCGGTGGCCTGGTCGCCGCCGGTGGGCTGATAATACTTGTAGCTCTTGCCGGTGGAGTTGGCGAACAGCTTCACACCGTCATAAGTACCCTGGTTGAAGGACTTGTCCTTCAGCTGGCCCACATCGGTGATGAAGGCGACCTGATACTTGCCGTCCTCGGAGGTCATGCTGTCGGGGATGTCGTCTGCGGGGTTGGTGACCGTCTGCTTGTTGCCGTCGTCGCCGTTGTTGCCGCTGTCGTTGTTGCCGCAGGCCACAAGAGCGAATACCATCGCCAGAGCCAGCAGCATTGCCAGTAACTTCTTCATGGGAATCTCAACCTTTCCTAATAATTTTCCGGCGGCGCGAGAGACCCGGCTGCGGGAAATTTCCCCCGCAGCCAATGCCGCCAGTGTAAGCTATTATACCTTATCCCGTTCCATAAAGCAACGGGAAACATGAAAAATCCCGGAAAAAACTTCAAGATTTTTTGTTGCTTCTCACAACCTGTCCATCTCCACGGCGGTCTTCAGGGCGATCTCCATCATGGTGGTGAAGGTGTTCTGCCGGTCCTGGGCGCTGAGTTCCTCCCCGGTGACGATGCTGTCGGAGATGGAGCAGATGGCCAGGGCCCGCTTGCCCAGGTAGGCGGCGGTCATGTACAGGGCGGCGGCCTCCATCTCCACCGCCAGCACGCCCATCTTCGCCCACTTCATGGTGGAGGCGGAGGCGTCGTAGAAGGTGTCGGAGGAGAGCACGTTGCCCACGGGCATCTCCACGCCCATGGACCGGGCCACCTTCACGGCGGTCTCCAGCAGCGTGAAGTCCGCCACAGGGGCGAAGGTGCCGGGCAGCTCGTACTGGTGGGCGAAGTTGGAGTTGGTGCAGGCGCCGGAGGCGGCCACCACGTCCCGCAGCTTCAGCTTGTCGCTGATGGCCCCGGCGGAGCCGATGCGCAGGATGTTCTCCACGCCGTACTGGCTGTACAGCTCGTTGGCGTAGATGCCGATGGAGGGGATCCCCATGCCGGAGGCCATGACGGACACCGGCACGCCCTGGTAGGTCCCGGTGTAGCCCTGGATGCCCCGGACGTTGTTCACAAGCCTTGCGTCCGTCAGGAAGGTCTCGGCGATGAACTTGGCCCGGAGGGGGTCGCCGGGCATGAGCACGGTCTTGGCAAAGTCGCCCTTCTGGGCGGAATTGTGGGGAGTAGCCATGGTCAAATTCCTCTCTTTCCTATGATCTCGCGTGTTCCGGCGCTTCGGCTCAATAGCCCGTGCCCTGGATGCCCTTGACGGCCTTGACGATGCGGCTGGTGCCCAGGCGGGAGGCCCCCAGGTTGATGAAGTCCTCGGCGTCCTTCAGGTCCGCGATGCCGCCGGCGGCCTTGATCTTCACATGGGGGGCCACGTGCTTGGCAAAGAGGGCCACGTCCTCCCGGGTGGCGCCGCCGCCGGCGAAGCCGGTGGAGGTCTTGATGTAGTCGGCGCCGGAGGCGGAGACGATCTCGCACATCTTGATCTTCTCCTCGTCGGTGAGGAGGCAGGTCTCGATGATGACCTTCAGCAGCTTTCCGTGGCAGGCGGCCTTGATGGCCTTGATCTCAGCGAGGAGGTCGTCCCACTTCTTGTCCTTCACCCAGCCGATGTTGATGACCATGTCGATCTCGTCGGCGCCGTTTTTCACCGCGTCCTCGGTCTCAAAGCACTTCACAGCGGTGGTGGAGTAGCCGTTGGGGAAGCCGATGACGGTACACACCGCCAGCTTGTCCCCCACGTACTCCTTGGCCTGCTTGACGTAGCTGGCGGGGATACAGACGGATGCAGTGGCGTACTTCATGCCGTCGTCGCAGATGCCCTTGATCTGCTCCCAGGTAGCTCCCTGGGCCAGGAGGGTGTGGTCCACGGTGGAGAGAATCGTTTTCAGTTCCATATGCGTTCCTGCTTTCTCCGCGTATGCGGTATAGTTTTGCATGTTCACTGTAAGCAGTATATCATACCCGCCGCCAAATGGGAAGCGGATTTTTCGCTGTTTCCGCGATTTTGGGGGCTTCTCAAAATCGGTCAACGGCTTTATGATGGTCCTGACCCAAGCGATCAACAGGAGGTGCCAGCGATGAACGAGGCCTTTTACCGCCTGCCGCCGGAGAAGCGGCAGCGGATCATGGACGCGGGCTACCGGGTGTTCTCCCAGAACGCCTACCGGAAAAGCCCCATGAGCGAGATCGCCGCCGAGGCGGGCATCAGCAAATCCCTATTGTTCCACTACTTTCACAACAAGCAGGAGCTGTACATGTTCCTGTGGGAGGAGTGCGCCCGGACCACCCTGGAGTACCTCACCCGGTACCGGTGCTACGAGCCCGGCGACCTCTTTGAGATGATGGAGCGGGGGATGCGGGCCAAGTTCAAGCTCATGGAGGTATATCCTCATATGACCGCCTTTGCGGTGAAGGCCTTTTACGAGAAGGACCCGGAGATTCGCGGGGCTGTCCAGAAGAGCTACGCCATGCACTTCGACAGAAAGGCCGCCGGCGCTCTGGCGTCGGTGGACCCGGCGGATTTCGTGCCGGGACTGGATCTCCAGATGATGTACCGGGAGATGTACTGGGCCAGCGAGGGGTATCTGTGGGAGATGCTCCAGCGGGGCGCGCTGGACGCATCGCAGATGGAGCGGGACTTTCTGCGGCTTATGGACTTCTGGAAGAGCGTCTATTTCAGGAAGGAGGCCGGTCATGACGGTCATTGAGACAGAGGGTCTGGTCAAGACCTACGGCAGGGACCGGGGCATCGCCGGGGTGGACCTGGCGGTGGAGGAGGGGGATTTCTTCGGCTTCATCGGCCCCAACGGGGCGGGCAAGTCCACCACCATCCGCATCCTGCTGGGGCTCATCGCCCCCACCGGCGGCCAGGCCCAGCTTTTCGGCCGCCCGGCGGCCCCCGGGGACCGGGCCGTCCTCTCCCGGATCGGCTACATGCCCGCGGAGGCCCAGTTCCACCCGGAGCTGCGGGTGGGGGAGGTGCTGGGCTTCTCCGCCCGACTGCGGGGGCTGGACTGCGGCCGGGAGGCCGCGGAGCTGTGCCGCCGTCTCCAACTGGACCCCCGGCGGCGGATTCGGGAGCTGAGCCTGGGCGGCCGGAAAAAGGTGTCCATCGTCTGCGCCATGCAGCACCGGCCCCGGCTGTATCTTCTGGACGAGCCCACCAGCGGCCTGGACCCCCTGATGCAGCGGGAGTTCTACGCCCTGCTCCGGGAGCGGAACCGGGAGGGCGCCACGGTGTTCCTCTCCTCCCACGCGCTGACGGAGATCCAGCGGTACTGCCGCACCGCCGCCGTCATCCGGGAGGGGCGGGTGCTGGCGTCGGACCGGGTGGACCGGCTGGGCCACACCGGCGCCAAGCGGGTGACGCTGACGGGCGCCGCCGCACCGCCGGCGCTGCCGGGGGTCCGGGACGTGCGGAGCCTGGACGGCGGCGTCAGCTTCCTCTACAGCGGCAGCATCCGGGACCTGACGGCGGCCCTGGCTCCCCTGCCCCTGACGGACCTGACCGTGGCGGAGCCGGACCTGGAGGAGGTCTTCCTCCACTACTACGGAGAGGAGCGTGAGGCGCTGTGACCATCTTCCTGCGGGAGCTGCGGCTGCGCCGGACCGGCCTGCTGGTCTGGTCCCTGGCGGTGTCGGCCCTGATCGCCGTCTGCGTGCTGATCTACCCGGAGATGGCGGACCAGATGGACGCCGTGAGCCAGACCTTTGCCCAGATGGGCGGCTTTTCCGCCGCCTTCGGCATGGACCAGGTGGATTTCGGCCAGTTCATGGGCTTTTTCGCCGTGGAGTGCGGCACCTGCCTGGGACTGGGCGGGGCGCTCTTTGCCGCCCTCACCGGGGTCTCCGCCCTGGCCGGGGAGGAGGCGGACCACACCGCCTCCCTCCTGCTGACCCACCCGGTGTCCCGGCCCCGGATGGTGGGGGAAAAGCTGCTGGCCGCGGCGGCCCAGCTGCTGGTTTTCCACCTCGCCGTCTCGGGGGCCTCCCTCCTGGCCATGGCCGCCATCGGGGAACAGCCCGACGGGCGGGCCCTGGGCCTGTTGCTCCTGGCAGACCTGCTGCTGGAGCTGGAGATCATGGCCCTGTGCTTCGCCCTCTCCGCCTTCCTCCGCCGGGGCGGCGGCGGGATCGCCATGGGCCTTGCCCTGGGGCTGTACTTTCTGAACATCATCGCCAACCTGACGGAGGGCGCTGCCTTCCTGAAATACCTCACCCCCTTCGCCTACGCCGACGGGGCGGACATCGCCGCCTCCCGCGCCCTGGACGGCGGCTGTCTGGCGGTGGGCGCCGTTCTCTCCGCCGCCGGGGTGCTGACCGCCTTCCTGCACTACTGCCGGAAGGATATCTTCGACTGAACCCCGGCCCTTTCCCCGCATAAGCCAGGGGCCTGTCCCGCCGCACGGCGGGACAGGCCCCTGGACCGTTTTTTATCAGCAAAGCGCCCTCTCACAGCCGCCCCGTCAGGCGGGACGCCGCCTCGTGCCACATGACCAGCAGGGTCCCCCGCTCCACGGACACCCGGGCGGGACGCCCCGTGAAGCGGTTGCTGACCCCCAGGGGGAAGCCGCTGGTAAGCGTTCCGTCCGTCAGGGGGTAGTACAGCCCCTCCAGGGTCACGCCCTCCGCCCTGCCGTCAGGGCAGAACACGGACACGTCCCCAACCAGCTCCGCCGGGAAGTCCATGCCCCCGTTCCGC
>DBFJQM010000051.1:0-32663 GCA_048404665.1 Candidatus Pelethomonas sp.
CCCCCACCGCCATCCCCTCGGGGATGTTGTGGAGAGTCACCGCCAGCACCAGCATGGTGGTCCGCTTCCAGGCCACCTGGGGCCCCTCCGGCTGGGCGCTGCCCCGGTGGAGGTGGGGGATGGCCCGGTCCAGCGCCAGCAGGAACCCGATCCCCAGCCAAAACCCGGCCACCGCCGGGACGAAGGACCAGGCCCCCATCCCCTCCGCCTGCTCCATGGCGGGAATCAGCAGGCTCCAGATGGAGGCGGCCACCATGACCCCGGCGGCAAAGCCCGTCAGGCCCCGCTGAAGCCCCTGCCTCAGCTCCCGCCTCATAAACAGCACGTAGGCGGCGCCCAGCGTGGTCCCCAAAAAGGGCAGCAGCACCCCCTGTACGATCTCAAAACGCATATCGTTTCCTCTCTGCTCTTCTATGAATCTGCCCGGCAGCCCGGGGTTAGCTTCTACTAACTATCCGACAGTCTACCACGTTTTTCGCGTTTGTCAATGGAAGTTTATGCACATATGCGCCCCGCCGTCCGGGCGGACGGCGGAGGGGGCCGAGGGCCCGCCTCCCCCTATTTCCACTCCCTGGGGCTTCTCCCGTAGGCGGCGCGGAAGGCCCGGAGGAACGCGGAGTAGTCCCCGAAGCCCGCCTCCTGAGCGGCCTGGAGCACCGGTTCGCCGCTGCGGATGGCCTCCGCCGCCTGCTGGAGCCGCTTCTGGCGGATGTACTGGTGGACGGAGCAGCCGTAGACCTCCTTGAACCGGTGCATCAGGTAGTACCGGCTGAGGAAGAAGGCCCCGGCCAGCCGGTCGATGGTCAGCTCCTCCGCCAGGTGGTCCCGGATGTACCCGGTGATCTCCTCCATCTTGGGGTCGAAGCGGTAGCTCACGTCCTCCGCCTGGGGCGGCTGGGCCAGCACGTCCCGGTCCAGCTGGATCAGCAGCTGCAGCGCGCAGGTGTCCGCCAGCAGCTGCCCGGCAAAGCCCCGGTCCCCGCAGGCGGTCTCCAGCCGGTCGAATAGCCCCCGGTACAGCGTTCGGGCCTCCCCCCGGGGGCGGTACAGATGAAAGCCCCGCCGGGCGGTCTCGTCGAAGCAGGCGGCCAGGTCCCAGTCCGGCCCGCTGTGCCGGGCCAAAAACTCCCGGTCCATCCACAGCACCATCCGCTCGTAGGGCTGGGCGGGGTCGATCTCCGGCAGGTGGAGGAGGTTCCGGCTCACCAGCAGCAGGTCCATGGGCTGGAGCAGGTAGCTCTTGCCCTCCACATGGTAGGTCACCCGGCCCCCCAGCTGGAGCACGATCTTGTCGAACTCGTGGTAGTGGTAGTCCAGCTTCTCCGCCCGGCTGTCCCGGAGATGGAACAGCCGGTACTCCTCCAGCAGGTATCCCCGCTTGCCCACCTCGCTGCGATCCAGCATTTGCGCCGCCACCTTTCGCATGGTTTTCCCTGATAGGACCATGTTACCATGCGTAAGCTGTTTTTTCAAGGGCAATTTTTAGGGGCGAAAGGGCCGGAAGCGGGGTGCTTCCGGCCCGGAACGGCTTACTTGCTGTACACGTACTCGCCGTTTTTCTCGTTGATGCCGTAGAAGTCGGCAAAGGTCAGGCGGAACACCTTATCCAGCTTGTCGCTGATGTCCACGCCGTTTTTGATGAGGTGGAGGTACAGTCCGCTGTTGGAGATGTCCCCCAGGCTCAGGAAGCCGGTGAGCTTTCCGTCCCTGATCACGGCCTTTTTGTACTCCTTGGGGGTCCTGTGGACCAGGACCTCCGCCCCCTCGGTGAGGTCCAGCCGCCCCACGGACAGCATGGTCACGCCGAAGAAGTTGCTGGTGTTTTTGAAGGGGTAGGGCTTCTCGTAGACCTCGTCGATGCCGGCCATGTTCCGGGCCGCGGCCCTGCCCTGCTCCTGGGCGTCGGGCCACACGCCGCTGAGACCGGTGCAGTCCCCGGCGGCGTACACGTCCGGCGCGGAGGTGCGCAGATGGTCGTCCACGGTGATCCCCCGGTCGGCGGCGATGCCGCTGGCCTGGGCCAGCTGGATGCGGGGCCGGACCCCGGCGGCCATGATGACGAAGTCGCAGGGGACATGCTCCCCGGTGGAGAGGATCACCTCGGTGATGTTCCCCGCCTGGTCCACTACCGCGTCGCTGGCCCCGATGCCCAGCAGGAACCGGCAGCCGTGGGCCTCGAAGGCCCGCTGGTACACCCCGGCGGCGTAGTCGTCGGTCTGCAGGGGCATGACCCGGGCGGCCATCTCCGCAATGGTGATCTCCGCGCCCCGCTCGCACAGGGCGGAGGCGGCGTCCAGGCCCACCAGGCCGGAGCCGACGATAAACACCCGCTTGCCCTTGGCGAAGGCCCCGTCGATCTTCAGCGCGTCGCTGAGGTCCCGGAAGCCAAAGACGTTGGGGGCCTCCCGGAAGTGGGGGATGGGCGGGATGAAGAAGCCCGCGCCGGTGGCGATGAGCAGCTTGTCGTAGGGGGCGGAGAAGCCGCCGCCGAAGTAGACGGTCTTTCCCTCCGTGTCGATGCGGTCCACGGTCTCGCAGGGGATGTGGACGATATCGTGCTTCTCGAAGAAATCGGCGGGAACGAAGCTGATGCCCTGGATGTCCCGCTCATGGCCCAGGTACTTGTGGAGCATACAGCGGGAGTGGACGTGCTCGTCGGTGGAGATGACGGTGATCACCGCCTGGGGCTTGAAATCCCGGAGCGTCTGGGCGGCGGCAATGCCCGCCGCGCCGGCGCCGATGATGACAAATCGTTCCATGCTCATACCTCTCTCACTTCAATGGCGCCCTTGGGACAGGCACGGACACAGGCGGGCCCCTCCTCCAGGTGGACGCAGAAGTCGCACTTGACCATGCGCCTGCGGTCCGGAGAGATGGCGGGCACGCCGTAGCGGCAGCTCATGACGCACATATAGCATGCGGCGCATTTGGCCGCATCATACTCCACCAGGCCGGTTTCCATATTTTTCACCAGAGCGCCGGACATGCAGGCCCCGGCGCAGTCCGGCAGGTCGCAGTGGCGGCAGAAGATGGGCTTGTAGCCCCCCAGGCCGTCGGCGATGATGCGGTTGCGGGAGATGTTCTCCGGGTCCGTCAGGTCCAGGGCGTACACGGCGGCGCGCAGCTCCTCCAGGCTCCCCCGCCGGGGGGTCATGTCCCGGTGGGAGGCCATGCAGGCGACGGAGCAGTTCTTGCAGCCGTCGCACTTGGCGGGGTCAATAAAAATTCGTTTCATCAGGCGGCCCTCCTCAAATGTTCAGGGCGCGGCGCTTCTCCTCGATGATGGCGGCCAGGGTGTTGGCGGCGGAGACGCCGTTGGGGTCCACGATGACCCGTCCGCCGGTGAGGCCCACCATGTCCTCGGTGAGGACCTTGGTCACCAGCTTGCTGCCGGTCATGAAGGGCGGCACCCCCAGGTGCAGGGGCAGGCCCAGGGCCAGACCGAAGGCGCCGTCGGCCACCGCCTGCTCCTCCAGCCACTGGGCGGCGGAGAGGACCAGGGGCAGCTGGGGCAGATCCACGCCCAGCTCCCGGGCCAGCTCCGTGGCCACGATCTCCAGGCGGCCGATGGCCAGGCAGGGACCGAAGTTCAAAACCGGCGGGATGCCCAGCTCCTTGCAGACGGCCCGCAGGTTGGGGCCGGCCAGCTCGGCGGCCTCGGGGGTCATGAGGCCCACGTTCTCCAGGCCGCCGGAGGAGCACCCGGCGGTGAGCACCAGGATGTCCTTGGCGATCAGCTCCTTGGTCAGCTCCACGGTGAGGGTGTCGTGGCCGTAGGCCACGCTGGAGCAGCCCACCACCCCCGCCAGGCCCCGGATCTTCCCGGAGGCGATGAGGTCGATGAGGGGCTTCCAGCTGCCGCCCAAAAAGTCCTTCAGGCTCCCCTCGCTGACGCCGGTGAGGGTATTCCTGTTGCCGTGGTCGGGGAAGAGGTTCATGGGCACCTTGCCCCGGCGCTGGGTGTAGGCGTCGATGATCTCGCTGATGATCCGCTCGCCGTCGGCCTCCCGGCTCTCGTAGCGGTAGGGAATCAGGTCGGCGTTGGCCTTCTTGGCCACCACGTCCAGACAGATCTGGCGGATCTTCAGCTCCTCGCAGATGGGCTCGATGCCCGGCAGGGTGCAGTTGAACTCGCTGAGCACCGCGTCGATGGCGCCGGAGGCCAGCACCGCCTCGGAGATGTAGTTGTTGCCCGCGTGGCCGTCGAAGATCTCCGTATAGTGGGCGCCCCGGAGCTGGAGGTCCTGGCCCACGCAGGTGCAGCCCACCAGCTTAAAGCCCTTGGCACCCGCGGCCCTGGCCCGGGCCACCACGTCGGCGTCGGTGAGCCGGTCCTGGATGTAGGTAAAGAGGGAGTGCTGGTGGCCGGTGATGAGGATGTTGATGTAGTCGGGGTCGATGACGTTCATGCCCACGGGGGCGGAGCGGATCACCGGGTCTCCCAGCACCACGTCGTTTAAGAGGTTGGTGAGCATCAGGCCGTACACGCCGGTGGAGATGCCCAGGCGCAGGCAGGACACCATCATCTCCATGGGGTCGGAGGAGAGGTTGGTGGAGGTCTTTACCACGTTGCTGAACACCTCGCCCTTGGCGCCGCCGGGCAGGATGCCCAGCTCCTTCCACCGGGCCAGCCGGGGGCCGTAGGCCAGCTTCTCCACCAGCTCCATCTGCTCGTACTCCGGGCGATAGAGGTCGCTGAGGACCATGTCGGCCACCTTGGCGCAGCGCTCCCACTTGTCGCCGCCGGTGACGCCGAACAGCTCGCACAGGTGGTCCAGGGCCTTCTCACTGCGGATCTTCCCGTGGTGGAGGCCGGTGTCCCGGAGCTGGCGGGCGGTGTTCTCCACGATGTGGATGTAGCAGCCGGAGCCGGCGGCCACCATCCGCAGGAAGTTCCGGGCCACGATGGTGTCGGCGTTGGCCCCGCAGATGCCCCGGGGGGCGTTGGGGGTGATGCGGCAGGGCCCGTTGGCGCACAGGCGGCAGCACACGCCCTGGAGGCCGAAGCCGCACTTGGTGGCCTGGGTCTCCACCCGGTGGTGGGCGGTCTCCATGGGGAGACGGCGGATGTAATTCTCCATGGGCTTGTCGGCGCTGGGGCAGGTGTTGCGGCTGAAGCAGCCTTCACATCCATTCATAGGTATGTCCTCCTCGCATATAGCATGAAGCATTGAAATTTCAATCACTCCCAGTATAGCAGAGAGGCCGCCGCTGCTGGTGTTGCAAATGCGACGGTCTCTCTGGTGAAATGGGCAAAATCAGTTCCCGCCGCCCGCCAGATGCAGGGCGGACAGGTACCAGCCCCCGTCGGGGGTCCGGTACAGCCCCTCCAGCCCCTGGGCCAGCCGATACGCGGTCCCCTGGCAGTACAGGGGGATCACGGCGGCGTCGGAGAGCAGGATGGCCTCCGCGTCGTGGAGGTAGGCGTCCCGGGCGTTCCAGGCGTCGGGGGAGATGGCGGCGGCGGCGGACGCCATCAGGATATCAAAGGCGTCGCTGGCATAGCCGCAGACGTTGCGGGGGCCGCCGCCCACAAAGGGCTCCAGGTAGAAGGCGGCGTCCGGAATCGGGGAGGTGAGGCGCTGGGCGGCCAGATGGAACGTGGGGGCCGTCTCCTGCTCCCCATCGCCGCTCTGGTCCGCGCCCTCGGGCACCCCGCCGTCTCCGGCGGGGTGCAGCAGCGCGTCGTACTCCTCCTGGGACAGGGGGCACAGCCGCACCGTCACCCCCAGCTGCTCCTTCCACATGGCCTGGAGGGCCTCGGCCACCGCCGCGGCGTTCCCCTCGGGCACATAGATGTAGTCCACCTCCGGGAAGCCCTTGCCGTTCTCATAGCCCGCCTGGGCCAGCAGGTCGCGGGCCTCGCCGCAGGCGGCCTCGTAGTCCCCGGGGGCGGGCACCGTCACCAGCTCCCGGCTGTGGGCCCGGAAGTCCCAGCGCTCCGGCGTTGGCTCCGGTTCATCGGCGGCGCCCGGGTCCGGGATCGCCGGCGCCTCGTCCTGGCCGCTCTGCCGCCCGGCGGCGTCCTCCGGCTGCCAGTGGTCGCTGACGCCGTAGGGCACCAGGCCCACGGCGGGCCGCAGGAGGCTGTCCCCCAGCGCCGCCGTCAGCGCCGTCTGGTCCACCGCCAGCAGGAAGGCCCGGCGGACGGCGGGGTCGTCAAAGGGGGCCTGGGCGGCGTTGAGCACCACGGCGTACACCGACGTCACCGGCTCCGGCGTCCAGTCGGGATCAGCGGCCAGCGCCGCCAGCTCCTCCTCCGTCAGCACGGCGGTGAAGCTGGCCTCCGATTCCTCCCCGGCGGGCGCCAGCTTCAGCTCCGCCGGTCCCACCGAGGCGGCGTCGTAGTAGGTCTCGCTGCGGCGCAGCACATCGCCGCCGGCGGCCTCCAGCACGTAGGGGCCGTTGGTGACCGTGCCGGTCATGGCCCCGCCGGAGAGCAGGTCGGACCGGACAGGGGCGGCGTCGGGGCTGGCGCACACCGTCTCCAGAAAGTAGGCGCTGTCCCCGGCGAGGGTCACGACCAGCGTCCGGTCGTCCGGGGCGGATACCGCCAGGAGACTGGCGTCCCCGGTCTCCTGGACCTGGTCCCAGCCGCCCACCTGGGCCAGCAGCGCGCTGCCGGGCAGATCGTTGGCCGGGTCCGCCAGACGCCGCCAGGCGTCCGCGAACTGCCCCGCAGTGACGGCCTCGCCGTCGGACCATAGGGCGTTGGACCGCAGGGTGAAGGTGTAGGTGGCAAGGCCGGTGTAGTCGGTCTCCACGGTATAGCTCTCCGCCTGGCCGGGGGCCAGCACGGCGAAGCCGTCGCCGCCGTCCACCCACCGCATCAGGTTCTCGTACAGGTGGCGTCCCAGGAAGCCATCCCGCTCCCCGTCGGAGAGCGCCAGCGTCAGCCCCAGGTCCTCCCCCTCCAGCGCAATGCCGGGGTCGTCCTCCCCGCCGCAGGCCGTCAGGCACAGGGAGAGCGTCAGCAGGGCCGCCAGAAGCGCGGCCAGTCGTTTGGTCATTGGTTTCCTCCTTTGCCGGGCAGGCGGGTCACTTGTCCTGGACCGGGGCCAGCCGGCCGGCGTCGTCAAAGGCCACATGGGTGATGGTGTTGCCGGTGTGCTTGGCGATGTTCCCCAGCCGCACCAGGCCGGGGTAGTCGGACACCAGGGTGTAGGCCGCGCCGTGGCGCTTGGCCCGGCCGGTGCGGCCGATGCGGTGGACGTAGTACTCGTTCTCGTCGGGTACGTCGTAGTTGATGACCGCGTCCACGTCATCCACGTCGATGCCCCGGGCGGCCACGTCGGTGGCCACGAACACCCGCAGCTGTCCGTCCCGGAACTGCTTCATGACCTTTTCCCGCTTGTCCTGGGGGATGTCCCCGTGGATGCACTGGGCGTCCACGCCCCGCATCTGCAGGAGCTTGGCCACCCGCTCGGTGTTGCCCTTGGTGTTGCAGAAGATCATCACCCGGTCATAGCCCTCCAGGTCCAAAATGCGCTTGACCAGGTCCACCTTCTCGCTCATATTGGCGTCCAGCCGGTACTGGAGGATGTCCGGCTTGTTCTCCTCGATGGCCCGGACGGTGATCTCCACCGGGTCCCGCTGGTACACCCAGGCGATGTCCATGACTTCCCGGCTGATGGTGGCGGAGAAGAGGCCCAGGTTCCGCCGGTTCTTCATCTGGTCCAGGATGCGGGTCACCTCGTGGATGAAGCCCATGTCCAGCATCCGGTCCGCCTCGTCCAGGATCACGGTCTGGACCTGGTCGATGCGGACGGTGCGCCGCTTCAGGTGGTCCCCCAGGCGGCCGGGGGTGGCCACCACGATCTGGGGCTTTTTCTTCAGCGTGTCGATCTGCTTGCCGATGGGCTGGCCGCCGTAGAGGCACACCAGCCGGATGCCCGGCTTGAACTGGGACAGGTCCCGCATCTCGCCGGTGATCTGCAGCGCCAGCTCCCGGGTGGGGGCCAGGATCACCGCCTGGACCTGATCGCTGTCCGGGTCGATGTGCTCCACGATGGGGATGCCGAAGGCGAAGGTCTTGCCGGTGCCGGTAGGGGCCTTGGCGGTCACGTCCTGCCAGTCCATCATGGGCGGGATGCACCCGGCCTGGACCGGCGTGGAGACCTCGTAGTTTTTCTTTTCCAGCGCGTGCAGCAGCTCCGGGGACAGGCCCAGGCTGTCAAACCGCGCTCCCTGTGTAAATTCCATAGTGTAAACCTCGTATTTCCAGATGTTCTACAGGGAAATTGTCCTTTTCCCAACAAATTATTCCACAATTTTATAATATAACACAAAAACGTCCCTGCCGCAAGCCCACCGGCGGCCGTTCCCGGAAAATTAACAATTTTCCGGGGCGTCAGCCGTAGTTCTGCACCGTGTCGTTGTACGCCTGCACGATGTCCCGCAGCATGTCGATCTGGGTGAAGTCGTGCTGGTAGGCGATGTTGATCTCCCGCATCATGCTGAGGTTTTCCACCGGCAGCACGGCGATGGAGTGCTTTTTCAGCTCGCCCAGGCAGACGCTCCTGGGCAGGATCGACACGCCGAAGTCCCGCCGGATCAGGTCCTTGATGGTGGCCATGTTGTCCAGCTCCAGCACCACGTTGAAGTCGCTGATGCTCATGTTGTTGCTCTCCAGGTGGGCCACAAACAGGTTGCGGGTACCGGAGTTGGGCAGCCGCAGCAGCATCCGCTCCCGCTTCAGCTCGTCCAGGGTGACCATGCTGCGCCTGGCAAAGGGGTGGTTCACCGACACCGCCAGCACCAGGTTGTCCGTCCCCAGCAGCAGGTGGTGGATGTTGGGGTCCGGGATGCGCCCGTCCACCACCGCCAGATCCACCTCGTAGGATTTCAGCTTGATATAAAGATTATTTATAGAGCTGGTAACCATCTTTATGGTTACGTTACTGTTTTCCGCGCCGTACCGGGCCAGCGCCTCGGCGATGGGGTTGCTCTCCGCCGTGTGGGTGACGCCCACCGTCAGGTGGGAGATGGAGAACCGGCTGTCGCTGAGGTCCTGCTTGAGGCTGTTGTAGAGGCCCACCATTTTCTTGGCGCACTTGACGATCTCCTCGCCCTCCCGGGTCACCAGGAGCTTTCCGCCGCCCCGCTCAAAGATCTTTACGTTCAGCTCCTCCTCCAGCTGCTTGATGTGGTGGCTCACGGCGGGCTGGGTGACGGACAGGTTTTGGGCCGCTTTGACAAAGCTGCCGCACTCGTAAACCTGCAAAAGAGAATACAGCTTCTGGTCCAGCATAGGCGCCTCCTATTACTTTTCATTATGTGCCAACAGCAAAACATAATTTTACATTATGAAACTTCTCGCGTATAATGCCCCATTGTAATCTCTCCGGCCGGAGAAATCAAGAGGGAGGAGGAAAAAAGGATGCCGCGGAAGAGCAGGGAAAAGCGCCGTCCGCCGGACGCCCAGCGCCCGGGCCCGTACGCTTCACCGGCAATGCAGGCAGCCCTGCAGCTCTATCTGCCGCCCGAGGACAGCGCCCGCCGGACGCTGCCGGGCGCTTCAGTGGGAGATTCAGGCGGCGCTGGAGGAGAGCCGAAAGCGCGCCAGCTGTTCCGATATGTCAAATTCAAACAGGGGGAGTGAGCCATGACACTTGCAGTTTATCTGGGCAGCCAGTTTTCGCCGGCCCAGTATCTTGATTTCTTTATCCGCCTCATTGCGGCCTGTCTCTGCGGCGCCTGCATCGGCATCGAGCGGACCAAGCGGCTGAAGGAGGCGGGCATCCGCACCCATGTGATCGTCTGCTGCGCCGCGGCGCTGATGATGATCGTATCCAAATACGGCTTCGCGGACCTCACCTCGGAGGCGGGGCAGTTCTTTAACGGCACCAGGGGCGCGGACCCCGCCCGCGTGGCCGCCCAGGTGGTCAGCGGCATCAGCTTTCTGGGCGCCGGCGTGATCTTCAAAAACGGCAGCACCATCAAGGGGCTGACCACGGCGGCGGGCATCTGGGCCACGGCGGGCATCGGCCTGGCCATGGGCTGCGGCATGTACATCCTGGGCGTCTTTTCCACCGTGCTGGTCGCCCTGGTCCAGGTCCTCATGCACCGCTTCCAGGTGGGCGCGGACGGCATGACCACCAACCGGGTGGCCTATACGGTGCCGGAGGACAGCGGCTTCCAGGGCCAGTTTACGGCCTACCTGTCGGAGCATAAGATTCAGGTGGTGGACAGCAAGATCGTCCGGGACGGCAGCGGCCAGGTGACCTACGACCTGGTCCTGCGGGGCGTGGACGGCGTGGCCGTGGACCAGCTGGACGCCTTCCTGGCCCAGCACGGCGAGGTGCAAAGTGAGATCTGCTCCCAGGTACAGTAGGGGGCCTTCCGCGGCCGCCGCGGAGAAAGGAGATGTTTCGCAAGCTATGGGAAAAAAGGAGCGGACGGTCCGCCTGGCGCTGTTCGGCGCAGCCGCTCTGGCATTTTTGATCGGCGCGGTCCTGACGGGCCGGGCCGGAGGCGAGCAGGAGACCATCCAGGAGGTCATGGGGGACGCGGTGCTCCACGACATTGGACGGATCCGCCTCTTCGGCGGTCTGGAGGTGAACCCCGGCCTGATCTCCGCCTTTGTCGTGACGGGGCTTCTGACGGTGTTCGCCCTGTGCGTCCGCATTTTCGCAATCCCCCGCTTCCGGATGAAGCCGGGGAAGTTCCAGCTCCTGCTGGAGCAGGCGGTGGGCCTTTTCGACGGCCTGGCCAGGTCCAACAGCCCCCACCGGAACCGTTTTCTGGGGGGGTACGTCTTTACCGCCGGGTGCTACATCTTCGTGGGGACGCTGTTTGAGCTGTTCGGCGTGCAGGCCGTCACCACCCAGGGGCGGTCCATCGCCCTGCCCGCCCCGCTGTCGGACATCAACGGGGCCATCGCCCTGGGGTTCCTCTCCTACGGCGTGATATTGTCCGGCGGGCTGGCCGGCAGCGGCCTGCGGGGCGTGGGGAAGGCCCTGAAGGACTTCTCCCTGCCCATCTCCATGAGCTTCCGCCTGTTCGGCGCGCTGCTCAGCGGAGCGCTGGTGACGGAGCTGGTCTACTACTATGTCCAGCTCAGCTTTGTCCTGCCGGTGGTGGTGGGCGTGCTTTTTACCTTGCTCCACGCCCTCATCCAGGCCTACGTACTGACCATGCTCACCGCGCTTTTCTACGGCGAGGCCTCCGCGCCGCCGCCGGAGAAGCGCCGTAAAGCGGGAAGGACCCGCGAAACAAGAAAAAAGAAACGCAAAGCTCCGCCGGCTCTGCCGGTGGAAACCAACTGACAGGGAGGAATTCACGATGAAAAGAACCTTTTGGAAGCGCGCCGCTGCCGCACTGCTGCTGGCGCTGGCGCTGATGGCCGCCGCCCCCGCCGCCTTTGCCGCCGACGAGGCCCCGGCCCCCAGCGCGGAGGCCGCCCAGGCCCAGACCGTCAGCACCAAGGCCGTCGCCGCCGCCCTGGTGGTGGGCCTTGCCGCCACCGCCGGCGCCGTGTCCATGGGCTGGTCCATCTCCAAGTCCGCCGACGGCATCGCCCGCCAGCCGGAGGCCGAGAGCAAGATCCGCACCAGCCTCATGCTGGGCCTGGTGTTCATTGAAACGGTGGTCATCTACGCCCTGATCGTGGCGATCCTGATCATCTTCGTCCTATAGAAAGCGAGGGAGGGAAATGCCCCTGAATATTGATCTGCAGCAGATCTTCCTGCATCTGCTGAATTTCACCATTCTCTTTGCCGCCCTCTACTTTCTCCTCTACAGCCCCGTGAAGAAATTTATGGACCAGCGGGCGGCCCAATACGCCCAGCAGGAGCGTCAGGCCGCCGAGAAGCTGGCCCAGGCGGAGCAGATCAAATCCGAGCACGAGGCCAGGCTGGCCCAGGCCGGGGAGGAGATCCGCGCCCAGCGGGAGCAGGCCATGCAGGAGGCCGCCCGGGAGGCCCAGAGCCAGCTCCAGCAGGCGAAGCAGGAGGCCGCCCACCTCATCAGCCGCGCCAAGGCGGAGGCCCAGGCGGAGCACGACCACGCCCTCAGCGAGGCCCGGAAGGAGATCGCGGCCATGGTGGCGGAGGCGGCGGAAAAGCTCATCGCGGGCAGCACCTCCGACGCCTACGACCAGTTCCTGGAGGCGGCAAAGGAGCGTGACGGGGATGCGTAAGGAACCGTCCGTCCTCCAGGCCGTCGTCTCCTCCTCCGCGCCCCCCGACAGCCGGCAGATGCAGGGCCTGCGGGACTTCCTGGCCCGGCGGTACGGCCAGGACGTGGAGCTGCGGTGGGAGGAGAGCGCCGAGCATCCCGGCGGCTTCCGCCTGACGGTGGGCTACGACGTGTACGACTGGACCCCGGGCGGCAAGCTGCGCCAGCTGCGGGACTACCTGCTCCGCCTCCCCGGCGGCGGGGACCTGATTCCCCTGGTCCGGGACGCCGTGCGCGCCTGGACGCCTCAGCCTTTGGCGGAGGAGGAGGGAATCGTCCTCTCCGTGGGGGACGGCATCGCCATCGTCGGGGAGCTGGACGCCGTCTTTTACGGGGAGATCCTGCTCTTTGAATCCGGCGTCAAGGGGATGGTCCAGGACCTGCGGGAAAACGAGGTGGGCTGCATTCTCTTCGACGGCGGCGAGGAGGTCTGCCAGGGGACCCGCGTCTGGCGCACCGGCCGCATGGCCGGCGTGGGCGTGGGCCAGGAGCTGGTGGGCCGGGTGGTGGACGCTCTGGGCGAGCCTCTGGACGGCCTCGGCCCCATCGGCGCCCAGGCCTACCGCCCCCTGGAGAGCCCCGCCCCCGGCATATTGGACCGGCAGAGCGTCTGCCGTCCTCTGGAGACCGGCATCCTGGCCATCGACGCCATGTTCCCCATTGGCCGGGGCCAGCGGGAGCTGCTGATCGGCGACCGGCAGACCGGCAAGACCGCCATCGCCGTGGACACCATCCTTAACCAGCGGGACCGGGACGTGATCTGCATCTACGTCTCCATCGGGCAGAAGTCCAGCTCCGTGGCCCAGCTGGTGGAGAACCTCCGCAGCCGCGGGGCCATGGACTACACCATCGTGGTCCACGCCTCCGCCAGCGACCCCGCCCCCCTGCAGTACATCGCCCCCTACGCCGGGTGCGCCATGGGGGAGTACTTCATGGAGAAGGGGCGGGACGTGCTCATCGTCTACGACGATCTCAGCAAGCACGCCGTGGCCTACCGCTCCCTGAGTCTGCTGCTGGGCCGCTCCCCCGGGCGGGAGGCTTACCCCGGGGACGTGTTCTACCTCCACTCCCGGCTGCTGGAGCGGTCCGCCCAGCTCAGCGAGGCCCGGGGCGGCGGCAGCATGACGGCCCTCCCCATTGCGGAGACCCAGGGGGGCGACGTGTCCGCCTACATCCCCACCAACATCATCTCCATCACCGACGGCCAGATCTTCCTGGAGAGCAGCCTCTTCTTTGCCGGACAGCGCCCGGCGGTGAACGTGGGGCTGTCCGTCTCCCGGGTGGGCGGCGACGCCCAGAGCAAGGCCATGAAGAAGGCCGCAGGCCCCATCCGCCTGGAGCTGGCCCAGTACCGGGAGATGGAGGTCTTTACCCAGTTCGCCGGCGACCTGGACGAGGGCACCAAGCGGCAGATCGCCTACGGCCAGGGGCTCATGCGCCTGCTGCGGCAGCGGCAGTACCAGCCCCTGCGCCAGCATGAGCAGGTGATCCTGCTGACCGCCGCCCTGGGCCACGCCTTCCAGGCGGTCCCGCCGGAGGAGGTGGGCGGCGCGGCCCGGGAGCTGCTGGCGTATTTTCACCGGGAGCACAGCGCCCTGTGCCGCCGTCTGGAGGACACGGGCCTTCTCACCGAGGAGGACCGGGAGGCCATCCTCTCCGCCGCCCGCCGCCGGATGGCGGCCCGGGAGGAGGGGACGGCCACATGATCCAGACCAAGGAGATCAAGGACCACATGGCCAGCGTCCGGGACACCCAGAAGCTCACCAACGCCATGTACCTCATCGCCTCCGCCAAAATGCGCCGGGCCAAGCGGGAGCTGGACCAGACCCGGCCCTACTTCCACGCTCTCCAGACGGAGATCAAGCGCATCTTCCGCACGGTGGAGGACATCGACAACCAGTACTTCTACCCCTTCAAGGGGACCGGGGACATCCCCGGGGCCTACGGCTACCTGGTGATCACGGCGGACAAGGGCCTGGCGGGGGCCTACAACCAGAACGTCCTGCGGGAGGCCGAGGACCTGATGAGCCGCCACGGGGACAACCGGCTCTTCGTGGTGGGGGAGTACGGCAGGCAGTATTTCACCGCCCGCCACGTCCCCATCCAGCACAGCTTCCTGTACACCGCCCAGAACCCCACCATCCAGCGGGCCAGGGACATCTCCGGCCTGCTGCTGGACCTGTACCAGAAGAAGGAGCTGGTGAAGATCTTTGTGGTCTACACGGACCTGTCCGGGGGCATGAACGCCACCGCCCGGTCCACCCGGCTGCTGCCCTTCCACCGCTCCCAGTTCACCGCCCCGGCGGGGGAGGAGACCGTCACGGCCCCCTTTACGTTCTCGCCCACGGTGGAGAAGGTCCTGGACAGCATCATCCCCAGCTATATGACCGGGCTGGTGTACAGCACCCTGGTGGACAGCTTCTGCTGCGAGCAGAACGCCCGGATGCTGGCCATGGACGCCGCCAGCGACAACACCAAAAAGCTGCTGGAGGAGCTGTCGGTCCAGCTCAACCACGCCCGGCAGGAGGCCATTACCCAGGAGATCACGGAGATCGCCTCCGGGGCCAGAGGCCACACGTTTTCTTAACAGCAAAAGCGTGCAAAAAGAACTTGATTGCGCACCCGAGCCCCTGCTGATACAGCCAGTTGTGCCCGCTCACGCGGGCGAGGCGTCGGGAAGTCAGAGAAGGGAGAGCGCAAGCACATGACAACAGGAACCATTGTACAGATCTTTGGCTCCGTGGTGGACGCGGCCTTTCCGCCCCAGAGCCTTCCGCGGCTGCGGGAAGCGCTGGAGGTGCCCACGCCGGACGGGCGGCGGGTCATGGAGGTGGCCCAGCACACCGGCGGGAACCGGGTCCGCTGCATCATGCTGGACTCCAGCGAGGGCCTCAGCCGGGGCATGGAGGTGATCGCCACCGGCGAGAGCCTGCGGGTGCCGGTGGGCGAGGCCACCCTGGGACGGATGTTCAACGTTCTGGGGGACCCCATCGACGGCGGCGCGCCGGTAGACAGCGGCGCGGAGCGCTGGCCCATCCACCGCAAGCCCCCCGCCTTCTCCCAGCAGAGCCCCGCCGCCCAGATCCTGGAGACCGGCATCAAGGTCATCGACCTGATGGAGCCCTACCCCAAGGGCGGAAAGATCGGCCTCTTCGGCGGCGCCGGCGTGGGAAAGACCGTGCTGATCCAGGAGCTGATCCACAACGTGGCCATGGAGCACGGCGGCTACTCGGTGTTTACCGGCGTGGGGGAGCGCAGCCGCGAGGGCAGCGACCTGTGGCGGGAAATGCGGGAAAGCGGCGTCCTGGCCCGCACCGCCCTGGTCTTCGGCCAGATGAACGAGCCCCCCGGCGTCCGGATGCGGGCGGCTCTGGCGGGCCTGACCATGGCGGAGTACTTCCGGGACCAGGAGGGGAAGGACGTCCTGCTCTTTATCGACAACATCTTCCGCTTTGTACAGGCGGGCAGCGAGGTGTCCACCCTTCTGGGCCGGATGCCGTCCGCCGTGGGCTATCAGCCCACCCTGGCGGAGGAGATGGGCGTCCTCCAGGAGCGCATCACCTCTACCAGGCGGGGCTCCGTCACCTCGGTCCAGGCGGTGTACGTCCCCGCCGACGACCTGACGGACCCGGCCCCCGCCACCACCTTTTCCCACCTGGACGCCACCACCGTCCTGAGCCGGAAGATCTCCGAGCAGGGCATCTACCCGGCGGTGGACCCCCTGGCCTCCTCCTCCCGCATCCTGGAGGCGGAGATCGTGGGGCAGGAGCACTACCGCATCGCCCAGGGCGTCCAGGCCACCATTCAGAAGTACCGGGAGCTCCAGGACATCATCGCCATTCTGGGCATGGAGGAGCTCAGCGACGAGGACAAGCGCACGGTGAACCGGGCCCGGAAGCTCCAGCGCTTTCTGTCCCAGCCCACCCACGTGGCGGAGAAGTTCACCGGCATCCCCGGCGTCTACGTCCCGCTGTCGGAGACCCTGCGGGGCTTCCGGGCCATCCTGGACGGCGAGGCGGACGACCTGCCGGAGGGCGCGTTTTACAACGTGGGCACCCTGGACGACGCCCTGGCCAAGGCGAAACAGATGGAGGCGGAGCAGGTGTGAACAGCTTTGATGCCAGCATCCTCTCCGCCGACCGCGTCTTCTACGAGGGGCCCTGCGAGTCCCTGCGCTTCCCCACCATCGACGGGCTCTACGGGGTGCAGGCCCACCACCGGAACATGATCGCCGCCATCGTCCCCGGGACGCTGTGCTTCCGGGTCCCCGGCGGAAAGGACCAGTTCGCGGCGGTATCCGAGGGGATGATCAAGGTGGAGAACAACCATGTGCTGATCTTGGCGGACACCATCGAGCGCCCGGAGGAGATCGACGCCAACCGGGCCATGCGGGACGCCGAGGAGGCCCGGGAGATCCTCCTACAGAAAAAGAGCGTCCAGAGCTACCACTCCGCCAAGGCCCAGATGGCCCGGGCCATGAACCGGCTGAAGGTGAAGGCCCACTACGATATCGACGTGGAGTGACCCGCCCCGGAACAAATACAGAAAACGGAGAGGAACGGCCCTTGGGGCCGTTCCTCTCCGTTTCGCGTGTCAAAAAGCTCTCATTCGCGTGTTCTCTCTATTCGGCGTCCGGGCACCGCAGCGCCGCGCCGCCGCTGGCGATGATCTGCCGGTAGGCGTAGGCTGAGTCCTTCAGCGTGCGCTTCTGGGTGGCGTAGTCCACATGGATCAGGCCGAACCGGGGGCCGTAGCCCTCCGCCCACTCGAAATTGTCCATCACCGACCAGTGCTGGTAGCCCAGCACCGGGATGCCCTCGTCCAGCGCCCGCTCCACGCCGCCCAGGTACTCCCGCAGGAAGCGGACCCGCTTTTCGTCGTGGACGCGGCCATCGGGGCCCACGGCGTCGCTGTCCGCCATGCCGTTCTCCGTGACCATGACAGGCAGGCCGTAGCGCTCATGGAAGAAGCGGATGGCCCAGTAGAGGCAGCGGCCGTCGATGAGCCAGCCCATGCTGGTCTTACGCTCCTCCGGCCACTCCTTGGAGTGGTCCTTCCAGTCCCTTTGCAGGGGGGAGTAGACGTTGAGGCCGATAAAGTCCATGTCGCAGCGCATACGGGGCATGTCGCTCTTCCGCGTGCGGTAGACGCCGTAGGCCGTCACCGGCTCGCCCTTGAAGATGGGGTCCCCCCACCAGCGGTTGGACATGGCCCCGGCGGGGTGATAGAAGGTGTCATGCCGGGCCTGGGCGATGTCCGCCTCCCTCTCCGACGCGGGCACAAAGGCGGACGACGCCATGGCGATGCCCACCTTGGGGGTCTTTTTTGCGTACTGCCGGACGGCGTCCACCGCCGCCCTGTGGGCCAGCAGGCAGTTGCGGGTCAGCTTGCTGAGGGCCAGGTAGCGGTGGGCGAAGGGGGCGTGGGCCCCCACCATGTGGCCGTTCATAATGAAGCACTGGGGCTCGTTCATGGGAATCCACCAGGTCACCCGGTCAGACAGGGCCTCCACCACCGCGCGGACATAGTCCCGGAACAGGGGCACGATGCCCTCGCTGAACCAGCCGCCCTTCTCCTGCACCCACACCGGCAGGTCCCAGTGGTACAGCGTCACCAGGGGCTCGATGCCGTTTTTCAGCAGCTCGTCCACAAGGTCGGAGTAAAACGCCAGGCCCGCGGGGTTCACCCGGCCCTGGCTGGGCATGACCCGGCACCAGGAGACGGAGAAACGGTAGCTTTTCAGCCCCATCTCCCTCATAAGGGCCACGTCCTCCCTCCAGCGGTGGTAGTGGTCGCAGGCGGTATGGCAGGTGTCGCCGTTTTTGATTTTGCCCTCAGGCGCCACGTCCCAGATGGACGGGCACCTGCCGTCGGCCTGCCAGGCGCCCTCCACCTGGGCCGCGGCGCTGGCGGCGCCCCACAGGAAGGTCTCGGGAAAGCTCATAGATACGCCTCCTCAAAATGGTAGTCTCCGCTCCCGACGGAGTGGGCCGCGCCGCCGGGGAGCACGATCTCCGCCGTTTTCCCCTCCGGCACGGTGACGTCCAGGACAAACATGCCATTCTCGATCTTCCAGCCGGCAGCGATGTCCTGGACCCGGCCCTTCGCGCAGGTCAGCCCGCCGCCGGGGACGGGGCGGACCCGGAAGGAGCGGTAGCCCGGCTCCGCCGCCTCAATGCCCAAAATGCGCCGGTAGAAGAAGGCCCCCACCGCACCGTAGGCGTAGTGGTTAAAGGACACCATGTCCGGCATGGCGTCCGCCCGGATGCTGCCGTCGGCGGCCAGAGCGTCCCACCGCTCCCACATGGTGGTGGCCCCCGCCTTGACGGTGAAGAGCCAGCCGGGACACTCCTCGTTCAGCAGGACCTTGTAGGCGTCCTCCGCATAGCCGTTGTCCGCCAGGGCGAACAGCAGGTAGGGCGTGCCCGCGAAGCCCGTGGCGATCCTGTGGCCGTTTGCCCGCACCAGCTCCGCAAGGCGTTTCGCCAGCAGGGGCCTTTTGTCCTCCGGGGCAAGGCCGAAGTACAGCGCCACCACATAGTTGGTCTGGAAATCCCCGGTGAGCCGCCCGCCGGGCAGGACGCAGTATTTCTCAAAGGCGGCCTTGATCTCTGCCGCCGCGTCCGCAAAGCGGGCCGCATCCTCCTCCTTGCCCAGGTCCCGGGCCGCCTGGCGGACAATGTTCACGCTGTTGAGCAGGAAGGCGGTGGAGGTGTACGCGCCCTTGCGCTTCCACTGCCGGACGCCCTCCCCCGGCGCGCACCAGTCGCCGTACTGGAAGAGGTTGTTGTCCCAGAGCCAGGGGTGCTTCCCCCGGCAGGCTACCCGCAGCTCCGCCTCCGCATAGGCCTTCATGCTCTCGTACTGCCGCGCCAGCAGCTCCCGGTCGCCGTAGGCCCGGTACACCGCCCAGGGCACCATGGTGGCCGCGTCCCCCCAGATGGCCGTGGGGATGGAGTAGGGGAAGGGCTCGTAGGTCCTGTTCTCCGGCACCGTCACCGGCAGCGTGCCGTTTTTCCGCTGATAGAGCCGCAGGTCGGTAAGCCACTTGTCCATAAAATCGTGGATGTTCCGGTTCATGCACGCCGTCTCGGCAAAGACCGCGATGTCCCCCGTCCAGCCCATGCGCTCGTCCCGCTGGGGGCAGTCGGTGGGGATGTCGATGAAGTTGGAGCTCTGGCCCCACTGGACGTTCCGGTAGAGCCGGTCCAGCAGTTCGTTGGAGCAGGAGAAAGCCCCGGTCACAGGGCAGTCGCTGGTCAGCACGGCGCTCTCGATGCTGCGGACGCTGACCGCCCGGGTGGCCTTCAGCTCCACGTACCGGAAGCCCATAAAGGTGAACCGGGGCGAAAATTCGTTGAGGCCGTCCCGGCCGCAGATAAGCGTCAGCGTGGCCTTGGCGCTGCGGAGGTTTTTGGTGAACAGCCTGCCGTCCCGGTCCAGAATCTCACTGTGGCGGACGGTGATGACCGTGCCCCTGGGGGCCTCCACCGCCAGGTGCAGCACCCCGGCGTGGTTCTGCCCGAAGTCGTAGACGCCGCCCCGCTGGGACACCGGCGCCAGCCGCCGCTCCTCCCGGACATAGGCGCCGTAGTGCTTCCGCAGGACCGGCAGCCGTCCGTCCAGCAGCCGCACCGGCTGAAACCGCCAGCCGGCCTCGTCTGTCCGGGTCAGGTCGATGGTCTCCCCGTCGTAGAAGTCCGCGAACCGCTCCGGCGTGTCCGCCGTCACCTGCCAGCTTTCGTCTGTGACCACCGCCCGGCCGTCCAGGCGCAGCTCCGCGGCGACGCCCCGGCAGCTGCCGTAGCGGTTATTTTTGCTGCCCAGCCGCCCCAGCCACCAGCCGTTGGCCACCAGCACGTCCAGGGTGTTCTTCCCCGTCCGCAGCAGCGCCGTCACGTCGTAGGTCTGATACTGGAGGTAGCTCTCGTAGTGGGTGTAGCCCGGGGTGAACCAGTCCTCCCCCACCCGTTGGCCGTTGATGCGGGCCTCGTAGATGCCCATGGCGGAGATTCGCAGCTCCGCCTTCGGCGGGATATGCTCCAGAGGAAAGGACTTGCGGAACAGCTCCGGCGGGAGCGTGTTTCCCCTGTCGTTTTTTCTTCCGCTGCCGATCCATTTTGCGTTCATAGGCGCGTCTCCCCCTCTCCCTGCATCTCCAAAGTATACAGGACAATGTCGTTGGTGTCCAGGGCGCAGGAGAAATTCGTTTTCCCTCCGGTCACGGTGAACGCCTCCGGCTCGCTTACCAGGCGGGAGCGGGCCTTCAGGTCCTCCACCTCCGCCGGGGTGAGGTTCTGCGGGCTGCCCATCTCCTGCCACAGCCGCTTGGGGTTGCAGTGGCCGTCGTCGATGCGCTCCGCCGTGACCGCCTTCGCCGCGCCCCAGATCTCCAGCTCCACCTCATAGTGCTTACGCTCCCTGGGGTCGTTGGACTGGGCGAACACCAGCACCTGCAGGGAGTTTTCGTCCCGGAAGGCGGCGTACTCCACCGGCGTGTTGGCCCGGAAGCCCGCCTCCAGCCGCTGGGAGTAGAGCCTGCTGAGCAGCTTGAAGGCCCAGAAGTTGGGCTTGGGGATGCCGTCGTTGGTGAGGATGCCGTAGCCGCCCACAAATGGCCCGTTGAGCTGCAGCAGCTCCTCAAAGAGGTCGCTGAGGCACCAGAAGAAGTAGCCGGTGAAGCGGTTGTCCAGGTCCAGCACCGTTTTCAGCACGAAGGCGGCGGAGTACTTCTCGTCGTGGACCGGCGCGGCGAAGATGGCCATAGAGTTCCACTCGGTCATGAACACCGGCAGGGAGCCGGCCTTGGCGCACAGCTCGTCGTCCATGCCGGCCAGGACGCCCTTGGGCACCCTGGCGGCCCGCTCGGGGCTGAAAAACATGTCGGACATGGCGTCCGTAAGGCCGGCGCGGGTCTTGACCGCGTCCAGCATGACCTTGAAAATGTCCCCGTAGTTGGCTGGCGTGACGGCGTTGCCGAAGGCGTCGCCGGGGTAGTGGTGGGTGGAGACAAAATCCAGGGGAACGCTGTTTTCCCGGCAGTAGGCCAGAAATTCGTCGATCCACTTGCAGGCACTGGTGGAGGGCCCGCCCACCCGGATACGGGGGTCCACCGACTTGATGGCCCGGGCGGTGACCTCGTAGAGCCGGAAATAGTCCCTCTGGGTGCCGGAGAAGAAGCCGCCCTTCAGGTCCGGCTCGTTCCACACCTCGAACCACCAGCTCTCCACCTCCTCCTCGCCGTAGCGGTCCAGGAGGAACCGGATAAAGGCCCGGATGTAGTCCCCCCACTCCTCCCAGCTTCTGGGCGGGGTGGTGTTGTTTTTGTAGTGCAGACCGGTCTTGCTGCCGCTGGCCAGCTGGCTGGGCATGAAGCTCAGCTCCACAAAGGGCTTGACGCCGCATTTGAGCAGGTTGTCGTACACATGGCCGCACTGGCGGAAGTTCACCTCCCGCACCCGCCCGCCGCCGGGCATGGGCGCAAAGGCCCGCAGGTCGGAGATGGTCCACATGTCGTCGTCAAAGATTCCGTGGAACCGCAGGGAGCGGATGCCCAGCTCGTCGTGGACAAAGCGGAGCTGGTCCACCATGTCGCTGCGGTGGAGCTGGAAGGCGTGGTCGCAGCCCAGCCCCTCCTGCCAGGAGTAGTCCGTGGGCCTGGTGGGGCCCTTGGGGTCAATTGTGATCTTCATCGTCCATTTCCTCCAAATGACAGCTCTGACAGCGCCAGCTTTCCCCGTCCCCGGAAGGTCAGGAACAGGGGCGCTGTGCCCTTGGTCGTCCCCAGCGGGGCGGACAGCTCCCGCCACCCGCCGCCGGGGGAGACGGGAAGCTCCGCCAGCGCCCCGCCGCCCTCGGCGGCGGAGACGCTGAGGACGCCCGACGCCTCCCCCCGCAGGGTCACGGTCAGCTCCACCGGGCCGTCAAAGGCAAAGTACTTGTAGCCGACGACGGTGCCGTCGGTGATGTGGCTGACGATCTGCCGCCCGTCCTCCTCCACGATCTGGGGCCGCCTGCCCCGCAGCTTCAGCCCCAGGCCCATGGGCCTGCCGTCGTAGAGGTTGCAGCAGATGGCGGCAGGGTAGCTGCCCCGGGCCTCCAGCGGCCCGCCGTTGAGGCCGCAGGAGGTGATCTCCACCTGCCGGATGGCCCCGTCCGGCGAGATCTCGATGGGCTCGGCGCAGGCCTGCCGAGAGAAGTCGGTGGTGTGGGTGCAGCGGTGGTAAAAGACGTAGTACTGGCCGTTGATCCTCTCGATGCCGCCGTGGATGGTGCCCGCCGGGGCCTTCATGGTCTTGTTCCCGCGCAGCCCCAGGTCGCTGTTGGAGACGATGACCCCCCGGTAGGCAAAGTCCCGGTCCGGGTAACGGCTGGTGGCGTAGGCCAGCTCGTTGTTCCGCCCGGAGGAGTAGACCAGGTAGTAGAGATCTCCGAATTTACGGATGCTGGCGGCCTCGAAGAAGGGGTGGTCGTAGAGCGCGCTGCCCCGGGGAGCGGTGTCCTGGCTGTCCAGGACGGGCTTTGGCTCTCCCTTGACGGTGAGCATGTCGTCCTCCAGCTCCACGCACACGCAGTTCATGATGCTGGGCTTGGTCTCCTTGATCTCTTTTGCTGTCCGCTGGAATATGTTACTCTCGACCCAGCGGAAATACCAGCCCAGGGCCCTGCTGCGGAAGTCAAAGCCGAACCCCCAGCCGTAGTAGAGCCAGATCCTGCCGTTGTCGTTGAGGACGGCGGGGTCGTTGGTGAGATACCGCAGCAGCGGCGTCCCGTCCGGCCAGCGGACGTCGCCCAGGTAGGTGAAGGGCCCGGCGGGGGAGTCGGACACCGCCGCGGACATGGGGCCGAAATTTTTCACGTTGGGCCCCATGGCCACGTAGTAGAGGTAGTACCGCCCGTCGTTTCCCCGCACGCAGTCGGGGGCGTAGAAGTCCGGCAGCTTACCGCCCTTGGCCCGGGCGTCCTGCCCCTTCCGGTAGGTGACGCCGTGGCAGGTCCAGTCCGTCAGGTCCCCCACCGGGGCGGACCAGACGGTGTAATCCCGGACGCAGAAGCGCTCCGCCCCCGCCGCGTCGTGGCTTCCGTAGAGGTAGACCCGGTCCCCGAACACATGGGGCTCCCCGTCGGGGACGTACTCGCTCAGCGGCAGGAAGGGGTTATACACCTGCTGCTTCATGGTCACTTCCTCAGCTTTGCGGCCTTTTTCCCGGCCTTGGCCGCCGCCTTGGCGTCCTTTTGGGCCTTCCTGGCCAGATACTTCTTGTTCTCCGTGTCGAAGTCCAGGCCCTTCTTCCGGCAGTGCTCCTTCAGGTCGGCGATGCGGTCCAGCTCCCGCTGGCGCTCGGCCTCCTCGGCCTCCCGGCGCTCCAGCTCGGCGGGGTCGATCCACTCCTCGCCCCGGGCCAGGGCGGCCTGCTTCTCCCGCTCGATGAGGTCGGCGTTGATCTGGGGCATCTTCTTCTCCACGTCCACGAAGGGCAGGAGGAGGATGCTGGCCACAGCCACAATGATATCAAAGAGGTAGAAGGACATGACCATGAAGGACAGCACGCTGGCGTTGGGGGTCACGCCCTCCACGTCCACAAAGCCACGCTGGAGGAGGCCCGCCTCGAACCCGCCGGCGAAGGGGGCGTAGATGGCGCTCTGGAGGGCGGTGATGACCGCCACGCCCAGCATCCCCTCCAGCCGATAGCCGGATTTATGCTCCACGCTGTCGTAGGCGTAGCACAGCAGGGTGGCAAAGACATAGGCGTTGGGCAGGGAGCCCACCTGGCGCAGGAACCCGGAGGCAAAGACGATGGGCAGGTTGGCCGGGAAGAGCCAGCCGAAAACGGCCCCAATGAGGACCAGCACATAGCCCGTCCAGCACACGTTTTTCACCCCGAACTTCTTGGCCAGGGGGTAGATGGCGATGGCGCCGATACCCAGGGGGATGCCGGTGATGACCTGGTAGATGGTGTACATCATGGGGTTCGCCGCGCCGCCCAGGAGGAACTTGATGTAGAAGTACTGAACGTTGGCGCCCTTGAAGTTATCCATGATGCCGCCAATGGTCATCAGCACCATGAGAATGGCGAAGTAGCGGTTGGTCAGCAGGGCCTTGATCTGGTCGATGAGGGGGATGCGGTTTTCGTTCCCCAGGCCCACCTCCTGGGCCACATCCTCGGTGATGCGCTCGCGGGTGTAGAAGTACTCCATGAGCAGCAGGGGGATGGCGGCCACGGACAGAATGGTCATCAGGATGGGATAGCCGTTGATGTCCTTCTCCAGCCACATGGGCAGGACCACCATGGTCACCAGCATCCCGATGAGGATGCCGGAGATCAGGGTCCAGCACACCTGGCGGGTGAACTTCAGGCGCAGCTTCTCACTGGGGCTGCGGCTGGTCAGGGAGACGATGGTGTCCCGGAACAGATAGAAGTAGCTGGAGCCGACGGTATGGTAGCAGATGACCAGGAAGAAGAAATAGTACCAGTAGCTCTCCCCCAGTCCGCCTCCGCCGGGGAACAGGAACATCAGGCACCCCAGGATGATGGACACAAAGCCGAAGATCAGATACCAGGGGCGCATCCGGCCCTGGCGGGACCTGGTGTGCTGGATGAGCCAGCCGTTGAGAAGCCCGATGGCCACCGCCAGGAGCTTGGCCGTGGTCATGACCACCTCGTAGCGGCCGCCCATGGCCTGGATCATGGGGATATTGTCCACACCGTAGATGGCGCCGGTCTGCTGGGTGAAGAACTTCTCCACCAGGGCGGCGATGGTGTTGACCACGAAGATCAGCCCCAGGGGGCCGATGAGGTGGCCCAGGATCAGCTCCTTCCGGGAGACCGTCCGGGTCTTGGCCCTGGAGTCCATAAAGGACTTGTCAAACAGGCCTTTTTGCAGCAAAGTGATCTCTTTCGACATGATATTCCCTCCACTTTATTTGAAATCCTTGGATGTTGCCGCCTTGAAAACAAGCTCCAGCACCCGCGCCGCGCTCCGGCGCAGGGCCTCCCGGTCCAGCTCGCCGGTCTTCAGCGCCTTTTGCAGAGCCTTCCGCACGCCCTGGTTCCCGGGCATGATGAGATCGTTCCCGGCGTTGACGGCGGCGGCGTGGGAGCACTGCTCCGTGGCGTTCCAGTCGCTCATGACCAGGCCCTCAAAGCCCCACTCGCACCGCAGGACCCGGGTACACAGATCCCGGCTGTTGGGGGTATAGACGCCGTTGACCATGTTGTAGGAGGTCATCACCGTCCAGGGCCGCCCCTCCTGGACGGCAATGCGGAAGGAGCGCAGGTAGATCTCCCGCAGGGCCTTTTCCGAGAGGTTGGAGGACATGTGCTCCCGGTTGTCCTCCTGGTTGTTGCAGCAGAAGTGCTTGACGCACACGCCGCAGCCGGGGACGGACTGGACCCCTCTGGCCACGGCCGCCGCCATGTGTCCGGAGAGCACCGGGTCCTCGGCGTAGTACTCAAAGTTCCGCCCGCACAGGGGGTTGCGGTGGAGGTTCGCCCCCGGCGCCAGCCAGACGGTCACGCCGGCCTCCGCCATCTCCCGGCCCACCGCCCGGCCGATCTCCTCCAGCAGCGGCCGGTTCCAGCTCTGGGCCTGCAGGGTCTCGCAGGGAAAGGCGGTCATGTAGTGGTAGATCGTGCGCACGCCCCTGTCCGGCCCCCGGAGCAGGCGCAGGCGCTGGGCCCGGCGCAGCCAGCCCCACTGCCAGTCCTCCGGCAGGCCGTTCGGGTAGCAGGGGATGCCGGAGGAGCGCATACTGAAGGTCTGGTTCACATTCACACCTGCGGGGCCGTCGGCCAGCACGATATTGGGGATGCCCTTTTTCACCAGCTTGGTGCAGGTGTTCCCGCAGGCCCCCTGCACCCGGTTGTAGGCGAACTGGTCGTACCCGCCCCCGGTCACCAGGCGGACCAGGTCCCCGCCGCTCAGGCGGTCCAGAAGCCCCTTCACCCGCCCGTCCGTCCGGGGCTCCGGCGTCCCATCGCTGTGGACCGCCGCCGTAAACGCCCCGGGGTCCAGCGGGATGCGGGGCAGGCCGGCGTCGTACCGGGCCCCGGTCTCCGGGGAGAAGTCCGTAAAGCCCCGGTCCCCGGGGCAGATATGCTCCACGCGCTCGGTGACAACGTCCTCGTCCAGGGTCAGCACCGCCGCGGCGCTGTCCCCCAGGTAGAGGCCGTATTCGCCTCTGACCAGCTCAAACCGGCTCCGCTCCTGGGAGAAGCCGCCCTCCCGGGAGATATCGAACCGCAGGCGCAGGGTCTCCCGCTCCCCGGGGGCCAGCTCCCCGGTCTTTTCAAAGGCCACCAGCCGCCGGGCGCCGTCGTCCGGTCTGCGGAGGAACAGCATGGCCGTCTCCTTCCCGGAAAACGCCGTCCCGGTGTTGACGACCTCCACGGATACCGCCACCTCCGTGCCGGTGACGGCGATCTCCCCGGCCCTGCTGGCAAAGGTCGTATAGCTCAGGCCGTATCCGAAGGGGTACCGGGGCCGGATGCCATTCGCCTCAAACCACCGGTAGCCGATGTAGGTCCCCTCCCGGTAGTCGCTGTGGCTCAGATCGCCGGAGAGATAGCCGAAGGACGCCGCGCCGGGGTAGTCCTCATAGCGGCAGGCCCAGGTATCCGCCAGCCTGCCGGAGGGCGTCACCGCGCCGGTGAGGAGGTCCGCCAGGGCGCTGCCGCCCTCCATGCCGCCCTGTCCGTAGAACAGCACCGCGTCGATGCGCACGTCGTCCAGCACGGACAGGTCCACCACGCCGCCGCAGTTGAGGACCAAAATCAGCTTTTTGTAGTGGGACGACAGCAGCCGGAGGCTGTCCGTCTCCTGGTCGGAGAGGTAGTACTGCCCCTTCTCCGCCCGCCGGTCGTCCCCCTCCCCGGCCTGCCGGGCCACCACATAGACGGCGGTGTCCGTGTCATCCGACAGGTCGGCCTCCTCCACCGCGGCGCAGACCGGCTGGGGCCTGGGGTGCTGGCCGATCATGATGAACATGTCCATGGTCCGCAGGGGCGAGTAGGCCTCCGCCTTTTCCTCCACCTCGGCCCGCCACCGGTCCAGGGCGGCCTGGTACTGCGCCTCCACCCGGTCCATCCAGCCGGTGCCGGCCAGGGTGAAGCCCGCGTTGAGAAGCCCCTGCTCAATGGTCACGCTGCTGCGCTCGTGTACGCTTCCGCTGCCGCTGCCGCCCTTGACGGTCATCCGCGCGCCGGGGCCGTAGAGGGCGATCCTCTGCGGCTTCAGCGGCAGAACGCCGTCGTTTTTCAGCAGCACCATGCCCTCGGCGGCGGCCCGCCGGGCCAGGGCCCGGTGCTCCCGCTCCCGCCGGGACTCCTCCGGGGCGGACGCGCCATACACTCTGAATGGTTTCATTTCTAGACCTCCTCCAGTTTGATCTCCACAGGCGCCACACCCTGGCCCGTCACCGTGACCGACGCTCCGGCAAGGCCGTCTCCGGCCCGGATCACCGCCAGCGCCCGCCCCCGGTAGGTGGTAAAGGTGTCGCCGAGATAGCTCTCGTCCGTCTTGCACAGAGCGCTGCCCAGGCCCAGAAGGCGGCAGCCCCGGGTCTGCACCGTGACGGGCCGCTCCACGTAGGGCAGGAGCGTCCCCGCCCCGTCCGTAAACTCCATGGCCAGGTAGATCAGCTCCCCCCACCGCTCCGGCGTCACCGTCAGCGCCATCTCACGGCCGCCGGTGGTCAGGCTGCTCCGGGACAGCTCCCGGCCGGTCTCGTCCAGCGCCGCCGCCGTCAGCGTCCCCGGCTCATAGGGGACGCGGAACACCGCCCGGCAGTTCTTCACTCTCCGCACGCCGGCCTCCCGGCCGTTCAGCTCCAGGCGCACGGAGTGGGCGCCGCTGTAGACCTCCACAGCAGCCGTCCTGCCCTCGCAGCCGTGCCAGGTCCAGGAGTCTATGGCGTTGGTGAACTGCCACGCGCCGGTGCTGGGCACCTCCCCGGCGTGGTTCAGAGGCGATACCGCGATAAACGGTTTTTTCCGCAGCCCCCAGACCGTCTGCAGGAAGGCCATGGAGGCCAGGGGCTTGCCGGTCATGTCGATCATGCCCTGGCCCGCCAGCAGCGGCAGGCCCCGGTAGGAGTGGTAGGTCCAGTCCCCGATGCAGGCCTCCCCCAGGTAGTCCCAGGCCGCCCAGACAAAGTCCCCGATGAGCTGGGGGTACTTCTTGACCCGCGCCCAGTTGTAGGGCAGGTCCGCCGCCATGGTCTCCGTGCCCACCATCATGCGGTCCGGATACTTCTCCGCGTCGATGTCGTACCGGGAGGAGGCGTAGTTCAGCCCCACGATGTCCAGCGAGGGGGCGATCTCCGCCGTCAGCCGCTCCGCCAGCCGGTTCCGGCTCATGAAGAACATCAGCCCGCCCAGCTTCCCCGCCATGGCGTTGAAAAAGGCGGAGCCGGTCTTTTTCTCCCGGTAGCCCCTCCCCTCCGGCAGGGGCTGGGGGCGGTAGCCGCCCCTGTCCCGGTAGACCCCAATGCCCAGCCGGGTATACACGTCCAGCAGCACATTCACCCCGCAGGTCACCGGGCGGGTGGGGTCCAGCTCATGCAGAAGGTCCCGCATCCCGGCGGCCAGCTCCACGCCCCGCTTCTCCGCCGTCTCCGTCACCTCGTTGCCCAGGGAGTACAGGACCACGCTGGGGTGGTTCACGTCCTTTTCCACCATGGACCGCAGATCCTCCCGGTAGTGGTCCATGAACTGCCGGGAGTAGTCGTGGTAGTCCTTGGGGGTGTACCAGCCGTCGAAGCACTCGTCCATGACGTACATGCCCAGCTCGTCGCAGGCGTCCAGCAGGGCCCGGCCGGCGGGGTTGTGGGCCATGCGCAGGGCGTTGAAGCCCTGCTCCTTCAGCAGCTTCACCCGGCGGTAGTCCGCGTCCGGGTAGGCGCAGGCGCCCAGGACGCCGTTGTCGTGGTGGATGCACCCGCCCCGCAGCAGCACCCTCTGCCCATTCACCGTCAGACCGGTCCCGGCGCTCCACTCCAGGCGGCGAATCCCGAAGCGCAGGCTGCTCCCGCCGTACCGGCAGGTGTACAGATAGGGGGTCTCCGCGCTCCACAGCTTCGCGTTTTCAATGGTGTAGCAGCCCGCCCCGCCCCTGGCGACGCAGGTCTCACCGTCAAAGATCTCGTACACGCCGCCGCCCCGGATCTCGATGACCGCCGGGCGGACGGACCTGGTGACGATCACCGGCGGCTCCGGCTCGTCCACCAGCAGCCACACCGGGCGGTAGAGCCCGGCGCCGGAGTACCAGCGGCAGTTGGGGACCAGGGAGTTGTCCGCCGTCACGGTGACGGTGTTTTCCCCCGGCCGCACCAGCCCGGAGATATCCACGGTGAACTCCGTATAGCCGTAGGCGTGGAAGGCGGCCTTCCGCCCGTTGACCCACACCACAGCGTTGCGGTACACGCCCTCGAACAGCAGCTCGTACCGCCTGCCGGTCCCGCTGAGGGAAAAGGTCTTTTCATAGGTGTAGCTTCCGCCGGGGAAGAAGCCGGACTGCACGCCGTTCCGGCAGGCCGCGTACCGCTTTCCCTCCAGCATGGCGTCATGGGGGAGCTGGACCCTCCGGCCGTCAAACTGCCAATCCTTGTTGAAATCGATTCTCATTTCCGCCGCCTCCCCGGGAAAAATCATACACTTTGACGAATTTCTGAGGCTATCATATCAAATCTTACTTGCTTTGTCATGTAAAATCGGCTATAATACAATAAAATTGGACTTGTTTGGTGATAAGATGGATTACACGACGTTCTGCCGCCACTTTTACGCCTCCCACTACCTCCCCATCTCCTACTTTGAGGCGGGGCTGCCGGTCTGCGGGGCGGGCTTCCCCGCCGGCGTGTTCCCCTACCAGCGGCTCCTGCCGAAGCTGCTGGACACCGGACGGGACCCCACCGTTTTCACGGCGGAGGACTCCGGCGTCTACGGCGCGGTCCGGTGCGCCGGCACCGGCGGATACCTGGTCCTCGGCCCCGCCTTCAGCGGGGACCTGTCCGAGGAGGCCGTCCGCAGCTTTCTGGGGCGGGCCGCCGTCCCCCCAGAGCGGGAGAAGGAGATGGCAAACATCCTCTTTGCCATCCCCCACTACACCTATAACCGCTTTTTGAACCTGCTGTGCTTTCTCCATCTCATGGTCAACGGGGAGGAGATCTCCATTACGGAGCACTTCGCCGTGGCGGAGCTGGGCTACGAGGCGGAGATCGCGGCCCGGCATGTGCAGAAGAGCTTCCACACCCAGGAGGAGCAGCACGGCACCTACCTCTTTGAGCAGCAGATGCTGGAGTTCGTCCGGCGGGGCGATACGGAGCGGATGCGGGACTTTCTGCTCACCTCCGTCCAGCGGGAGGCCCTGACCGAGGGGAAGCTGGCGGACGAGCCCCTCCGGCAGGCCAAGAACCTCTTGATCGGCGGCGTCACCATGATCGGCAAAAGCGGTGCCATCCCCGGCGGCATGGACATTGAGCAGGCGTACCAGCTCATCGACCTCTACATCCAGGAGTGCGAGCATCTGCGCTCGGTGGACGAGGTGAAGAATTTGCAGTTCAACATGCTCATCGACTTCACCGCCCGGGTGGGGCAGGCCAAGAAGCCCCCGGGCCTGTCCCCGGAGGTGTACCGCTGTATGCAGTACATCTCCCTGCACCTGTCCGAGCCCATCTGCCTGGACGACGTGGCCGCCCAGATCGGCAGGAGCCGGGCCTATATCACCGCCAGGTTCCGCCGGGAGGCGAACTGCTCCATCCTGGAATACATCACGGCCTGCCGCCTGGAGGAGGCGAAGATGCTGCTGAACTACACGGACCGCTCCGTCTCCGAGATCAGCGACTACCTGTGCTTTGCCAACCAGCCCTACTTCTCCAACGTGTTCCGGAAGCGGTTCGGCATGTCGCCGGTCCAGTACCGGAAGCGCCGGGCGGCGGAGTAAGCGGCCGCCCCTGCGGGCAAAATTTTCCCCGCTGTTGCACGCCGGCGTGCAACAAAGCTCCGATTTGGTCCTATTGACAGGGAGGGCTTTTTTTGCCGCCCCAAAAACGATCAAAAAAGGAGCGATAGCAAAACATGGAGCGTACACAGTATTTTGAGCTGCCCCAGTGGGCGGAGGACGACCGGATCCTCATGACGGATTTCAACGAGGCCATGGCAAAGATCGAGGCGGGGCTGGCGGGAGCCCGGGAGCGCGCCTGCCGCCAGGCGTACAACTGGCTGGGCAGCATGGCGGCGCTGGAGACGCCGCCCCGGCAGAAGGGCTGCTTTTTCCAGCCGGCCCGGGGCCAGACCCTGCCGGAGGGCGTCACCGGGCTGATGCCGGGCAACGGCTTCTGGTGGGTCTCCGACAGCGAGGTGGAGACCACCGCCGCCCAGGTGCTGGCCACCGTGACCGCCGTGCAGCATATGACCCTGACCAAGGGGAACCTGGCGGGCTGCCAGCCCATGGTCCTCACCTTCACCCTCCAGGGGCCGGGGCGGGTGAACCAGCTGCGCGTCAAGGGGTCCTTCTCCGACAGCAGCGGATGCCGGGGCGTTTTCCAGCTGCGGCTGACAAACACCACCACCGGGGAGGTGGAGATCGACACGGAGGTGTCCACCAGCTCTGATATGAGCGTATTCGGCGCCTCCGGCTCCGGCACCTGGTTTATCAAGTGCGACCTGCCCATGCGGGGCGCCAGCAGCTATCGGATGGAGCTGACGCCGAAGGAGGGGAGCTGGACCTTGGACCTGGCCTACGACAACATCAACGTGAAGGCCCTGGCCGCCTCCGCCGCCTCCGGCGCGCTGACGCAGACCATCGCCCAGGCCGGGTCCCAGGGCGGCTCGGCGCTGGTCCGGTACACGGTCCAGGGCAATGGCGGCGTCCTGGCGCTGGACTGGGGCGGCGAGACCCTGTCCCCCCTGTCCGTGGAATCCTACGCCGGTGACGGCGGCGTCACGGTGTACGAGGCCGAGTTCCGCAAGGACAGCCCCGCCCCGGCGGGAAGCCAGGTCACCCTGCGCCTCACCGCCACGCCCACCGGCGGGTTGTCCCTCCTGGGCTGGGGCGCGTCGGTGCTGTGACCCAAAGGGGACGCCTTGATTTTCTGATACACGCGACTGAGGAGGGCGCGGCGGAAGCCGCGCCCTCCTCTCTTTGCTGCTCTACATCTAATATCAGGCCCGGTAGTCCCGCATGAGGCAGATGATCTTGCACACCTCGCTGCGGCGGATGCTGTCCTGGGGCCGGAACAGGCCGTTGCCGTCGCCGGAGATGATCCGCTTCCCGTCCACGAAGGTGTTGTACAGCGCGGCGGCGTAGCCGCTGTCCGTGTCCCGGAAGGGCGTGTTGGCGGCGGGGCCCAGCCCCAGGGCCTTGGCCGCGATGGTGACGAAAACCTCCCGGGTGATGGCGGCACCCAGGTCCACGCCGCCGTCCACCAGGCCGTCCGCCTGGGCCCGGGCCAGGAAGCCGGCGGCCCAGGCGGCCCCGCCGTCGGG
>DBFJQM010000052.1:0-5683 GCA_048404665.1 Candidatus Pelethomonas sp.
CCCCGGGACCGGCACGGACCCCGGCGGCCAGCTGCCGGACGAGCCGGGCAGCGGCGGAGAGGGTGACGGCGGCGGAGACGAGCCTGGCGGCAGCCAGCCCCAGGAGCCCGCCGACCCCGTCCCCCCGCCGGAGCCGGACGAGCCGGACATCCCCAACGTGGGATAAAATATCAAAAAAGTGATGTAATCACTTTTTTGATATCACTGCGCTCTGCGCCTCATCCCGCCGATGGCGGGACTCGACGCTCGCTCCGTGAGAAGAGTTTTTTGCGGGGCTAACAAGGTGAATTGCCCTGTAAGGGCAAGAGAGTGCGGCCTGGGCCGGCTCCGCAAAAAATAATTCTTCGGTTGTGCTTTGTTCTCACTTACAAAGGAGGACGCCCCCAGGGGCGTCCTCCTTTCCATTTCCCGATATTTCTACAGCAGGGGCAGGATCAGCCCCGCCACCATGGAGAACACCAGCAGGCCGATGACGACCCTGGAGATGATCTTTACCCATTTCTGGCTCATGTTCCTTCCTCCTCGCTCAGTATTTTCTTGATGGCCTTCTCCGCCTTGCTCCGGGGCAGCATCAGCTCGTGGCCGCAGCCCTGGCAGCGGAGCTTGATGTCCATGCCGATGCGGCCTACCCGCCACAGACGGCTGCCGCAGGGGTGGGGCTTTTTCATCTCCACCACCTGTCCTACCTGCAGATTCATCATAAACTTCTCCCCTTCCTTCAACGGTCAAGCACCCTGCCGCATACACTGGCCTATCAAAGAGATAGGACGGTATGCAAGATGCGAAGACATGAATTTCTGCCGGAGGGCATGGCCCCCCTCTTCCCCGACGGTCAGCCCCTCGCCGCCATTGAGCGGGCCATGGCCGACCAGCAGGTGCTCACCGGCCTGGCCGTCCGGTGCGACGGACGGCGCACCCTCCGCGTCCGCTTCGGCGGCTGGGAGGGCGTTATCCCCCGCCAGGAGGCGGTCCACCCTGCTATCAGCGGCGCGGACCGGGATATCGCCGTGCTGTCCCTGGTGGGCAAGCCGGTGTCCTTCGTGGTGACCAGGCTCTCCATCGACGGCGGCGGCAAGCCCACGCTGCTGCTCTCCCGCCGGCAGGCCCAGGAGCAGGCCATCGCCTGGCTGCTGGAGCGGGCCGTGCCGGGGGCCGTTCTCCCCGCCCGGGTGACCCATCTGGCGGACTTCGGCGCCTTTGTGGACCTGGGCTGCGGCTTTATCTCCCTCATCCCCCTGGAGAACATCTCCATGGCCCGGATGGCCCATCCCTCCCAGCGGTTCCGGGTGGGCCAGGACATCCTGGTCCTGGTGACGGCGGTGGACCGGGACGCCTGCCGGATCTCCCTCAGCCACAAGGAGCTGCTGGGCACCTGGCTGGAAAACGCCGCGGCCTTCTCCCCCGGCGAGACTGTGGCGGGGGTGGTCAGCGCCGTGCGGGACTACGGGATCTTTGTGGAGCTGACGCCGAACCTCTCCGGCCTGGCGGACTTCCGGCCGGACCTGGCCCCCGGGGACGGCGTCAGCGTGTACATCCGCTCCATCCGTCCGGAGAACCGGAAGATCAAGCTGCAGATCATCCAGCCGGTCCAGCCCCCGGTCCGGGGCGCGCTGAAATACTTCATCACCGACGGCGTGGTGGAAAACTGGCGCTATTGACCCTTAATCTTCTCCCAGTAGGCCCGGGCGGCCTGTTCGTTCTTGTTGTCCCCGTACTGGTAGTACTGCTTCCCAGCCAGCTCGTCGGGCAGGTACTGCTGCCTGACCCAGTGGCCGGGATAGCTGTGGGGGTACTTGTAGCCCTGCTCCCGCTCCTGGCCGGTGGTGTCGGCGTGGACGTTCTGCAGCTCCCGGGGGATGGAGCCGGTCTTGCCCCGGCGCACGTCGGACCAGGCGGAGCCGATGGCCTCCACCACCGAATTCGATTTTGGCGCGGTGGCCAGCAGGATGGCCGCCTGGGCCAGGGGCAGCTGGGCCTCCGGCAGCCCCAGCTGCATGGCCGTGTCCACGCAGGACTTCACAATGGACACCGCCTGGGGGTAGGCCATCCCCACGTCCTCGCTGGCGGAGCACAGCAGCCGCCGGCAGGGGGTGATCAGGTCCCCCGCCTCCAGGAACCGGGCCAGATAGTGCAGCGCCGCGTCCGGGTCGCTGCCCCGCAGGGACTTCATCAGGGCGGAGGCCATGTCGTACATGGCGTCGCCGCCCTTGTCGTAGCGCATGGCGCTGCGCTGGGCCACCTGCTGGGCGTCGGACACGGTAAGGCGCAGGGCGCCGTTTTCCACGTTGGCCGCCTGGTACAACAGCTCCACGGCGTTCATGGCCTTGCGCACGTCGCCGCCGCAGGCGTGGGCGATGTAGTCCGGCACCTCCTCCTCCCAGGTGAGGGGCAGGGGGCTGTCCCCCTGGACCAGCTTCAGCGCCCGCTCCACGGCGGGCAGCACCTCGCTGGCGGTGACGGGCTTGAACTCAAAGACCGTGCTGCGGCTGAGGAGGGCGGCGTAGACGTAGAAGTAGGGGTTTTCCGTGGTGGAGGCAATGAGGGTGATGGACCCGTTCTCCATAAACTCCAGCAGGGACTGCTGCTGCTTTTTGTTGAAGTACTGGATCTCGTCCAGGTACAGCAGCGCGCCCCCCGGGGCCATCATGGTCCCCACGTCGGCAATGATGTCCTTCACATCCTGCAGGGACGCGGTGGTGGCGTTGAGCTTGTAGAGGGTCCGGTGGGTCTTTTTCGCGATGATATTGGCAATGGTGGTCTTTCCGGTGCCGGAGGGCCCGTAGAACACCATGTTGGCGTCGGTGCCCTTCTCGATGAACCGGCGCAGCAGGGCGTCGGGAGCCAGCAGGTGCCGCTGGCCCACCACCTCGTCGATGGTCTGGGGGCGGATGCGGTCCGCCAGAGGGCGGTCCATGGGCGGTCACTCCTTTCACAGGGCCCTACAGGTCCCCTTCATACTGATATTCTGTCAGGACGCGGTCCTTCTTCCGGTAGGGCCGCTCGGACACCACCCGGCAGCCCAGCTTTTCCGCAATGGCCATGGAGGCGGTATTGCCCTTGAAAATGGAGATCGTCAGCCTCCTGGCGCCCTGCCCTTTGGCGTAGTCCCGCATCCCCAGGGCCATCTCCGTGGCGTAGCCCCTGCGCCAGTACTCCTTGGATACGCAGTAGGCGATGTCGCACACGCCGTCCCTCAGGATGAAGCTGCACGTGCCAACGCGCGCCCCGGCGGCCTTGTCCACGGCGATGAGGTAGCAGCACGCTTCGTCCTCGCCCAGGGCCTCCACCTCACGGAGGTACTCGCCGCTGACCGTCTCCATAGGCTCGTCGGTCAGGTACTCGCAGGTCGCCGGGTCGTTCCAGATGCCGATGGCGAACCCCGCGTCCTCCGGCGTAAAGCCTCTGAGGACCAGCCGGTCCGTCTCAATGGGGGAAATTTTCATCCGGCGCCCCCTACTGGCACTTGCTGGCGTCGATGGCCAGGACGATCAGCAGGGCGCACAGGGCGTTGCTCTCCTCCGCCACGTCGATGACGTAGGTGTCCGTCCAGCGGAAGGGCTCCTTGCAGATGGCCGCCACAGGCCCCCGGCTGGGGCTGACAATGGTGTAGTCCCAGGCCAGGAAGTCCCCCTCCACCTCCCAGTCGCTGCCGTCGAAGGTGTACCGGGGGTGGAGAAAGCTGAACTCCTGGGTCATGCGGCCCAGATAGTCGTCGTAGGCGTACAGCTCAAAGGTGGGCATAAAGGCCATCACCTTCTGCTTGACGGTGCCGATGTGGCGGCCCGTCCGGTCCAGCACATGGAGGCAGTGGCCCCAGCTGGGCTGTCCCTCCACGGTAAAGAGGGTATTGCCGTTTTCGTCGTAGATATCATAGCTGTCGAACCAGGAAAAGGCCCGCTGCTTAAAGAGCATTTGCATGGCGTAAAACACCTCCCCTTCTTGTACCAGCCATTGTACCACAAACTTTTTCGCTTGCACAGATGGTTTTGTCCCAAAAATCACTCGAAAATCGTCGAAGGATATGGTATGATGGTGGGCGAGGTGATGCTACCATGAAAACTGCCGATGAAATTGCCGCGATCATCCAGGAATTGAAGGTCCTCTACCCCCAGGCGGAGTGCTCCCTGCCCCTGGAGCCGGACAAGGCCTACCGCCTGCTGTTCGCCGTGCGCCTGGCCGCCCAGTGTACCGACGCCCGGGTCAACCAGGTGACCCCGGTGCTCTATGAGCGCTTCCCCACCCTCCAGTCCCTGGCGGAGGCCAGCGAGGAGGAGGTGGGCGAGATCATCCACTCCACCGGCTTCTGGCGGGCCAAGGCCAGGGATATCGTAGCCGCCAGCCGGATGCTGGTATCCGAGTTCGGCGGCCAGGTCCCGGACAATATGGAGGACCTGCTGCGCCTGCCCGGCGTTGGCCGCAAGACCGCGAACCTGATTCTGGGGGACGTGTACGGCCAGGAGGGCTACGTCTGCGACACCCACTGTATCCGCATCACGGGCCTGCTGGGAATCACCGACGGCAGCAAGGACCCTCTGAAGGTGGAGATGCAGCTGCGCCAGTGCATCCCGCCGGAGGAGAGCAGCGACTTCTGCCACCGCATGGTCCTCCACGGCCGGGCGGTGTGCGTGGCCCGCCGGCCCGACTGTGAGCACTGTACCCTCCGCCTCTGGTGCGACCACGGCTCCGCCAAGGGAGAATAGCGCTTTCCCATACGATTTCTCCGATGCAGCCGCTGATTTTTGACGCGCCCCTCCTTCCTTCCGGAAGGAGGGGCACTTTTGCGCCGCCGCCGGCATATACTGGAGAGAAAACCGAGGGAGGGTGCAGCCATGAAACAAGATCAACAGCCCCAGCTCCAGCGGATGCTGGAGGACAAAAACACCCTGCGCCAGCTGGCCGGCAGTTCCAGCGCCCAGCAGCTGGCCGCCATGCTCAGCCAGAGCCAGGACCAGGCGGCCCTGCGGCAGGCGGCCCAGAAGGCCGCCTCCGGCGACACGTCCCAGCTCTCCGCCCTGGTGTCCTCCATCGCCCGGGACCCCCAGGCGGCCCGGCTTCTGCGGCGGCTCCAGGAGGAGTTTGGATAAGGCTCCGCCCCAGGCGGGGCGGGCGGCGGCGAAGGGGGCGGCACCATGAGCGAATTTGAGGATAAACTGAATGCCATACTGTCCAATCCCCAGGCCATGAGCCAGGTGATGGAGCTGGCCCGCTCCCTGGGCGGCGGGACGGAGGCCCCTCCCCAGCCGGACCGGGCGGCCTCCCCGCCTCCCCAGGAGGCCCAGGCGGAGCCCGCTGCCCAGGGGCCCAGAGTCACCATGTCGGAGCCCGGGGACGGCGGGAGTCCCGGCGGCCTGGGGGACCTGCTGGGCGGTCTGGACCCGGCGCTGCTGGCCCGGCTCCTGCCTCTGGCGGGGGAACTGACCCGGGGCGGGGACGACGACCGGATGCGGCTTTTATACGCCCTGGCCCCCTTTCTGAAGCCGGAGCGCCGGGAGAAGATCCAGCGGGCTGCCCAGACCGCGCGGCTCATCCATGTGGGGAAAAAACTGCTGGGCGCTCTGGGGGACAGCCATGTATAACCGCTATATCCGCAACGACACCGGCGTCTACGAGCGCGTTCCCGTACCGGAGGCCCAGGACGCCCCACTCCGGGAGATGCCCCGTCCGGACCCCTCCGCTGGCGGAC
>DBFJQM010000053.1:0-14105 GCA_048404665.1 Candidatus Pelethomonas sp.
TAAATCTATTGCTTTTCGTGACGGCAAAAAAATAACGGGTATCCGGCTTTCACCAAATACCCGTTATTTCGTTCCCAATCCCGCCTGACAGATGCCATAATCGTAATTTTTAGAATTACTGTCTTATGAGCACCCTTGTAAAGCCCGGGGGTCTTTGCTGTTCAATTCATGGCGTCGGCGTTGCGCTCCAGCAGCAGCCGCACCCGCTCCACGGCGGCGGGACAGGTTTTCAGCTCCGGGTCCCGGTCCAGCAGCTCCTCCGCCGCCTGCTGGGCCTGGCGCAGCAGCTCCATGTCGCACGTCAGGTCCGCGGCCTTCAGCGCGGGCAGGCCGTGCTGCCGCTGGCCGAAGAAATCCCCCGGCCCCCGCAGCCGCAGGTCCTCCTGGGCGATGACAAAGCCGTCGCCGGTGCGGCGCATGACCTGCAGCCGCTCCCGGGTGTCCGGGCTCTGGTTGTCGGAAATGAGGATGCAGTAGGACTTGTGGCGGCCCCGGCCCACCCGGCCCCTGAGCTGGTGGAGCTGGCTGAGGCCGAACCGGTCCGCGTCCTCCACCACCATGACGGTGGCGTTGGGCACGTCCACGCCCACCTCCACCACCGTGGTGGACACCAGGATGTCCGTCTCACCCCGGGCAAAGGCGGTCATGACCGCGTCCTTCTCCTTTGGCTTCATCCGCCCGTGGACGAAGGCCACCCGCAGGTCCGGGAACACCTGGGTCTGGAGGGCGGAGGCGTACTCGGTGACGGCCTTGCGCTCGTCGGGGCCGTCCTCCGCCGCCTCCACCATGGAGCAGATGATGTAGGCCTGGCGGCCGGCGGCGATCTCCTTGCGGAGGAAGGCGTAGATGCGCTGGTGGTAGCTGCCCGGGACCACGAAGGTGTCGATGCCCTGCCGCCCCGGCGGGAGCTGGTCGATGACCGATACGTCCAGGTCCCCGTAGAGCATGAGGGCCAGGGTCCTGGGGATGGGCGTGGCGGACATGACCAGCAGGTGGGGACTGTCGCCCTTGGCGGACAGGGCGGAGCGCTGGGCCACGCCGAACCGGTGCTGCTCGTCTGTGATCACCAGCCCCAGGTCGTGGTAGGCCACGTCGCCGCTGATGAGGGCGTGGGTGCCGATGGCGATTTGAATCTGGCCGTCCGCCAGGCCCTCCAGTACGGCCCTGCGGGCCTTGGCGGCCATGCCGCCGGTGAGGAGAGCGCTTGTGACGCCCAATTTCTCCAGCAGGGGGGCCAGCCCCCGGGCGTGCTGCTCCGCCAGCAGCTCCGTGGGGGCCATGAGGGCGGCCTGGCGGCCGCTGCGGGCGGCGCACACCATGGCGGCGGCGGCCACCATGGTTTTGCCGGAGCCCACGTCCCCCTGGACCAGGCGGTTCATGGGCCGTCCGGACCGCAGGTCCGCCGTGATCTCGCCGATGGTCCGCCTCTGGGCCTGCGTCAGGGAAAAGGGCAGCGCCCGGTAAAAATCCTCCAGGTCCGTGTCGGAGAAGGGCGCGCAGGTCTGCCCCTCCCGCCGCCGGCGCAGCTTTCTCAGCCCCAGGGTCAGCAGGAACAGCTCCTCGAACACCAGCCGCCGCCGGGCGATGGCCAGCTCCTCGTCGCTGGCGGGGAAGTGGACCTGGTGGTAGGCGTAGCCCATCTGGCACAGCTGGTAGGCCTGACGGATGGAGTCGGGGATGGGGTCCGTCAGCAGGTCCCGGCAGGCCGTCAGCCCCTGCTCCACGGCGCGCATGAGCAGCGTCTGGCTCACCCCGGCGGTGAGGGGGTATACCGGTACGATGCGGCCGGTGATCTCCCCCCGGCCCTCCTGCTCCACCACGGGGTTCACCATGGCCCGGCGCAGCAGGTTCCCCTCCGCCTTGCCGAAGAACACGTAGGTCTCCCCGGCGGTGAGGCCGTCCTTCCGGTAGGGCTGGTTGAAGAAGGTCACGTCCAGGGTGCCGGTCTCGTCCACCGCCCGGAGCTTCACCAGCTCCATCCCCCGGCGCACCCGCCGCAGGGTGGGGGGCGCGGCCACCATGGCCCGGACGCAGGCGGTCTCGTCGGGCTGGAGCTGGGCGATCTTCTTCATCTCCCGCCGGTCCTCGTAGGCCCGGGGAAAGTAGGAGATCAGGTCCCACAGGGTCCGGATATTCAGTTTCGCCAGGGCCTTGGCCCGCTGTTCCCCGACGCCCTTGATGTAGCGGACGTCGGTGTTGAGCTCCGGCACGGACTGCGCCTCCTCTCCTGTACGCTTACAGGAAAGCGCCGTTTTTCAGCGGCGCTTTCCCGGCAATATCACGTCTCCTCCGCCAGGTCTTCAAAGAACACGGGGTAGCGGCGGAGGAACTCCTCCCGAAGCATGTTTGCAATCTCCACGATCTGGGGGTGGGCGGCCCGGCTGGTCCGCAGCCGCAGGAAGTGACGCCACTCCCGCAGGTCCATGGTCATGACGATCTCCGTTTTCAGGGAGTTGGGCAGGACGCTGCGGGCCTCCTCGGGCTTGGCCCCGGCGTCGATGAGCCGGAAGTAGTGGCGCTCGGCGTCGGCCATGGCCTCCTGCCAGATCTGGTACTTGGCGAGGTCCGCCGGGTCCCCCAGGTCGTAGCCGAAGCCGGTGGCCAGATCGATGCAGGAGATCTGATTGCTGAACTTGTCGCTGGTGTAGTTGCAGTAGCGGGTGCTCTCCTGGCTGTAGCTGGCCAGGCGGTGGCGGACGATCTCGTGGGTGACGCCCCGGTCGCACACCACCTTCACGGTGATGCTGCCGTGCTCGATGACGGACTCGTGGCCCCGCTTGATGACGCTGCGGATGAAGCTCTCGGCGCTGCCCTCCCGGATGCGGTCCTCGCTCTTGTAGCACACCCGGCCGGCCCGCTCCACCTTGGCCAGCAGGTCCTGATAGCTCTCGGTGCTGATGATCTCAACAGACGGCTTGACAGTGATCATGGCGCGTTCTCCTTTTCTCCTCGGCGGATATTTTCTATATTGTACCACAGCCCCGCCTCCAATAAAAGGGGAGCGGGGCCGGTTTTTTCGGGGGCTGCCCCGGCGGCGGGGTCACTGGGCGGCCTGGCGCATGGACAGGGAGATGCGCTTTTTCTTCTCGTCCACCTCCAGCACCTTCACCCGGACGATATCCCCCACGCTGACGGCCTGGGAGGGGTGGTCCAGCCGCTTGTCGGCGATCTGGCTGATGTGGACCAGGCCGTCCTGGTGGACGCCGATGTCCACGAATACGCCGAAGTCGATGACGTTGCGCACCGTCCCGGTGAGGACCATGCCGGGCTTTAAGTCCTTCATCTCCAGCACGTCCGTGCGGAGGATGGGCGGCGGCAGCTCGCTGCGGGGGTCCCGTCCGGGCTTTTGCAGCTCCTTCGCCACGTCCAGCAGGGTGGGGACGCCTACGCCGCAGGCCTCAGCCGCGGCCTCCTGGCCCATGGCCCGGATGCGGCCGTCCAGGTCCGACAGCCGCCCGGCGGACACGTCCGCCATAGTGTGGCCCGTCAGGGTCAGCAGCTTCTCCGCCGCGGCGTAGCTCTCCGGGTGGACAGCGGTGTTGTCCAGCACCGTGCCGCTCTCGGGCACCCGCAGGAAGCCCGCGCACTGCTCAAAGGCCTTGGGTCCCAGCTTGGGGACCTTGAGCAGCTGCTTCCGGGAGGTGAAGGCCCCGTTCTCCTCCCGGTACTTCACCACGTTTTTGGCGGTGGCGGCGGTGAGGCCGCTGACCCGCTGGAGGAGGGAGGGCGAGGCGGTGTTCACATCCACGCCTACGGCGTTGACGCAGTCCTCCACCACCGCCCCCAGGGCCTCGTCCAGCCGCTTGGGGGGCATGTCGTGCTGGTACTGGCCCACGCCGATGGCCTTGGGGTCGATCTTCACCAGCTCCGCCAGGGGGTCCTGGAGCCGCCGGGCGATGGACACGGCGGAGCGCAGGTTCACGTCGAACTGGGGGAACTCCTCGGCGGCCAGCTTGCTGGCGGAGTACACCGAGGCCCCGGCCTCGCTGACGATCATATAGCTGACGCCGCCGCCCGTCTGCCGGATCAGCTCCGCGGTCATCTGCTCCGTCTCCCGGCTGGCGGTGCCGTTGCCGATGGCGATGTGGGTGACGCCGTGGCGGGCGATGAGCCGGGCCAGGGTGTCGATGCACTCCCGTCTTTTCCGCTCGCCCTGGGTGGGGTAGACCACCGTGGTGTCCAGCACCTTGCCGGTGCCGTCCACCACCGCCACCTTGCAGCCCATGCGGTAGCCCGGGTCCAGGCCCATGGTCACATGGCCCTTTACCGGCGGCTGCATCAGCAGAGGCCGCAGGTTCAGGGCAAAGTTGTGGATGGCGCCCTCGCAGGCGCTGTCGGTGAGCAGGCTGCGCACCTCCCGCTCCAGGGAGGGAAACAGCAGCCGGTCATAGGCGTCGTCCGCGGCGGCGCGGACGAAGGCCATGGCGGGGGAGCCGGGGCGCAGTACCCGGCGGCGCAGGGCCACCAGGGCCTCCTCCCGGTCCATGACCACGTCCACCTTCAAAAGGCCCTCCCGCTCGCCCCGGTCCATAGCCAGCACCTGGTGTCCCTGGACCCGGCCCAGGCTCTGGCGGAACTGGTAGTACAGGCGGTAGACGCTGTCCTCCTCCCCGGCGGCCCGGGACTCCAGGAAGCCCCGGCGGAGCAGCAGCTCCCGCAGGGCCTTGCGCACGCCGGCGTCGTCGGAGATCAGCTCCGCGATGATGTCGTTTGCCCCCTGGAGGGCGTCGGCCGCGGTCTCCACGCCCTTCTCCGGGTCGATATAGGCCGCGGCGGCCGCCTCCAGAGCCGGGCAGTCCCGCTCCTGGGCGAAGAGCAGCGCCGCCAGGGGCTCAAGCCCCTTCTCCCGCGCCACGGTGGCCCGGGTGCGGCGCTTCTGCTTGTAGGGGCGGTACAGGTCCTCCACCTCCGCCAGGGTGGCGGCGCCGTCGATGGCGGCGGACAGCTCCTCCGTCAGCTTGCCCTGGTTTTCGATGGCGGACTTGACCTCCTCCCGGCGCTTTTCCAGATTGCGCAGGTACTGGAGCCGCTCCTCCAGCTGCCGCAGGGCGGTGTCGTCCATGGCCCCGTGGAGCTCCTTCCGGTACCGGGCGATGAAGGGGATGGTGCTGCCGCCGTCCAGCAGGTCGATGACGTTCTGGACGTGCTGCTCGCTCTCGCCCAGCTCCCGGGCGATGATCTGTGTGATGGTCTCCATGCAAAGTCTCCTCTTAAGGAGGGAGGGGCGGGCCAAAAGGCCCTGTCCCTCCCCGCCGTTCTTATTTGAAGTACAGCCGCTGCCGCTCGTATTTCGGCTCGTAGCTTACGTGCATCCCCAGACGCTTGTAGAGCTTCTCGTCCACGTCGCTGAGCACCACGGTGAAGTGGGCGTCGCAGCCCCGGAGCTTGGGGATCTGCTCCTGGGCCAGGCCGGCGATGGGGTTGGTCAGGGCGCTGACGCACAGGGCGATGAGCACCTCGTCGCTGTGGAGCCGGGGGTTCTTGTGGCCCAGGCTGCCGGTCTTGAGGCGGCAGATGGGCTCCAGCACCTGGGTGGCGATGAGGTCCAGGCTCTGGTCGATGCCCCCCAGGGCCTTCAGGGCGTTGAGGAGCAGGGCGGCGGAGGCCCCCAGCAGATCGCTGGTGCGGCCGGTGATGACCCTGCCGTCCGGCAGGACCATGGCGCCGGCGGGGGCGCCGGTCTCCTCCTCCCGCCGCAGGGAGGCGGCGATGGCGGGGCAGATGGAGCTGTCCACAGCGGCCTGCTTCATCACCAGCTCCAGCTTGTACACCAGGCTGTCGTCGGCCTTGCCCCGCAGCCGGTCGGTAAGGGCGGTGTAGTACCGGCGGAGGATCTCCATGCGGGAGGCTTGGCGGCAGACCTCGTCGTCTATGATGCAATTCCCCGCCATGTTGACGCCCATGTCCGTGGGGGACTGGTAGGGACACCGGCCCAAAATGCTCTCGAAGATGGTCCGCAGGACGGGGAACACCTCCACGTCCCGGTTGTAGTTGACGGTGGTTTCCCCGTATGCCTCCAGATGGAAGGGGTCGATCATGTTCACGTCGTTGAGGTCGGCGGTGGCGGCCTCGTAGGCCAGGTTCACCGGGTGCTTCAAGGGCAGGTTCCAGATGGGGAAGGTCTCGAACTTGGCGTAGCCCGCCTGGACGCCCCGCTTGTGCTCGTGGTAGAGCTGGCTGAGGCAGGTGGCCATCTTGCCGCTGCCGGGGCCGGGGGCGGTGACCACCGCCAGGGGGCGGGTGGTCTCGATGTAGTCGTTGCGGCCGTAGCCCTGGTCGCTGACGATCACGGGGATGTTGTGGGGATAGCCGGGGATGGGGTAGTGGCGGTAGGTCCGCACCCCCAGGGCCGTCAGGCGCTTGAGAAAGGCGTCGGCGGCGGACTGGCCGTTGTATTGGGTCACCACCACGCTGCCCACGTAGAGGCCCAGGCCCCGGAAGCTGTCGATGAGCCGCAGCACGTCCTCCTGATAGGGGATGCCCAGGTCGCCCCGGACCTTGTTCTTCTCGATGTCCACAGCGCTGATGGCCACGATGATCTCCACGTCGTCCCGCAACTGCTGGAGCATCCTGATCTTGCTGTCCGGCTCAAAGCCCGGCAGCACCCGAGAGGCGTGGTAGTCGTCAAAGAGCTTGCCGCCGAACTCCAGGTACAGCTTGCCGCCGAACTGGGCGATTCGCTGGCGGATGTGGGCGGACTGGGTCTCGATATATTTCTGATTGTCAAATCCAAGCGTTTCCATGTGTTCTCTCTCCCTCACAGATACGGGTCTCCCCCCAAAAATTTCAAAAACCATCTCAGTATACTACATCTGGTATCCCGGCACAAGAGGCGCAGCAAGAAATGGACGCCGAAAATTCGACCGAATCTTCGGCGTCCGTTTTTGGCTTTTTTGTCAGGTCCCGGCCCTGCCCAGGGTGCGCCAGTCGGCCTCCGTGTGCTGGCAGACCCGGCGGATCTCCCGCTGGAGGGACTTCAGGTCGTCAAAGGTCTCGGGCCTGCGCCCGGGGTCCCGCAGCAGGGCGGCGGGGTGGTAGAGGGCCATCATGCGTATGCCGTCCACATCGTACCAGATGCCGTGGTCCCGGGTGATCTTGAAGCGGTCGCTGATGAGCCGCGTGGCGGCGATGCGCCCCAGGCACACGATGATCTTGGGCTGCACCAGGGCGATCTGCCGCCGGAGATAGCCGATGCAGGCGTCCTGCTCCACGTTCAGCGGGTCCCGGTTCCCCGGTGGGCGGCACTTGACGATGTTGGCGATATAGACCTTGGTGCGGTCCAGGCCGATGATGGCCAGCATATCGTCCAGCAGCATCCCGGCCTTCCCCACAAAGGGGACGCCCTGCTCGTCCTCGTTGGCGCCGGGGCCCTCCCCCACCAGCATGATCTCCGACCGGGGGTTCCCCGTGCCGAAGACCAGGTTCTTCCGGGTGGGGCCCAGGGCGCACTCCCGGCACCGGGCGCACTCCGCCATCAGGGTCTCCCAGCTGTCCGCCATATGTCCGCCTCCCTCCGTATGCTTTTCCGCCGGACTGGGCAAGCTATCTCCAAAGATCGGAAAGGAGCGTTCCCATGTCCCGCTGGTTTTGGTATTTCATGATCTACAGCTTCCTGGGCTGCTGCCTGGAGAAGCTCTTCGCCTGGGCCATCCGCTCCCCCCGCAGGATGCGCAGGTGCCTTCTGCTCCTGCCCCTGTGCCCGGTGTACGGCCTGGCCATGGCGGCGGTCCTGGCCCTGGCCGGGCCGGACATGGGCTGGCCGCGGCTGATCCTCCTGGGCGGCGCGGTGTGTACCGGGGTGGAGTACGCCGTCCACTGGGCCTACGACCGGCTGCTGGGGGTCAAATTCTGGGACTACAGCGGCCTGCGCTGGAACCTGGGCGGACGGGTGTGCCTGGGGTTCTCCCTGGCCTGGGGGTTGCTGTCCGCCGGGGCGGTGCGCCTGATCCAGCCCTGGGTGGAGGCGCTGGCCGCCGCCGCGCCCCGGCCGGTGACCTTCGCCCTGTGGATGGCCCTGGCGGCGGACGGCGTGTGCTCCGCCGCCCTGCTGCGGCGCTGCCGCGACCCGGAGGCGCTGGCCTGGCGGGCGGTGCGGGCCCTCAGATATGGCTCTGGAGCCAGCTGAGCACGTCCTGGTACACGTACTGGTTCTGGACCTCGTTGAGAATCTCGTGGCGCAGGCCGTGGTAGAGCTTGCAGGACACGTCCTTCAGCCCGGCCTTTTGGAAGCAGGCGAAGGCCTTCCGCACGCCCTTGCCCATGTCGCCCACCGGGTCCTGGTCCCCGGCGATGAAGAACACCGGCAGGTCCTTGTCCATTTTGTTGATGTTGGCCTGCCTGGTGATGATGGTCAGCCCGTCCAGCATGTCCCGGAACAGGCCCAGGGTGGTGTTCCCGCCGCACATGGGGTCGGCGATATAGGCGTCCACGTTGGCGGGGTTGGCGGAGATCCAGTCGAACCGGGTGCGGGTGGGGGAAAAGCGCTTGTTGTAGGCGCCGAAGGCCAGACTGTCGGCCTTGGCGCTGAAGGCCTTTTTCCCCAGGCGGCGAATCTCCGCGTCCGCAACCAGCTTGCCCCCGGCGATGATGGGGGCGGCCTGGTGGCCGGTGCCGCACAGCACGCAGCCGGACAGCCTGCCGGGATAGCGGATGAGGTGGGTCCGGGACAGGAAGGAGCCCATGGAGTGGCCGAAGAGGAAGTAGGGCTTTTGGGGGAACACCTTGGCGGTGCGCCGGCGCAGCTCCTCCATGTCGTCCACCACATGCCGCCAGCCGTCCTGCTCCCCGAAGTACACCCCCGGGCAGCCCTCGATCACCGACTGGCCGTGGCCCAGGTGGTCGTTGGCCACCACCACGAAGCCGTTGTCGCACAGGAAGCGGGCAAAGGGGGCGTACCGCCCGCCGTACTCCGCCACGCCGTGGGCGATCTGCACCACGCCCACGATGTCCCGGTCCACCGGGGTCCACTGGTTCACATGGATCAGGGTCTCCCCGTTGCTGGAGGGGAAGAAATATTCGGACACGATAGCCATAGGCGGCTCCTCCTCGTCATGCAATTATTTTCTATTATATCACAGCATTTGGCAAAAGCACAATACCCGGAGCTGGCAAAAATCGCCCCCTCCGCCCGGGAAGGGCGGAGGGGGCGGCGGCTTTACAGCACGTGTACGTCGTCGGGGGCGAAGTCCAGCCAGGCGGCGTCCCCCACCTGGTAGACCCTGTGGTTTTTGGGGTTGAAGTCGGTGATCTTCACCAGGGTGTCCCCCACCATCACGTGGTAGTTCTGGTAGGAGCCCATGAAGCAGGAGAGGATCACCTTGCAGGGGAGCTGGCCCTTGTCGCTGAGGACGGCGGACTCCGGCCGGAGCACCAGGGTACACTCCTGCCCCGCCGGGGCGTCCGGCAGGGCGTCCACCGCCACGGCGTGGCCGGCCACCTCCACGGAGCCGCCCCGGCCGGTCTTTTCGGTGAGTTTGCCCCGGAGGAAGTTGGCCTCGCCGATGAAGTCGGCCACAAACTCGTTGGCCGGGTGGTAGTACACCTCCCGGGGCGTACCGATCTGGGCCACCACGCCCCGGTCCATAATGATGATCTGGTCCGAGAGGGCCATGGCCTCGCTCTGGTCGTGGGTGACGTAGATGGCGGTGATCCCGGCCTGCTGCTGGATGCGGCGGATCTCCGTGCGCATGGTCACCCGCAGCTTGGCGTCCAGGTTGCTCAGGGGCTCGTCAAAGAGCAGCACCCCCGGCTCCAGCACCAGGGCCCGGGCCAGGGCCACCCGCTGCTGCTGGCCGCCGGAGAGCTGGTTGGTCATCCGCCCCTCCATGCCCTCCAGGCCCACCAGCTCCAGGATGTCCAGCACCTTCCTGCGGATGGTCTCCTTGTCCAGCTTCCGCAGCTTCAGGCCGTAGGCCACGTTGTCGAAGATGTTGTAGTGGGGCAGCAGGGCGTAGGACTGGAACACCATGGCGGTGTCCCGCTTGTTGGGGGTCAGGGCGTTGATGGGCTCGCCGCCCAGGTAGATCTCCCCCTCGTCGGGGCTTTCAAACCCGGCGATCATCCGCAGGGTGGTGGTCTTGCCGCAGCCGGAGGGGCCCAGCAGGGTCACAAAGGAGCCGGGCTGGATGTCCAGCGTGGTATCGTGTACCGCGTAAAAATCCTTTTTGGTCTTGGGGTCCTGGTAGATCTTGGAGATATGCTCCAGGCGCACGCCCTTTTTCTCTTTTGCCATGTCAATCGACCTCCTTCAGCTTCCGGCTGGTGCCGAAAAATTTCATGACCAGGTTCATCAGCAGCACCGAGCCGTAGGTGATCGCGATCAGGATGGTCGCGAAGGCGCAGGCGATGCCGTAGGAACCCTTTTCCGCGAACTCGTTGATCTGCACCGTGATAAGCAAAAACTCCGGCGTGACCAGCAGAATGATGGCGGAGATGGCGGTGATGCTGCGGACAAAGGCGGTGACCAGTCCGCTGAGGAACGAGTCCTTGATGAGGGGCAGCGTCACCGTCATGAACACCTTCAGGCTGCCCGCGCCCATGTCGTAGGCGGACTCCTCGATGCTCTTGTCGATCTGCCGCAGGGCGGAGATGCCGCTGCGGGCGCCGGTGGGCAGGGAGCGCACCACGAACACGATGATAAGCACCGCCGCGCTGCCGTAGAGCCCCTGGAGGAAGCCGGTGTGGAACACGCCGCTGGAGAAGCCCCGGATGTACCCGATGCCAAGCACCGTGCCGGGCACCGCCATGGCCAGCATGGACACCGCCTCGATAAAGCCCTTGGCCCGGAACTTCTTCTTCACCACCAGGTAGGAGATGATCATGCTTAGCAGGGCCGTGATGGGCGCCGCCGCCAGGCTCAGCAGGAAGGAGTCCTTAAACGCCTTGAACCCCTTGTACCGGGTGAACACCAAATCGAACCACTTGGTGGTCAGGTGGAAGTCCCGGCCCCAGGTCTTGAACAGCGCCCCGAAGGGGACGCAGATGTACATCAAAATCACAAAGATCGCCAGCAGGGAGCAGAGAATCGTCAGGGGACGGGTGACGGACTTGTCCTCAATGAGCATCCTGGCCCGGGAGGCCTTGCCGGTGAGGGTGGCCGCCGTCTTGGCCTCCAGATAGTACTTCTGGACCATGAACATGCACAGGGTGATGCACAGCAGCACCACGGCCATGGCCGCCGCGCCCTCCTTGTCGTAGGCCCCGGTGATCTGGAGGTAGATGGTGGTGGCCAGGGTGTCATAGGAGCCGCCGATGATCATGGGGTTGGCGAAGTCGGCGATGGACTCGATGAAGGTCACCAGGAAGGCGTTGCCCAGGCCCGGCAGCAGCAGGGGCAGGGTCACGGTGAGGAACACCTTGCCCCTGCCGGCCCCCATGTCCCGGGCGGCCTCCTCCAGGGAGGGGTCGATGTTCTTCAGCAGGCCCTTGAACATCATGTAGCACACCGGGAAGAAGGTCAGCGTCTGGACAATGGCGATCCCCCAGAAGCCGTAGACGCTGTTGTCGTAGATCTTCAGGAGATGCCGGGTGATGATGCCGGCCTTGCCGAAGAGCATGATCATGCTCAGGGACAGCACGAAGGGCGGCGACACCACCGGCAGCATGGACACCACCTTGAAAAGCCCGGACATGAACCGGGTGCGGACCTTCACATAGACCTCCACATAGGCGAACAGCAGCCCGATGACCGTGGAGGCGATGCCCACTACAAAGCCCACCTTCAGGGTGTTGGTGATGGCGGTGCGGAAGGTGGGCATGGCGAAGATCCGCTGGAAGATGGACACGGTCAGCCCCTCTCCCGGGGCATAGACGCTGTCCACCAGCAGAATCGCCAGGGGATAGAGGATAAAGAGAGTCAGGAACGCGATAAGGACGACGATGGTACACACCATCACCGGATCGGCCAGCAGCTTCTTCCGGTCCAGCTTGGCGCTCTGGGTCTTGGCCATAGGCGGAAGCCCCCTTTCTCATATCATACGGTTTCCCGATGGAATTCTTTTTCAGAGACCCGCTGAAAGCAGGGAAGATATGACCGGCGGGATGGCGGCGAACCGCCATCCCGCCATGTGTATCTGCGCGCGGTGTGTCAGGGGACCGGTCACTCGGTCTGGAAGCGGCCGTCGCCGCCGCCCAGAGCGGTCATGACTTCCTCAACATAAGTAGTGATGTTCTGCTTGGCGTCCTCGAAGTCGTAATCCATCACGTTCTCGGGATCCAGGCCGAAGTCAGCCGCCTGGGAGGGCTGGGTGGCGTTGTCAATGACCAGGAACTGATAGGAACCGTAGTCGTCGGCCAGCTCCACGCACTCGGGGGACAGAGCGTACTCGATCCACAGCTTGGCGGCGTTGGGGTGGGCGCAGCCCTTGAAGATGGCGGTGGCGCCGATCTCGAAGGAGGTGCCGGAGGAGGGGATCACCAGCTCCACGTTGTCGTAGCCGTTGTCCACGATCTGGGTGATGCCGTCGTGGAGGAAGCCGATGCCGATGACGCACTCACCGGTGCCCACGTTCTTGGACGGGCCGGAGCCGGACTTGGTATAGACCTCGATGTTCTTGTCCAGGTCAACCAGGTACTGGATGCCCTCGTCGTGGCCGTACTTCTGGATCATGGTGTTGATGACCAGCTTGGCGGTGCCGGCGGTGTTGTAGTTGGACAGCCAGATCAGGCCCTTGTACTCGTCCTTCAGCAGGTCCTGCCAATCCTGGGGGGCCTCCAGGTTCATGCGCTCCAGCTCCTCGCTGTTGACCATGAAGCCCAGGATGCCCTTGTAGATGCCGTACCAGTAGCCGTCGGCGTCCCGGTACTGGCTGCCCAGCAGGTGGACGGCGTTCTCCGCCTCATAGGCCTCCAGCAGGCCCTCGCCGGCCACCACGTTGTAGGGGTCGGTGGTGCCGCCGAACCAGACGTCAGCGGAGGGGGAGCCGTTCTCCTCCTCGACCTTGGCCTGGACCTCGCCGGTGGACAGGCGCTGATAGCTGACCTTGATGCCGTACAGCTCCTCAAAGTGCTCGCAGGCGGCGGCCAGGTACTCCTCCTCGCAGGAGCCGTAGACCACCAGCTCGCCCTCGGCCTTGGCGGCCTCGATCAGAGCGTCCATGCCCTCGGCGGGCTGGGGATCGGTCTGATCGTCCACGGGGGGGTTGTTCTTGTCGTTGGTGTTGTTGGCGGGCTGCTTGCTGTTGTTGTTGCCGCAGCCGGCCAGCAGCGCAAGGACCATGACAAGAGACAGAATGATCGCAAGTGCTTTTTTCATCGCAAACTCCTTTCAAATCCCTTTATTTGTGTGTTTCGACTAATTTGCAGGGATTTTACATAAAATCATTGTATACTATATCTATACCGCTGTCTATATTAAAAATCTGCTTTTTTACAGAGGATTCCGTTATGGGGAAAAATCACAAAATATCCCTTGCGGCGTCCGCCGGAACGTTGTATACTGCAAGCTATAGAAGCGCGTAAACCCGCCCGAAACCGTAAGGACAGCTGTGAAAGGAGCCGTTGAATATGAACTTTTTGGATGAATTGACCCAGAAGGCCAAGGTGGTGGCTGCCGCCGCCACGGAGAAGGCCAAGTCCGCCGCCGCTGCCGCCAAGATCACCGCCGACATCATGGCCGAGAAGCGGGAGCTGGACAAGAACTACCGCGCCATTGGACAGTGGTTCGTCTGCGAGCATCCCGACGAGGCGCCGGAGGCCATTGCCGACGTGGTGGCCGCCGTAAAGGCGTCCCAGGCCAGGATCGAGGAGCTGCAGGCCGCCAAGGCGGCGGAGGACGCCGCTGAGGAGCCCGCCCCGGAGGCGGAGGAGGCCGCTCCCCAGGAGCCTGCCGCCGGTAAGGTCTGCCCCGCCTGCGGCAAGGTCAGCGACGGGAAATTCTGCCCCTGCTGCGGCGCTCCGCTGGAGTGAGCCGCCCCATAACGCGCCAAGGCCCCGCTTCGGCGGGGCCTTTTTCTGTCCTTTTCCGGCCCGGGCCGCGAATGATTTGTCCATCCAAAATCCGGCGGTTTTGTTTTGAAAGCGTCACCGAGTCTGCGCCTTTCTGCAACTTTTTGGGCCGGTAGAATCCCGCTGCTACCAGAGGTGCTACCAGGAGCCGGGGGCTGGAG
>DBFJQM010000054.1:0-51898 GCA_048404665.1 Candidatus Pelethomonas sp.
AGCGAACAGCGGCCAAAGCAGGACAGATCGTGAATGGCAGCGATGCGGGGTGTGGACAAAGCGATCCCTCATTTCAAAGTGTGAATAATACCAATTCATTGTACTGCGGAAATACCTCTTGTTCAAGAGGGAAAACTGTGCTATACTCTATGAGATCAAATATACGGCACGCGCCTGTGATGGAATTGGTAGACATGCGGGATTTAGGTTCCCGTGCTTTCAGCGTGTGGGTTCGAGTCCCGTCAGGCGCACCAGCTCAGAAATTCCCCTTACCGCTCCGTTTCCGCCTTGCGGCGAAAACTGCGCAGGACGGGGAATTTCTTCGCTTTCGCCCGCGACCCGCTCCGCTGGGCTCCCGGGCGAGAGGGGACGGGGGACGCGGCCCGCTGATTGAAAAATGGACAAACTTCGACAGGAGTTTGTCCATTTTCTCTTGCCATTGACTTTCCCTGGCGGCGTGCTATACTGAATAAATCGAAAGCTCCCCGTTTGCATGGGTGAAATAACGGATGATTTGAAAGTCAACGGAGCGCGATGCACCTAAATCCCTGTTTAACCTGTGAAAGCGAATTGCGGTGACGATACTATGGACATATCAAGAGTAGAGAAAAATACCAAAAGATGGAACGAGCTTATCAATTTTTCCAAAAGCTGTTCGTGGGTAGCTGGCAAACATCTTGCAAGTATGATGGAGAAAGACACCTTTACGGAATGGGAAAGTGTTTTTGCGGCTGTATTGGAGGATAAAATAGTCGGGTTTTGCACTTTTCTAAAAACGGATTATTATCCAGAAAACAGGTATTCACCGTGGATAAGTAGTATGTTTGTCGATGAAGCGTATCGCGGTCGTCAAATCTGCGGTGAAATGATTGAAACGGTTATTGCTTATGCGAAAGAGCTGGGCTTTTCAAAGGTCTTTATTCCTTCGGATATGATTGGCTTTTACGAAAAATATGGCTTTGAAAAAATCGATGAGCTGCAAAATTATAGTGGTGACACCGATAACATTTTTGCAAGAGAAATATGATTTTGAAATCAGTTTATCGCACAGCGGATACAGGGCGGCAGCAATGGACAAGTTCGTGATGCAGGATCTGGTGAAAAGCGCCAGACGGGAGAGCCGGCTTCACATTGCTTCCGCTGCCGGCAGCGCCGGGGGCCGCACGATTTGAAGGAGGGCTTTTATGAAACATTGGTTGGAGACAAGCGTTTTTTACGAGATCTACCCCCAGAGCTTTCAGGACAGCAACGGTGACGGCATCGGCGATCTGCCGGGCGTCATCTCCAGGCTGGATGATATCCTGGAACTGGGCTGCGACGCCCTCTGGCTCAACCCCTGCTTCCTCTCTCCTTTTGGGGACGCGGGATATGACGTGGCGGATTACTGCCAGGTGGCTCCCCGGTACGGCACCAACGAGGATTTGGAGGAACTGTTTGCCCAGGCCCACCGCCGGGGGATGCATGTGCTCCTGGATCTGGTCCCCGGCCACACCTCGGTGGAGCACCCCTGGTTCCGCAGCTCCTGTCAGGCGGAGAAAAATCAGTATTCAGGCCGATATATTTGGAGCGACAGCATCTGGAAGGATGTGGCGGGACAGGGCAGCATCGCCGGTTCCCTGCGGGGCCTCTACCCCAGGAACGGATGTGTGGCGGTGAACTTCTTTTCCAATCAGCCAGCCTTGAACTACGGCTTTGCACACCCCACCGAAAGCTGGCAGAGCGCGGTAGACTCTCCGGAGGCTCTGGCCACCCGACAGGCAATGAAGGATGTGATGGCCTTCTGGCTGTCTCGGGGCTGTGACGGGTTCCGGGTGGACATGGCGGGCTCCCTGGTGAAAAACGACCCCGGCCAAAAGGAGACCATCCGGCTTTGGCAGGATATGCGGGCTTTCCTGGACGAGCGGTTTCCCCATGCCGTGCTGATCTCCGAGTGGGGCGAGCCGGACAAGTCCATTCAGGCGGGATTCCACATGGATTTCCTGCTTCCTTTTGGCCCCTGCCACTACATGGAGCTGTTTCGCGGAGACCGTCCCTACTTCAGCCGGGAGGGAACGGGTGAGATCGGCGCTTTTGCGGCCGCCTACCAAAAGAACTATGAGCTTACCAACGGAAAGGGGCTCATGTGCATCCCCTCCGGCAACCACGACACGGCGCGGGTCGGTTCATCCCTGGACAACGAGGAGCTGAAGATCGCCTATGCCTTCCTCCTGTCCATGCCGGGAGCGCCCTTCGTGTACTACGGGGACGAGATCGGGATGCGGCACCTGCCTCTTGCCAGCGTGGAGGGCGGCTACGATCGCACTGGCGCCAGGTCGCCCATGCAGTGGGATCACAGCCCCAATTACGGCTTTTCCACCGCCCCGGCCGATGCGCTCTACACCCCCCAGGATATGGCAGAGGATGCACCGACCGTCTCGGACCAGCGTTCGGCGGAGGATTCCCTCTGGCACGAGGTGCAAAAGCTGATCCGGATACGCCGGGAGCATCCGGCCCTGTGTGCTGCAGGGAAGATCGAGTTCGTGTACTGCGGACCGAACCAGTTCCCCCTGGTCTATCTGCGCACCCAGGGGGAAAGCCGCGTATTGGTGGTACTGAACCCCTCCCGGAACGATGCGGTCTGCCCCTGCCCCTATGCGCTGGGCGAGGCGATCTATGTCCACGGCGGGAAGGCGGCCGTATCCGATGGGATGCTCCATATACCGGGGGAGAGCGCGGGGTTCTTTTTGGAATAATGGTGCTTTGGGGGTATTTCACCACAAAGACGCTCCAATTGCCGTGTGCTCCCTCTGACAGTGTGCTATGCTTGCCGTAAGAAACCGGCAGGTCGGGAGGGGAGTGGTCAGTTGAAAGATATTTCACTGCAGATCATGTCGAGAGACCAATGCCACGAGCTGTATAAAGGGTGGGAGAATGATCCTGCCATCTATATGGATATGTCTCTGTTTCGCCGGTATCAATACGATCCCGCAGCGGTAGACCGCTATTATGATGCAAAGCAAGTCCCGTCACGGATGCTCTTTGCGGTCTTAAAAGAGGGAAGACCCATCGGTGAGGTGCAGCTGAAGCAGATCGATTTGCAAAAAAAGGAATGTACGCTGAGCATCCATATGCAAAACGACGCGGTGAAGGGCAGAGGATATGGCTCGGCGGCAGAACGGCTCGCCTTGAAGTACGCGTTTACGGTTATGGGAATGGCCGCGGTGAATGCGGACACTGTGGTAAAGAATACCCGCAGCCAGCACGTCCTTGAAAAAGTCGGGTTCAAATTCGTAAAAGAAGAAAACGGCTTCCGCTTTTACCGATGTGAGCGATGACGTCCCCCTTGCCGGGCAGGCAGCACGCCTTGCTGCTGCCAGCTGTTTTATAGCATGAAGTCAAATAAGAACTGCAATTTGGAGACAAGGGCGATCCAAATTGCAGTTCTTATTTTGTGGTACGCCTTTCACGATGGAGCGTATTCTGCAAACCGGATGGGAAGAAACGTAAACCGCCGCGGCGCTTGGCTGCGGCGGTTTTTCACGTTTTAAGAGGCCTGGCGGCGGTTTTTTCCCTATCGCCTATGCAAAACCTTGCGCTGATTGGGTAGAATAGTGACAGCAGTATGGGAACCGACGCTTTTTGCAAAGGAGGAATCAATATGAAAAGCCAGATCATGACAGAAGAACTGCTGCACAGGTACCGCCAAAAGCTCATAGAGGAAGAGAAGAGCGCGGCCACCGTGGAGAAATACCTCCGGGATGTCCGCGCGTTTTTTGTATTCACCGGGCCTGCCCCGCTGACAAAGGAGCTGGTGATGGCGTATAAGCGCTGCCTGGTGGAGCAGGGCTACGCCCTGCGGTCTATCAACTCCATGCTGTGCAGCGTCAACAGCCTGCTGACGTTCCTGGGCTGCGGAGCGCTTCGGGTGAAAGCCCTCAAGCAGCAGCGGCAGATCTTCTGCCCGGAGGAGAAGGAGCTGACCAGGGCCGAGTACCTGCGTCTGCTGGAGGCGGCAAAGAAAAAGACGCAGCTGCGCCTCGTTATGGAGACCATCTGCGGCACAGGTATCCGGGTATCGGAGCTGCGGTACTTCACGGTGGAAGCGGTAGCCCGGGGGGAGGTGACGGTCAGCTGCAAGGCCAAGACCCGGACCATCCTGCTGCCGAAGAAGCTCCAGCGGCTGCTGCTGAACTATGCCGGGAAGAACGGGATCCGCGCCGGGACCATCTTCATCACCCGGGGCGGGAAGCCCCTGGACCGCAGCAACATCTGGACGCAGATGAAGCGGCTGTGCGAGGAGGCTGGGGTGCGGCCCAGCAAGGTCTTTCCCCACAACCTCCGCAAGCTCTTCGCCCGGACGTTCTACGGCATCGAGAAGGATATTGCCAAGCTGGCGGACATCCTGGGCCACAGCAGCATCGACACCACAAGAATCTATATCATGTCCACCGGCATGGAGCACCGCAGGAAGCTTGAGCGCCTGGGACTGGTGGTATAGCCAGACATAAAAAAACAACATAGTTTCCACTATGTTGTATCCCGCCGCGCACAGCGCACGTGTGCAAATTACATTTTTGGCATTATATCATAGATGCGCTCAGAACGCAAGTGAAAAATCCACTTCCCCCGGAAAAAGCCGCGCCGCCTTACGGGCTCTTTTTGGGAAACAGGCAGCACAAAGTCACCCTCCCAGTCATTTTTTGAAGAAAACTTTGGCTGAGGGTGTGTTTTCGCGCGCCCAACGGACCGGTTCGCCGGGATTTGGATCGCACGCTACAGGGTATGCACAACATAGTGGAAATTATGTATCTTTATGCGGCGCCGGCAGGAGGGACATATGACCGAGCGGGAACTGAAAAAACTGAGCCGTGCCGACCTGCTGGAGCTGCTGCTGAACGAACAGCGGGAAAACGAGAAGCTGCGGCTCAAGCTGAAGGACGCTTGCGCGGCCCTGGCGGAACGGGAGCTGGCCCTGGAGCAGGCCGGAAGCATCGCGGAGGCGGCCCTGCGGATCAACAAGGTGTTCGAGGCCGCCCAGGCGGCGGCGGACCAGTACCTGGAGAACGTGCGCCGTCTGACGGAGGGTGGGGAGCCATGAGAAACCACAGCATAACGGAAAAGCCCTCCATGGAGCAGGTGGAGGCGGAGCTGAAGCGGGTGAAATACCGCAGGCGCTACCGCTCGGTGCTGCGCAGCACGGTGTACACCCTGGTGGTGGTGGCGGCGGTGGCCGTGCTGGTGGCCACGCTGTGGCTGCCGGTGCTGCAGATCTACGGCAGCTCCATGACCCCCACGCTCCGGGACGGGGAGATCATCTTCTCCGTCAAGACGTCGGACTTCGCGCCGGGGGACATTGTGGCGTTCTACTACAACAACAAGATCCTGGTCAAGCGGGTGATCTGCGGGGCTGGGGACTGGGTGGACATCGACGCCAGCGGGAACGTATCCGTCAACGGAGACCCTCTGGAGGAGCCGTATCTGACAGAGAAGGCCCTTGGGGACTGCAACATCAATCTACCGTACCAAGTACCGGATAACCGGGTCTTTGTCATGGGAGATCACCGGTCCACGTCGGTGGACTCTCGGAATACCGCCATAGGCTGTGTGGCGGACGAGCAGATCGTGGGGAAGATCATATTCAGGGTCTGGCCCTTGAGCGGGTTCGGACCGGTGGAATAGGAAGGCTGGTGAGGCTGCATGAATTCTGAGAAGTATACAGCGGCGGAGGGCTATCGCAAGCGCCGCATGCAGAAGAAGTGGTGGGTGCGCGTGGTGTCGTGCCTGGGCTGCGTGGTGGTGTTCTGCACGGTCTACGCCCTGATCCTGCCCGCCATCACCGCGGAGAATACGCCCCAGTGCAGTCAGGAGGAGCACGTCCATACCGAGGTTTGCTTCGCCCCGGCAGAGAGCGTGCGGACGCCGGTCTGCACGCCGGAGACCCTGGGCATCCACCGGCATACGGCGGACTGCCTGGGCCCGGAGGGCCAGTATGTGTGCGGCTACGCGGATTTCGTCCTCCACCGCCACGACGCCGCCTGCTATGACGCCAGCGGCGTGCTCTGGTGCCCCCTGCCGGAGGTGGAGGAGCACGTCCACAGCGAGGCGTGTTACGCCGCGCAGGAGCCGGTGGAATCTGCGGAGCCGGTACATATCCACACGGAGGAGTGCTATGCCACGGAGCCGGGCGAGCTGCTCTGCACGCTGACCGAAACCGAGGGCCACGCCCACGGCGAGGACTGCTATGACGAGAGCGGCGCGCTGGTCTGCCAGCTGGAGGAAACCGCCGGCCACCGGCACACGGAGACCTGCTACGCCCAGACCCAGGTGCTGATCTGCGCCCAGCCCACCGAGGCCGAGGCCCCGGCGGCGGAGCCTGTCCCGGAGACCTCTGCGGAGCCGGTGCTGATCTGCGGAAAGCAGGAGATCGTGTTCCACCAGCACGGCCCCGCCTGCTATGACACGACCGGCACGCTGATCTGCGGCCAGATCGAGATATTGGCCCACCAGCACACTGACGCCTGTTTCCAGATCGCGGAGGGAACGGCGGAGCCGGTGCTGACCTGCCAGCTGGCGGAGCACACCCACACCGCTGAATGCTTCCTTAAGGAGGAGACGCCGGGGGAGACGCCGGACCCGGAGACGCCGGAGGAGACGCCTGCCCCTGAGACGACAGACCCGGAGACGCCGGGGGAGGAGACACCGGACCCGGCTTCGGATGCTGCTGGGCTGACGGAGGAGGAGCTGGCCCAGGTGGATGCAGTGAACGCCCTCCTCGCGGCCCTGCCCGGCCAGGAGGAAATTGAGGGTAAGATGGCGGAGCTGGACGAGGAGGGCAGCGACGCTTACCTGACCCAGCTCATCCAGACCGTCCAGGAGGCCCAGGCCGCCTACGACGCCCTGACCGACGCCCAGCGGGAGAAGGTCGCAGGCGCCCAGCGCCTGGAGGACCTGGCCTGGCTGCAGGCCGCCGTCCTGCCGGAGACCCCCTCCGGGCTGGAGGAGCTGGGAATCTATCTGGGTGAGCGGGTGGACCCAAATAACGACAAAGTCTGGGTGGCCTACGACACCGGAGATCCGGCAACAGCCAACGTCAAGGTCACCATCACCCTGCCGGAGGGCGAAGCGGTACAAGAAAACTGCTATCCCTTCGTCAGCGAGGTAAGACCGGGCGAGGAGTTTTACCCGACCGAGGAGGCCATTCATTACGCTGTAGGCGAGGTCAATGAAGGCGGCGTGCAATGCTATAAGATCCACTGGGTCGAAGTGAGAGATGATGGCTTTTACAATTTCCAGACAGACATGGAGATGGGCAACGGGAAAAACGCTTCTGTCCATTTTGAGTACCTGAAAGAGAGCGCACGGCTGGGAGGAGGACAGGGACAGCGGAAGCTGCGGGTGTTCTCCAGCAAAACAGATTCAACTGGAAATACGCTGGTCGAGATCTCCGACGCGGTGACGGATGTGGAGCTGGATACGAACAGCTACAAAGGCTTTACCTTCAACGTTACCGAGCCGTGCCCTTACGTATTTCTCAGCAAGAAGGTGGCCACATGCTATGTAGAAAGCTTGATGATATCGAACATCGTGGACGGTTCCGCTCCCTTTGACAGCACCGGTGATTTGGTGAACGGCGTGATCGACCAGCCCGGCAATGACAGAACCGCTGGCAATCTGGTAGTGCGCTCTTACGATACCATTACTTATGATATGGGCGTCACCTTCAAAGGACGGAATAAAATGATCACGGCAACAGAGGTCCGCGTTTACTTTGAGATGACCCTGCGCAAGTCATCCACTGCCGCCCGGTTCGACACCAGCAAAATGTCGTGGCTGAATCAGGATGGCAGCAGCTACTGCATCGAGTATCTGGACAATGCCGGCAACGTGATCATGGTCATGGATCAGAGTGGGAAGTATTATCAGCCGGCAAAAAATCCGGATGGCACTGTCAAAGTGGACCGGTTTGGTTTTTCAAGCCCGGACAAAGCAAAGCCGATCTTCCTCAATGCGCGGCTCAACGGAAGCCAGTCCGGCGCGGATAGCTATAAGGTCACCAACAGCGCTGTTGCCAAGCAGCGGCTGGTGGGATATACGAAGATAACCGCGGAAGAGGGCCAAAGCGTTCTGTCCGGAACGCAGACCATAAAAGCGGCTATTGAAGTGCGAAATGCGGACAATGGGGAACAGTTTATGCCCAGCTTCCGGCTTTGGGTGGACGGAAACGTCAATAATTTGGGGTCGGAGAACCATGAAAACGGTACCATGCAGCCGGCCCAGCCCCAGAGCGGCAATGTGGTAGACATCGAAGAGGAAGCAAGAGAGGGGAATCTGTCGCATGTAGTCACGGTGTCCGCGGGCACGAACTTCAATCTTCAGCTCAAGAAGAACACCGACATGAGCTACAAGAACTGGTTCGACTTCTCCACCGGTCAGGCCGTGGCGGAGCCCTCTCGGACGGAGCTGGTACGGCTGGCCAACCTGCCGGAAAATCACGGCAAGTCCATGCCGGAGAAGTTTACGGAGAATGGGCAGGCGTTGTCCGAGGAAAAGCAGGCAGAGTACGCCAACTACCGCTACGGCCGCATCACCTGCTACGGCATCACCCTCCAGCTCTATAACGACACGGACAATGCCCCGCAAGCGAACCGCGCCGCCAAGGGGCTGAAGGGCCTGTCCCTGCCGGTGGGGGATATCACCTTTGACCTGAACTTCTGGTCCGAAGCCAAAACCAAGGTACCTGATCAATCCATTGACCCAAACCAATACACAGCCATCCTGTGGGACTACAACGAGAACGTTCCTGCCAACAATTCCTATTCCTATGCCTATGCGGACCCGGGAAGAGGTAGGGTCACCACCCCCAACGACGGCCTGGGCAACGGCGGGCGGAACCTCTACTGGGACGGCGAGACCCGTTCCCCCTATGCCAAGGGCGGCGCGCCCAGCAATTACAAGGCGTATCACGACGGCTGCTATTACGGCGGAGACTGGGCCATAGAAGGAGGAGACCTCAGTCAGATCGCCAACCCCACTGCCGTCACCGGCACCGGAGCAAACGTCACGTACTATTTCAAGGTCAGCGACTATGACTTCGACTTTGACAACCAGCACTTCCCCCTGAGGGACGCGGGCAACAGCGGAAATGTGACGGGCTACGATACCTATGCCCGGTGCTTCTCCGCCGGGTGCGTCCAAGTGCTCAGCGTGTTCCCCATGGTGCAGGAGGTGAGCGAGGCGGAGATCTTCCTGAACACCAAGGTCAGCAACCTGCGGCTCTCCACCCGGGCTGGGCAGGAGCTGGCCCCCGCCGCCGGCGGCGACGGCATCAGCCACGAGGTAAACAAGCAGGACAACACAAAACGGGACCAGATCGTGCTGTACGCTCCCGGCAACCTGACCAAGGGCAGCTCCTTCAACGGAGAATTCAAAGGCAGAACGCCTAACAGCACCACCGAGGGCTTCCTGGGGACGGAGTACTGGACTACATCCTACGACTGCAGCGCTTTCGCCGGGGACGACATCTGGATCGTCAGCTATGGCATGATGTCATCCGGCGGCGATGACCGGACGCGTTCGATGAACCTGCTCCAGCTCTTCGACAGCCGGGCTCTGAGCATCCGCGCCATGCCATCGCTTTATAAGAACTATGATTCCACCTTCGATGAACCCGGCAGTGCGACCTTCCTCTATGCCGCCGATCCGGACTATCCCAGCGGCTACGACACTAACACCACCGGTGTACTGAAGTATATGAATGGAGTCCGGGAGGAGGATCTGGTCTATTTCACCAGCTTGGATGATCTTCAAAGGGCTGGGTACACCTGCGTCGGCGTCCTGATGGAGCTGCGGAGCTGCAATTTGCTGGGCGGCAAGTACCAGTACATGCGCATCCCCGTCAAGGTCAACGGCAGTGATGAGGATCTGGTGGGCAAGACCGTGGCCACCGTCAACACCTTCCGTGTCTGGTCCTATGATCTGGGGAGCATTTCCTGGGCCACCGGGGTGTGGGACGAAGGGACAGGGAAAAACACGCTGGCCAATTACCCGAAGCCGGAAGGCGGTTATGACAGTGCGGGATACAGCGGCGAGCTGGTCAACAGAGAGGCGGGCAGTCCGCCCTATTATGTCAAGACCGAGTACGAGGGTGGGCATCAGAAGCTGGGCACCCACGCCGGCGGCACCCTCTCGGGCAACAGCCTGCTGATCCTGAGCTACAAGGCGCATATTGACATTGCGGTAGACAACAAGCTGAATACCGCTACCCCCACCTATAACCAGAACGAAGGGCAGGCCATGGTGGATTACCGGCTGAAAAATATCAAAACCGAGCTCAGCGACCTCACTGGCCAGACAAGCGTGCCTCCCACCGACCTGACGATCAAGGTTGTGCTGGATGAGGAGAGGGAAGGCGGTAAAAAGCGCATTTCCGTCTTCCGGGGCTCCTATTACATGTATACGTCGGTAAATGCCGCGCAAGGAGGCGAGAAAGTCAAAATCAGCGACGATCCCCTCGCTCCCACGGAGCTGACGTTTAGCGCTGCGGATGGTACACAGCACCCGATCAAGGTCTACGCGGAGATTGGGGGAGCATCCGGGGAGTCCGTGACATTCAAGGTCCTAAACGCTCCCGTGGGAATTCAGCTTCCGGACATCGTGTTCCAGGCGCAATTTGCGGAAGTCTCCGCCCTGAAGGACAACGAAAGCATCAGGACTGGCGTCTACATCAGCGGTCAGGGCGACAACCGCGCCTACGACCATGCAATGGGGAACACGGACAACATCACCGTGCATGTCGCACTGAACGGCGGCACCAATCTGACAAAAGCTGTGAACGTGAACGTCATTGAGCTGAACGGACAGATGATCTATACCATCACCTATACGAACTCTGGAAGCAGCACCATTCCAAAGATGTATCTCTATGACCTGTTGCCCGCCAACAAAGACATCCGTGAGACCAATTTCACGGGGGACCTGACGCTGAGCAAGGTGGAAGTGAGCGCGGGAAGTGTCACAGGCACGGTATATTGCAGTACCACCGGGTATCGGGAACTGTATGAGACGGTGAGGGTGTTCGGCGGGACCTGGGATGAGGAGAAGCAAAACGCGGACGGAATGAATGCTGGCGAAGTAGACGAGATGCTGGCGAGCGGTAAAAACAGTAAGGGCGAGCCGCTGTTTATAAAATTGGCGGCTAATCTGCTCAGCGATTCTACCAAGCTGGCGGACGTCACCGGCGTGTATGTGGTGGTGGAAAACCTGCGGCAAAACGAGACCTTTACATTGGAGCTCACCATGACGACCAGCGGCAACAAAGGCGGCGACCTGTACGGAAACCTCGCCAACAGCTGGCTTCCGGATTCAGGGACGGTACCGATCGTCTCCCGGGAGGTGCAGACACGGGTCGTCGAACGCAGCATCTCCGGCGTGGTGTGGTACGACGCGGACCTGGACGGCGCGCGGGATGATGGGGAGACCCTGCTTTCCGGCGTCACCGCCACTCTGCTCAAAAAGGGTACGATGGGCCAATATGAGCCCTGCGCCAAGGATGTGACGGGAGCGACAATTGCTTCTTCGGTCACCACCGGCGCAGACGGCGCGTACTCCTTCAACAATCTGGCGGAGGGCGACTACATCGTGGCCTTCTCCGGAGAGATTTTCGGGAAGTACACTGGCCCGACAGCCTACCAGCAGGCACGGGTTGAGTCCAGCATCGACAGCGACGGTGTGCGCGCAGAGAAGTTGGATATTTCCGGATTTAAACCAGACAGCTACGTCTATGCGATTCAGTACAACGTGACAAATAAAGCGATCACCATGAAGCCGTTGGCGGAGATCACCGGCAACAGACAGTGGGAGGACCACTTGGACCTGGGGCTGGTCATCACCGGACCAGAGCTGCCCATGACCGGCGGCAGCGGTACGGCGGGATATGTCCTGGGCGGGATCGTTCTCATGGCTGGCGCGGCCCTGTGGCTGGCGCGACGGCGGAGATACATCAAATCTTGTCAATAAGAGGAAGAGAGGAATTACTGATGAAGTATTTGAAGCGCGCGGCCAGCCTTCTGCTGGCACTGGTCATGGTCCTGGCCCTGGCCGCCCCGGCGTTTGCGGCGGAGGGGGGCACCATCACCGTTGACAACCCCAAGGCGGAGACGACCTACACCGCGTACAAGATTTTCGACGTGGTGTACAGCGCTGATAAGAGCGCCTATTCCTACACCATCAAAAACGCTGCGGGCACCTGGTTCAGTGAGGTTATTGCCTATATGGGAAGCACATGGAATCAGGAGACAAATGTGTACACGGAAACTCAAGTTACAGCAGATGACAAAGGTGTTTACACCGACAAGGGTATTACGCTGACCCCCACTGCCAACGATCCCGATCTGTATGTGGTAACGGTTACAGAAGCTGAATTCTCCGCCGCTGATTTTGCCAAGTTCCTGAATACCAAGACGGGGAGTAAGACTGGCACCGAACTGCAGGAGGCTGCTGCCGGTACCGGCGTGTCCGCTACCGGTCTTGAGCTGGGCTACTACTTCGTCAGCAGCGGCAGCGGCGCGCTGTGCAACCTGACCACCACCAACCCCACCGTCACCATCCACGACAAGAACGACGTCCCCTTTGACAAGGTGGATGACAAGGAGAGCGTGGAGATCGGAGAGGTTGTCAACTACGTCATCACCGGCAAGGTGCCCGACACCACCGGCTTTACGACCTACGAGTACCAGATCACCGATAAAATGTCCGATGGCCTGACCTTCAACAACGACGTGGAGGTGTACATCGACGGCACGGAGATCACCGACAACTTCACCCTCGAGACCGGTGACCAGGCTGGCGAGAAGGATTTCGTGCTGGACATCAACGTGATGAACTTGGCCGTCGGTGCGAAAATCGAGGTCAAGTACTCCGCCACCGTCAATGCGAACGCCGTCGCCAAGATCGAGAATAACCACGCTATCCTGACCTATAGCAACGACCCCACTGACAGCACTAAGACTACCACCCGCGAGGATAAAGAAACAGTCTACAGCGCCAAGATCATCATTGACAAGTACGCAGCGAATCCCGACAACCCGGCGGACAAGGACACCAAGCTGGCCGGTGCCAAGTTCGTTCTGTACAAGGAAGTCACCGAGGACGGAACTACCACCAAGCTGTACTACAAGTACACCGCCGCTGATGCAACAGCAGGCACGGCGGCCAAGGTGGATTGGGTCACTGACCAGGGGCAGCCTACTGAGGTGACCACCGACGAGTACGGTTCCGCTGAGTTTATCGGTCTGAAGGATGGCACCTACTACCTGCTGGAGACTGAGGCTCCCGCCGGCTACAACCTGCTGACTGAGCCGGTCACCATCACCATCAATGGTACGAGCGCCACCGAAACTGATGTCTCTACCCTGACCCACAACGAAGGCGTGGCCAACAACACGGGTACGGTTCTGCCCAGCACCGGCGGCATGGGCACCACCCTGTTCTACGCCCTGGGCGGCGTGCTGGTGCTGGCGGCTGTGGTGCTGCTGGTGACCAAGAAGCGCATGGCCAAGTAATCCCCAAAGTCCCGTCCGGCCGGGGAGGGCCGCCCTCCCCGGCCCGGCGATTTTGAATTGACCAAAGTCCGCTGTGAGCCGCTTCTCACAGCGGCAAGGAGAGCTCTGCATGAAGAAAGGCACGGTATCCACAATTATTCTAATAGTGGTGTTTCTTGCAGGGCTGTCCCTGCTGCTGTATCCCAGCGTCAGCGACTACTGGAACTCCCTCCACCAGTCCAAGGCCATCGCCCAGTACGCCCAGGAGGTGGCGGCCATCGACAGCGAGCTGTACCAGCGGCTCTGGGCCGAGGCCCGGGCCTACAACCAGTCTCTGCCCGCCCGGGAGGAGCGCTTTGCCATGACCGCGGAGGAGCGGGAGACCTACGAGGGCCTGCTGAGCGTGTCCGAGGGCGGGGTAATGGGCTACATCGAGATCCCCACCATCGGCTGCTCTCTGCCCATCTACCACGGCACCGGCGAGTCCGTGCTCCAGGTGGCGGTGGGCCACATCGAGGGGAGCAGCCTGCCCACCGGCGGTGCGGGGACCCACTGTGCCCTGTCCGGGCACCGGGGTCTGCCCAGCGCCCGGCTGTTCACGGACCTGGATAAGCTGACGGAGGGGGACGACTTCCTCCTGCGCATCCTGGACGAGACGCTGACCTACGAGGTGGACCAGATTTTGATCGTGGAGCCCCAGGAGCTGGACGCCTTGGAGATCGACCCCAACCAGGACTACTGCACCCTGGTGACCTGCACGCCCTACGGGGTGAACAGCCACCGGCTGCTGGTGCGGGGCCACCGGGTGGAAAACGAGGAGGCGGCCCAGACCGTCCGGGTCACCGCCGACGCCATGCAGATCGAGCCGGTGATCGTGGCGCCCCTGGTGGCGATCCCCATGCTGCTGCTTTTGCTGATCGTGCTGATGATCCCTAAGAAGCCCAAAAGGAGAGTTGGAGGGAATGAAAATGAAGAACCGTGATCAGATCATGAGGACGCTTCTGGTTGCCCTGTTGGCGCTGCTGCTGCCCGCCCAAGCCCTGGCGGCGGGGCGCATCGACCTGACAAAGGACTGCGGCCTGACGTTGACCTACCGGGACAACGGCGTGCCCCTTGTGGGGGCGGTGTTCTCCCTCTACCGGGTGGCGGACGTGGACGAGTACGGGGAGCTGACGGTGACGGAGGCGTTCTCCCAGTTCAACGTGGACATCCGGGGCAGAAACGACGAGGCGTGGTGGGCCCTGGCCTCCACCCTGGAGGGCTATGTCCTGCGGGACCAGGTGGTCCCCGCCGACAGCGGGATAACGGACCTGTGGGGGCAATTGGCTTTCCCCACCCCCGGCAAGACCCTGACCCCGGGGCTGTACCTGGTCCTGGGCTCCCGGCACCAGCAGGGCGGTATGATCTACGACGCCCAGGCCTTCATGGTGCTGCTGCCCACCCTGGACCAGGAGGCCAACGACTGGGACTACCATGTGACCGCCGAGCCTAAGCACAGCGTGCAGCCGGCGCCGGAGGAGGGCGACACCGTGGACCGGCGGGTGCTGAAGGTCTGGCGGGACGCGGGCTATGAGGCCCAGCGCCCCCAGAGCGTGACTGCCCAGCTTTTGAAGGACGGCGTGGTGGTGGACGCGGTGACGCTCAGCGCCGCCAACAACTGGCGCTACGCCTGGGAGGGGCTGGATAGCGGCAGCCAGTGGCTGGTGGTGGAGGCCGCGCCCGGGGCCTACACCGTGGAGATCGTCCGGGAGGGCGACGCCTTTGTGGTGGTAAACACCGTCCAGGAGCCGGATACCCCGCCGGGGCCTACCCCGCCGGACGATACGGATATCCCGGACGGGCCGGTGCCCGACGAGGACACGGAGCCCGACCCGGGGACGGACATCCCGGATTGGCCGCCGCCCCTGGGGCCCGCCCTGCCTCAGACGGGCCAGCTGTGGTGGCCGGTGCCGCTGCTGCTGTGCGCGGGACTATTCTTTGTTGCGGCGGGCCTCATCCGCCGCAGAGGTGCTTCCAATGAAGAAAAACAGGGGTAAGTACCTGATCGTTATGGGGCTGCTGCTGATGGCGGCGGCCCTTTCCCTTGCGCTCTACAACGTCTGGGACGCCTCCCGGGCGGCGCGAGCCGTCCGCCGGACGGCGGACCGCCTGGAGACGCTGATTCCGTCCCCGCCGGAGCCTCAGCCGGAGGACGCCCCGCCGGAGGCGGTCGTGTACCCGGACTACGTGCTGAACCCGGAGATGGACATGCCGGAGGAGACTGTGGACGGCACGGCGTACATCGGGACGCTGGGCATCCCCGCCCTGGGCCTGGAGCTGCCGGTCATCAGCCGGTGGAGCTACCCGAGCCTGAAGCTTGCCCCCTGCCGGTATGCGGGTTCGGCCTATCTGGACGATCTGGTCATCGCCGCCCACAACTACGCAAGCCACTTTGGCCGCCTCAAGGACCTGTCCCCCGGCGACGAGGTCACGTTCAAGGATATGGACGGCAATGTGTTCCGCTACCAGGTGGCGGAGCTGGAGACGCTGGAGCCCACGGCCATTGAGGACATGACCGCCGGGGACTACGCCCTGACCCTGTTCACCTGCACCGTGGGCGGCAAGAGCCGCTTCACCGTCCGCTGCGACCGGGCGGGGAGCCTGGGGTAGAGAAAGGTACGAATAGAATGGCCGAAAAACAGACCCGACCGAAGATCAGGACTGGCTATCGCGTGGGCAGGCTGACCGTGGCTGCCCCCACGGACCGGCGGAAAAGCGGCTACACCGTGTGGCGCTGCCGCTGCGACTGCGGCGGGGAGGCCCTGCTGGATACCCGCTGTTTGCAGCGGGGCGCCGTTACCGACTGCGGGTGTGAGACGGCGGTAAAGCCCGGGCAGAAGGACCTGACCGGGCGGCGGTTCGGGAAGCTGGTGTGTCTCGCGCCCACGGAGGAGCGGGGCCCCGGAGGCGGGACCGTGTGGCGCTGCCGCTGCGACTGCGGGCAGGAGTGCCTGGCTGTCAGCACCCAGCTGACCCACGGATACAAGAAGAGCTGCGGCTGCCTGGGCCACCCACCCCTCCAGGACCTGACTGGCCAGCGGTTCGGGATGCTGACGGTGCTGGAATACGCGGGCAAGCGGGGCGGAGCCCACCGCTGGCGCTGCCGCTGCGACTGCGGGCAGGAGACAGTGGTGCGCTATGCCTTTCTGGTCTCCGGCCACACGAGGAGCTGCGGGTGCTTGCAGCGGGAGCAGGTGCTGGATAACCTCCGCCTGGTGGACGGCACCTCCGTGACGCTGCTGGAGGCCGCCAAGCGCCGCCTGATCGCCAGCAACACCAGCGGCTATACAGGGGTCTACCGGAACAAGAAGAACCAAAAGTGGGCGGCGCAGATCACGTTCAAGGGCAAGACCTACTACCTCGGCAGCTACGACAACCTCGAGGACGCCGTCCAGGCCCGCCGGAGAGGAGAAGAAATGCACGACGATTTCTTGGCGTGGTACTATGCGACCAAATCAGAGTGATTTGCCGCACATGAGCCCCTTGGCGGCTTTGCCGCTGTGAAACTCAGCGCCCTATCACCGCGCGCAAAAGGGGACGCCGCCCGCCGGGTGGCGTCCCCTTTCGGCGCTGAACTGTCATCCAACCACCTGCGCCGCGGGCTACTGCGCCTGCAGCCGCGCGGACCCTGCCCGCCTGCGCCGCGATTTATGCAACTTTTTTGAAACTGCCTCTTGACACAGTCAGTCCCCTGTGGTAAACTCTGGATGAATTGAGGGTTAGGTAACGCTAACCCTTCCTTTTCGGCAGGGAGTTAGCTAAATCTAACCATACAGAGGGAGGCGAAGGCATGATGCCGTTGACAATGGCGAAGTCGGGTGAGACGGTCACCATCCGCAAGATCACCGGCAAGGACGAGATTCGCCAGCATCTGGCGGAGATGGGCTTCGTGGTGGACAGCACTGTGACCGTGATCAGCGAGATCGCGGGAAACCTGATCCTGCAGGTGAAGGACAGCCGGATCGCGCTGGACAGGACCATGGCGAACCGAATCATGATCTGACCGCGCTCCGCCCCCGGGCGGGGAGCGTGTGGGAGAACGCCGCCGCGCAGACCTACGGGTCCGGCGGCAAACCGGAAAACAAATTGAAAGCTAGGAGGAAGAGACATGAAGACACTGAAGGACGCCAAAGTGGGCGAGACCGTCACGGTGGCGAAGCTCCACGGCGAGGGCCCGGTGAAGCGCCGGATCATGGACATGGGCATCACCAAGGGCGTGGAGATCTACGTCCGCAAGGTGGCTCCCCTGGGAGACCCCATGGAGCTGAACGTACGGGGCTATGAGCTCAGCGTCCGCAAGGGCGACGCGGAGATGATCGAGGTCCTCTGAGCGGGGACGCATCACAGGCGGCAGGACCGCCAAATTTTATGAATAAGGGTTAGCCAATGCTAACTATCAGAGAGGAGAAGCGGCATGGATATCAAGATCGCGCTGGCGGGCAATCCGAACTGCGGTAAGACCACCCTGTTCAACAGCCTGACCGGCTCCAACCAGTACGTGGGCAACTGGCCCGGCGTCACCGTGGAGAAGAAGGAGGGCCGGCTGAAGGGCCGCAAGGATGTGGTCATTCAGGACCTGCCCGGCATTTACTCCCTGTCCCCCTACACCCTGGAGGAGGTGGTGGCCCGGAACTACCTGGTGAAGGAACAGCCCGACGCCATTTTGAACATCGTGGACGGCACCAACATCGAGCGGAACCTGTACCTCACCACCCAGCTTATCGAGCTGGGGCTGCCGGTGGTGGTGGCGGTGAACATGATCGACCTGGTGCGCAAAAACGGCGACAAGATCGACCTCCAGAAGCTGGGGGAGGCCCTGGGCTGCCAGGTGGTGGAGATGAGCGCCCTGAAGGGCGAGGGCGGCATGGCCGCGGCGGAGAAGGCCGTGGCCCTGGCCCGGAGCCACAAGGCCGGGGAGCTGCCCCATGTGTTCACCGGCAGCGTGGAGCACGCTCTGGCCCACATCGAGGAGTCCATCCAGGGCAAGGTCAGCGGCCAGTACCTGCGCTGGTACGCCATCAAGCTCTTTGAGCGGGATGAGAAGGTGCTGGAGGACCTGCAGCTGGACGCCGGCCTGGCGGCCCACCTGGAGGAGCACATCACCGACTGCGAGCGGGAGCTGGACGACGACGCCGAGAGCATCATCACCAACCAGCGCTACGCCTACATCAACAGTGTGGTCAGCCGGGCGGTGAAGAAGAAGGCCGCCAAGGGCAGCCTCTCCGTCTCCGACAAGATCGACCGCATCGTCACCAACCGCATCCTGGCCCTGCCCATCTTCGCCTGCGTCATGTTCCTGATCTACGCCATCGCCATGGGCGGCTGGGCCATCTCCATCGGTACCATCGGCACCGACTGGGCCAACGACGTGCTCTTCGGGGAGTGGGTCCCCGGCTTCTTTGACAGCTTCCTGCTGAACGCCGCCGGCGACCCGGTGGTGCCCGCCTGGCTCTACGGCCTGATCCAGGACGGCATCGTGGCCGGCGTAGGCGCGGTGCTGGGCTTCGTGCCCCAGATCCTGGTGCTGTGCTTCCTGCTGGCCATCCTGGAGGACGTGGGCTACATGGCCCGTGTGGCCTTCGTCATGGACCGGATCTTCCGGCGCTTCGGCCTCAGCGGCAAGAGCTTTATTCCCCTGCTGGTGGCCACCGGCTGCGGCGTTCCCGGCATCATGGCCTCCCGCACCATTGAGCAGGACCGTGACCGGAAAATGACCATCATGACCACCGGCTTCATCCCCTGCGGCGCCAAGCTGCCCATCATCGGCCTGATCGCCGGCGCCATCTTTAACAACTCCCCCCTGGTGGCCGCCTCCGCCTTCTTCATCGGCATCGCCGCCGTGGTCATCTCGGGCATCATGCTCAAGAAGACCAAGCCCTTCGCCGGGGAGCCCGCACCCTTCGTCATGGAGCTGCCCGCCTATCACGTGCCCAGCATGGGCAACGTGCTCCGGGCCACCTGGGAACGGGGCTGGTCCTTCATCAAGCGGGCGGGCACCGTGGTGCTCATCTCCTCCATCGTCCTCTGGTTCCTCCAGGGCTACGGCGTTGTGGACGGCGTGTTCGGCGCTGTGGAGGACAACAACCACTCCCTGCTGGCCGCCATCGGCAACGGCATCGCCTGGATCTTCTATCCCCTGGGCTGGGCTGGCGACATGGCCTGGAAGGCCACTGTGGCGACCTTCACCGGCCTGATCGCCAAGGAGGAGGTCATCAACACCTTCGGCGTCCTCTACAACTTCGCCGGCGACCTCAGCGAGAACGGCGACGAGATCTGGGCCCTGGTGGGCGCCGACTTCAACGCCTTCACCGGCTATTCCTTTATGATCTTCAACCTGCTGTGCGCCCCCTGCTTCGCCGCCATGGGCGCCATCAAGCGGGAGATGAACAACGCCAAGTGGACCCTGGCCGCCATCGGCTACATGTGCGGCTTCGCCTATGTGATCGCCATGATCGTCTATCAGATCGGCGGGCTGATCGCCGGTGTGGCGCCCTTCAGCTTCTGGACCGTGGTGGCCGTGGCTGCTCTGGCCGCCCTGCTCTACCTGCTCTTCCGCAAGGGCTATCAGCCGGATAACGACGCCCATCATCTGACTTCTGTGGCCGCTGCCCAGAAGTAACGCCTGCTTGGAAAGGAGCGTACAGCAATGCCCGATATCCTGATCACGGTCCTGGTGCTGGTGGCGCTGGTGCTGGTTGCGGCTCTGGCCATCCGGTCCATGTGGAAGTCCCACAAATCGGGCGGCTGCTGCAGCGGCGACTGCTCCGCCTGCGGCGGCTGCCACGGGAGCTGCCGCGGCAAATGACCGTCTGAATCGACAAAGAGGTCCCCCGGCCATCCCAAATGGGATGCGCCGGGGGACCTTTTTGACTGTGCCGCCGTCAGCCGGAAATCTTCCGCAGAGCGCTGATAAGCTCCTCCGGGCGAAAGGGCTTCCATACGCAGCCCTTGGCTCCGGCCCTGACAGCTGCGCCGGCCTCCGCCTGCTGGTCCTTGGGGAAGAGCATGACGACCTTGGCGCCGGCGTCGGCCCGCAGGATCTCCTTCAGCGCTGTGACGCCGTCCATCTTTGGCATAGCGGCGCCCATCACCACCAGATCGGGAGAGAGCTCTTTGTACTTTCCCACGGCCGCTTTCCCGTCTGCGGCCTCGCCGGCGGCATGCCAGCCGTTCTTGGTCAGAATGTCGCTGACCATCATCCGTATGAACGCGGATGCCTCGCACACCAAAAAAGTCTTTGCCATCAGAGAACCTCCTGATATCAATTTCAACGTGAAAAAACGGCGAAACGGAACCGCCCCAAGGCGGGCCCGGTTTGGAGAAGCGCCGTAAGCGGTATGGCGCTTGCGGCGGCGCGCGATAGCGGGTCAAAAGGTTTGCCCTATATGCACGCTGAGCCTCTAAGCGGCAAAGCCGCCAAGAGGCTCATGCGTGGTGCCGGTGACCGGACTCGAACCGGTACGCTGTCGCCAGCGGTGGATTTTGAGTCCACTACGTCTACCAATTCCATCACACCGGCAGGTACGGGCTTAGTATACCCCAGGCGGGGGAAGATTGCAAGAACAAATTTTCCGCCGGGCGCTTCCCGCTTGTCCCGCCGCCATATCTGTGCTATAATAGCCGCAGAGCGGTTATGGTACAGGATCTGATACACGATACCGCAGCGGCCGCGATACCCGCTTTCAATGTCCCGCCTGGCCCCCGCCTGCGGCGGGACTGCGGGATAGGCGGAATAAAAACACAGTTTCCCGCCCCGCCGGGGTGGGACCAAACAGGAGGAGTACAGATATGTTCCGTGAGATGAGACGATTCCGGCAGAAGCTGACCGACGAGGAGAGCGCCGCCATCCTGCGCAGCGGCAAGTACGGCGTCCTGGGCGTGATCGGGGACGACGGTTACCCCTACACCGTGCCGGTGAACTACGTGTACGACCAGGGGAAGATCTACTTCCACTGCGCCAAAAGCGGGCATAAGCTGGACGCCATCCGCCGGTGCCCCAAGGTGTCGCTGTGCGTGGTGGAGAAGGACGACGTGGTGGCGGAGGAGCTGACCACCTATTTCAAGAGCGTCATCGTCTTCGGCCAGGCCCGAGTGCTGGAGAGCGGGGAGGAGATCTTCCGGGCGGTGGAGGCCCTGGGGTTGAAGTACTGGGACAACCGGGAAAAGGTGGACGCCGAGATCCGCCGGGAGCAGGCGGCCCTGTGCTGCGTGGAGATATCCGTGGAGCATATGACGGGGAAAGAGGCCATCGAGCTGACGAAGCTGCGGGGCAAAGGCAATGGCTGACGCTCCGGCGGTGGAGTACCGGGACCTGGCGGAGGGCGACATCTGCCGGGAGCTGTTTCGCGGCTTTCAGCGCCGCCAGGTGGTGACGGACTGCTGGCGTCTGGTGGACGGCCGGTGGACGGTGCGGCCGGACCCCTTCATCGACGACTGGAGCGAGGAGGACTACCGCCTGCTGGTGGAGTGCCTGCGGCACACGGCGGCCTCCGGCGGCCTGGTGCGGGCCGCGTTCCTGGACGGGGCGCTGAAGGGCTTCGTGTCGGTGGAGAGCGCCCCTATGGGAAGCCGGGGGCAGTATCTGGACCTGAGCAGCATCCACGTCTCCCAGGAGGCCCGGCGGCAAGGCATTGGCCGGACGCTGTTCCGGGCGGCGGCGGACTTCGCCCGGGCCCGCGGCGCCCAGCGGCTCTACATCTCCGCCCACTCCGCCGTGGAGAGCCAGGCCTTTTACCGCGCCATGGGCTGCGTCCGGGCGGAGGAGCCGGACCGGGGCCACGCGGCCCGGGAGCCCTTCGACTGCCAGCTGGAGTACCGGCTGGACGGCGGCGCGGAGAACGGTTTGTAAAATTTTCGTGAATCGGAAAAGAGGACTACCAAAACCGGCGAAACTGTGGTAGATTGGATAGCGGAATGACAGCCCCGCAGAGGGGAGAGAGGGGGAGGACCTGTGAAACAGCATCGAGTGCGGACCTGGCTGCTGCTAGCGGCGGCGGCGATGGCCCTGGCGGGCTGCGCCCTGACCTCCCCGGTGGAGGACCTGTTCGTGCCGCCCCAGCTGCCCGCCGAGTACCGGTCCCTCAATCTGCAGATCGAGGCCATCCAGGCCCAGGGGTCGGAGTACGCCGCGCCCACCTCCGGGACCAACCTCCAGCCGGTGCAGCTGGTGGACCTGGACGGCGACGGCGAGGAGGAGGCGGTGGCCTTCTTCCGGACGGCCGACGAGGAAAAGCCATTAAAAATCTATATCTTCCAGACGGAGGAGGATTCCTACCGCCAGGCGGCGGTCATCGAGGGCAGCGGCACGGCCATCCAGTCCATCCGGTACGCGGACCTGGACAGCGACGGCAGCATGGAACTGCTGGTGAGTTGGCGGGTGGGCACCGAGGCCCAGAATATGGGCGTCCAGGCCCTGGAGGTGTACGCCCTGGAGAACATGGAGCCGGTGCAGCTCATGGTCAGCCCCTACGCCCGCTATGCGGCGGTGGACGTTGACGGGGACGGCCGGCAGGAGGTGGTGCTCCTGCGGGGCGACGGCACCGAGGCCGGCGGCAGCGTGGCGGACTGCTACGACTGGGAGAACGGCAGGCTGAATTTGGCCAGCACGGCGAAGCTGTCCGTGACGGTGGCCCAGCTGCAGTGGATGGGCGTGGGCACGCTGACGGACGGCTCCACGGCGGTGTTTGTCACCGGCCAGGAGGCCGAGTCCCAGACCGTCAACGACATCCTGGTCTATCAGCAGGGGGAGCTGCGCAACATCGTGCTCAGCAGCGCTACCGGCGTGTCCACGGAGGTGTTCCGCGTCAGCGCGCTGCAGCCGACGGATGTGGACGGCGACGGCGTTACGGAGGTCCCCATGCCCCTGCTGCTGCCCAGCGAGCCGGAGGAGCCGGTATGGAAGATCTATTGGCGCAGCTATGACCCCCAGGGCGCGGCTGAGAGCAAGGCCATCACCTACCACGACGTGCCCAACAGCTGGTATCTGATGATCCCGGAGGACTGGGACCGGCACTTTACGGTCCGGCAGGAGAACGCCAGCGCCATGGAGCGGGGCGTCACCTTCTACACCGTCAAGGGCGGGGAGAAGGACCAGCCCCTCTTTACCATCTACACCTGTACCGGCTCCAACCGGGAGAAGCTGGCGGCCAAGGCCGGCCGCTCCATCCTGCGCCGCCAGTCGGGGACGGGGACCATCTACGCGGTGGCCTTCTACGAGGCCTATGAGGACTGGGCCTACGCCCTGGAGCCGGAGGACCTTGCCTCGCGGTTCCAGGTGATCACGGTCCAGTGGAACACCGGAGAAAACTGAGAAGGAGAAGAAACGCCATGCCGAGAAAAGTGCTGGTCCTGGAGGATGAATCCAGCATCCGGGGCTTTATTGTGATCAACCTGACCCGGGCGGGGTACTCCGTCATCGAGGCGGAGACCGGGGAGGAGGCCCTGGAGAAGCTGCGGGACGACCCGGACGTGCGGGTGGCGCTGCTGGACATCATGCTGCCGGGCATCGACGGCTTTGAGGTCTGCCGCCGGATTCGGGCCACCAATACCCGCATCGGCATCATCATGCTCACCGCCCGCAGCCAGGAGATGGACAAGGTGACGGGCCTCATGACCGGCGCGGACGACTATGTGACCAAGCCCTTCTCCCCGGCGGAGCTGACCGCCCGGGTGGACGCCCTGTTCCGCCGGGCGGGCGGCGGCGTCCAGGAGCAGGCGGGGGAGATCTACCAGGACCCGTTTCTGCTGAATACCCGCAACCGGACCCTGGAGAAGAACGGCCAGCGGGTGAAGCTGACCCAGGTGGAGTACTCCATCATGAAGCTCTTTATGGAGAACCCCGGCAAGGCCCTGAGCCGGGAGGAAATTCTGGACCAGGTCTGGGGCCGGGACTACTTCGGGGAGCTGAAGATCGTGGATGTGAATATCCGCCGCCTGCGCCTGAAGATCGAGGACAACGCCCAGAACCCCACCTACATCAACACCGTGTGGGGCTACGGATACAAATGGGGATTTTAACATATTGAAAAAGTGCAGGCACTTTTTCAAAAACACTTCGCTCCGCGCCTCGGTTGGCCGCTGCGGCGGCCAATTCGACGCTCGCTCCGTGAGAGGTGTTTTTTGCCTGGCGGAGCCAGGCAAAAAACGTAAACTTTTGAGATGCGTGAGGGAGAGGGCGCGGGGGGCCTGGTTGAAGGGCAGATCTGATCTCAGAGAGGAGGGCCGGGGATGAATCATACGGAAGCGGCCGCGCCGGAGACGGGCGGGCTGAGCAGCATGGAAAAGCGCCATATGGGGATCACCGGCCTTCGCCGCCGCTGGCTCATCAACTCCATGACGCCTATTTTCGCGGTGGTGCTGCTGGTGGCTGGCGTGATCTGCGCGGGGATCGCCAACTACTACTACAACATGATGACGGAGGCCCTGCGCACCCGGGCCACCCACGCCAGCAGCTACTTCACCAGCTACGCCATGACCAGCTACTCGGAGTTCTATCAGAAAGCGGTGTCCTACGCCGAGAGCTTCGCGGAGAAGGACCACCTGGAGCTGCAGTTCATCAGCACCAACGGAAAGGTCATCGTCAGCTCCTACTCCACCGGCCTCACCTCCGGCATGAGCCCAGGCACGCCGGACATCATCGGCGCGCTGAACGGGGAGGTCACGCCCTACCGGGGGGTGGACCCCCTCACCGGGCAGCACATCATGTCGGTCAGCGCGCCCCTGCGGTGCAACGGCCAGGTGGAGGGCGTCATGCGCTATGTCACCGCCATGTCCGCCGTCCAGCGGGAGATCCTCATGGTGTGCGGCGTGGCGGCGGGGCTGCTGCTGCTGTGCATCGCCATGTCCGTGATCGCCAACATGCTGTTCATCAACAACGTGGTGGAGCCGGTGGCGGAGGTGACGGAGACCGCCAAGCGCATCGCCGACGGCAGCTACGGCGCCCAGATGGAGAACCACTACCGGGACGAGATCGGCCAGCTCATTGACGCCATCAACAACATGTCCACCCAGATCAGCCAGGGGGAGAAGATCAAAAGCGAGTTCATCTCCTCCGTGTCCCACGAGCTGCGCACCCCCCTCACCGCCATCAACGGCTGGGGCGAGACGCTGCTGGAGCTGGAGCGCACCGGCGGCGACCCGGAGCAGCTGCGCCGGGGGGTGGGCATCATCCTCAAGGAGTCCCGCCGCCTGACCACCATGGTGGAGGAGCTGCTGGACTTCTCCAAAATGGAGGACGGCCGCTTTACCCTCCAGATCGAGCAGGTGGACATCCAGGCGGAGTTTGAGGACGCGGTGTACACCTACCGGGAGCTGTTCAAGCAGGAGTCCATCGTCCTCAACTACGACGACGGCGGCGACGAGCTGCTCTCCCCCATCCCCGGGGACCCGGAGCGGCTGAAGCAGGTGTTCTGCAACGTGCTGGACAACGCCGCCAAGCACGGCGGCGCCGGGAAGCGCATCGACGCGAGGCTGACAGGGGGACCGGACAGCGTGGTCATCACCGTCCGGGACTACGGGCCGGGCATCCCGGAGGAGGAGCTGCCCTTCGTCAAGCAGAAGTTCTACAAGGGCTCCTCCAAGGCCCGGGGCAGCGGCATCGGCCTGGCGGTGTGCGACGAGATCATCCGCCTCCACAGCGGGACCTTCACCATCGGCAACGCCGAGGGCGGCGGCTGCGTCGTGACCATCGCCCTGCCGCTGAGCTGACTTTTTGTGGAACAGACGTTGCATTTTTCCCAAAAGTGTCGTATACTATATCCAATGACAGAAAGGCAGATAGGATGACAGAGAAAAAGGAGTGCGCCTTCCGCACCACCATCGGCGGACAGGCGCTGATCGAGGGGATCCTGATGCGGGGACCGGAGAAGCAGGCCGTGGTGGTCCGGGGGCCGGAGGGCCTGGTGGTCCGCGAGGAGGCGCTGAAGCTGATCCGGGACCGGTATCCCGTTTTGGGCCTGCCCCTGATCCGGGGCAGCGTCACGTTTTTGGACAGCATGTACCGGGGGGTCAAGGCCCTGATGTTCTCCGCGGACTACTATCCGGAGGAGGCCGGGGTGGAGGAGCCGTCGAAGTTTGAGAAGTGGCTGGATGAGAAGTTGGGCAACGAGAAGATGGAGAAGGTGGTCATCGCCTTCTCCGTGGTGCTGGCGGTGGCCTTTTCCATCGGCCTTTTCATGCTGCTGCCCACGTTTTTGTCCAGCTTTGTGGAGCTGGTGACGGACAGCGTGCTGATCCGCAACCTGGTGGACGCGGTGCTGCGCATTGCCATCTTCATGGCCTATATGATCGCAGTGTCCCGGATGAAGGACATCCGCCGGGTGTTCTCCTACCACGGGGCGGAGCACAAGACCATCTTCTGCTATGAGAAGGGCCTGGACCTGACGGTGGAAAACGTCCGCGTCCAGCCCAAGCACCACCCCCGCTGCGGCACCAGCTTCATGCTGGTGGTCATCATCGTCGCCATTCTGGTGAATACGGTGGTGTTCGCCCTGTTCCCCGTGGGGAACGTGTTCCTGCGGATGCTGATTCAGCTGGCGCTGCTGCCCCTGGTGGTGGGCATCACCTACGAGTTCAACCGCTACGTGGGGGGCCACGACAACCCGGTGACCAACTTCCTGGCCCGGCCCGGCCTCTGGATGCAGAACTTCACCACCTTCGAGCCGGACGACTCCATGATCGAGGTGGCCATCACCGCATTAAAGCTGGTGATCCCGGAGGAGAAGGGCAAGGACGCCTGGGGGAAGTGAGCAGTTTCGGGCCACCTCGCCCGCCGCTGCGCGGCGTACAAGCGTTTTTGCCGTGGCAAAAACCTTGGCGCAAGGGCGAATTCACTTCGCCCGCGCATGATGAATCGCAGGGTCCCCGCAAGATCGGAGATCTTGTGGGGTGGCCATTACGGCATTAAAGCTGGTGATCCCGGAGGAAAAGGGCAAGGATGCCTGGGGGAAGTGACGGGCAAAAACCGACAACGTTCCGCAATATTCCTCAACATTATTACAAAACGTATTCGCCGGTTCCCAATGTGTGGCGGGGACCGGCGGTGGAGAGAGACATGGCCATCACCTACAACAATCTGTATCTGGACCTCCGCCGCCAGCTGAAGGCGGCGGGATACCCCGCCGCGGCCCTGGAGGCCAGGGAGCTGGTGTGCTTCGGCAGCGGCAAGGACCGGGAGAGCTTTTACCGGGACGCCCAGCTGTACGTGCCCCAGGAGACGGAGAGCGCCATCCGGGCCCTGGTGGACCGGCATCTGGCCGGGGAGCCGGTGGCCTACCTCATCGGCGAGTGGGAGTTCTACGGCCTGACGCTGGACGTGAACGAGTCGGTGCTGATCCCCCGGGCGGACACGGAGGTGCTGGCCCGGGAGGCCATCGCGTACATAGGGACCCAGGGCAGGTGCCGGGTGCTGGACCTGTGCGCCGGCAGCGGCTGCGTGGGCCTGGCCGTGGCGGCCAACTGCCCCGAGAGCCGGGTACTGCTGGGGGAGATCTCCGAGCCGGCGGTGCGGGTGTGCCGCCAGAATATCCGGCGCTGCGGCCTCTCCGGCCAGGTGTCGGTGACGGTGCTGGACGCCCTCCAGCCGCCGCCCAAGGTGGTGGGGGAGTTCCAGTGCATCGTCAGCAATCCCCCCTACATCCCCCGGGGGGACATCCCCGGGCTGGACGTGTCGGTGCGGGACTACGAGCCCCATCTGGCCCTGGACGGCGGCGAGGACGGCTACGATTTCTACGCCTCCATCGCCCGGCGGTGGCGGACCGCCCTGGCGGTGGGCGGACGGCTGTGCTTCGAGGTGGGGATGGGCCAGGCGGACACGGTGCTGCGGCTCATGCGGGCCCAGGGCTTTGGGGATATCAACGTGGTCCCCGACGACCGGGGCATCCCCCGGGTGGTGTACGGCACCCTGCTGGACGAAATTTGACCGGCGCCCCAGCTCACTGTCCGGACTTTTGGACAGCGGATGGTGTATGATACCGTCAGGAAGCAAGGCTGTAAAAGCCGCGCAGACAGGAGCGAAAATCAGATTTTATATATTTGAGTAAGAGGAGAGAAGAACATGGCAGAGAAAAAGTCCGCGCCCGCCAAGACGGCGGCTCCCGCCAGCGATAAGAAGCAGGCGATCCAGACCGCCATGAGCCAGATCGAGAAGCTGTACGGCAAGGGGTCCATCATGCGCCTGGGGGACCAGAGCAACCTGAACATCGAGGCTATCCCCACCGGCTCTCTGGCCCTGGACCTGGCTCTGGGGATCGGCGGCGTGCCCAAGGGGCGCATCATCGAGATCTACGGGCCTGAGTCCTCCGGTAAGACCACCCTGGCCCTGCACATCCTGGCCCAGGCCCAGAAGGCCGGCGGCGAGGTGGCCTTCGTGGACGCGGAGCACGCCCTGGATCCCACCTACGCCCGGGCCCTGGGGGTCAACATCGACGACCTGCTGGTGAGCCAGCCGGACACCGGCGAGCAGGGCCTGGAGATCACCGAGGCCCTGGTGCGCTCCGGCGCCATCGACGTGGTGGTGGTGGACTCCGTGGCCGCCCTGGTGCCCCGGTCGGAGATCGAGGGTGAGATGGGCGACAGCTTTGTGGGCCTCCACGCCCGCCTCATGAGCCAGGCTCTGCGGAAGCTGGCCGGCGCCATCAGCAAGACCAACTGCGTGGTGATCTTCATCAACCAACTGCGTGAGAAGGTGGGCGTCATGTACGGCAACCCGGAGGTCACCACCGGCGGCCGCGCCCTGAAGTTCTACGCCTCTGTCCGCATCGACGTGCGCCGCATCGAGACGCTGAAGGCCGGCGGCGAGGTCATCGGCAACCGCACCCGGGCCAAGGTGGTGAAAAACAAGGTGGCGCCCCCCTTCCGGGAGGCGGAGTTCGACATCATGTACGGCGAGGGCATCAGCCTGCTGGGCGAGCTGGTGGACCTGGGCGTGAAGTTGGATCTGGTGCAGAAGTCCGGGTCCTGGTTCGCCATGGGGGAGACCCGCCTGGGCCAGGGCCGCGACGCCGCCAAGCAGTATCTGAAGGAAAACCCCGAGGTGGCCGACAGCCTGGAGGCCGCCATCCGCCGGGACTTCTTCAAGCTCATGAGCAGCCAGTCCCAGGTGGCCGCCAGGGCCGCCGGCCGGGCGGTTGACGTCAGCGCTGACGACTTTAGCGACGAGGAATAAAATCAAAAAAGTGCAGGCACTTTTTTGAAAACGCTGCGCTCTGCGCCTCACCCTGCGGGTTCGACGCTCGCTCCGCGAGAAGTGTTTTTTGCGAGGCAAAGCCCCGCAAAAAATGATTTTTCCCTTTCGCCGGTGGGCGAAATTCTGCGAGGCCAAGGGCCGGGAGCTGACAAATGCGTATTGAGGAGATCAAGCCGTCCCAGCGGGAGAAGGGGCGGTTCCTGGTAACATTGGACGGCGGCGTCCTCCTCCGGGTAACGGAGGAGGAGCTGCTGCGTTTCGGCCTGCGCCCCGATATGGAGCTGGACGACGGGACCTTGGAGGCCCTCCGGGCCAGCGCCAGGACCTCCTCCGCCAAGGCCCAGGCCGCCAACATCATCGGCAGCCGCCCCCTCTCCAAGCGGGAGCTGACCAAGCGGTTGGTCAAGAAGGGCAACGAGGAGGCGGACGCCCAGGCCGCCGCGGACTGGCTGGAGGAGCTGGGGGCGGTGGACGACGAGGATTATGCCGCCGCCCTGGTCCGCCACTACGGCGCCAGAGGCTACGGCCCCCAGCGCCTGCGGGAGGAGCTGCGCCGCCGGGGCGTCCCCAGGGAGCTGTGGGACGCCGCCCTGGAGGAGCTGCCGGACAGCGGCGAGACCCTGGACGCCCTGATTCAGAAGCGGTGCCGGGGGGACCTGACGGACCCGAAGGAGCGCAAACGCGTCTGCGACGCGCTTTTGCGCCGGGGCTTCTCCTGGAGCGAGGTGAAGGCCGCCATGGGGCGGTATACGGACCTGCTGGAGGAGGAGCCCTAGGCTGCCGCGGCTTTGCCGCGGCTTTATCGAGATGAATTTTTCAGACACCATGCCCCGGCGGGGCGGAACAAGGAGACGATCATGCCCTATACCATCCATTTTATCCCCCTGGGCTGCGAGAAAAACGTGGTCAACTGCGAACAGATGATGGCCCTGTGCCGCCAGGCGGGACATACGCTGACGGAGGACCCGGCGGGGGCCGACGTGGCGGTGGTGAACACCTGCGGCTTCCTCACCAGCGCCAGCGAGGAGGCCATTGAGCACATCCTGCGCATGGCGGAGCTGAAAAAGGCGGGGAAGCTGAAAAAGATCCTGGTCACCGGCTGCATGACGGAGCGCTACCGGGGCGAGGTGACGGCGGAGCTGCCCGAGGTGGACGGTATCCTGGGCACCGGCAGCTACAAGGACATCGTGGACGCGGTGGAGACGGTCATGGCCGGGGGCACAGTCAGCCGCTTTGATGACATCAGCGCCCCGGTGGACGAGTTCGGCCGGGTGCTGACCACCCCCGGACACTACGCCTACATCCGCATCGCCGAGGGCTGCGACAACTGGTGCGCCTTCTGCATCATCCCCAAGCTCCGGGGCAAGTACCGCAGCCGCCCCATGGCCAACGTCCTGGCGGAGGCCAGGGACCTGGCGGACCGGGGGGTGAAGGAGCTGATCGTCATTGCCCAGGACATCACCCGCTACGGCACCGACTGGGACGGGGAGCACCATCTGGCGGACCTGCTGGAGGAGCTGGTGAAGCTGCCCTTCCACTGGATCCGCCTCCACTACCTGTACCCCGAGCAGATCGACGACCGGCTCATCGACGTCATCGCCCGGGAGGAGAAGATTTTGAAGTACCTGGACATCCCCCTCCAGCACTGCAACGACGGCATCCTGAAGCGGATGAACCGCCGGGGGGACAAGGCGTACATCGAGGACCTGCTGGCGAAGCTGCGGGACCGCATCCCCGGACTGGTGCTGCGCACCAGCCTCATCACCGGCCTGCCGGGAGAGGGAGAGGCGGAGTTCGAGGAGCTGTGCGATTTCCTGTGGGACCAGCGGATGCTCCGGGCCGGCGTGTTTCCCTACTCCCCGGAGGAGGGGACCCCGGCGGCGAAGATGGACCGGGTGGACACCGAGGAGGCCGTCCGCCGGGCGGAGCTGGTGGTGGATATCCAGTCCCGGATCATGGACCAGTGGAACGAGGAGAAGCAGGGGGAGGTCCTGGAGGTCCTCTGCGACGGCTTCGACGGCCAGGCCATGATGTACGTGGGCCGCAGCTACGCCGAGAGCCCGGACATCGACGGGAAGATCTGGTTCACCGCCGATGGGGACGTGGAGACCGGGGCGTTCGTGCCGGTGCGGATCACCGGCGTTATGGACGGCGAGCTCACCGGCCAGCTGACGGAGGACCGGGCGTGAGGAAGCTGTACCACTGCTCCCCCGCGGCGGGCCTGACGGTCCTGCGGCCCAGTGAGACGGCGTATTTCGGCAAGCCCCGGCAGGTGTGCCTGACGGCATCGCTGCCCATGGCGCTGATGTACGGTGTAAAGCATTTTGAGTATACCTATGGCTACACCAGAGAACGGCAGATCTATTACGAGGAGTACTTCCCCAACGCCCTTGAGGAGATCTACCGCGGGAAGGCGGCGTCCCTTTACCGCTGCGCGTTCCGGGCGGATATGACTGCTACGGACATCCCCAACGAGTATGTGACGCCTGACGAGGTGCCTGTGCTGGAGGAGACGGTCATCCCAGACGTATGTGAGGCCCTGCTGGAGCAGGAACGGCTGGGGGCGCTGCGGATCGTCCGCTGGGCGGACGTATCGGAAGATCGCCGCGCCTGGATCGTTCAGGCTGAGATGGAGACGATTTTGGAAAAAGGGCTGCTGGGGCAGGATACGCCTTTTGCCCGCTATATGCGGGAGAAGTATCCGGTCATTTGGGCCATGGCCCAGACTGGCGGGAAGGGGGGACTATGACAGACCGCATCGAGAAAACAGAGCGCTTCCTCCGGGAGCGGCTGGGCCGGGAGAACCCCTACTATACGGAGCACCCGGAGATGCGGACCTACCGCCTGGAGCACACCTTCCGGGTGGCCCGCATCGGCGCCGCCATTGCCCGGGCGGAGGGGATGGATGAGGAGGCCATGACCATTGCCTGCCTCCTCCACGACGTAAGCTACTACCTGCTTATCGAGGACGCGGACTGGCGGGAGCACGGGCGGCTCTCCGCCCAGATCGCCCGGCCCTTCCTGGAGGAACTGGGGCTGGACGGCGGCGTGATCGGCGAGATCTGCTACGGCATCGCCATCCACGTGGACGACCGGGCGGATTTTCCGGGGGAGCGGACGGCGTTCGCCCTCACCATCGGAGACGCGGACAACATCGACCGCTTCGACGTGTACCGCCTGTACGAGACGTTGGAGCACGCGGGCTTCAGCAAAATGCCCCTGGCGGAGAAGCGGGCCTATGTGGATGGGACCCGAAAGCGGCTGGAGGGGTTTTTGGCCACGGCCTTTGCCACCCCCACCGCCACCGCCCTGTGGCAGGAGCGGGTCCGGTACTACCTGGACTTCTACCGCCGGCTGGGGGAGCAGCTCTCCGCCAGCGTGGGATACCTGGACGGGCCGTCGGACTGCGCCGGACCGGGATGCGGGGCCGACGACCTGAGAATCGGGCTGTCCGGCCGGTTTTGAGGCAAGGAGGGATCATATGGACCGTTTCCATCGGCTGGCGGCGCTGGGCCTGACCCTCCTGCTGGCGCTCACCGCCTGCGGCGGAGGGGAGCCCGCCCCCGCCGGAGACGCGCCTCCCCCGGTGCTGGACATTGCCCAGGCCGTGGTGGAGAGCCAGCCCAACCGGGAGGATTACGCAAACCAGCTCTCGTTCCAGGAGCAGGAGTTCCCCCTGTACATGGAGTACTACGGCGTGGACCCCGACGCTGTGGCGGACGGCGTGGTCCTTTACGCCGGGGGCGTGAACGCCTGCGAGGTGGCGGTGCTGACTTTGGCGGAGGGCGCCGAGGCGGCGGATGTGGAGGAGAGCCTGCGGTCCTACCTCACCTCCCGCCTGGGGGCCTTCACCGGCTACGCCCCGGAGCAGGCGGAGATCGTGGAGGCGGCGGAGGTGGTGTCCTCGGAAAACGGGGACGTGACGGCGCTGCTGATCTGCCGGGACCCCGACGGCGCCGCCGACGCCTTTGCCCGGGCCATGCGGGGGGAGGGACCGGCGGAACCGGTCTCCGGCGAGGCGGAAAACCCGCCCCCGGAGGACGAGCCTCCCGCCGGACCGGCCCCGGAAGGCGAACCGGACCCGCAGCCCGAGCCGGAACCTCAGCCCGAGCCGGAACCACAGCCCGAGCCGGAGTCTCAGCCGAACACGGAAGCGGACCCGCAGCCTGAGCCGGAGCCGGAACCAGACCCGCAGCCGGACCCGGACAGCGGCCGGGAGGGCTGGGTGGCCTTTCAGCCGCCGGGGAACCATGATATGACCATCTACGACACCAGCGGGATCCTTGAGGCCCACCGCTCCGGGGACGCCTCCGGCCTCTCTGCGGAGGACAGGGCCACCCTGGAGGCCGCCCAGGCCGTCCTGGCGGCGTGCGTCACCGAGGACATGACGGACGGCGAGAAGGAGCTTGCCCTCCACGACTGGGTGATACAGAACCTGGAGTACGCCTGGGGCAGCTTCGGCCAGGAGGCGGGTCCCACCGCCTCCACCCCCTACGGCGGGCTGGTGGAGGGGGAGGGCATCTGCCTGGGCTATGCGTCCACCTTCCAGCTTTTGATGGACATGGCCGGGGTGGAGTGCATGACCGTGGTGGGAGCGTCCTTCGGCTCCCAGGAGGACCACGCCTGGAACCTGGTGCGCCTGGACGGCGCGTGGTACGGCGTGGACACCACCTGGGACGACCCGTCGGACACCCTGCCGCCGGAGGACATCCCCGCCAGCCGCCGTGCCCACCTCTATTTCAACGTCACCAGCGACTATCTGCGCGCCACGGACCACCAGTGGGATTACGACCGGATCCCCGAGGCGGAGGGCGTCGAATACGCCTGGACACAACCAAAAGCGGAGGAGATAAAACCATGAACCTGCCCAATAAGCTGACCCTGCTGCGGATCGTGCTGATCCTGCCCTTCCTGCTGGTGCTGTACCTGGATGTACCGGGCGCGGCCTACATCGCCCTGGCCATTTTTATCCTCGCCAGCCTCACCGACCTGCTGGACGGCAAGATCGCCCGCAGCCGCGGCCTGGTGACGGATTTCGGCAAGTTTGCCGACCCCCTGGCGGACAAGATGCTGGTGGTGGCCGCCATGGTCTGGTTCGTGGAGAACGGACAGATGCCCGGCTGGGCCCTGCTGATCGTCATTGTCCGGGAGTTCGCCGTCAGCGGCCTCAGGATGGTGGCCAGCGACAAGGGCCGTGTCATCGCCGCCGGCTGGTCCGGCAAGGTCAAGACCGCCTCCACCATGGTGTGCATCGTGCTCATGTTCCTGCCCATCCCCGCGCCGCTGAACGCCCTGTGCGTGGCGGTGATCGCCGTGACCACCGTTTACTCCGGCGTGGAGTATTTTGTGAAAAATCGGGACTGCCTCAGGGATATGTAGGCAGGTTTTTGCCGGAGAGCCAATACCGCTATAGGCCCTCCGGCAAAAAATTTTATTTTTGGACAAATCCACGGTTGCAACAGAGGGAAAATCTTGGCATAATAGGGACAATCAGTCCATAGCGACCCTGTCTCCGCGGGAGAGACAAATCATACGGGAGGATGTGAACGAAATGCAGCTTTTGAAGGACCGCATTCGCAAGGAGGGCAAGGTGCTGCCCGGCAACATCATCAAGGTGGACGGCTTTCTGAACCACCGGGTGGACACCCGCCTCATGGGGGAGATCGCCGACGAATTCGCCAAGTACTTCGACATCAACAGCATCACCATGGTGCTCACGGCGGAGGCCAGCGGCATCGCCCTGGCCACCATCTGCGCCGAGCGCTACAACGTGCCCATGGTGTTCGCCAAGAAGGCCAAGAGCGACAACATCGAGGGCGGCCTGTACCAGAGCGAGATCTTCTCCTACACCTACAAGAAAAAGGTGACCCAGATCCTCTCCAAGGAGTGGCTCACCGCCAGCGACCGGGTGCTGATTATCGACGACTTTATGGCCAACGGCGAGGCCGTGCGGGGCCTGACCGATCTGGTGAACCAGGCCGGCGCGGAGCTGGAGGGCATCGGCATTGCCATCGAGAAGGGCTTCCAGGGCGGCGGCGACCGCCTGCGGGAGATGGGCCTGAACTACCACGCCCTGGCGGTCATCGAGAGCGCCGACGAGAACGGCATCGTCTTCCGGGACGACGAGACCTGAGAAAACACCGCTGAGAGAAGGAGAAGGAATATGTCGCATCAGCTTGTGATCGTTCTGGACTTCGGCGGACAGTACAACCAGCTCATCGCCCGCCGGGTCCGCGAGTGCGGCGTGTACTGCGAGGTCAAGCCCTACACCACGCCCCTGGAGGAGCTGAAGGCCATGGCGCCCATCGGCTTCATCTTCACCGGCGGCCCTAACTCCGTATACCTGGAGGACGCGCCCCATGTGGACCCGGAGATCTTCGCCCTGGGCATCCCCGTGCTGGGCATCTGCTACGGCTGCCAGCTCATGGCCCACACCCTGGGGGGCCGGGTCACCGCCGCCCAGGACGACAGCGCCCGGGAGTACGGCAAGACGGAGACCTTCTACAATACCGGCTGCCCCCTGTTCAAGGGCCTGCCGGAGTCCGGCGTCAGCTGGATGAGCCACGGGGACTACATGGAGAAGGTGCCCGAGGGCTTTGCCCTGGCGGCCCACTCCAGGGCCTGCCCCAACGTGGCCATCGCCGATGAGCGGCGGGGCTTTTACGGCGTGCAGTTCCACCCAGAGGTGAACCACACCGAAAACGGCATCAAAATGATCCGCAACTTCCTCTACGAGGTCTGCGGCGCGGCGGGGGACTGGTCCATGGAGGACTATAAGCGCACCGCCATCGCCGCCATCCGGGAGAAGGTGGGCACGGGCAGGGTGCTGCTGGCCCTCTCCGGCGGCGTGGACAGCTCCGTGTGCGCCGCCCTGCTGGCGGAGGCGGTGGGCGAGCAGCTCACCTGCGTCTTTGTGGACCACGGCCTCATGCGCAAAAACGAGGGGGACGAGGTCCAGGCGGCCTTCCAGCCCTGGGCCATGAACTTTGTGCGGGTAGACGCCGAGGGGCGCTTCCTCAGCAAGCTGGCGGGGGTCTCCGAGCCGGAGCGGAAGCGGAAGATCATCGGCGAGGAGTTCATCCGGGTGTTTGAGGAGGAGGCCAGGAAGATCGGGGCCGTGGACTTCCTGGCCCAGGGCACCATCTACCCGGACGTGATCGAGTCCGGCGCGGGCAACGCCGCCGTCATCAAGAGCCACCACAACGTGGGCGGCCTGCCGGACTATGTGGATTTCAAGGAGATCGTGGAGCCTCTGCGGCTGCTGTTCAAGGACGAGGTGCGGCAGCTGGGCCGGGAGCTGGGCCTGCCGGAGTATTTGGTCAGCCGCCAGCCCTTCCCGGGGCCGGGCCTGGCCATCCGGGTCATCGGGGATCTGACCAAGGAGAAGCTGGACACCCTGCGGGAGGCAGACGCCATCTACCGGGAGGAGATCGCCAACGCCGGCCTGACGGGGAGCGTCAACCAGTATTTTGCCGTGCTGACCAACACCCGCTCTGTGGGCGTCATGGGCGACGGCAGGACCTACGACTACACTCTGGCCCTGCGGGCGGTGACCACCAGCGATTTTATGACCGCCGACTGGGCCCGCATCCCCTACGACGTGCTGGATACCATCAGCACCCGCATCGTCAACGAGGTTCCCGGCATCAACCGCATCGTCTACGACATCACCAGCAAACCCCCCGCGACCATCGAGTGGGAGTGAGTTCACAGAGGTACTTTCCCGGCTGTAGAGCCGTAAAAGTCGTGTTTTAGCGAAGTTGTGGCAACGATTTGGCAACAAAATCTCATTATTCATAAGTAAAGAGCTAACTGATTTTGATTAAGTCAGTTAGCTCTTTTTTGTTGCACCTATTCGGATTGATATGAATTTTTTGTAAACAATCAAGAAAACAGTAAAAAACAGGGGGGTCAAAACGCCTTAAAAACGACGGTATATAGAGGGATAAATTTTAGGCTTATTCATCGTCCTCTTTCAAACCCTCCACCAGCATATCACTCAGCCCCTGTGATGGCACTTTTGCCCATCGCTGAGATGTATCAAATTCGGGATAGCGATAACGCCAGCGGTCGTATTCCTCTTGTGTAATTTCTCCTGCTTTCAGCATAGCGGCAGCCTGTCGCCAAGCACAGAGCATTTCGTGGAGCTGTGCGGCATCCTTGTTCTTGCTAACATTGACACGAAGATGCACTTCGTCGTCGCTTTCGCAGATTTCAAGACCGTATCTGTCCTCCAAGGTGAACAGCGTGTGCAGCAGACCAATATAAGAATCAATATCCGGCACAGCAAGAGCCTGCGGTGAAACGTCAAGAGCATCAGCCAATGCTGCGGTCATATCTGTTTTGGGCGTTCTTGTCCCTGTTTCGTACTGTGCAAGACGAACATCGGCAGACTTCTCCGGGAAGCCCACCTGCATACCCAAAAACTTTTGTGTCATACCCCGCATATTGCGGAAAAAGCTGATTCTTTCGCCAATAGCCATACCATTAACTCCTTGTCGTATGTATTGCTTTTTCAATAGTATAGCATATTTGTTTAGGTCTGTCAAGATAATCTAAATAAATTTGTTTAATTTTTATCTCCGCATGCTCTTGACATAAACATAAATGTTTAGTATAATAACGACGAAGCTAAACAAATACGCTTAACAACTTAAAAGTGGCATGATAATACTCGCTCGGGCAAATCGGAGGCGACAAGAAAGTATCCGACACGAAATAAGGATTATTATGTCAAAACATCAGAGAGTAAAGTCAAGTGGAATCTGAAAATTTTCAATTATTTTTCAAAAGACCATTGATTTTAGCCCTCTGAAGTTCCGAATCAGTGAGAGGAGGTGTTAGCCGAGCAAAAAGCCTGGTAATGAGTTAGCTTGGCACTATACCACGTAGGGAAATTAAGACAACAGACCACAAGTTGCCAACCAGACAACTTGTGGTGAAAAGAAAGCCAATGTGGTAGCGGATAAAATGTCCACCACCAACCACAAGTCCCCAAGTTGGGAACTTGAAACCAACAACCAAAGAAAGGAAATTTTGCCTATGGTAGAAAAATAGTCATTTATGAGAGCCGAGGACGTAGCAAAGGAGCTGGAGGTTTCCGTCTCCCACGCATACAAGATTATGAGAAAACTCAATGCCGAATTGAAAGCACAGGGATATATGACCATCTCCGGCAGGGTCAACCGTAAATACTTCATGGAAAAGTTCTGCTACAGCAAATCAGCAGGAAAGGAATAAGATATGGCAGTTTACAAGGAAGAAAAAACAAACACATGGCGAGTAATTTACCGCTACACCGATTGGACGGGTGAAAAGAAGCAGACACAGAAGCGTGGCTTCAAAACCAAACGAGAGGCGCAGGCGTGGGAGCGTGAACAGCTCCACAAGGCAAGTGCCGACCTCGATATGACCTTTGCGAGCTTCTTTGAGCAGTACACCGCCGATATGCAGACCCGCATCAAGGAAACCACCTGGGCGACCAAGGAGCACATCATCCGCACCAAGCTCATCCCGTATTTCGGAAAGTTAAAAATGAGCAGCATCACCGCCCAGCAGATCATCACTTGGCAAAACGAGCTGATGAACTACAAGGACGAGAAAGGCAAGTCCCTTTCTCCCGTATATCTCAAAACCATCCACAATCAGCTCAGCGCCATCTTCAACCATGCGGTCAAGTATTACAACCTCCGAGAGAATCCCTGCAAAAAGGCAGGCAGCATGGGCAAGAAGAAAAACCGTGAAATGCTATTCTGGACAAAAGAGGAATATCTGAAATTCGCAGAAGTGATGATGGACAAGCCGCTTTCCTACTACGCATTTGAAATGCTCTACTGGTGCGGCATCCGTGAGGGTGAGCTGTTGGCACTGACCCCGGCAGACTTCAATTTTGAAAAGAATACGGTTTCCATCAACAAGTCCTATCAGCGCTTGAACGGGCAGGATCTCATTACCACCCCGAAAACAGAAAAGAGCAACCGCACCATCACGATGCCGCAGTTCTTGGCAGACGAGATGAAAGATTATCTGAGGATGCTCTATGACGTGGGAGAAAACGAGAGAATGTTCACCGTGACCAAGAGCTATCTGCACCGAGAAATGGACAGAGGCGCAAAGGAGGCGGGCGTGAAGCGTATCAGAATCCACGACATCCGACACAGCCACGTTTCCCATCTGATCGACATGGGCTTCTCCGCAATCGCCATCGCTGACCGTGTGGGACACGAAAGCATTGACATCACCTACAACTACGCTCATCTGTTCCCGTCCAAGCAGACGGAAATGGCTGATAAATTGAATATGGAAAGGAGGAGCTGAAATGTCAGCAAAGAATCTTGATAATCACAACCGTTGGAGAAACAGAACGCTGGCGTTCCGAGTATCGGACGAAGAAAACGCACAGATCGACCTTGCGGTGAAGCTCACAGGGCTTACCAAACAGGACTATATCACCCGCAGACTTCTCTGCAAGGATGTGGTGGTACAGGGCAATCCGAGAGTGTACAAGGCACTCAGAGATCAATTCGCCACCGTACTGGGCGAGCTGCGTCGCATCGAAGCCGGTGCCGGTGTGGACGATGAACTGCTGGATACCATCAATCTGATCGCAAGCATTATGGACGGAATGAAGGAGGAAGATGCCTATGGTAATTGACGCAAAAGAAAAGACTGCCCTTGCAACATCTGTTGGCGCAGATGAAAGGCAGTCTGATCAAATCACTGATAATATTATACCCACTTCCGATGCGGAATTCAATGACCTAAATGAAAATTCCACAGAAAGTTTGGAAGAAATGTACCGACAAATACGACGATTCTCAGACCCGTACTATCTTCACACCGTTTCCTTGACCGAGTTGTATCAGACCGCTTACAAGAGCAGACCGCCGATTATCGACGGTTTGCTCTACAGCGGAGCATATATCCTTGCAGGCGCTCCCAAGATCGGTAAGTCTTTCCTGGTGGCACAGATCGCTTACCACGTCAGCACAGGAGAGATGCTGTGGGAGTATGAAGTTCACCAAGGCTCGGTTCTCTACCTTGCCCTGGAGGACGATTACCAGCGAATCCAAAGCCGAATGTTTATGATGTACGGCGTTGAGGACAGCGACAAACTCCACTTTGCAACGGCGGCAAACAAAATCGGAAATTGGCTTGATGAACAGCTTGAGTTTTTCATGCGGGAACATCCCGACACCAAGCTCATCATCATTGACACCATGCAGAAAATCCGTGAAGTCGGCGGCGAGGCATACAGCTATGCCAGCGACTATGAGATTATCGGAAAACTCAAACAATTTGCCGACAAGTATTGTATCTGTGTGCTGACCGTCCACCACACAAGAAAACAGCCTGCAGGAGATGCCTTTGAAATGATCTCCGGCACGACAGGCTTGCTCGGATGTGCCGACGGCTCCCTGCTAATGCAGAAGAAAAAGCGCACCGCCCTGGAGGCCACGATTGATGTGGTGGGGCGTGACCAACAAGACCAAATCCTCTATCTGAGCAAAGACCCCGAAACACAGATATGGAATTTGGAACGCACCGAAAACGAGCTGCACCGTGAACCGCCCGACCACATTCTGGAAGCTGTGGCGAAGTTGGTTTCCGCCGAACGGCGAGAGTGGACGGGATCACCGTCCGAGCTTGCCGATGCGGTCAACACGGGAATGGCGGCAAACGCTCTGACCAAGTATTTGAACGTAAAACACGGCAGGCTGATGAAAGAATACGGTGTCAGTTATGAGAACAAGGCGAAGCACTCCGGGCGTAAAGTCACGCTGACCTACACCGTCACGGAAGCTGCAGAATAAACAGAGTGCGACGGTTGCGACGGTCGCAACGATGAAAATGATACCACCAATATAACCGTCGCAATCGTCGCTATCGTTGCGGAAGTGAAAAATGCCAATTTGACACTTTTCACTTTGGAAAGGAATCGAAGTGAATGAAAACCGTACAGATACCCTATGAGCTTTTCGTCGATCTGGTGCTTTACCATCTGAACGGCGAGGACGATTTCGACGAAGGAATCCGACAGGGCTTGGAGCAAAAGCTGGATGCCATGCTCAACCGTCAGATCTACTCGCAATACAAAACCGCCCCCACCGAGGAACAGCGGGAACAGGCAAGGCAGGAATATCTTGACCGCCGTGGAGTGCCGCAGAGCTATCGCTGGACTACTCCTCCTTGGGAGCTATGACAGGAGCGTGCCACGCTCCTGTGGATGGCAGACAAGGCAAAGCATTGGCTGACACAACCCCTCGCATCTCCCGTCCCCATCGAAAAATCCGCAGATTTGGAGATGGATGGTAGAGAGGATTTTCAAAATTCTCTCTGCCGGTGGGAGGTATGAAGTGAGCAAAACACAATGCGAGCAATATACCGCACACGCCGATTTTTGAGGTTTGGGTACCGGGTGCAAACCACAAAAACGGCAGAGGCTTCCACAGAAGCTGCATACCCCCTCGGAGAGCCCACGGTACTTTGCAGCCGTAGGATGAAAGTATCATAGTGGGTTATTACACTTTCGCAAAAGTGTCTCTCCAAAACGCTACCCCTACGATACCAACAAAACTACAGGAGGAAATGCCTATGGCAAGAGGCGATGGTATCCATCGTACAAGCGCAAGAAATGCAAGACTGCCCGATGCAGACATCGGGAAAACGCAAGGTCATAACGAACGAGAAAAGGAATCCTATTCCAATCAAGATATAGTCCCGGAGCGAACTTCGCTGAACGTCCATTTCAAAAAGCCGACTGCCGGTTACACGGAAATGTTTGAGCAAATGAAAGCAGACGGAACGATCTCCACCCGTGGTCTGAAAGCCGATGCCGATAAATTCGGTGAGTTGGTTTTCGATGTAAACTCCGCCTACTTCTACAACCACGGCGGCTACAATTACGCAAAACAATTCTATGCCGATGCTTACAAAGCGGCGGTGGAAATCGTAGGCGGCGAACAATATATCCTGTCTGCGGTGATGCACGCCGACGAGCGCAACCGAGCCATGTCGGATGCGTTGGGGCAGGACGTATATCACTATCATCTGCACGTTGTCTATGTGCCGGCGGTCGAGAAAGAAATTCTCTGGACGAAACGATGCAAAGACCCCGCTTTGGTCGGAACGGTCAAGGAGCGAATCATGCAAGTCAGCATGAGCAAGAAATGGGACTCCAAGCCTGTTATCGGAGAGGACGGAAAGCCACTGAAAACGAAAACCGGAAAAGCTGTCCTCAAACAATCCTACTCCATTCTTCAAGATGACTTCTTTGAATATATGCGCTCTGCCGGATACACCGATGTGGAACGTGGGGAGCGTGGCAGCTCCGAAGAACATCTGACAGTCACGCAGTTCAAGGTGATGAAGGAGCAGGAGCGTCTGAGCGAACTGCAGGAAACACGAACGGCAATGCAAGCGGAAATCGTGGATTTGCAGGAGGCGCAGGCAAAGGAAGTCCAGCAGTTTGACAAGACAAAGGAGCGCATCCAAAAACAAAAACTTGACCTCAAGCGAATTGATGAAATCGAGGCAAAGCCCACTCTGATCGGCAACAAGGTCACGGTTGACAAAGAAGATTTCGATATGGTCATCACAGCGGCAAAGAAGCATATCACGCAGGAGAAAAAGGAAAGCAAACTGCAAAAGGCATTGGACGCCGCCAATAGGCTGATAGCAGAATTGAAAAACACAATCGCAGATCTGACGAGAAAACTGTCTGCGGCGACCAAGGAGCTTGCCGAATACAAGTCCGTTCGTCATCAGCTCCGCACAGCGGATCTGGAACAGGAGAACGACCGTCTCCGCAGCAGACTCCGCACCTATGAAGAAGTCATTTCTCGCAATAATCTGTGGGATTTCTTCCGTCCCCATCGCAATAAAAACCGCAATCGGGACGATGCACGCTGATACCGTGTAGAGCCGTAAAAAACGAAAAATTCCGAATGGGAGCGAGCCGAATGAACTCTGCATCGTTTGGCTCAATCCTATCGGAAAATCCATCACTTTTCACGGGTGATGAGCCGTGAAAAAATCTCAGAAATCGGAGGTATTTATGAAAACAGGTCTTACCAAGAAGCAAAAGACGACCGCCATCTATTTTGACGAGGACAGCCCCATGATCGAGGTCTGTACCTACAACACCGATCTCAAAAACAGGCTGACCACCTTTGCCGGGAAGTATCCCAAGGAGTGCAGGCTGATCGACGATGACGAGCTGGGCTGTAAAACCTTTGAAGTCCGCAAGGGGCGTTTCGGCTTTAAGCTGACCGCACCGTACACAGAAGAACGCCGCAAGGCTGCCGGTGAGCTTGCCAAGCAGCACACAAAAAATCTAAGGAGGCACGACAATGAAAATCCTGTCCTGTGAGTTCAACATCGACACCGCCTGCGTGGAGCTGCGGTTGTCGGACGGTACGACGATCTCCATCGACTGCACCGCCGTGGAGAATGAAGTTGCCGACAATATGTATCAGCGGTCTGAATTAGATTGGCTGATCTATAACGCTCCGTTAGAATATGCTGATCTGATTTTGAATGGAGATCCGGAGAAGTATCTGAAAGCAGTCACGCAGTATAAGCCTATGGATAGCTAACACGAACAGCAAAAGCAGGAGGCATATAAAGTCTCCTGCTTTTGCTGTTGATCTGCGTAGTTATTTGTATCTTTTTTGCGAACAAATTACATTTTCGTGTAATTACTTATTGATTTTTGGAATAACTTGTGCTATAATATACTGGCATACATTTACGTGGTTAAGAGGTGCTTATAATGGCTGTTAGTTACAATAAACTTTGGAAACTTCTGATTGATAAAAATATGAAAAAGAAAGAACTCGGAGAAGCTGCTGGAATAAGTAATTCTCTTATTGCAAAACTCGGAAAAAACGAAAATGTTACTGTTGATGTATTGGTTAGAATTTGCTCTGCTCTTGACTGCGGAATAGACGATATTATGGAATTAGTTCCCGATGACAGACAAGCAATGTAAGGACGGTATGAAAATGAAGACAAACAACAAACCCACATACATTAGCTTGTTTAGCAGTGCCGGAATCGGATGCTACGGCTTTAAGCTGGAGGGCTTCGATTGCGTAGCAACAAACGAGCTGATTACAAGAAGATTAGATATTCAAAGATATAACAACAAATGCAAATATGAAAGCGGATATAGTTGTGGCGACATCACAGATGATGCTACCAAGTCCGCCTTGTATGCACAGATTGATTTGTGGAAAAAGAAAGAAAATGTATCTCGTGTTGATGTCGTGATTGCTACACCGCCTTGTCAGGGAATGTCTGTGGCAAATCATAAAAAAAGTTCTACAGAGATTGTAAGAAATTCTTTGGTAATTGAGTCTATCAAGATTATCAAGCAAATCAATCCTCGCTTTTTCATCTTCGAGAATGTTCCGGCATTTATGAAAACTATTTGTACCGATATTGATGGCACGAACAAGACGATTGCCGAAGCAATCGAAAACAATTTGGGTGCAGAGTATTCATATATTTCTCGCATTATTAACTTCAAAAACCACGGTGCTTGTTCGAGCAGACAGCGAACCGTTGTTATTGGTGTCTCCAAGGATTATGCTGATGAGGTTTCGCCGCTGGAACTCTATCCCGATCTTGTGGAAGAAAAAACTCTTAGACAAGTAATCGGTGAACTGAAGCCTTTGACTGAATTTGGTGAAATAGATAAGAATGATATATACCATTCTTTCAGAGTATATCCCGAACATATGAGAGCGTGGATCTCCGACATCAAAGAAGGTGAATCTGCGTTTGACAATGCTGATGATAGCAAAAAGCCTCACCAAATCAAGGACGGAAAGATTGTAATCAATCAGCAGAAAAACGGCGATAAGTATAAGCGACAGTATTGGAATAAGGTTGGTCCGTGTATCCATACAAGAAATGACCAGCTTGCAAGTCAGAATACAATTCATCCAAGTGATGACAGAGTTTTCAGCATCAGAGAACTCATGATGATGATGACTGTTCCTTACTCGTTCAAGTGGGTAGAATCCGATTTAGAAGCACTTAATCAGCTCACCGATGCTAAAAAAAGAGCGTTCTTAAAGAAAGAAGAAATCAAAATCAGACAGTCTTTGGGAGAAGCTGTTCCTACTGCAATCTTCCAGGCTATTGCCAAGAAGATTGCGACTGTTCTAAAGCACCCTCCCATAAATACTGCAACAATCAATAAAATCGTAAATGAGCAGGGATTGGCTGATGTTGAAAAGCTCAAAATCTTTATAGTCCGAAATGAAATGTCCCTGTCTGCTGCGACATTGGGCAAAATCGCAGAGTTAGCTAATACAAGCCGTACCGACAATGCCGCTTTTTTTACCAGCAAAACGCTTATCACAGAAATGATGAAATCACTGCCGGATACAGATCAGCAAACGGTAAGGATTCTTGAACCGTCCGTCGGTGTAGGCAACTTTATTCCTCTCATCTTAAAAAAATTTGAGGGTAAGGACATTATTCTTGATGTAGTGGATAATCAAATTATCAAACTGGTATATAGCGAGGCTACAAGGTATTCGTTTCCCTCATTGAATTGGTCGTATTCTAAAGGGGATACCGTCGATTGTGCTTGCGTAATTCTAACAAAAGATTTTGAGAAACTTGCGGACGATAAGTTCTCAATTAAGAAAATATCCTTTTCTACGCTAAACAAATTATATGTTGCTATGACACGTAGCCGTGGTGATTTGTACTTAATAAAATCGTCAACATTTAAGAGATTACAAGAAGAATACCTCAAAGATTAATCGAATTTATGATGATCTCAGTATGATTCTAAAGTAATTTCCGTGGCAACGTTTTGGCAACAAAAAATCAGATAGCCTCTACTATCCGAATAATGAGAACAATATAAATAATCCGAGTCAAATCCCATAAACAAATCTGTTTAAGATTAAATTACAGGGAGCGAGTGGGAATGAGTTCACGGAGCCGGAAAAAGCCTGTAATCAATGGGCTTTTTAAGGATCGAAGCCTTTCGCGGAAACGAAATGACAACAAAAATTCCGTTATTCATAGGAAAAGAGCTAACTGATTTACATAAAGTCAGTTAGCTCTTTTCCACTGCTTGCCTGTGTCAACGCGGCGGCGGTTTCGCGCCGGATGATGAAAACTTTTCCCTTTTCATCCGAAGGAAGCTGTGGTATATTGATAAAAACAGCGAAGAACGGGGGAGGGAGCTACTGTGGAGCGGCGGCTGATACGGGTACTTTTGGTGGATGACGAGCCGGCGATCCTGACGGACCTGGAAAGCCGCCTGGCCCAGTATCCCAACTTCTGTGTGGTGGGGACTGCCGGCGGATGCCAGGAGGGCGTTGAGATGCTGGAGCGTGTGGGGGCTGACCTGGTGTTCACCGACATTCAGATGGCGGATGGTACCGGCTTTGGCCTGGCCCGCATGATCCAGCGCCGCTGGCCGGGACTTCTGGTGGTGTTCCTCACCGGCTTTTCGGATTTTGCCGTGGAGGGGTACGAATATCAGCCCCTGGACTTTTTGGTGAAGCCTGTGGGGACGGAGCGCTTGGAGCGGGCCCTGGCCTATGCGCTGAAGCGGCTCCAGGCTCCGGCCACGGAGGAGATCACCGTGGGGATCTGTACGGAGAACGGCTTTCGCATGTTCCACCCCAGCGAGATCTCCTATGCGGAAAAAGTGGGCCGCCGGGTGCGGGTGCTCTGCCGGGACGGCGGCGAGTTCTGGGCCACAGACACGCTGAGCAAGCTGGAGGACCTTTTGGAGGACTACGGCTTTTACCGGTGCCACCAGTCCTATCTGGTGTCCCTGGGAGACGTTATCGGCATCCAGCGGGAGCAGTTTGGCCGGAGCTACTGCATCAGCCTGCGCTCCAGCGACGCGGAGATCCCTCTCAGCCGGCGGAATTACCCGGCGATGCTGGACCGGCTGAAGGGACACTGGTATCAAAGGGGGTGAGGGTATGGGCGCGCTGACCTGGGCGGCAGAGGCTGCCATCCTCCTGTCCGGCATCGTGACCGGGCTCAGCCTGACGGGGCTGCGCCTCCATCCGGGACACCCCTGCCCCCGTCCCGGGGCGGAACAGCTCCTCATCGCGGCGCTGGCGGCGGGAGATACGGCGATGGTGCTGCTCCTGCTGCTGAGGTGCCTGGACGGAGGCGAGGTCCTGGTCATTGCCGCGGCGGCGGGGGCTGCGGCGCTGGCGGTGTGCCTGCCGGTGACGATCTTTCCCGAGGACGCGGACGTCCTCCGCGCAAAGAGCGGAGGGCGGCGGAGCCGCCTGGCCTCCTGCGTCCTTACGGACCTGTGGGTGCTGGCCCTGCTGCTGGCCTGGGAGCTGTGGCTCCTGTTTCACGGGGCGGGACCGGTGGAGACCGGCTTTGCCGCCGCCGGGCTGGTCACAGGGGTGGCCGGGTGCCAGATCGCCTGCCGACGGGCCCAGGAGCGGTTTGAGGCGCTGATCGACCGGCAGTATCAGCAGGAACTGCTCAGCTTTATGCAGATCATCCGCTCCCAGCGCCACGATTTCAGCTTCCACATGCAGGCGGTCGCCGGGATGATCCACCGTGGGGAGTACGACCAGTGCGCCCAGTACGTCCAGCGGATGACCCACCAGGTGGAGGCCCTCAACGAGGTGCTGCCCTTGGCGGACCCGGTGGTCTCCGCCCTTTTGAACACCTTTGCCGCCATTGCGGCGGAAAAGGGGGTGCGGCTGGAGTTCCAGCTGCTGGACCCGCTGGGGGAGCCGCCCTGTACCGGCTACGAGCTGAACACCATCATAGGAAACCTGCTGCAAAACGCCCTGGACGAAACGGAGCGGTACGGCGAGGACCGGCGCTGGATCCACCTGCTGGTGATGAAGCGCAGCAGGAAGTACTTCATCAAGGTCAGCAATCCCTGCGACCGGGACCCGGCGGAATTTGAGGCGATCTTCATGCCCGGCTATACCACCAAACAGACCCACGAAGGCATCGGCCTTGTGACGGTGCGGCGGCTGACGGAAAAATACGGCGGCGCCGTATATCTGGAGCACGAGCCGGGCGTGATCCACTTTGTGGCCCGGCTCCCGGTGCGGGACGAGAAACGGAAACGGTAAAATACGGCTTGCGGAGAGGCGGGGACGGTTTCGTCCCCGCCTCTCCGCGGCTTTTGGGGGAGGAAGCGCTATGGACAAAATGACTAATATTTTGAGGCGTTTTTTGTGAGGCACCGCCCAAATGCGCGTTATATCGTCCAAACACGTCAGGGTGGTTGAAACGGCTCAAAAATCTGCTAGGATACGGGTAAGAAAACCCGGCGGTGTCCGGGAAACACACGAAAGGGGCGAGGAATTTGGCATCCACTGTTTCCCAGCTGTACGACTACAAGCAGGCCGATATCCCGGAGGAGCTGACGCGATGGCACGTGACAGAGGAGGAGGTCCAGGCCGCTCTGACCGTCCTGTCCCAGGAGCACGCCGCGCTGGCCCGGGCGGACCGGGCGGAGGACGGCGACGCCGTTCAGTGCGTGTGCCTCACGGCTCCCCAGGAGGGCCGCACGGTCCTGGTGTACCCCGGGCGGAAGCTGCCCGGCGCGGAGGAGGCGGAGGAGGCCGTCGTGGGTAAGAGAGCCGGGGACCGGTTCTCCTGCAGGCTGGTATCCTCCACGGTGACTCTGGAGGTCCGTCAGGTCCTGCGCCTGACGCCCCACCCGGTGGACGACGAGCTTGCCCGTCTGGCGGGTATTGACGGCGTCAGCACGCTGGCGGAGTACCGGGCCCGGTTCACGGAGGAGACCGGCGCAGAAAAGCGGAATGAGGCCGCCTGGAAGATCGTCATGGAGCTGGTCGAGGCGGTCATATCCCGCTCCCAGCTGGACATCGACCAGGAGGAAATGCGGGAGTGGACCGAGGCCCGCGTCCAGCGGACCTGCGCCAGGGCGGCGGCCAGCGGGGAGCCGCTGGAGGACGGCGAAGCCCTGGAGGAGGAGCGCCGGCTGCAGGAGAAGGCATACCGGGACGCCCTGGTGTTTCGCTGCATGAGCCAGCAGGACGGCTTCGTCTACGACTGGAAGGCCTTTGAGGGGATCATCGACCAGTGGCTGGCGGACAACGCGGACCTGGCCGCCGTCAACGGCATGACCCGGGAGAGCCTGCTCACCCAGGAGGAATTTGCCCGGTACGAGCACAGCGCCTATATGGGGCACGTGTATGATATGCTGCTTCCCTATGCGGAGCAGCTGCTGGAGGTGTAACCATGCGGAGTGTATTTGAGGCCAACACGGAGACCTACGACGAGCAGCTCACAGCGGCGGAGTACGTGGTGGTGGACTACTACGGCGACCACTGCGGCTACTGCGTCTACATGGAGCCGTTCTACAAGGAGGCCTGCCGGGATATGCCCTACATCCATTTTGTCAAGATCAACGTCACCCACAACCAGGCCATTGCCGACCGGTACGGCATTAACGCCGTGCCCGCGCTGAAGTTCTTCCACAACGGCCAGGAGGTCCACCAGGTCCTCGGCGGGATGGACCGAACGGAGCTCAACGAGCACATCGCCAAGCTGCTGTACCACGGATTTTAAGGAGGAATCGCTATGGCACGAGTCAGACTGAATGAGGACGCCGCGCTGGTGGCCCATGTGCGGGAGGGCCTGAAGGCCCGGGGCGGCTACTGCCCCTGCCGGACCGAGGACAAGGAGGAGTATAAGTGCATGTGTCAGGAGTTCAAAAACCAGATCGCCGACCCGGAGTTTGAGGGCTACTGTCACTGCATGCTGTACTATAAAGAGAAGTAAGATGTGTAAGGAGGGCAAAGAACATGATTCAAAAAAAGCGTTTGTCAAGACCGACCGGCGGAAAAGGTAAGGAGGTGGAGAAGCCATGATGGTAAAACCCAGCGCGTCCCCCATGATGACCTCCGCCAACCGGAACCTGGAGCGGGAGAACAAGGCCCAGAGCTGGAAGCCCTTCTGGCACCTTTTGAAGTCCGTAAAGTTCCCCTGGCTCCTCATTATCCTCTGCACGGTGCTCAGCCTTACGCAGGGCACGCTGATGCTGATCTTCCCCCAGTATACCGAGCAGATCTACGCCGGCAACTTCTCCATGTCCCTGGCGGTCACGGCGGTGCTGGTGGTCCTGGGACAGTCCCTGCTGGGGGCGGTCCAGTTGTTCCTGGGGGAGTACACCTCCCGGCTGAGCCACATGCGCTTCCAGAATTACATCTGGCGTAAGCTGAGCCGGCTGCCCATGTCCTACTACGACAAGAACGAGCCCCGGGATCTCATCAGCCGTATCACCACGGATACCCAGAAGATGAGTTCTTTCATGGCCAACGGCATATCCAACATCATCGTCTCCGTCTACACCTTTGCCGGCGCGCTGGTCATGATCACCAGCTATGACTGGCGGCTGACCGCGTCCCTGCTGATCTGCCTCCCCCTGTGCTATGTGGTGGGCATCATCGCGGGCAAGGTCTACTACAAGATGAACAACCGCATCCAGGGCCGCCTCAGCGACATGACCCGGTACTTCTCCGCCGTGCTGCCCTACATCACCCTGGTGAAGCTGTTCGGCCAGGAGAACCGGGAGGAGCAGCAGGGCAACCTGTGGATCCAGCGCTACTTCGACACCACTATGCGCAACTGCGTCAACGATCTGGTGATTCTGTTTGCCAGCACGGTGACGACCCTGGCCCAGACGCTGACCATCATTTTTGTGGGCCTGGCCCTTATCCACGAGGGCGCCATCGACATTGGCCAGTGGGTGGCCTTCTATATGTACGGCACTATGCTCAACCGGTATTTCAGCTCCATCATGGGCGTGTGGCAGTCCCTGAAGATGAACCAGGGCGCCTGCGCCCGCATCTCCGACGCCACCGACGCTGCCCCCGAGGAGAACAAGGGCACTCTGGACGCCAAATAGGCCCAGGGCAGCCTGGAGTTCCGGGACGTCACCTTCGCCTATGATGAGAAGAACGTCCTTAACAGCGTGAGCTTTACCGCCGAGCCGGGCAAGGTCACCGCTATCGTTGGCCCCTCCGGCGCGGGCAAATCCACCATTTTGAACCTGGTGGAGCGCTTTTACACCCCCGGCCAGGGCAAGATCGCCTGGGCCGGCAAGGACGTCCGGGACTACGAGCTGCACACCTGGCGGCGGAACATCGGCTACATCCCC
>DBFJQM010000055.1:0-84415 GCA_048404665.1 Candidatus Pelethomonas sp.
CCCCCGATCATCCCCGTAGTCCCCGCCCAGCCTGCGGCGCCGGCGTCGGAGCTGCCCTTTGTGGACGTGAGCGTCCAGGACGCCTTCTACGAGGCGGTCAAGTACGTCTACGACAACGGTCTTATGACCGGCGTTGACACCACCGTGTTCGCCCCCTACGGCGACTTCACCCGGGCCCAGGTGGCCACCATCCTGTTCCGTCTGGAGGCGGAGCCTGTCACTCCGTTTGCCGCCGTCTTCCCCGATGTGACTGAGGGACAGTGGTTCGCCCAGGCCATCACCTGGGGCAACAGCAAGAGCATCCTGCTGGGCTACGACGACGGCACCTTCGGCCCCGACAACGCCGTGACCATGGAGCAGCTGCTGACCATCCTGTACCGCTACGCCGGGCTCAAGGGATACGATACCGAGGCCCGGGCGGACATCACCGGCTTTGACTGCGCGGACTACGCCGCCGAGGCGGTGAGCTGGGCTGCGGCCCATGGCATGGTGGACGCGTCCAACGCGACCACCCTCCGCGCCACCGCCGCCCGCTGGCAGGTGGCCCAGGTCCTGAGCGTGTTCTGCCAGACCGTGGTCCTGCGATAAAAAAGCATAGCGAACCAAAGAGGGGCGGCATATGCCGCCCCTCTTCCTGTTCTGCATGAACTGCCCTAAATCGTGCGTATTCCTGGGGTGGAATCCAAAAATTTCACGATATGGCGTTTACTTCTTTTTATGCGCACCCAGCAGGCGGGCGCTGATGAATGCTACCAGCGGCACAGTCAAAACGATGCCGATGCTGCCTGCCAGACTGCGGACGATCTCAATGGCCACAAAGTCCGTATTCATCAGCTGGGTGTAGGAGACGTCATAGGAATAGATGAAGATCATCATATTGAGGGAAGTCCCCGCGAATGCCAGTACCAGCGTATTGGCCATGGTACCCATAGCGTCCCGGCCAATATTCATGCCGGAGCGGAACAGCTCACGGGCGGAAAGCTGGGGGTTTACAGCATGAAGCTCGCAGACGGCGGAACTGATGCTCATGGCGATATCCATAACGGCGCCCTCCGCGGCGATCAGGATACCGCAGATCAGCAGGCCCTTGATCTTTAAGCCGTTATCGCAGGCGGTGAGCAGAAGCGATTCCGCTTCGTCCATATTCATCCCGGAGATGTGGATGACTTTACAGGCCGCCCAGGCCAGAAACCCGGCGGAGAGGACCCCCAAAAAGCTGCCCAGCGCGGCCACCATGGTCTTTGTTTGCACGCCGCCTAGGATGACAAAGGAAACGAAGATGGTGTAAGCAATGATCGCCAAAGTAGTTGGGACTGCCGGCCAGCCCCGCTGGACCAGCAGCGGCACCAGCAGGAAAATGACGCAGAACACCGTGACCGCCAAACCAAGAATCGCCTTCAGCCCCTGCTTTCCCCCCACGGCGATCAGCACCAGGGCAAAGAGAGCGGCAAAGCCCCAGATCCAGCCGCTCCTGGCGTAGTTGTAGACGCTGACGCTGTACTGGCCGTCAGAGATGGTATTCACGGAGATGGAGATGCGGTCTCCGGCCTGAACATACACATTGTAGAAGGCGCTGAGATAGTTGGTTACACCGACAATTTCCCCCTTGTGGGAGCCGGAGAGGATCTCAATGCGCAGCTCCTGGGAACCGCGCCGTACATTCTCCGTATTTTCGTCCGGGGCGGTGTTGTCCGCTATAACCTCCAGGACCCGGGCGGTTTCGTAGGAGATTCCCACGCCGCTGGCGTCGTAGGTGCTTCGCCCCGCGTGGGCGTACAGGTACAGAGCGGCGCACAGGACCAGAGAGACGGCGATGGCAAGGGCCTGGATTCTGCGCGCTTTTCCCGGTGCAGGCAGGGAGGGAAGTTTCATACGGTTCACGCTCGCTTTCGTTTGGCTTCACCAGTGCCACAATATGGTACATTTTCACAAGGACATTACTTGACACGGCTTCCCGCCTGTGAGATAATGACAATACATTGCCGGGAAATCGTGCCAGGAGTGCAGACCCAGTATAGCACAGTTTTCGGGACATGTTAAGTAGGGATTTGGATCGAAAAAGAATTGGAAGGAGAGAAATTGGATCATGAGAACAAGAGGTCCTACAAGACGCGTATTGGCTTGGCTGCTGGCGCTGGCCATGTGCGTGTCAATGGTTCCCGGTACTGCCCTGGCGACAGGGGAGGGGGAGACGATTGCGGAATGGAGTTATACTGCCGCACCTGAAGGTGGCCTTCCCGCAACTGCAACAGCTGGTTCTTCGGCAAATGCCAGCCTGAGCATATTTGGAGCCACATATCATGATTATGGATCTGGAGGGCTCAAAACAGATGGTTGGCAAGAAAATGGTTACTGGTTGATATCCAATCTGAATACAAGCGCATATAGCAATTTACTTTTTTCCGCAAAAATGCGTTCATCTAAGACAGGACCTGCAAATTTTCAACTTGAATATTCGACAGATGGAACGAATTGGACGGAGGTAACAGGCGGAACTGTCAAAATCACATCAACCAGCATGTCGCCTCTGTTTGCTTCGCTGGCATTGCCGGAAGAGGCCATCAGTGAGAATTTGTCTTTACGAATCCGTATGACAGATTCAACTAGCTTGAACGGAAAGACTGTCGAAAGTGGTGGCGCAAATAATATTAATAATATTGTAATTACTGGTACGCCCGCCGGCGGTACCACTGAACCGGAGACCAAAGTAAGCACGCCGACGGCCACTCCCGGTACCGGGAGTACTGTTGAGCCTGGCTCAACAGTAACGCTGTCCTGCTCAACTCCGGACGCAAAGATTCTGTACAACACCATTGCCACTGATGCAGAAGGAAGCCAGTGGCAGACTTACAGCGCGCCTATTGTTATCCCGGCTGATGTGGGCAATACTTATACGCTCTATGTCCAGGCCACTAAGGACGGACTTGACCCCAGCGATGTTATAACGGTGACCTACAAGGCTCTCAAGTTAGTCACCATTGCCGAGGCAAAGGAGCTTGAGAATAATGCGATTGCCAAGGTGAGCGGCACGGTGATTTTCGTGGATGGCAGAAATGTTGTGGTCCAAGATGACACTGGCGGCATCAATTTGTATTTCGCCTCCGCACCCACTGATATTGCAGTTGGTAACTCCGTGACAGCTGTTGGAACGCGGGGCGCATACAATGGCCTGGAGCAGCTGACTGGCGTGAAGGAATATACGGTATCCGCCGATTCTGCGGAGCTCCCTTCTGCCGAAAAGACTATTGCGGAGATTATAGCGGATCAAACCGCCGGTGAGTTGGAGTCCACCCGCGTACATATTACCGGGGCAGTGATCGGCGCGATCAATACCTCCGGCAACACTGTACTGACGCAGGGTGACAGCACGATCAATATTTACAAAGCGCCTGCGCTGAATGCTGTAACCGAGGGCGATACTATGAATTTGTACGCTGTGGTCAGCGACTTTAAGGGGTATCAGCTCCGGGTCATAAAGGCGGAAGATGTTACCGTGACATCCCAGGCTCCCTTGTCCGCGCTGACGCCCGAGGCCGAGGGGACCACTGCCGCGGGGGAGACCTTGACGTTCTCCCTGCCCCGCGAGGTGGAGGGCGTTACCTGGCAGGTGACGCTGGATGGTGGCGAGTCCGTTACGCTGGAAGGCAATTCCTACACTATCCCAGATGATCTGTCCAAGGGTCAGCACACCCTCGCGGTCCAGGCTGCCAAGGACGGTGAAACAAGCAAGACGCTTACGCTGACTTGGGAAGTTACCGGCGGTGATCAGCCGGTGACGACCGTTACCGGTACGCTGACCAACACGCTCACCCACGGGGACCAGGTGGTTATTTACTATCCAAAGGAGACGCTGGCGGTAACAGGTACTGCTAGTGGCAGTAAGCTAACCGGAGTTGAGGCCACTGTGGCTGACACTACGCTGACAGCTCCTCTGGATGCGGCGGTGTTTACTGTCCATGTGGATACCGCCGGTAATTTGAGCTTTGTGTCCGCAGATGGAAAATATCTCACCAGCGGCAAAACCGGAAGCAGCCTAACGCTCGCGGACGCGGCCAGTGAGTACAGCCTGTGGACGTTGGAAACGGCGACTGGCGGTTTCTATATCAAGAACGTTAACGCAAAATATAATAATAGTACTCCGCAGTATATTGAATACTTTAGCGGGTTTACGACCTTTAGCTTCAGATCAAGCAATGTCGACATTTATACCTATCAGTTCTACAAGACGGGGCATATTGATTTGCCCGCTCCCGCAGTAGACTACCCAACCGATGCTTCTGTGGTGGAGTCCATTGCCGCATGGGGCGGCGGGATGAGCGCCTATGAGGACGGAGTAACAGTTGGGTACGGTGATAAGTATACAGCACTTGACAAGCTGGATACAAATGCGGAGTTTACTGCCTTTGACGGTTCTGGCAAGCAGCTTCCTATTATGACTACAGGCACAGGTAACCACTATATGGGAGCAAGCAGCTTGACCAGCAGTGGCTACATGCAGTTTGCTGTGTCCACTGTCGGTTGGGGAGATATGAAGCTGTCCTTCCGAATGAGGGTCACGGGAGCTTCTGCCGCTGACTACCAGCTTCAGTATTCTACTGACAATGGGCAAAGCTTTGAGAGCTTTACAACAGGAACTTACGCCTATAGCTATGCTATCTATGGTTCGGATGGTGGAACGACCAACTATAACAAGGATGGGAAAATCGCAAATGGCATTGCTGAAGCAGGGATGGGTTTTCAGCAAAATAGTGCCAATTATGTCAGCTTTACTTTTGACGTTCCCACGGGTGCAGAGAACGCCGAGAACCTGTTGATCCGCCTGGTGGCAGGTGATAAGCGTACTAGTGGCGACGGAGCTGTTACTGGCGGCAATATCCGCATCGACTCTGTGGTGCTGTCGGGCAGTCCCATCGTGGATGGCGGAATCACCGGCTATGTCTCCGTTACACCCGACGGCGTAGAGGAGGACCAGGCGCCCGGAACAGAGCTGACCATGACCTCCGCCACCGAGGGAGCTGAGATCCAGTACAGCTTCAATGGGACCAATTGGCAAACCTATGACGCGGCGAACAAGCCCACTTTGCCGAAGACGCTTCCCGCTAACCTGGAGGTTTACGCTACGAGTACCGGCAAGGCCGACAGCGTGAAGCGCATTTTCACCTATGCGGCGGGCACTGTGTCCGCAGTGAAGATGTCTCCCAACGGCGGCGGTGTGTACCTGGCCCAGGATAGCGACACGGTAGAAGTCGTGCTGTCCTGCGACACCCAGGGCGCACAGATCTACTACAGCGATACAGCAGAAGAGGAGTATAAGCTCTATACCGCACCTATCGTTCTTGCCAGAGGCTTCGGTGAAAAGACCATCAAGGCCTATGCGGTGAAAGACGGCTTTACAGCAAGCGCCGTTACTACCCGCACCTTTACAGAGCGGAGCCAGGCGGAATACGATCTGTACTTCGGCCAGCTCCACTCCCACACCGCCTACTCCGACGGCGCGGGCACCTGCGAGGAGGCTTTCAAGCACGCCAAGGGCTTGGATGAAGCCTGGAATATCGACTTTCTGGCGGTCACCGACCACTCCAACTCCTTCGACAACGCGGACGCCGCTTCCATCAAGGATGGCTCCATGAGCGAGGAGTGGAAAGAGGGACATCAGCTGGCCAAGAGCGCCACAGGCGATGGCTTTGTGGGCATCTACGGCTTTGAGATGACCTGGTCCAACGGCCTGGGCCATATCAATACCTTCAATACCGACGGCTTCCAGAGCAGGACGCAGACGGAGTATAAGACCTATAATACCGCTCTGCAGAACTACTATGCTACGCTGAAGACCGTCAGTGACTCTCTCAGCCAGTTCAACCATCCCGGAACCACCTTCGGCGACTTCTCCGATTTTGCCCACTATGATGAGGAAATCGACGACCTGATCACCTTGATCGAGGTGGGCAACGGCGAAGGAGCCATCGGTTCCTCCGGCTATTTCCCCTCCTATGAGTACTACACCCGGGCGCTGGATAAGGGCTGGCATGTGGCTCCCTCCAACAACCAGGACAACCACAAGGGCAACTGGGGCGACTCCAATACGGGCCGTACTGTTGTCCTGACAGACAGCCTGACGGAGGAAGCGATCTACGACGCCATCCGCAACTATCGGGTGTACGCTACCGAGGATCTGAACCTGGAGATCCGCTATACGCTGGATGGCAACGTTATGGGAACCATCCTGGACGGTGCCGCTGGGGATAACGTGAGTATCCAGGTGGGCCTGTCCGACCAGGATGACACAGGCAGCGCTAAGGTAGAGGTTATCGTCAACGGCGGACTGTCCGTAGACAGCAAGACCGTCACCTGTAACGAGACTGTGGACTTCCAGGTCCCGGCAACCTATTCCTACTACTACATCAAGGTCACCCAGGCGGACGGCGATATTGCTGTGACGGCCCCTGTGTGGATCGGCAAGGTGGAAGCGGTCGGCATCAGCTCTCTGGCAGCTGGGAGTGATCTGACTGTGGCCGGCGAAGAGCAGACCTTTACGCTGGAGCTGTTCAACAACGAGAACAAGCCTCTGAGCGTGACCTCCATCACCCTGACCGATAAGACCACCGGCGAGGTCCTGGGGACCGACACCACCGTTGCTTCCGTCCCTAAGCTGGGTACTGCCTCTTGCCAGTTCAACCACACCTTTGCCAAGGACGGCATTGTCACCGTTACTGCTACCGTGAGGGGGACCCTGAACGGTGTGGAGAAGACCTATACCCAGGATCTGGAGCTGACTGTCATGCCCAGCGAGATCGTCAGCAAGATCGTTGTGGATGGCTCCCACTATAACGACTACGTCACCGGATATTACGGCGGCAATATGGGCAATATGACCACCATCGCCGCCGATGCCGGTGTCAAGGTGGAGATCGTCCGGGAGAAGTTCACTGCGGATACGCTGAAGGATTGCAGCTTGCTGGTGATCTCCGCTCCGGCAAAGAAGACTGGAACCGCTAATGCGGGAGATTTCGTCCCCAGCAGCTTTGAGGATGATTTCATCCAGTTGGTGGCCGACTATGTCGAGAACGGTGGCAGCATCGTAGTGTGCGGCCTGGCGGACTATCAGGACAAGAGTGGACACTCTGCAGAGCAACTCAATAAGCTCCTGGACGCTATCGGCTCCACCATGCGCATCAACGACGATGAAGTCATCGATGAGGTCAACAACGGCGGCCAGCCTTACCGCCTCTATCCCGCAGTCTTTAACATGGAGTCTTCCTGGACTGCCGGTATTCAGGACGGGCAGACCTACAGCCAGTATTCCGGCTGTTCTGTTGACCCCGGCAGCGGCACCTGGCTGGTCAAGGGTTTTGAAACCACCTGGGGCGCCGACAGCGACAAGGATGGTGTTGGCGTGATCTCTGGCCTTCAGTATTCCTATGAGTCGGAAAGCACAACTTACACCTATAATGTTACGGTGGACAAGGGACAGGTGGTGTTCCTGGCCTGTGAGGATACTCAGTATGGCGGCACCGTGTTTGCCGCCGGCGGCGTGTTCCTCTCCGACTTCGAGGTGAAAGCGGAGCTGGACAACATCTGGGATCTGCCCTATGCCAATCGAACCATCTACGAGAACATCCTGGGTGTCCAGTGCGCTACCGACGAGGTAACGCCCATTGCAGATGTTCGCAAGGCGGAGCTGAACCGTGTCTTCGTGGTGGAAGGCTACGTGACCAACGGGACGGCGAACCCCAATACGACTTTCTTCGATGCCATCTATATCCAGGATGAGACTGGCGGTACCACCGTGTTCCCCTATGCTGCGGAGGGCCTGGCTATCGGTACAAAGGTGCGTGTCATTGGCTACACCGACGCTTACCAGGATGACCGAGAGATTCAGGTCCTGTCCCTGAAAGTGCTGGAGGATGCGCCTAAGGTCTACGCCCCCAAGACACTCAGCACAAAGGATGCGATGGATTATGCAGCCTATGGCGGACAGTTGATCGGCACCTCCGGCACTGTCAGTGACATCATCCAGAGCAATGGTGTTGTTTCCCAGTTCAAGCTGACGGACTCTACTGGTGTGGCGGCTACCGTGTTTATCGACGGCTATATCACCAATCCCAACGGCCAGAATACAGTCGGCAGCTGGATTCAGAATGGTCAGACAGTTTCCGCAGTGGGCCTGCTCTATACCCACCCTGAGGGAAGCTCAGATGTGTCGGTGCCCGTTCTGCGCGTTCGAAACTGTGATGAGATCACACAGGTTGGCAGCGGTACGCCTATCATTCCCGTCTATCCGGTGACGCCCACCACGCCTGCACAGCCGGATCAGCCTGTCACACCGGTCTACCGCTATGTGGACGTGGCAGATACCGCCTGGTACGCTGAGTATGTGGCCTACGTTTCCGAAAAGGGCCTCATGACCGGAACCAGCGCCACCACCTTCGCTCCTGATGCCACCACCACCCGGGCCATGATCTGGACCGTTCTGGGCCGGATGTCCGGTACCGAGGTAGACGGCGGCGAGCCCTGGTATGCTCTGGCTCAGACCTGGGCCATGGCCAACGGCGTGTCCGACGGCACCAACCCCAATAGCGCCATTACCCGCGAGCAGCTGGCCGCCATGCTCTACCGCTTCGCCGGTGAGCCTGACCTGCTGGACAGCCAGCTGGCTGCCCTGAACACATACGCCGATAGCGCCGACGTCTCTGACTGGGCGCAGGAGGCGATGGCTTGGGCCGTCTCGAGCGGCATCATCAACGGCATCGACGGTAAGCTGGCCCCCAAGGCCAATGCTACCCGCGCCCAGGTGGCCGCGATGCTCAAGCGCTACTGCGTGAACGCGGTGAAGTAATAGCAAACCAAAACGTAAAGGGGGGACGGCACACGCCGTCCCCCCTCAGCTTGCAGATAGATCCGGCTTGCGCTATGGGCGCAGACCGGATTTGTATGTTATGAAGATCGAAAAACAGAGCGAAATCGAATGTGCGCCTAGTATTCGTACACACTGTAAAAATACCATAGATTTGCCCATACTCCTGTGGCTGGGATGCTGATAACCGCCTCCATGATCTAACATCAAGGTAGATCATGTAAACCAAGGAGGCATAACCGATGATGACTGAAAGAGGCTTTTCAGAAGCAATCAGAGACATGCGGGATGGGAACGCCTATACGGACCGCACGGGAGACTATTGGGAACCGGATGAAAAAGAGCGCCTGGTCAATATGTTCAGCACAGGCATTGGAATCAGCGAAATGGCCCTGGAGCTCAAGCGAACAGAACCGGCAGTATTTCAGCAGATCGAAAAGATGGACCTTTATCACCGAAAGGATTTTCCCCGCCGCCGTAAGAAGCCCAAGAAACACGCGCCGTGCCTCTGCCCTACATGCAAGGCGAATCGCTTTACATGTCCGCGCTGTACTGCGCTTGAGGGAGCGGGAGGAGGCTGCTGATGTTGGAACAGTACGATGACATTCTGACAACAGAAGAGGCCTGCGAGGCCCTGCGGATCGGGTATAACGCGCTGTATGCGCTGCTCAACAGCGGAGAACTCAAGGGATATCGCAACGGCAGACTTTGGCGCGTCCCGAAGCTGGCGATTCAGGAGTATATTATAGAGAGCGCCAACCTTCAGAACTACCACGGATGATCTGACTCATTTATCGCATGAAACCCCAAACCGCATTTCTGCCTCCAGACAATTGTATATCATAGCTATGAAGCTGCTCATGGGTCCTTCCCCTCGGGCAGCTATCTTTTATCTGGAGGTAACCCCATGGACCACGAGACATGCAGCATCTGTCACCAGACCTTCCCCGCCGAGGACCTGACCGAATTAGACGGGCAGCTCATCTGTCCGGACTGCTTCCGGGAGGAGGTTCGCACCTGCGACCACTGCGGGGCCAGGATCCTAGCCGCTAACGACTACGGAGACAGCAGCCTCACCCTCTGCCGCCACTGTGCGGACAACTACTACGAGTCTTGCTGTGCCTGCGGCCGATTGGTGCCCAACGACGAACTTCGGTATCTGTCCGACGATGACAGCGACGGCTACTGTGAGCAGTGCTACTATGAGCATGAGGCCCGGCAGGGCATCCACGACTACTACTACAAGCCCAAACCTATCTTCTACGGTGAGGGCCCCCGCTACTTCGGCGTGGAGCTGGAGATCGACGGCGGCGGAGAATCCAGTAACAATGCCGCTGTTCTGTTGGACCGGGCCAACCAACACGGTACGCGAATCTACTGCAAACATGACGGCTCCCTGGACGACGGATTCGAGATCGTCACCCACCCCATGACACTGGACTATCACCTGTCTGAAATGCCCTGGCAGGACATTCTCACCTCCGCGGTGGAGATGGGCTACATCAGTCATCAGGCCGGGACCTGCGGTCTCCACGTCCATGTGAGCCGTACCGCCTTCGGCAGGACACCGGCGCAGCAGGACGCGGCCATTGCCAGGCTCCTGTTCTTTGTGGAGAAGTTCTGGGACGAACTGCTGAAATTCAGCCGCCGCACGCCCCGCCAGCTGGAGCGCTGGGCGGCCCGGTACGGCTACAAGGACCACCCTCGGGAGCTGCTGGACCAGGCCAAGAAGAACAGCCGCCGGGACCGCTACACCGGAATCAACCTCCAGCCCTGCGATACGGTGGAGTTCCGAATCTTCCGGGGGACGCTGAAATACAACACATTGATTGCCGCGTTACAGATGGTAGACCGCATCTGTGACGTGGCTGTTTTTATGTCCGATGCGGATGTCCAGGCCCTGTCCTGGACATCCTTCGTCTCCGGCTGCACCGCCCCGGAGCTGGTGCGGTATCTGAAGGAGCGGCGGCTCTACGTCAACGAGCCGGTGGACAGTGAGGAGGAGGTGTGACGATGTGTTCGCTCTTTGGCATTTTGGACTACAAGGGCAGCCTGACCCAGCCTCAACGGCTCCGTGTGGTGCAGGAGCTAGGCAAGGCGGCCCAGATCCGTGGTACGGATGCTACCGGCATAGCCTTCTTCCACGCTGGTACGCTCCACATCCAGAAGGCCCCCAAGCCCGCCCGGCGCATGAAGTACCGCATCCCGGATACGGTGCGGGTCATCATGGGCCACACCCGCATGACCACCCAGGGCAGCGAGAAGAAGAATCAAAATAACCACCCCTTCCCCGGCAAAACGGAGAAGGGGCGGTTTGCCCTGGCCCACAACGGCGTTCTGTATAACGATGCTGATCTTCGCCGCCAGTACCATCTGCCGCCGAGCAAGATCAAGACGGACAGCTATGTGGCGGTCCAGCTGTTGGAGCGGCGGAAGGTGTTGGACCACAGGAGCCTCCAGGCCATGGCGGAGGACCTGGAGGGGAGCTTCACCATCACGGTTCTGGATGATAAGAACAGCCTCTATTTCGTCCGGGGCAACAACCCCCTGGCCATCTGGCAGTTCCCGAGCCTGGGGGTGTATCTCTACGCCTCCACAGAGGAGATATTGAAAACAGCTGTGAGCAAGCTGGGGCTGCCTGTTCAGGACAAGACCGACATCCCTACCCGCCAGGGTGATATCCTGGAGATCGACAGCACGGGACAGCGCAATCTGTCCCGGTTCAACGACCGGAAGCTGGCGGAATGGCAGAACCCATGGCGTTACGGTTGGGGAGGTAGCTGGGGGAGTAGCCTCACCGAAGACAAGGAAACGGAGAGCTATCTGGACCAGCTGGTGGACTTCGGCTTGCGCATGGGCGTTCCGGAGCCGGAGCTGCATCTGCTCCTGGACGCAGGCTACGATGCCTTTGACATGGAGGAGCTGCTGTACGACCCCACTTTGCGCCGCAGCTGCGTCCAGGAGATCCTCTGCGACTGGGGCGTGTGTTGACTATGTGCCGATAGGGTACACCCTACCGGCACGGCAAAAAAGTATCCCATTAGGGTCTTTTTCCGGCTTTTGGCACATGCCAACCGCCGCAGGGACCCTAATGGGAAATTTGGTTATTCCGGGCGTCCAGGTCCTCCTGGGAGTACACTCTCCCGGCGGAGATATCGGCTTCGCTGGCAGACAACCGCCGGTCGATCTCCTGGCCCGTCAGCTTCTCCCAGGTTCGCAGGGTGGGCCGGAAGGGCAGGCCGCCCTCCCGCAGGCTCTGCTGGGCGAAGATGCGGACCACCTCCGCAAACGAGGTCCCCTTCCCCTGAGAGCCCATGGTTCTCAGGGGGGAGAGCTTGCGGTATATTATTTTTTGACCTGGATGCAGCCTGCCCGAGGGCGAGGCCGTTCCGAATTACCTTCAATCGTCGGGGCAAAGCCCTCTGCTGGGCGGCTTCAGATCTATGAACTGCTGGAGCGTGTGTTTACCATGCGCACTAAAAAGAACGCAAGACTGTCACGGAACACCGTCTCCTTCCCTCTTCCTGTAATGCGTCATTGACAATTCTTCATTTTAGGCTTTACCATCGAAGAAAGGACTGCTATAATAAATTGTACAAAACTATAGGAGGTAGCGGTCATGAGCAGCGGTAAAATCACCGAAGTGGGTATCAATATCCAGGAGAAGGCCACAGTCATCTGGAATATTGCCAATGCTCTGTTCGGTTACTTCAAGCCCCATGAGTACGGCCTTGTGATCCTTCCTATGACAGTGGTGAAACGGTTCCATGACTGCCTGCTGCCTACCCACTCCGCTGTACTGGAGCAATATGAAAAGGTAAAAAAGCTGGCTGTCATTGACGGCTTTCTAACCCGTGCCTCAGGCTATCAGTTCTATAATACCAGCAAATTCACTTTTGACCTTCTACTCTCTGATCCAGATAACATAGAGGCGAACTTCCGGGACTATCTGGCCGGTTTTTCCTCCAATGTACAAGACGTACTCGCTAAATTTGACTTTGACAACATCATCAAGAGAATGCTCAATTACGCGGACTCTGCGTCTTGCCAGAATGGGCCTACTTAGAAATTGCATATGAGTTCTCTTGCTATCTTATTGTAAAAGATGCGATAAACTAAGGTTATTTCGGGGAAAGAGAGGTGCATAGATATGGGCGAAGACGATCACGCGATCCAGCTGTTTGAAGATAAACAAATCCGCACCGCTTGGGATGCGGAACGGGAAGAATGGTTTTTTTCCGTTGTGGATGTGATTTCCATTCTGACTGAGCAGAAAACGCCGCGCGGTGCCAGCAATTATTGGGCAAAATTGAAGCAAAGGCTAAAAGAGGAGGGCGCAAATGAACTGCTGACAAATTGTCAGCAGTTGAAAATGACCTCTGCCGACGGCAAAAAGCGCCTGACAGATGTTGCCGATACGGAGCAGCTTTTGCGCATCATCCAGTCTGTTCCCTCTCCCAAAGCGGAACCATTCAAAGCGTGGCTGGCAATGGTGGGCCGGGAACGTATCGAGGAAACGATCGACCCGGAACAGGCCATTGATCGTGCTTTGGAAACCTATTTGAAGAAGGGCTATTCCGAAGAATGGGTACATCAGCGGCTTTTGGCGATTCGTATCCGCAATGAGCTAACAGACGAATGGAAGAGACGCGGCGTGGAGAAGGGCAGGGAATACGCGATCCTGACTGACGAGATCACCCGCGCATGGGCCGGCATGAGTACCGGGCAGTACAAACAACTGAAAGGTCTGAAAAAAGAAAACCTCCGGGACAACATGAGCAATCTGGAATTGGTTTTGACGATGCTTGCCGAAGCCTCTACCACAGATATTTCCAAAGCGGAACAACCGCAGGGCTTTTCTGCCAGCCAGCAGATTGCCTGGCGCGGCGGCAGGGTTGCCGGGATTGCCCGGCAAACGCTGGAAGCAGAAACAGGGAAGCCAGTGATAACCTCACAAAACGCTGCTGATTTCCGACAACTTGTAACAGATATCGTGGAAGATACAGCGATGCTGCCGGAGCCGGAGCAGAACGGCAAAAAATAATGCACGGGCAGCACCGAGTATTCGGCACTGCCCGTGTGACCGGTACGATACCCGGCAAGAGGGCATGGTTACCGGTTGGTTACTAAAGCTGTGGAGCACTTAAAAATGCAGCGGAATGATATGGATCGAAAAAGTCCCAAAAATGTTATATTTATAGAAAATTCCGCAACTATTTCGAATTGCATTACGCCATAGCCCTCGTTGGTAAGGATGAGGTCGGCGGTTCGAATCCGCCCGGCAGCTCCAACATTAAGCACTTGAAACTGCGGTTTTGAGCGCTTTTTGTTTTTCTATTGCAACTTCTACCGCTGTTCGTGATTTTGCCGAATGGCTGTATTTTGATAAAACCCATACAAAAACCCATACCGACAAGAAAAAGAGAGCCGGACAGGTCAAGCCTGCCCGGCTTTTTTAACGGCTTCACGAAATATTTCTGCGGCTCTGCTGATACTCTCATCATTGGCGTGGGTATACATCCTCAGCGTAACGGCCTTATCACTGTGGCCCAGCGCCTCCGATACGCTGGCGACGTCGGCCCCGCTGGTGATGGCGACACTGGCGAAGGTGTGGCGCAGCTTATGAGGATGTAGACCGGGGATACCGTGCCGCTTTGAGAAGTTCGCCAGGTAGCGTGTTGGGCTTTGCGGGTGCATTGGCTCCGGACTGTGCTCCTGTGTAAAAACATAGGCGCTGATGGCTTTTCCTGCCTGCTCTGTACGGAGCTGGCGCAGCAGAGCTATTGTATCATCCCCAGCGTATACGGTCCGTGTATGGCCGTTTTTGGGCGTGTCAAGGTAGACGCCTTTCTGCTGAGTGTAGCATAGGTTCCCAGCAATAGTAATGGTCCCGCTTTTGAAGTCTATGTTATCCCACCGCAGGGCGCAGCACTCGCCACGCCGGATCCCGGTGTCGATCAGCAGATGGACCAGCGCCCGCCATTTCAGCGGCTCCCCGTCCAGGGCGGTCATGATCTGCCGGACCTCCGCCGCTGTGTACGCCTCCGGCTCTGCGGGCCTCACTTCCTCCTTGCGGGGCTTGGGGCGCTCCACCTTGTCCATTGGGTTCCTGTCGATCATATCGCCCAGATAGGCCATTTTAAACAGGCTGTGCAGAACGGTATAGACCTTGATGACGGTAGAGTGAGCTTTTCCCTCTGATTGGATGGAGAGCAGCAGGGCGCTGATCTGCGCCGGGGTGATCTCCGGCATCTTCAAATCGCCTAAAGCTGGATAGATTTTCGTGTCCAGGTTGCTTTGATAGTTTGATCGGGCGTTTTCGCTCATTGTGACGGCTTTTGCGGGCATAAATACCTGTTCCCCATACTGGCGCAGGGTAAGGATACGGGCGGCTTCTGCGGCCTTCTGTGCGGCCTTCTCGCGGGCCTCCGCCCTGCTGACGACCTCGCCGGCGGCACATTGGCGCTCAAATTCAGCGGCCACGGCGGCAAGCTCCCGGTCGATGGCCTTCCGGCTCCAACCATCCGGCGGATACCAACGCTTTGTCAGATAGGACCTATCCCGGCCCCGGCTGACCCTGATCTCATAAAAGACCTGCCCGGCCTTCGTTGTCATCTTCCTGGTGGACGGCATGATTTCACCCCTTGCATATGGTTGGATTTTATGATATGGTGTTCCTGGCGCTGCTGGATTAAGCGGTCGGCCTTCTGGTTACAGGGGGCAGCTTCTTGCCCTCTGATCCCACGAGAGGAGGGCTGCCCATGAGTACATCCGAAGTTCTTCAACTTTGTTTGGTCATCATTGGTATTTGCGGCCTGTTCATTCAGGTATACAAAAAGAAGTGACCGCCGGCACCCTGACAAGTACGGCGATCACTTCAAAGCACTTATAGGGGGCTGACCGTTTCCGGCAGCGCCCTCGTTATCTTTAGTATAGCCGTTTTATATGCGGTTGTCAACTGCCTTGGGCTTCGGCCTGGGGCTTTTATTTTTTGCCCTCTGGCGGGCTTTCCGGTGTCGTATCCTTCGGTACATCTGCCGAAGCCTCTGCAGGAAGGTCTTGGCGTTTGTACAGGGAATTTTCAGATAGGCTCACGACATAATCTGCGACCTCCCTCAAGGCATTCTTGTCCAAGTGACGGAAGAAGTACCCGCCAGCGGCAAGCTTTCCATCCTCGTTGAGGAGCCTATAAAAATAAGCAATTCTTTCTTCGTCAGAATGAAACTGGAGAAAGCCTGCCCGATATGCTTCTGCATCGGACATTTTGCGCAATTGATGACTGCTTCCCTGATGGATTATCTTCCCATTCCGATCCTTGACAGTCAGTCCGCCTTTTTCTATAACGTGCGCGGCGATAGTTGCGCCTTGCTGATCGTCTGGCACAAGCTCCGTCCACTCCACCCCAATAGCACGTGCAATATGTTGCAGCTGCTCTAAGTTCGGTATGCGTTTTCCGGCTTCATAAAGGCGGAGACTGTTCACTGCGATTTCTGCCATCTCCGCAACATCAATCTGTGTCAATCCCTTGTTTTTTCGGGCCCTTCGGATATTGTCACCTACATTCACTGTTATCACCTCATGGGATAGTATACACCATAACCACGATTGTGGCAACATTTTTTTGAAAGGTATTGACAATACCTACCTAAATGGGTATAATGGTATCGAATAACCACATTAGTGGGTAAACAAATTGGAGGTGAAGAACATGACCATCAACGCAATCAAACTGGAAACCATGCTGGCAGAGCAGGGCCTTACAAAAGCAGCCTATGCGGCGAAGTGCGGCATATCCAGGCAGAACATTAGCACCATCATTCGGCGCGGAACCTGCGAGCCACGGACAGCGGGCAAGCTGGCGGCGGGCCTGGGGGTCCCCGTGGCGGACATCATTGAGAAAGGAGAAGGACTATGACCCCAATGAAAGCAATCCGCGCCAAATGCCTTGATTGCTGCGGCGGCCAGGCCAAGGAAGTGAGATTGTGCCCATGTGTTGATTGCGCCTTGTACCCGTACCGGTTTGGCCGCAATCCAAACCGAGTAGGACTTAAAAACAGGGGCGCTTTTGAGAAAAAGCACGGCTCAACAGCTGATTTGGCAGCTGAACAACAGAACGGGGGTAGTTATACCCCCACGGGTAGGAAAGGAGAAAACTATGCGGAAAAATAGAGCTGACCCCAGTGCACCGTTCCAGAAGATCGTTGACGCCTGCCGGATCACAGGCTTGAGCCAATATTTCCTGCGGCAGGGCTGCAAGGAGGGGAGCATCCCGCATATCAAGAGCGGCCAGACCTACTACATCAACGTGACGGAGCTGCTACGGCAACTGGGGGCGGTGAGAGAGTGACTGGCGACAAGCTTTTGAAACACGCAAAATATTACGCCTCCCCAATGGGCCTGCGAGTGTTTCCGTGCTGGCCGATGGAGAAGCACCCGGCCACGCTCCACGGCTGCAAGGACGCATCGACAGACCTAGAACAGATCCAAAAGTGGTGGACAGGCTCCTATCTGTACAATATCGCCATCGCCACCGGCAGCGGCCTTGTGGTGCTGGATGTAGACATCGACCGGAAATATGGGGACGAGACCCTTGCAGAACTGGAGCGGCAATACGAGTCGCTGCCTGATACCTGGATGTGTCTTACCGGCGGCGGTGGTGTTCACTACTACTTCGTGTGTGATGATCCGGCCCTGACCGTGGGCACCAGCTTCGCCCCCAACCTGGACTATCGGGGGAACGGCGGATATGTCATAGCGCCTCCCAGCGTCCACCAGAACGGGCGTACATACGAATGGGAAGTAAACCATACCCCCGGTAATACGGCCCTTGCACCGCTCCCTGAGTGGCTTCACAGGCTCATGCTGCAAGGTAAGCAGAAGGACAAGCCCAGCACCCCAAAGACCACCACAGAGGCCCCGGATAAGGTCGAAGAGGGGAACCGCAACACGGAGATGTTCAAACTTGCGGCATCCCTGCGGGCGAAGGGGCTGACGGTGGAGGAGACCACAGCCGCCATGCTGGAGGCCAACAAGGCCCGATGCAGCCCCCCGCTCTCTGACAGCGAGATCAAGACGATCTGCAACAGCGTCGGACGGTATGAGCGGGGAGAGAGCAAGGCAAAGGCAGCGCCCGCCGCATTGGTGAAGGCGTCAGAGGTTCCATACGGGCCGCCCCGATGGACCATAGCTCCCTACTTCCAGATGGGCAAGGGTACGCTGATTCAGGGCGACAACGGCAGTGGCAAGACCGCTTTTATGTGCGCTATCGCCGCCCATATCACCACCGGAGAGCCGCTGTTGGGAATCAAGATCGCCACGCCGGGGGATGTGCTGATCCTGTCTGTGGAGGATGACCTGCCTGTCCTCCGTGGCCGTGTGGAGGCAAGCGGCGGAGACTTGGACAAGTGCCACTTCCTGACCAACGCCGCAGGGCTGACCTTCAACAGCCCGGAGGTGGAGGAGGCTATCAAGCAGATCAATGCCAAGATGGTCATATTCGACCCCTTCCAGGCGTTTCTGGGGGCGAAGGTCGATATGTTCCGCAGCAACGAAACCCGCCCGGAATTGGCGAAGCTGTTCGAGATGTGCGAGAGGAACAACTGCTCCTGCGCCATCATCGCCCACATGAGCAAGAGCGGCGACAAGTCCCCGGTCAACAGGTCCCTAGGCAGCGTGGATATTCCGGCGTCTATGCGGAGCATTTTGCAGCTTGTCCGCAATCCTGAGAACGAGGATGAGTGCGTCGTTGTCCATGTGAAGTGCTCCAACGCACCGAAAGGGCCAAGCCTCGGCTATATCATTGGCGCCCGGGGCGGCGTCCAATGGACCGGCTTCAAGGACATGACCGCCGAGGACCTGACCACCATTGTCAGGCGCAAGGAGAAGGGCATCCCCTACGAGAAGGAACCGCTTGTGCAGGTATTCAACCAGCTGGTGACAGACCGCCCCGGCGGTGGCTTCTGGAGCTATGAGGATGTGAAGAGCATCGGGGCTAAGATCCTGGGCTTCCCGCCTTTCTATTCAACCGCTGATCTGAAACAAAAGCTGTCAGGTCCGTTCATCCGGGAATTACAGGATAAGGATGGCCTGATTGTAACATGTGGGCATAAGTCGAATGGAGCGAGAGGAATTCGCATTGAGCAATACCAGCATCCACAAGGCTATCAAACGAGCCTGGGCACAGCGTAGGGACGATTTCTCTTATACAAAATAATATATATATTTCGTCCCTTACTGACCCTTAACGTCCCTATATAGCCCCATACGTCCCTGTTGTCAGGGACGATAAGGGACGAAAGTGACGCTATATTTGTGCGAGGGATATCGTCCCTCTTGATTTGAAAGGAGAAAAAATCATGGAAAACACCAACAACATCACCGACATCAAGGCAGAGTGCAGCATGGTCCTCACCATGACCCCGCTGGAGGTGGAGGCCATCGAACTGGCACTGATCCTGGGGAGGTCCGAATTGCAACGCTGCACTTCTGCCGGCATCAAGGAATTTGCCAAGTGGGTCCCCGGCAGCGAGGAGCAGAATGATGCGCTCCAGGATCTGACGAAGTACCTGGTTTACCAGAATATCGTGGACGGCGCGTTGGACTGTATCACGGATTTCCAGAAGCGTCGGGAGGAGGTAGAAGCATGAGCTACTACAAGACCTGCCCACACTGCGGGGCGCACCTGGACCCCGGCGAGGTCTGTGATTGCAGAGCGGACATCAGCGATCGGCTGATTGATGAGATCATGGAATTGACCCTCGAAGAACGGTCCCTGCTGCTGAAATCCTGGAAGCTGCATTTGCAGTTCCCGGAGCTGTCCACAGAGGAAACCATAAAATTAGCCGCCCAGGGTGCTACCAACACCCAGGACGGCAGGGCGGAACAGGTTTCAACGGGCCTAGTTTCCACCTCCATTGTAGCAAAGTGAAGGGAGGTTTGCAAGCATAAATTATGAAGAAATGACCCCGGGGGAGCTGTTGCAAGAGGCCATGCAGTGCCTCTTGCTGCTGACCGATGAGCAGCTCATCAGAGTACTTGAGCAATGTGTGGCGGAATTTGATCAGGAGTGGAAAGGTATGGAGGTGAAGTGATGAGCAATCCGGACACTAGAATTCCCGTTGAGATCATCGTCCGAGAAAAGGCTGCACGCGCCGGCTTGTGGTTAGGAAGAAACGGGCGAACCTACGTATTACGGCGCCTCGGAACCCGCGCAGCTGTAACATCATCGCAAGACCTATACGAGCTGATTAAATGGCTCGATATGCATGGAGGCACAGAATGAAGATCACCATTGCATACATCCCCGAGGAGGAGGCGGAGGCCGCTGCTGTTGTGGCGGCTATCCGCTCCGCTGATCCCCACATTACCGCCCGAAAAAGTGAGCGGCATCCCCCATTTAGGCATATCTATTTGACCTCTAAAATGCCCGGAAAGCGCTGTAATTCCAAGAAAAACAGTTGACAGACCCCTATGGATATGGTACAATTGTTTCAATGAAATAGGCATGAGTACCGCCCTCAAGGGTTAGCCGTCAAAGAATTAAGGCATGGGAAACGATCAACCGTCGTTCTCATGCCTTTTTCTTATCCCCACGGGTGGAGGCGTTTCCTGACGCGCAGCCGTCTCCTTTCCGCCTCCGCCTGTGCGGGATCATTCAGCCGAACTCACGGCGTAAAACGGAGGTACACAATGAGCGAGATCAACAATCAGAAGGCAACTCCTACCCCGGAGGATACAGGGGGACAGGGTGAGAAGCTGTTCACCCAGGACGAAGTAAACCGGATCATCTCTGACCGGCTGGCCCGAGAGAGAGCGAAAGCGGAGCAGCCGAAAGAGGATGAACGAGAAGCGGCGCTCAGAGAGCGCGAAAAGGCTTTGGAGGCACGTGAGTCAAAATACAAATGCGCTGACTATCTGAAAGAGATAAACATAGCGGCGGGGTGTATGGACGATCTGATGGAGGCCCTGGACACCACCGACTTTGATAAGTTCAAGGCGGTCATGGACCGGCTGGGCAAGTATTTCATGGTACAGACCAGCGAGAGGGGCGCACCGCCTCCGGCAAATCCGCCCAAGCTCCATAAGAGCAATGAAGAAGAGATCGCCCGCGCCTTTAAGCCTAAAATCTAATTTTTAGGAGTGATATTGCTTTATGGCAATTAATTTGGTAACAAAGTTTCTGCCTTACGTTGATGAGCAGTTTAAAACCGAGTCGAAAAAGTCTATCCTGACCAACGATGACTTTGATTGGACCGGCGCACACACAATCAAGGTTTACAAAATCAGCACCAGCGCCATGAACGACTATGACCGAAATGGGGCCAATACGGCTGCCAATTGGAGCCGCTACGGCGCTGTGGCCGGGTTGGATGCCACCACAGAGGAATTGACCCTGACGAAGGACCGCTCTTTCACATTTGCGATCGATAAACTGGATGCTGATGAGACCGCCCAGCAGTTGGCCGGTGCTACCGCTCTGGCCCGCCAGGACCGCGAGGTGGTTATCCCTGAGGTGGACAGCTATGTCTACGGCGTGATGGCGGCAAATGCTGGCACAAAGGCCGCGGCTGTTGCGCTGACGGCGGAAAACGTTTATGACGCGATCCTGAAAGCCTCTGGGGCGCTGGATGATGCGGAGATCCCGGAAACGGGCCGTGTGCTGCTGGTGACGCCTGCTGTGTATGCGCTGCTGAAGAAGTCCCCGGACATCACCTTGGATTCCGATGTGGGCCAGGAGCAGCGGATTAAGGGTGTAATTGCTAATCTGGACGGCGCTCAGGTGGTGAAGGTCCCCGCTGTGCGGCTGCCGGCTGATTTCGGCTTTATGCTGGCCCATCCTTCCGCCACGGTAGCCCCGGTAAAGCTGGAGGACTACACCATCCATGAGAACCCTCCCGGGATCTCCGGCAGCCTGGTGGAGGGCCGCATCTGCTATGGCGCTTTTGTCCTGGACAACAAGGCAAAAGCGATTTACTACCAGCCTGTCGCCGCTGGCGCGTGATGATAGGAAACAAGGGGCGTGTGGGCAACAGCTCATGCGCCCCGCCTGTTTACATGACAATATGCAGAAGAAACGATTAAAAATGACCACCAGCCGCGAGGTACGGCGGGCAGTCAACCGGGTCACCAATATGCTGCTAAATGGCGAGATCGACGCAAAGACCGCAAATGCCATTCTGTACGGCTGTAACGTCTGCCTGGGGCTATCCGTGTTGACGATCAGCAGGCCAAGCTGGACGAGCTGGAGAAGGTCATCAAGGACATGGAGGAACACAGACGATGAACATACAGGACTTGGAACGCCGGGTAAATCTGTTGAAAGAGGAAAATCCTCTGTTCAGGTGTCATTATGCGGACGGTACAGTTATGCCCACGACTGGGCATAATGCGTTGATTGCAGCTATCAAGGGTGAGAGGGACGGCGTGAAGCTACTGCGAGTAGAGCCGGAGGACCCGGCACAGGAAAGCTTGTGTGATCTCGCAAATGCGCTAATTTTGGCGACGGGGGAAAACGCATGACGCAGGAAGAATTAGAGCGAAAGATCGCCCAGATTCGTACCCGACCTCTGGTGCTGCTGTGCCGGACGCCGGATGGCCAGGAAAAAGAAATGAATGTGCAGGAGTGTATGGAGACCGGCAGCGCCTTTATCCACATCGTGGGCGGGCGGGAGTTGGATGACCTGGACGCGCTTCTTGCAGACGAGCTTAAAGGGGGTGAATACTCATGACGAATAGCTTTACCAATCGGATCGAGGCACTGAAAGAGCGCCTGGAGAATCAAAAGGCTATATATGTGCCTGAGTACATTGACAGCCTCAGTCAGAGCCTCCAGGAGTTGGGGGCGGAACTGGCTGCATTGGATGACCTGGGGGTAATGCTGGAGGCGCAAGAGCTGGAGATCAGCCCCGCCGCCATGCGCAGCATGGCCCAATCTCTGACAAGACCGGTATGGAGGTGATGGGATGAGGTCAGAGGATAGCGGCCTCAACAGAAACCCATACAAAACCCATACAAAACCCATACAGGCACCAGAAAACGGCATATTCGAGGTATCAACAAGGAACGACAAAATACAGTGACATAACCAGTGAATTAACTGGGGCACAATGGATTGACGGCAATATAGCACAATAACCAACACCAACATATTTCAACTTTTCTTGAGTTGGTAAGGATGAGGTCGGCGGTTCGAATCCGCCCAGCAGCTCCAATTTTGCCCTGAAATCGTAAGATTTCGGGGCAATTTTGTTTCAAATTCGCACAAAACAGTGCGGGTCAAAATGTGGGTCAACCACCTGACCCACACCGTGACCCACACGGCGACCCACACGGCGAAAGGGCTGGAAAGGTTTCAAAAGCACCGGGCAGGAAGCAGAAACTTCCTGCCCGGTGCTTTCTCTGCCTTTTTGCTTCTACATGACCTGCTCCATGAAGCTGCCTATGGTTTCCGCGGCCTCGTCCTGCTTCTGACGGGTGGCGTGGGTGTAGGTGCGGAGTGTGAATCCAGCGTCGTAGTGCCCCAGCATGGAGGACACGGTTTTGATGTCCACGCCATTCTGCAGGGCCATGGTCGCGAAGGTGTGCCGCAGGTCGTGGAACCTGATATGCTCCAGCCCGGCGTCCTTCAAGATCTTTTTGTGGAGGTTCACCACGGAATCAGGGTAGTACATCTCCCCTGTGGCGGGTGAGGGGAACATATATGGATTGGCGGGATGCTTGTCGTGTTCCTGGAGCAGCAGGTCTACCGCCGTCTGCGGGATGGACACCTTGCGGACGGACGTTTCCGTTTTGGGTCTTGAGAGGGTCAGCTCCCCATTAGGATTTTTGATATATTGCTTGCTGACCGAGATCGTTTTGTTTTGGACGTCCAAGTCAGACCAGAGGAGAGCGACCAGCTCCCCTTTCCGAAGCCCGCTGACCAGCTCCAGATAGAACATGGGGAGCAGACCGCGTCGGTCAGCGGCATCCAGATATGCTTTGATGTGTTCTGGGGCCAAAATTTTCATTTCTATTTTTTTGACTTTTGGGGCGATGCAGTCATAGGTGGGATTGCGCGGGATCAGCCGCTCCTTTACCGCCCGCTCGAAGGCACAGTGGAGCATCAGGTGGACACTTCGCACCGTGGTGCTGCTCAGGCCGGGATCGCCGTGTCCACTTTTGGTGTTCACACGGCCTTTTTCCATAAGGTCCTTGTACAGCCTTTGCAGGTCGCGGGAGGTCAGCTTCTTCAGTTTGATCCTGCCGATCCGCGGGATGGTGTAGGTCTCGATCATCAGACGGTATCGGTCCGCCGTCGCTACCCGGACGTTGGGCTTGGCGTATGTGTACCGCCCCTCCCATCGGCCGCCTTTCCGCTTGCGGATATTTCCCTCGCCGTTAGCGCGCTTCTTTGCCATGGATCATCGCCTCCCATTTTCTACCGCGGTCAGGTCTCCGTCATCCTCATCCAGAGCTTCCACGGCCAGCCGCATCCCCAGCCGGAAGCCCAGGACGAAATTCTCCAGCGCCATCGTGCTGTAGATCTCGTTCTGAGCGCTCACCAGGTCCGGCAGCAGAGACTTTTGCGTTCCCTCAAGTTGACCCGCCAGTTGTTCCTCACACCTCTGTGCCTGCTCCATGGCCCGTTCCAGATTTGAGCCGGGCGCTATCTGCCTGTCGCAGGAGATGATGTTGCCGTAGTAGAGATCTTCCAACGTTTTCCTCATTTGTATCAGCTCCCTTCGTGTTTTGGTAACCACAACACATACCAGAGAACTGGAAGCCAAAGGTGTACAAACTGATAACTTTTGGGGCGCGGCAGGAAATCTCTTTTCTTTGTATAGCGGCGCAAAATTTGAGACGGGGACGGCGCTCGCTTCGGAACACCGCCCCCGCCCGCTTTACATCATCTTCTGCCCCTGCTCCTCGTGATCATCCGCCTTGGGCCCATGGCGATCTTCTTCTCCCGCTCTCTGGAGAGCCGATTCCTGTCGCCATGATAGTGCCGTGTGGTGCTGTCTATCGTCTGCTCCGGTACTCCTCCCTCCAGCCGGGACAGCAGCCGGAGGATGTCGTTTGCTACCGCAGCAGCATCCGCATCAGGATGGTGAACACCGTGGATACCGCCGCCGCCCCGATGAATGTCAGCGGGGTCCAGAGCTTGAAGGTCTCCAGCAGGTCTTTCCCATTGGAGCGAAACTCCTTCTCCATATCGGAGAGCTTCCTCATAAACTCGTCGCGCGTCTTCCCAGCCTGTCGGCTCTCTTCCTTCATCCCATTCAGGACCGCCTCCATGGACTGATATGTCTCCTGGTTGAGTTCCTGTATCTGATTTACCCAGTCCAGCAGCTCCTCGGACGTCGCCATGGGCTCCAGGCTCTCCTTGGTGGCAAGTGCCTCCATGGATGTGCGGATATTCTCCTGCAGTGCCAGCGTTCTCCGCAGCACCTCCTCCAGACGTTCTACCGTCTGCGTGGGCATCGTATAGAGGACGTTGGGTTGCTGGTCCGTCATCGTCGGAGGCGTCTGCGCCCGCTGCTTTAAGTTGGATAACGTACTGTTGCGCTGTTCGCTGCCGTATTCTGAATTCATGCTCCATCTTCTCCTTTCTGAATTTTCGTTCGTGTAATTTGTCATCCCGGCACTTCATGCCCGTGGGCGTGGTGTAGGTGATGCTCTTTCGGCCCTCCTCCCACCGGACCTCATAGCCTCTCTGCCGCATTTGCTCCAGCGTTTTTGGCGTGAACCGCAGCTTCTTCCCGGTGTCCGGGTGGACGGAGTTGATCACGAAGTGGGAGTGGAGGTGATTTGTGTCGATGTGCGTTGCCACCAGGACTTCACAGCCTGGGAAGAACCGCTCCGCCATCTCCAGCGCGATCTCGTGGGCCTCCGCCGGGGTGACGTTCTCCTGGGGCGAGAAGGACTGAACGTACTGGTAGAAGAAGGTCCCGCTGGCTTTGCCGTACAGATTTTTGGTGACCATAAAGGCCTGCTGTGCCAGTTCGGTCGGGCAGTTGACGCCGGTGAGATAGAGTCTGCCATCTGTACCCAGCGCCTTCTGATCCTGGGACACGTAGCGGATGACGCCTGCCATGGCCCCAGCCGTCTGCTTGGACTCCTTAATGAAGCTGCACGTCGCCACGGGATACCACCTCACTTCGGGTGAGCAGGGCGTTGACCGCGTCGTAGGTCCTGCCCAGGGCATCCGCCGCCGCTCCGCCGGCGTCACCCGGAACGCGACGACCTGGTTTCTGGTTCGAGTTGTCATGGAAAGTTCACCTCCGCGTAAAAAATTGGTATGGCGCCGTCCGCTTGCGCGGAACGACACCATACCAGAAATTTGGGAGGATAGCCATGGGGAACGGCCAGAGTTATCAATTTGTTATCATTTGCCTGATGCCAGGGAAATCGCTGTCTACATTGGCCTTGCGGACATGCCCCACACAGTCCCCACACCGCGTTCGTGGCCCGAGGGGCGGGTGTTTACTCTCCCCTGCCGGGAAAGACGCACACAGCGGCTCACAGGTGGGAACACGGTGGAGTTTTTCTCGCTTCGCAGTCAGTGGGTGTGGGCGTCAGCCCGCAGAAAAGCGCCAGGCTGCCGCTCGCGGCAAGCCAAGCGCTCTGCTTGCCCCACCTAAGGGTGAGTAATGGGGGCCGGGACCTGGGGGTAAATACCCGCACTGTGGGGAGGCATGGTAGGCTTTCTTCTGCTTTTTCTTTCGTCCTCGAAACTGCGCCCGAAACCGCCCCAAATTTGCCCTTATTCCCCAGGTGGGGCTACACAGCGGATCACAGCGTGGAAGGCGGGGCGCTTGCCGGTTGGTTCTGACTGGCCATGCGTTCTGAGATTCTCTGCCGCTCCGATGCTGCCTCCAGACGGGCCATCTGCCGGTCATAGAATTGGTCGATGGACATCTGAATGGGCAGGATGTGGTAGCGCAGACAGCCGTTGCGTTTCTGACCGTCCCGGGTGGTGACGGTGGTGCGCTCAGTGCGGATGAGGTTCCGCTCCTCCAACTCCATCACATATTTGCGCACCGTGTTCACGCTCATTCCCACCGCTTCTCCCATCGTTTTGTAGCTGGCCATGCACTCGTAGGTCTTGTGGTCCTCGATGTGGAGCAGGTAGCCGTAGACGGCGACAGCGCCGGCGGGCAGGCCCAGAGAGTAGATCTCATTGGGCAGAGTGAAATAGTTCTTGATGGGATCGCGCTTGGTCCAGTTCGGTTTTCTCATTTGCCACCTCCAGACTGCTCCTCTGCCCACCGAATGAACTCCTCTTTCGGTACCACCATACGGCTGCCGATGCGCAGTGTGGGGAACCCAGCTTCGTGCATTAGCTCGTAGCCGCTGGACGGCGACACCCCCAGCACCTTCGCCACCAACTCAGCGTTGAGGAACAGAGGCAGGTCGTCGTAGGACTTGTACTCAGATTTTTTCATGTTGCACCTCCTGTAAAAATTTTATCGGTCCTACCATCTCCGGTGGTTTTAAGCGAAATATTTTTGCTGAGGGTTACATCAGGAAGTGATTTTTGTGCGTGAGGTGGACGACGTGGTAGCCATAGGAGCAGAGCTTCTTTTGGAGGAGGAAGGTGACGGCCGTTTCTCTGTTGTTCTACACTATACGGACGGCACCGAGGAGCGCTTGCCTGCGGTCACGCCTGCCGAGGCGCTGATCACCGCTGTCGAGACTGACTACTCGGACTACCGCCGGGAAGTCAGGCGGCTGTGGGAGGAGCGTTTGAACATCCCGGTGGCTGACTTAGAGGACTTCGTTGCCGAGGCCCTGATGCTGCCGTCCATGCTCCACGAAAAAGACCCGGTGAGTTTCTTCGTGTTAGGTGAGTTTCTTCACAGGAGTTTGCAGATGGAGGACGATGGTAGCGCATTGTTTCTCTTGAAGGCCGGACAGCATATCCTTCGCATCCTGGAGGAACCCGTTCGGGTACAGACCTATCTGCGGAACATCTTTGAGATGACCTTCGACGGCATGGAGCGGGCCAGCCAACAGGGGCGGTTTGAGAAGCTGCGTTCCGTCTACCCCGACGTGGCTCAGCCTTGCGATCCGGCTTCGTTGAACGGCATCCCAGAGGGAGAACGTGTCTTCTCTGCTCACAACCTCCTCGGCCTTCACCTTCTGGAGTTGGCCCTTTACTTCCACCATAATGAACAGCGCATCGCCCGGTGTGAATACTGCTGGGGCTACTTCATCCCCAGGACGAGAAGCGCAACTCGCTACTGCGACCGCGTCATAGACGGCTTCCCCTGCAAGCAGAGAGGCGCCCGGTTCCAGCGCAACGAGGGCAGAGAAAAAGACGAGGCCCTCCTCGTCTATAAACAGCTTCGTGACCGTATGTACGCCCAGTTCCTGCGGTATCAGGACGCCGCCCCGGAGGAACGCTCTAAGCTGTTCCTTATGGACTATGAGCGGTACGACACTTGGAGCGAGAACGCCAGCGCCGCCTATAAAGAGTACAGGGCCGGGACGATCACCGCCGAGGAATTTCTGCGGAGGATCGACGCCACCCACGAGTTGGAGAGCTACGAGGCTGACAAGGTCAGGCTGACGGAAACAGCAGAGACCCCATGGCAGAGACTGGTGTCTCGGAGTCGGAAGTTTGACCCGGAGCGGTTTTTTCCGGAGGAAATGCTGGTTCTGAACTTGAGCAAGCCGGACGCGCAGTGGGAGCTGCGCACAGCGGATGAGCTGCGGCGACGTACGCAGAAAGGACACCAAAGCCTGCGTGAAAAGTATGGGAAGGCATAAAAAAAGGGCTGCCAGCGATTTTGCCAAATCGCTGACAGCCCTTTTTAATATAATTGAGGCGCAAATTTTAAATCGCGGCCATACTGAAAATTGAATAGGTGCTTTTCCCCACCTGGAGTGCTAACCGTCCTGGAGCTACGATCTACCCTGCGCCCCGAATGGCTCTTTCGATGCGGTCCGCAGCTTCCGCCAACGGAATATCCAAAGCTGCGGCCAGCTCCCCATAGAGAAGCACCTCGACTCGTTTCATATAGCTTGTGTCCACCTGCCCCAGCCTTCTTCCCCTTTTTGCCTTGGCACGGAAGCCTTTGAGCAAGCCAAAAAGCATGGCGCAGTCGTGGGTCTCCAGGATGGATTCATAAAAATTACGGGCCTGGGTCGTATTGCTGTTTGTGATGGCATAGGATTTTTCCCTGATCTCCGGCAGCCGGCATATCAAGTCCTCCGCTTCTTCCTTTGTTATGATGGGGCGCATAAAAATCCGGGAATCCACCGGGATGTATATATCCCCAGCCTCATAGACCGGTGCCAGCTTATAATAAAGCTTATCCGGGTTTGCTCCTGGAATGGACGGGTGGCCTACTTCTTTTACTCTGCATACGCCATGACCGCTGTAAATAATGACCTCTCCCGGCTGGAACATAAAGCGCCCCTCCTTTTTGTTTTAATATGGAACAGCGGCACGGCCTTTGAATGCTTCAAGACCGTACCGCTGCTCTTTTGCGTACCATCATTCCGCGATGGGATCATTTATCATGTTTCAGCGGCTTTGCTTTCATTTTCCGCAACGATCCGCAGAAATTCCATAATGGCGTCAACAGCCCCGTCGATCCCCACCAAGCTGGTATCCACAGTGAGGTGGTACCTTTGCGCGTCGTTCCAAGGCAGGTCGGCAAAGTGGAGCGAGTAGTCGCTGCGGGCCTTATCCGTCTTTTGGATCAATTGCCGGGCCTCGGCGGGCGTTACAGGCTGGCGTTCACAGGTGCGGAGGATACGACTCTCCAACGGGGCGTGGACAAAGCAGTTGACGACCCCCTCACGCTGGCGCAGAGCATAATCGGCACAGCGGCCCACAAAGACGCAGGAGCCTTGCTCCGCGAGCTCCCGAATGGTGTTTTGCTGGAACACGAAGAGCTGCTGCTGCAAGGGCTGGTTTTTGGCGGAATACCCCGTTGCCATAGAATAGAGAAGGCTGGACGGCTTCTTTTCCTCATTCTCCTCAATGAACTTTTCCGCAAAGCCGCTTTTCCGGGCTGTCTCCCTTAAAATTTCGCTGTCATAACAGGGAACGCCCAGGCGCTGGGCTAAAAGCTGCCCCACATAATGTCCGCCGCTGCCCTTCGTGCGGGCTATCGTGACAATTTGCTTATTCATGCAATAACTCCTTTCCGTCTTGCGGTTTTCCCAACTTTTTGATCTGAACGGCAATAAAGGCAAACGAGACAAGAAACGCAAGCACATCCGCGGCCGGGCCTGCGTAGAGCAGACCCATCAGGCCAAAGACTTTTGGCAGGGTCATAAGGAAAAAGAGCTGAAATACCAAGTCTCGGCTGATGGAAACGATGATAGAGAGGATCGGCTTGCCCAGCGCCTGCAGAAAGACCCCGGAAATTTTCTGGAAACAGGTAAAGGTGATACAGCACAGGTACACCCGAAAGCAGATGATGGCAAATTCTGTGTAGACCGGCCCCTCATTGCCGAAAATGCGAATGATCACATGGGGGAACAGCTCAAATATCCCGGTGGCGATCAGGCAGACCACCACCGTGATCACGGTCACAAGGTTGAAGGCCGCTTTCACCCTCTCATAGTTCCCGGCAGAATAGTTATAGCCTACGATGGGCTGTGCGCCCACAGCCAGGCCAATGGAAACGGAAACACAAATGGCAAACACCTTCATCACGATCCCCATCACGGCGATGGGAATATCCGAGCCGTAGGGGGTGCTTGCGCCGTAGACCACCAGTTGAGCGTTGGAAACGGCGGAGGTCAGAACAATGGCAAGCTGGGTCAAGAAGCTGGAAATACCCAGGGGCAGCGCTGTGGCCAGAGCGGACGGCTGAAAACGGAAGCTGCTTTTGTGGAGGCGGAACGTCTTGCTTTTTCTCAAGTAATCCACGGCCATCACGGCAGAGATGATCTGGCCGCCGATGGTGGCAATAGCTGCGCCCTCTACCCCCATGTCAAATACGAAGATCAGCACCGGGTCAAAGATGATATTGAACACCGCTCCCGACGCCATGGTGAAAAGGGAGCGCTGGGGGCTTCCGTCGGCACGGATCACGGCGGACAGGAGATTGGAGATCACAAAAAACGGCATACCCCAAAAGATGATCGTGCCGTATGCCTTGACATAGGGAAGCGTTACCTCTGTGGCGCCGAAGGCGGTCAATATCTCGTCGGTAAACAAAAAGAAGATCGCCATGTATAAGATACTGATGACCGTCCCCGCCAGCAGCCCATTCCCCAGGCAGCGGTCAAAGCCCTTTGTGTCGCCTCGTCCTTGGCACAGGCTCAAATGGGCGGCAGTTCCGTCGCCGATCAGCACGGCAAACGCTAAGCCGATCACCGTCAGCGGAAACAGGATGGAGGTGGCGCAGTTCCCCAGATATCCCACGCCGTGCCCCACAAAGATTTGGTCTACGATATTGTATAGGGAACTGATCAGGAGCGAGACAACGCTTGGAATCGCATAGCGTGGGAGCAGCTTCCCGATCCGTTCTGTTTCCAACGGATTGTTTTGGTTAGAAATCGGTTGTGACATAAGTTACCTCCTTGAAAATGCTGGTGAGAAAACAAAAAAGCATGGACCCCACATAAAGTAGGGTCCACGCTTTTGCGCTCTCACTTCTTTGAGATTTTACCACAGAAATGGGCCAAAAGTCAACCCCTCGTTTTTCCGTTCAAAGCTTGCTCACGCCTTGCGGCAGAGGAAATTCAGAAAAGCGATTGACTTTTCAAGGAGTTTTACGATATAATTATATTGCTGTGTGAGCGTATGAGGCGTGGACCCACAAATGGGTCTGCGCCTGTTTTTTTGCAGAAAGAAGGCGCAAAAATGGCGGCAGGCGAAAAACGGCCCTCTGTTCGTTATGGGTCTGCAAAGATGGCAGCAGATGTAAAAATCGAATCTATCATTGATTACCTCTGCGACTGGGGGCCAACCTTTTGTGAGCGCTGCCCCAGTCAGTGTGCCTATGGGAAACGGTATCTGGAAGAATACTTACCCCTCACACAGAAGTCCGGCCCGCAAAGGCGGGCAAAAGAAACATAATTCTATTTTGGGAGGTCATGTACGATGAAACGAGTAAAAGCAGCTTGTATTGAGCAGATTTTGGAGTTCCAGATCAACCCGGACGAGGAAGTGTCCACAGCTAAAGAGAAAGTTCTTTCAGAGGTAAATCAATATAAAGACGGACTTAAACGGGCCGGCACGAAATATAAAATTTTGGATGAAACGACTCTGCCCGACGGGTCTATCCAAATCCACATCAGAAAACAGTACAATTCCTCTGCTACGGGGAAGTTTTTGGATTGATTCAATTATGATCTCTATGTTGCGGGGTGTGTTGATCTCCTTTGGGGAGCAGTATGTGGTGATCAACTGCGGCGGTGTGGGCTACCATGTCCATGTGCCAAACAGCGTGATCTCTGCCCTGCCCCCAAAAGGAGAGCGCTGCACCTTATTTACCATTTTCAACATCACCAAAACGGATGTATCGCTGGTGGGGTTTTTAACAGAGGAACAACGTTCATGCTTTCAAATGCTGACTGGCGTTTCCGGGGCCGGGACAAAAGCGGGCTTGACGATCCTCGGCGCATTGGATGTGCAGACCGTCTATCAGGCTATTGCGACTGAAAATGCGGAGCGATTCACCGAAGTGAAAGGGATCGGCAAGAAGCTGGCACAGAGGATCGTTCTGGAGTGCCGCGACAAGGTCGGGAAGGAATTTGAGGAACAAGTCTCTCTTGATGTGCAAGGCCCCACTGAAAATACTTCGGTACTCACTGCGTTGGAAGCCCTGGTATCTCTGGGCTATCAGCGGAAAGAAGCCTCTGCTGTCATCAGAAAACTTGACCCCGGCTTGCCAGCGGAAACGCTGATCGCCCAAGCGCTCAGGAAAATTTCTTTCTGAATGGAGGAAAATACATGGAACAAGGAGAAAGAACTTGCCCTCTCTGTCACAATAACTGCCCAGAGGGAGCGCCGCTTTGTCCCAGAGGACAAGCCTATTTCGGTAAGGAACAACCCCGACAGCACAAGACATCTCATGGTTGGGGAGAATGGCCGCCAGCGACACAGGCGCAAAGGGCCAAGGGCCGCAGCAGAAAAGTTCCATCTGCTTTTCGTGATCGGATTCCAGCCGATAGTCTGACTGGCCTTCTCATGCGGAGTGGGCATTACCTGTTCAACTACCTTCACATGGGACATCAGGCGGACGAAGTGGCCTTTTCTGCCTTGACAGAGGATGAAAAAGCAGCCTTGCAAGAAATGCTTATGCGGCTTCTTGCGGCCTGGAAACAAGAGCAACAGTAAAGCACCCCCAGGACTTTTGAAGTCTTGGGGGTGCTTTTTGCTTATGCGAAAACCTGTTCCGCCATCACTTAACATCTGAGCCGCCACGCAAAAGGTCTGACAATTCGATCCCAGGATGGCGATATTGCGTTGTGACAGGGCGGCGGTTTGGGGAGAGCGCTTTTTGCGGGCAGGCATGGATGCAGGCGTAGCAGCCCTCACACTTGTGGAGAAATGTGGGAAACGGAGCCAGTTTAATATTACCGGCGGGGCATATTCTTTGACACAGGCCGCATTTGGTGCATTTGTCCCTTTGAAGCGTATAATGCTTATCTGCGTCGTCATAGCACAGCCCGGAGCAGACGTTCATCAGCCTGGTGTACGTTTGAATCAGCCGACTGCTCCGCTTGGGCGAGTACATCCGGCCCTGAATATCGGCAGCGATTTGATCAATGACTGCTTCTTCCTTTTGCGGTGCGTACCGCTTGATTTTTTTGTCCATGCTTTTCATTCCATAGTTATCTATCATAATGACCTTGTTGGTATAGTCCAGCTTTAATCCTTGAGGGACAAGCAGCTCCGCAAACCGGGAAAGGCTGGAGCCTAATGTGCCGCCGCAGGTCATAATTGCAAAGGAGTAATTTGCCTGGAATAGATTGCTTTTCACAAAGGTTTCAACAATACGGGGAATCCCAACAGCGTAAGTCGGAAAGACAAAACCGATCACCTCATCCCGATAACGCTGCTGTTTCAATTTGACAGCCTGTGCAATCGGCACTAACTCGCCGCCGATTTTTTTGGCAACATAGAGGCTGTTGCCCGTGCCGGTAAAATAGAAAATCATAAATCCTCCTTATCAAATACTGTCCTTTAAGCTGCCTGCATAGGGGACAAAGGAATCTACGCCCTCCTCAAAGGAGAGTTTTGCGTCCCCGCCAAGATCGTACCGCCGCCAGTTCCTTGCGCGGGCGCTGCCCTTCCCCCAATACTCCTTCATACATCTGCCGTGGATATTCACCTTTTTTGTGGGGCTTTCATCAAAACGGGCAAAATAGCGGCCCAGCATAAGGAAATCAGCCCCCATCGCCAGGGCCAGGGTCATATGGTAGTCTTGCACGATACCACCGTCAGAGCAGATGGGGACATGGATCCCGGTCTCCCGGAAATAATCGTCCCTGGCCTTTGCCACCTCGATCACAGCGGTGGCCTGCCCACGCCCGATTCCCTTTTGCTCCCTTGTAATACAGATCGCTCCGCCGCCGATCCCTACTTTCACAAAATCAGCCCCGGCGTCCGCCAAAAAGCGGAATCCGTCTGCGTCTACCACATTTCCGGCGCCCACCTTGACCTGCTCGCCAAACTCCCGCTTGATGTATTGCAGCGTGAGCTTCTGCCACTCGGAAAATCCCTCGGAGCTGTCGATACACAAAACATCCGCCCCGCCTCCAGCAAGGCCGGGACACGCTGGGCATAGTCCCTGGTGTTGATCCCCGCCCCCACCATGTAGCGTTTGTGGGCGTCGATCAGTTCATTTTCGTCCTCCTTATGGGAATTGTAGTCTTTGCGGGACACCATGGAGACGAGCCGCTGCTGCTCATTGACAATGGGCAGACAATTCAATTTGTGCGCCCAGATCAAATCGTTGGCCTCCCGCAAGGTGGTATGCTCTGAGGCGTAGCACGTCCGCCAAAGTTGCGTTGGGTGTGAGGTCGGAGTCGCTTGTCACAAACCCTGCCCGGCAGCTCTTGACCTTGGCTACCATTTCCGCCTGGGCCTCTATGGGCTGTGAGCCATAGAGAAAAGAAAGCCCGCCCTCCTTCGCCAGTGCGATGGCCATTCTATCGTCGGAAACGGACTGCATGATGGCGGAGGTCATGGGGATATTCAAGGAGATCGCGGGCATTTCCCCCCTTTCTGTACCGCACAAGCGGCGTTTTCAGGCTGACATTCGCGGGAATACATTTTGTGGAGGAATATCCGTGGATCAACAGATACTCACCAAAGGTATGGGACGGTTCAGACAGATAAGTTGCCATGCAAACACCCTCCTATGTAGTAAAAAAGCAAAAGCGCGGACCCGCAACCGGGTCCACGCTTTTGCGCTCACATTGCTTTTTTATTATAGCAGAAAATAGGGGAAAGTCAAATCGGCGCATGGTCGATAGGAAGTCGCTGGATAGTGTTTATTGACCACATGACCAGCCACAGACAGGCGTGGAGGACACGGAAACAATGCCTACAAAGAGGACTAAAGAATAAATGAGATGGAGAGGAAACGGCTAAAACGAGTATAAATCAATCAATGAAAGTTCGTGTGGCTTCTTTGATTAGCGGCGCAAATTTTGCGCTGCCGCATCCGGTCAGATGGAGAACAAATATCTTCCCTTTTACACGGATCTGTGGTATACTAGCAATATCCATTGATAAGGAGGCTGCGGCGATGAAATTTGTTCCATTTGTGCTGGATGCAGACAACATCCCCGTGGCTGTGACCATCGAGCCCATGACGCCAGCTGATGCGGCTGCGACGGAACAAACGCCCTATTGGCAGACGGCCTGGACCAGTGCGTACCTGGCGACGGACCGATATGAGAAATATGCGGCAAAAAACGGTGGCGAATTGGTGGCACTGGGAGCGTATGAGATTCTTAAAAATTCCTTGGTGGTGCACATTGTCTATATGGAGGCACAGCCCCAGAGCAACCCGGTGATCGCTGGCTCCAATCCCAAATACTCTGGGGTAGGGCAATTGCTGATCGCCTATGGAATCAAACTCTCCATTGATAACGGCTTTGCGGGAGATGTGGTGCTGGAGGCTAAAACCGATCAGCTGGCGAGGCACTACGAAAAAGACTTTGGAGCTGTGGCGCTGCCCAGTTTCGGTGGTGCGCCCAGATATTTGATCGCGGATGAGAGCGCAAAAAAGATTTTCTTCCGCTATTTGCAATGAGCAGACAGGAGGTGCGGTCCATGAATAACAAAAAAGATATTCCGGCCTCTGATGCGGCATGGTACTGCCGTAGGGATTCGGAGGAGGAGCGGTTCTACGAGATATTTTTCGGTATCTGCAGGAAGTACCGCATCAGCTGGACCAGTGCGTCTCCGCGGGAAAAGGCGTTTGCGGAGGAAGTGACCCGCGTTACCTATGAACGCGACAGGGCGAACCGCTTGGGCCTTCCGCTGGAGGGTATCCGTGAGGCGTTTGCCTCTTGACCCACACCGTGACCCACACGCGGAAACGAGCGGATGGAGACAATGAATGCAAGAGTACTGAAAAGCATGGACGAGTGGAGCGGAAAGCCCCCGAAAGCATCAAAAAGCCGCCGACCAAATCCTTCCCATCCGTTGGTAAGGATGAGGTCTCCGGTTCAAATCTGGATAGCACCTCCACAAAACGCGGCTTTTCTTTCTGGAAAGGCCGTGTTTTCCAGAAATTTTAGCACTTTTTGGTTTGCTTAAATTTTTTCGAGATTGGTCTGACCACATAAACAGCCACAGACAGAGAAAAACCGTCCACCGGAGGTGATCTCTCCCCCGGTGGGCGGTACATTTTATCAGCTTGCTTTGGGCGCAGCCTTTATCCGCTCCTTCTCGGCAGCAATTTCTGCTTTCATCTCAACGATCATCTCTGCCAGAAGCGCTTCACATTCTGCTTCACTGTGGGCATAGATATTTCTGGCGTGTTTTTTACCGTCCGGCCAGATAGGGGAATATCGGCCCTCCCACAGATGGTCATTGATCTGTGAGACGCATCCTGTACCCGGCTTGCGCCGCTGGCCCTTGTGGGCTTGGAACGTGCTGGGAGCGGGTTTCTGCGGGGCTGTACGGGCCTCCGCCTGGGGTCCTGCCCTACCGATGCCCTGGTCGATCTTCACCGCCGCTGTGCGACGCATTTCATCGGTGACATGGGCGTAGACGTTCAGCGTGGTGCTGCTGGAAACGTGGCCAATGATGGTGGAGAGCGTTTTGACATCCATGCCATGTTCCAGGCAGGCTGTGCAAAATACATGCCGCAAGTCGTGAAATCGAACCTTTTTGCACTCAGCTCGCTCCAAGACGATTTGCAGTTTCTTTCGGACAGCGGCAGGATCTCTGGGCGAATCTTCATTGACCGGTGAAGGGAACATCCAGCGCGAAGCCACGGTTTTCTTGTATGTCTTGAGGACATTGAGAACAGGCGCTGGTAGGATAACACTGCGATTGGAAGCCTTGGTTTTGGGCGGAGAGACTACCAGTTCTCCTTTGACCCGGTGGACTTGCCGTTCTATCCGGAGTTCGCCAGTTCGGAGGTTTAGGTCATTCCATTGGAGGGCGCAGATCTCACCCCGGCGCAGGCCGGTGGAGAGTTCCAGCAGAAGAAGTTCATAGCAGCCGTCCTCCTTGGCCTGGATCAGCAACCGCTGGATCTCCTCCGGAGTCAGCACCTGCATCTCTCTGGCCTTGGCGGAAGGGAGTTGGCAGTTATCAGCAGGATTGCGGAGAAGGAATCTCTCGGAGACCGCCTTATCCAGCGCGGCATGGAGCGTTGTGTGTATGCCCCGGACGGTCTGGTCGGATAGTCCCTCACCGTAGAGCTCTGCTCGGAGGAGTCTGCCGTTTTGTTTGAGTCCGGTATAAAATTGCTGGATATCCTTGGTAGTCAGTTTGTCCATCTGAATATTTCCCAACGCAGGGATGATGTGCTGATAAATGCGTCGCTCATAGGACATCTGCGTATTGGGACGGAGGTTGGGTTTCTTGTAGCTCTGATACCAGAGATCCAACCAATCGCCTAACAGGATACCCGGCTTGGGCTGGTCAGGCATAGGTGCTTTGACGCTGTCTGCCAAGGCTTTGAGTTTGGTTGCGCACTCGCTTTTTGTTTTTGCCAGGACATTCTTGGTGACGGGGAGTCCCTTGTCATCGTAGCCGATGACGTACCGTCCCTCCCAGCGGCCATCGCTTCTCAGCCTGATACTGCCGTCTCCGCGTTTTCTTCGTTTTGCCATGGTGCCATCTCCTCTCCGAGGTAATCTGTCAGGAAACCGCCCACAATATCGGCGGCATGTCTCTGCATATCTCCAGTGGTGTGTGTATAAGTATCCAGTGTGAAGGATGCTTTTGTGTGCCCCAAGATACCAGCCAGAGTCTTGGCATCCACACCGGAGGCCAGGGCGTGGGTCGAAAACGTGTGTCTCAATCCGTGGAAGGGGATATTGGGCAGCCCTGCTTCTACCAGAAATTTCTTCAATTGATAGTAGGCGCTACTTGGATCAACAGGGGTCTCCGGATGGAGCGGATCGTGGAAGATCCAGGGCGAGAAGGACTTTTTCTTTCTCTCACGCAGGAGTTGGGCCGTGCTGGGTGGCAGTACGATCTTCCGCGTTCCTGCATAGGTCTTGGTATCCCCAGCCACTAGCCGGCCACCTTTTTCCTGGTGGAGTGTACGGCTGATCTTCAGGATGCCGTCACGCACGTTGAAATCAGACCACATGAGACCGCATATCTCGCCCCGGCGCAAGCCAGTGGTCAGTTCCGTGTAGAAGAAATCATACCAAACAGCATCCTTTTGGATCACACCCATGAACGCGGCCAGTTGTTCTTCATTCAGAATTTTCATGGGCTGACGGATTATTTTAGGCGGCTCTACCTCATCGGCAGGGTTGGTTGGGATAAGCCCCTGATCCCTCGCCGCCCTGAGTGCGTGATGGAGTGTGGTATGGATCCCGTGGACGGTAGTGCTGGCGAGGCCACGGCTCTGGCCGGGATGAGGATCGACTCTGCCCCTCCGTTTCAGAATATCATAGAGCTTTCTCAGATCCGATGCGGTCAACTGCGTGAGCATCTTTGCTCCCAGGTAGGGTATCACATGGTTTGCCATATCTTTTCGGTAATGCTCCAGGGTACTGGGGCGGAGGGCACCAGCCATCTGCGCCAGCCATTGTTCAAACCACTCTGCGAGGGTCATCCTGCTCTGCTCCGTCAGGTCGATGCCTTGGTAGGCATCAATATTCTGACGGAGTTTGGCGGTCAGCTCCCTTTGAGTATCGGCGTAGATGTAGCGGAAGATAGAATCGCCGTTGGCCTTGTGGCCCACCACGATACGGCCCTCCCAGCGGCCATCGTCACGTTTGCGCACCATGCCGTCGCCGGATGGTCTGCGTTTGCTCATTTTGGATCGCCTCCTTTGTAGCAACACACAATACTCTAACTGCTGAGAATTATCCAGCCCCCTTGACCACAGTTTTCAGAAACTTATCATTTCAAAAATCGTCGGCCTTTCTTTGTAGACAGTATCCCAATCGAGATGTGTCACCACATGTTCATTGTCGGACCTTGGATCGGTTCCTCGTGATCGTCCGGCTTATGGCCCATGGCGATTTTCTTTTCTCTAATTCTTGCCATGAGTTTTCGGTCAACCTGAATACCACCAGGAACAGAAGAAGCTGGAGTATGTTCTTGAAATACTCTGCCCATGTGGTGAAGGAGCCGGGAGACAGACAGCATGACCGAGGGCGGCTTCAAGGTATCCCAACGGTCCAGGAAGAATTGAGCGTAGTTGTTGCCTTGGGCGGCTGACTGTGTAAACCAGTAGTGAGCCTGCTCTTGATCATGCTTCTCCAGATACAACTTGCCGAGAGCGTATTGGGCGTACTGGTTCCCGGCTTCAGCTGACTGTGTGAAATATTCCATAGCCTTACCCGTGTCTCGCTCAACGATCTCGCCCCTGAGATATTCTTTCCCCAGACGGTAGGCGGCGCAGTCACTTCCAATTCGAGCAGCATACTCCAGCCACTGCAGCCCTAACGTCGGATCACTGACTTCTGGATCATCGGAGAGCAGGACCTTTCCCATCTCATACGATGCCGCTGCATAGCCCTGCCGTGCCGCTTGCTCAAACCAGTAGAGGGCTTCTATGTTGTCCGGGATCAGCACAGGGCCGTCCTGGTAGAGCTTGCCGACGAGGTACTGAGCGTAGAGATTGCCGCCCTCAGCTTTCTCCAGAAGGTGGACAGCCGCTTTGTCCCGTTCCGCCAGCGGCGCAGTGTCATCCTGCGTGACGATCCACTGCTCCCAGCAGTCCCAAGGCAGAGATGAAAAATCAGTATTGGATTGTTCAGCCCCGTCATCCTCGAAAGTGACTCTGCCCAAACGAAGGTGTTCTGCCTCCTGAATGACTGCGTTCTTGATGGAACGGAATTCTTTTTGCTCAGAGAGCGGTGGCCGCTTACGATTTTTCTCGGAGTAAAAATCTTCTATCTGACACTGGAGTTCCCACCATGTTTGGTAGCAGCCATTGACCACAGAGAATTGCTCCATCTGATTTACAATTTCGTCCACGGTAGCCTTCACGTCTTTGGGAAGGTAGCCGTATTTTTTCTTGCCCTTCACCGTGTTCAGCTGGGAGGTCAGAGTCATCATCAATGATTCCACCTTGGGATGGTCAGCGATGCCCTGCTGCATTTCCCTGACCAGAGTTTTCATCTGTGCTCTGGCTGTGCGTACCAGTTCATCTCTGGAATCGGACTTTTGGTCATAGGTGTGGAGCATCTCCTGCTTGAAAATGTCATTAGTCAGCACAGATTTGATTTCTTTGATTCCATCCTTGGAGAGATACGCCTGTCCCGGTTTTGCCGACCACGCCATCATGTGGATGTGGGGATGGTCGCCCTCATCGTGGAAGGCGGCATACCAGCGGAAGTCACCGGGTGGGATATGCATGGCCTCCGCGATTTCGTTACGATGGGCACGGAGCAAGTTGCGCCACTGCGGGGCATGGTCGTAGCCCAGCCGCTCTGCATCCTCACGCTTGAGGGAGATGATGTGCGTCCATATGTTACCGGGGTACTCGTTCAGTTCTTTCATGGCGGCGTTCAGATTTACGGTGTCCTCGTACGGTGTCCTCGTCACCAAACAGGCCATGGGAGCGGGGACGCTCCGCCATGTACTCCATGTAACCGGAGGGGAGCAGTTCCACGCCGTCACGGGTACCGATATACTTCAGGTAGCCACCGGCACTGCCGCCCTTGCTGCCACCTTTGATGTAGGGGCTTTTGACAATCAGTCTTGCCACTGGTCATCACCCTCTATACTGCTGTCCCGCTCTCTAAACTTTTGCTCGAAAGTCAGCAGCCCATTGGTGGCTTTTACATTTTTCACACTGTCCGAGCGCAGTTTCCGTAGGTATCCAGAATCTATCTCGATGCAGTCGAGGGCGGCACTCATTCCCATATCCAACTCTACGACCAACTTGTAGAGGAGCTTGGCCATCCTGTCCTCGAACATTCCCAGACGGCCATCTATGGCGGCCAGAGTCTCCTTGGGCAGAAACGCTCCCGCCTTATCAGCATCGAGGTATCCCAGGTAGAAATCGATCGCCTTTTCTATAAACGCTGTGATACTTTTGCAGCCGTCCTCGCGGTAACGCCGTTCTAACTCGGCTTTCTTCTCTGGTGGCAGATACAACGCAAATTTCACCTTATCGTTCATTTTGATCCTCCTTTGGAGCTTGATCCCAATAAATTCCCTGTAACACCGGCACTTGCGGAATTCTCGACCCCAGGCACCCATTTCTCCCCTGGTTTTGACCCCGGCGCTGGCACCGGGAAACTGCCCGCACTGCGGGCAGTTGTGACTGGGCAGGCGTCACTTGTGACGGCAGCCCTTTATCCTGCTTTTCTTCCGTCCACCGCGATTTTTGCGGTTTTCCGGAAACCACTCTACCCCAAGGCCTCTACGTTCCGCCACAAACGGCCCACAGCGGCGTTTTGAACTTTGGAGGTGTTGGGAGTTGTCTCGGATGGCGAGCGGGCCACAGATCGGCTCACAGGGCTGTTCTGGGGTGGTGGGCATCGTTATCCTGTTGCTTGCGAATGCGGACCTGTTCTGCTGCAAGGTTTAACCGGTGGAGTTGGCGCTGGTGGAAAATGTCCACAGCCAAACCGATTGGTAGGATCGTGTAGAGATTGTTGCCCTTCCACTTCATACCGTGCTTGTCAAAATAGCTGCTTGGTGTAACGGTGATGAGTCCCGTTTCCAGAAGAATGCTGATACTTTTCAACACAGTGTTCTTGGACATACCCGTTTCGTTGGCGATAGTGTTATAGCTGGGATGGCAGGTGTGCGTTTTTCGATCCTCGATCAGCAGCAGATAAGCGTAGACCATGAACGCAGATGACGGGAGTTGCAGCAGGAAGATTTCGTTTCATTTGCTGTTTCCTTTCCGCGATTTTACTGTTGACTACACACGAACGACCTTCCGTCCCTAAATTATCAATGATAGCTTCACCCTGTTGGTACGCTCGCTCCACGTTCATGGAGGTCGTGGCGATACATCACCCAAAGGTATTGTGAATGATGATGGTGGCGATTTGGTTGTCGAGGTGCAGTCTGACTCTTGACTTGGATTGAGTACATCAAATTTTGCTTGTTAGAATATTGACTACAATGCCAAACTATGTTATAGTCTATTCCGGGCAGAGGTATGGTAACACAATTTGCCGAGATTGTCAACAATAAAATTTGCAACATAGTCTATTTTGAAGGAGGGACTCTATATGGGCTTTCCAAAACTGATTTTTCCCATCGCTGTCGACTTTGCAGGTGATAAATATTGGATCGAAGAGACCGGGCCATATAAATTTGGCGAAGCAGTGACTGCATTTCTTGGTGGTGAGGATATTGCGGAGGGAATAGATGATGGTATTTCGTTGATGCGGGAACTGGAGGTCTACTTGAAAACCTTCGGGAACTATCTTCACCCTTATGCCAACGCAGAGAAGGTGTCAGAAGAAATGTTTCGGCAATTGGAGCAGAGTGCGGCTGAATGTACTGTGAACTATGCGTTCCACCCGATGCGGGGTGCAGTCGCTTTGGTGGAGCGATACACTTTTTCTTCTCTGCGGGACTTTCTGTATGTGGAGCTAGGGAAAGCCATCCTGAAAGGAAATGCGCCAAGGCAGTGCCAGCTATGCGGGCAGTGGTTCCTTCATGAGCGTGGGAGCAAGACCAGATACTGCGAGCGTCTCGCCCCGGGTGAAACCGAACGCACCTGCCGGGAGGCAGGTGCGCGAACGGTCTTTGAAAAGAAGATCCAAAACGAGGATACATGGAAACTCTATAAGCGGGCGTACAAGAAATATTATGCCCGTTATATGAAGGGGAATATGAGCGAGAGCGATTTCAAAGCATGGGTCATGTACGCTGCAATGGAGAGGGACAGAGCCATTCGAAAAATAAATGAAACGGTGGATGCAGATTTGAAGTTGCAAATTACCGAGTATTTGAGGGCAGAGTTGAACAAGCAGTAAATTTTATCTTTGCAGACACAGGTGCAAATCGTGCGCTGCCAGTAGTCAGGGGGTAGTACAATATGGAACGCTATCCATGGTGGTTGGGAAATGAAAAGATGATCCGCTACCACGATGAGGAGTGGGGCGTACCGGTCCATGATGACCGGAAACAGTTTGAGTTCCTGATGATGGAGGTCATGCAGTGCGGCTTGAACTGGAACATGATGATCCAGAAGCAAGAGATCTTTCGAGCCTGTTTTGATGATTTTGATTTTGACAAAGTGGCCGACTATAGTGAGGCAGATATTGATTGTATCATGAGAACAGAAGGGATGATCCGCTCCCGAAGAAAGATCGAGGCGGTCATCCATAACGCCCGATGCTTTCAGAAGATACGGGCTGAATTTGGATCGTTCAGCGAGTATATATGGGGATTTACTAAAGGAAAAACCTACCTCTATATGGGCCATCAGAAGGGACATGTCCCAGCCAGAAACGGGCTGTCTGACCAAATCAGCACTGACCTGAAAAAGCGAGAATTGAAATATATGGGCTCGGTTACCGCATATGCCCACCTACAAGCCTGCGGCATCATCAACGTTCATTGGGAGGGCTGTTTCCGGTATCGGGAATTGATCTCCTGCACCGATACGATACGGAAACGGTGAGAGCAAGAACGGTAACAGGGACAGATGGCCCAACATAAAACTGCGGATATTAGAAGCATAAGATAATCCCTCCTGTTTGAATCGAGAAGGTTCGAGCAGGAGGGATATTTTTATATGTGCTTCTGTTCACGATATTTTTTGGGCGTAACGCCATACTTCTCCTTGAAATGCTTTGAAAAATAGCTGTGTGAGCAAAAGTGGAGGGTGTCACTGATTTCCTGGACAGATAAACAGCCGTCCATCAGAAGTTCTTTTGCTGTCTCGAGCCGCACCTCGCGGATGTAGATGCGCAGGTCGGTACCATATTCCACTTTGAATTTCCGGGACAGGTAGTAGGGCGTATACCCGAAATTTTCAGCGATAGTCTCGATACGCAAATCCTCGGTGACATGCGCGGAGATATAGTGGACGCAGTCCATCACAAACGCGGAGGGATATTCCCCGGCGCGGATCATATGAACGCGGTTGATGTAATCGCCGAGCATCAGATCGTTGATATTTCCCAGCTCCGCCATGGAGGGACAGCTCTCGATATCCTGGATATATTTGTCGCTGAGGGAATAGGCAAGCTCCGCGTTCAGACCGCCCCGGATGGCAGCACGCGAAACAATGATCACGCCCGAGATCATCGTGTTTTTCATCTGCCGCATAGGATCGCCAATGCTCAATTTGCCGACTTTCCCGGTCAGTGCGACCGAGTTCATCACATATCTGTAGTTGAGGTTCCCCTCTTCCACTAGGCGGGCCAGAGTGGACTCCAGAAAATAAGTACCGTGGTGATCCGGGGGGATCTCGCCGTCTTCGGAGGAAGCGGCGCTTTTTTCATTGGAAACAGTCAGATAATTGAAAGCATCTACGCCTATCTTTTCCCCGGCGGCACAGTAGTGGAGCATGATCCCGCTCTGGATAAAGTTAGAGATTGGGATAACCGGCAGGGCTTGCATCAGCTTGAAAAATTCCATTCGGCTGTGGGGACTCAACTGCATCTGCGACAGCAGCAGGTTGATTTGGTGGATTGGCATGGAATCCACAACGGCGGGGCCGATGACATGAATGCGTGTCAATCGGTCCCCGCTTTTTTCAAACGCGGCGATCCACATGAGATTCAGCGAATTAGTAATCAGAATCGGAGCATCCTGCTCGGTGCCGCTTTTCAATGCCGCGTCAAAGGAACCCTCCATCGCAAAGAGATCGCTGATGTTCTCCGCTACATAGAGCGGCGGGGAGAGCAAAGTACCGTCAGTGTGGTATGACCATAAAGGCAGATTCATACTGCAATGGAAAAGTTCCCGCAGAAGCTCCATCTGTTGGGAACGGTCGAGCATATGGAAAGTCCCCTTTCTATATCATCATTCTTCCGTCAGATAATCGGCAAGACAGGCGATGTCTGCCGGATCGGAGCAGGTCACATTCCCGGAGCGAATAGCGGTAGAGCTGCCGACGCACACAAAAATATATTGGGATAGTGTGGATTTCAAGTTCAGCCGGTCACCTTCGTCCGTTTCGAGGTACACGTCATTCCGGCATTTTTTGACTTCCTGAATGAATTGAACAAGGTTAACATCTTCTTTGATACGCATGAAAAAACACTCCTTCCGGGAAAAGAATAGCACCGCCTTTTCGCAGTATACAATAATTGACTAGCGAAATCTATAGTTAATTTGCTTAAAATCGAAATTAAGCAAATAAGCAACAGAAAAAGCTGATAGAGGATAGTATGCAGAAAAGATCCGCGCTATAATAGAGCCACCAAATAAAAGGGGAGGGATTTCCGTGAAAAGCGGAAAAAGGATCAAAAAGGGCTGGAAAATCGCGGGCGGTGTACTGGTGGCGTTCCTGATCTTGCAGCAATTTGTCATGGGGTGGTACGGCGGAATGGGCCTGCTGCCCTGGCTGAAGGATATCCGCCGGGGACAGCATCCCGGAAATAAGCCGGAGTACAACTTCGATTCCGTTGTACCGATGGAGAACAGTCCGTTAGCGGGAAAGCACATTTGTGTACTGGGCTCTTCCGTTGTTTTTGGATCGGAAGCGTTGGAAAGCGGCGTGGGTGAATTTCTGAGCGCCCGCTTTGACTGCCAACTGACCAAGGAAGCCGTCAATGGCACGACGCTTGCCGATGTGAAAAAGAATTCCTATGTCAGCAGAATGAAAAACAAGCTGGATGCTCAGGAACACTTTGATTTGTTGGTTTGCCAGCTTTCCACCAACGACGCGACGCAAGACCTTCCTTTGGGTGAGATCTCTACCGGAACAGAGTTGAGCGGCTTTGATACCTCCACCGTGACCGGGGCCATGGAATACATTATCTGCTACGCCCGCGAGACCTGGGGCTGTCCGGTGGTTTTCTTCACTGGGAGCCGATACGACAATGTCAATTACGAAAAAATGGTGGCCCGTCTCCTGGAGCTTCAGGATAAATACGGCATCGGTTTGCTGGATCTTTGGAGCGATGATATGTTCAACAGCTTGACCGACGACCAGCGGGCTTTGTATATGGTGGACGGCATCCATCCCAGCAAGGCTGGCTACCGGGACTGGTGGGGTCCCGAAATGGAACGGCAGCTTGTGGAATATCTGAGCACGGTAGAAAACAATTGATAGTCAGCTTTTTCATCAAGTGCGGGGGACAGCGGGAAGGAGCGTGTATATATGAGCAAATTGAAATTCTCCCCCATGAGCAAGACACTGAACCTGGAAATTATTGACGGCAAAATGAACAGCTTTGCCCGGATTCCCTACGGACTGGAAATTCGGATGTCCCAGCCCTTGGCGGAAGACGGTTACGGAACCGTCACCGTGGACGGGATACCGATTTCCAGGGGTAAAACTTTCCATATGAATATGGTCATGGAAATGGATATCCTGTACGTCCCCGCAGGCGAAGTCGCCAGGGAATATGGGAAAAAGTACACGGTGAAGCTTTCGGGATTCAAAGCAGCGGATGGCGGGCTCTACCCGGACCAGTCGTTCAAAATCAAAGTATCCCAGAGGAGTCAGCGGGACCCTACCTTTGTAGCCAACGACAGGATGGCACTGTGTGCGGCAAGGGAAGGTATGGTGCTTCTGAAAAATGAGGGGCATGTCCTCCCACTGAAAAGAGATTCTGTACTCAACTGTTTTGGCCGCGGAATTTATATGTTCCGAAACGCGACGATTGGAGCATCAGCCATCAATCCCCGCTGGCAACCGAATTTTGTTGAGTCCGTGAGGGAGCACAGTAGCTTTACTCTGAATGATGATCTGGCAAACCTGTACGTCCATTTGCAGGACCCGGTCCCTTCACCCGAACAACTTCGGGTGGCAAAGGAAAGATCCGATACGGCGGTGATCCTCATTACCCGGAGCAGCGGTGAATTTATGGATAATCTGCCTGACCAGGGAGGGTACTATCTGACCGATACCGAGGAAGCAATGATAGAGGCTGTCACTTCCGAATTCTCCAAGGTAGTTGCGATCATCAACAGCGGCTATCCCATCGACCTTCGCTGGGTGGAGACCTACGGCGTTCAGTCGGTTCTATATACCGGCTACGCGGGGATGATGGCGGGATACGCCCTGATGGAGATCCTGGATGGCCGCGTCAACCCCAGCGGCAAGCTGCCGGATACCTGGTGCGTGGACTACTACGATTCGCCCGCCTCCCGGAACTTTATCCATTTCAAGGAGGGCGACGCCATTCCCGGAGAAAAGGAGAAGGGCGTTCAGATCTACTATGAGGAAGATATCTACGTTGGCTACCGCTACTTCGATTCCTTTGGGAAGAAAACAGTGTACTCCTTCGGTCACGGCCTGAGTTATACCACATTTTCGCTCGTATCAGACGCGCCCGCCTGGGATGGGAGCCGGGTGACCGTTCCCGTGCAGGTAACGAACACCGGTAACTTCAAAGGCCGGGAGGTCGTGCAGCTATACATTGCCGCGCCGGAAGGGGAGATCGAGAAGCCGCGCAGGGTGCTTTCGGCTTTTGAAAAGACTGATGAACTGAAACCGGGCCAGACGCAGCAGGTGACGCTGACCGCCGATCCGGATACATTTGCATCCTTCGATGAAAGCAGCGGATCGTTCGTCCTGGAGCCGGGATGCTACGGGGTATACATAGGGAATTCGCTGGATCACGCGGCGAAGGCCGGTGAATTTACCGTTGAGAGCACAAAGGTCCTGCGGCAGGTCGCCCGCGTGGGACTGCCGGTGGAGGAATTCCCCCGGCTCAGCCGGAGATCGCCTCATGTGGATGCCCGCTCCAAATTGACGAATCTGGCGGACCGGATCAGCGTCCCGGCAAAGCGCCCGGCGTATACCCCGGAACCGCTGCCCAAGTATACCGGACCCAGGATCACCTATCCGATGCTGAAAGCAAATCCGGCATTGCTGGAAAACTTCGTGGCGCAGATGACGGATGATGAGCTGTGTACGATGAACGTCTGCGGCGGCGCCAACTGGTATTTGCCCTGGCAGAACGGCGAGGCTGGTAAAACCAGGGTAATCCGCAAGTACAAAATACCCCGGATGCTGGTAACGGATGGCAACGCCGGTATCAATGTAAAGAAAAAGAACATCGGAATGCCCAGCTCTTCCTGCGTGGCGGCAAGTTTCAACAAGGGCCTTGCTTACGAGGCGGGCGCGACCATTGCGGCTGAATCCAAGGCGATGGGCGTTTATCAGAACCTCGGTCCGGGGATGAATATCCACCGCAACATTCTGGGCGGACGGAACCCGGAGTATTTCTCGGAGGACCCCTACCTCGCCGGCGTCATGGCCGGTATGCACGCAAAGGGCCTGGAGGACAACGGCGTCGGGTGCTGCTATAAGCACCTCTTCTGCAACAACGCCGAGACCTCCCGGAAGGGCAGTCAGTCCATCGTATCTGAGCGGGCGCTGCGGGAAATTTACTTCCGTGTATTTGAGGAAGCACTGAAGATCCAGAAGCCCAGCACGGTCATGACCAGCTACAACAGTCTGAACGGCATTTACCCGGCGGAAAACGCCGATCTCTTGCAGCGGATCGTCCGGGAGGAATGGGGCGTAGACGGCATGATCATGACGGACTGGGGCAGCTATGACACCATTGACCCGGTGGAGATCGTGAAGGCGGGGAACTGCTGGCTCACGGAGGGCACCGGCAAGCATGTGAAGTTGCTGCGGCAGGCGGTGAAGGACGGCAGGCTCAGCCGGGCTGTGCTGGAGCGCAATGTCTGCGCAATTATACGGACTATGCTGAAGCGGGACGCGCTGCGGTGAACCGGCGGACGCAAATGTGTAACCCAAAGGACTGTGTCCTTGAAAATATCAGAAAATGAAAGGAAAGAGAAGAAATGAAGGAAAACAAAGTCTTGAATCCTGACAAGGTGCCGGTCGGCAAAATGCTGGCATGGCAGACCCGGCCCATCTCCCTTGGCGCGGCGACCCTGATCATTGGCTATCTGTCCATCTACTGCACCAATACGCTGGGTATGCCCAGCGCACTGGTGGGGACCCTCCTCATGGCAAGCAAGATCTTCGATGGCATCACGGACCTCTTTGCCGGGTGGCTGATCGACAACACGAATACCCGCTGGGGCAAGGCGAGACCCTATGAGCTGTCCATCATCGGCGTGTGGGTCTGTATGTACGCGCTGTTCGCTACGCCGGAACGCTGGGGGACCGCGGGCAAGTCGGTGTGGATCTTCATTATGTATACGCTGGTCTGGTCCATCTTCTCCACGCTGCTGAATGCGGCGGAGAGCCCCTATATCATCCGCGCTTTCGGCAGTAAGATCGCGATCACCAAAGTCTCCGCCTACGGCGGCATCATCATCACACTGGGGTGCGCTGTCGTTTCCATCTCCTTCCCCATGATGATGGCCAGCATGGCGACTTCCGCTGCCGGTTGGCGTAAGATGATCCTCATTTACGCGATCCCTCTGCTCATCATTGGCATCCTGCGGTTCATCTTTGTAAAGGAAGACGTACCCGCGCAGGAGGAGAAAGCGGAAGAAAAGGTCTCCTTCAAGGATATTTTCACCGTTATCAGATCCAACAAGTACATGTGGCTGCTGGCGATCGCCTCCGCGATCCCTCAGCTGATCATGGGCATGTCCGCCGCGACGTATTATTACACCGATGTTGTGGGCGATATTGGCAAGTATTCTACGATCCAGATGTTTTCTCTGGTCAGCCTGCTGTTCATGCTGGTGTTCCCCGCGATGATGAAGAAGTTTTCCGCCATGCAGATCGTGGGGATCGGCTCCGCTATCGGCCTTGTCGGTTATGTGATCAACTTCTTTGCCGGTTCCAACATGACGCTGCTCATCGTGGGGTTCCTGCTCTCCGGTGTCGCGGCGCTGCCCACCTCTTATATGCGCTCCCCAATCGTGATGCAGATCGCCGAGTACAATGTGTCCCGGGGACTGCCGGAAATGCAGGGAACGATCAGTTCCGGCGTCAATTTCCTCTGCAAGGTCGGCCAGGGGATCGGTTCCTTCCTGCTGGGCCTTCTGCTGAGTATCGGCGGATACGACGGCATGGCCGCCACCCAGAGCGACAGCGCGATCATGATGATCCGGCTGTTGTACGGCTTGATCCCCGCCGCGCTAATGCTGATCGTCATCTGGACCTCTTTTGCGTTCCGGCCTCTTGACAAAATGCAGGCTGGGAAGGAATAATAAAGAGAGGGGCCGGGAGGGTCCCGGCCCCTGATGACAGATGGACCTGGAGGTAACAATGAAGAAGATCGATTTCAATTCCGGCTGGCGCTGCAACGACAGATCCGTGCAGTTGCCCCATGATGCCCAGATTACGGAAAAGCGGAGCGCGTCCGCTTCCGACGGCGGCCACGGCTATTTCCCCGGCGGCGTTTATACATACGAAAAAACCTTCACCGCTCCCGCCGAATGGGAAGGGAAAAAGATCCTAATCGAATTTGAGGGCGTATACAAAAATGCCACCGTTGCCCTGAACGGGGAAAAGATCGGCGAACACAAATATGGCTACACCACGTTCGCGCTGCCCCTGAAAAACTTAAGCATTGGCGGTGAAAACACGATCACCGTAGTTGCGGATAACTCCCAGCTCCCCAACTCCCGCTGGTATACCGGGTCCGGTATCTACCGTCCTGTCTGGCTGTACGTGGGGGACGAAGCCCGCGTCGAGTACCGGGGCGTGAAGATCACCACGGTCTCTGTTGATCCCGCGGTAGTCAAGGTCGAGGTCAACGCCACGGCGGAGGCCAATGTGGAGATCCTGGATGGTGAAAAAGTCGTCGCTACCGGCAGCGGGGAGATCGCCATTCCCAACGCAAAGCTGTGGAGCGCGGAAACGCCCCACCTGTATACCTGCCGTGTCACCGTTGGCGATGATATCGTCGAGGAGAAGTTCGGCATCCGGGAGATCAAATGGAGTCCAAAGGGCCTTTTCATCAACGGGAAGGAGACGCTGCTCCGCGGCGGCTGCGTCCACCATGACCACGGCATTCTGGGCGCGGCCTGCTATGATGAGAGCGAGTGGCGCAGGGTGCGCATTCTGAAGGAGGCGGGCTTCAACGCCATCCGCGCCGCGCATAACCCATGCAGCCGCGCTATGCTGGAAGCCTGCGACCACTACGGCATATATGTGATGGATGAGACATTCGACATGTGGTACAACCGCAAGACGAAGAACGATTACGGCCTGGATTTCGAGGACCACTGGGCGGAGGACACCGCCGAAATGGTGGAGCGGGATCATAATCATCCCTCTGTAATCCTCTATTCCATCGGTAACGAAGTTGCCGAGCCCGCCGAAGCGAAGGGAGTAGACTACGGCAAAAAGCAGGTCAAGCTGATCCACAGTCTGGATCCTACCCGTCCTGTGACCTGCGGTCTGAACCTGATGATCCTCAGCCGGGCTGCCAAGGGGCAGGGCATCTATCAGGACGGCGAGCAGAAGCAGGGGAACGTGGAGCAGAAGGGCGACGACAACGTAAAGAACGGCAGTCTGGCCTTTAATATCATGGCATCCTTTATCGGTCCCAGCATGAACAAGGGCGGCAATTCTCCCAAAGTAGACGCCCTTGCCACGCCGATGATCGACGCGCTGGACATCGCGGGCTACAACTACGGTTCCGGCCGCTATCCGCTGGAGGGAAAACAGCATCCTGACCGCATTATCTTGGGCTCCGAGACCTTCCCCCAGGACATCTGGAAAAACTGGGAACAGGTCAAGCGTCTGCCCTACCTGGTAGGCGACTTCATGTGGACCGCCTGGGACTATCTGGGCGAAGCCGGTATCGGCTGCTGGAGCTATACAGGCGGTATGCCCTTCAACCGCCCGTATCCCTGGGTGCTGGCGGGCGCGGGCGTCATCGACATTACCGGCCAGCCCGATGGCTCCTGCCGCTACGCGTCTACCGTCTGGGGGCGGGAAAAGGCGCCCAGAATTGCCGTGAAGCCGGTCAACCATCCCGGCGTGCGGGTCAGCAAATCCGTCTGGCGCGGGACCAACGCGATCGAAAGCTGGGCCTGGGGCGGATGCAGCGGCAACAAGGCGGAGGTGGAAGTCTACTCCGACGCCGCGTCCGTGGAACTGCTGCTGAACGGCAAGAGCCTTGGCCGGAAGAAGATCAAGGAGTGCAGGGCGGTTTTCAAGACAAAATATGTGCCCGGCACGCTGACGGCTGTGGCATACGCGGCGGACGGCAAGGAGATTTCCCGCAGCGAATTGACCCATGCCTCCGGTAAAATCGGCATTGCCGTCAAGCCGGAAGCGGCCAAGGCAAAGCCGGGGGAGATCGTCTATGTACCCGTAGAGATCGTCGGTGAGAACGGCGTTGTGGAGTCCAACGCCGACCGTAAGCTGACCGTGACTGTGGAGGGCGGCGAGCTGCTGGGCTTTGGCAGCGCGGATCCCTGCCATGAGGAGCAGTACCATACCGGCACATTTACATCCTATTATGGCAGGGCACTGGCAGTCGTCCGGGCGCAGGGCAGATGCACGATCACTGTAACCGATGGGAAGCTGACTTCCACAGCTGTCATCGGATAAAAGGAGATGTCTATGAAAGCGATCCATCTGCAAACGGAATATTTGACCGAGCCTTTGGGCCTTGACATTACGGCCCCCCGCTTTTTCTGGCAGTGTGAGGACGGCGTTACCCAGACCGCCTATCAGATCATCGCGAAAATCGGCGGGAAGACGGTCTGGGACAGCGGCAAGGTGGAATCCTCCGTCATGACGCACATCGCCTATGGCGGCCCGAAGCTGGAGAGCCGCCAGCGGGTCTGCTGGAGCGTGAAGCTCTGGGACGAGAATGACCGCAGCGGCGAAATTACGTCCAGCTATTTTGAAATGGGATTGCTGGAAGCATCCGATTGGAAGGCAAAGTGGATCAGCGGGAATTACAAGCCACAAAAGAATCGCCGGTATCCTGTAGACTGCTTCCGGAAACGGTTCGCAGTCAAAAAGGAAGTCCGGAAGGCTCGGATGTACATTACGGCCTGCGGCGTATATGAGGCAAGTCTCAACGGCGTCCGGGTGGGGGATCACATCCTGGCTCCCGGCAGTACGGATTACCGTAAACGCATCCAATATCAGACCTACGATGTGACCTCGCTGATTGGCGGGGAAAACCGTCTGGATATCCTTCTGGCGGACGGATGGTACCGGGGCAGTATCGGCTGCTTCGGCCCGACGAATGTGTTCGGACGGCAGACCAAGCTGCTGTGCCAGCTGGAGATCCGCTATACGGACGGCAGTGCGGACATGATCGGCAGCGACAGCGGCTTCCGGTGGAGCAATGACGGCCCGATCCGCTTCGCGGATCTGAAGGACGGCGAGATCGTCAATGCCGCCATGGTCCCGAGCTTTTCCGGCCATGCCATCGAAGTGCAGGAAAAAATCGTGCCGGCCTCTTCCAACAACGTCTGGCCCAAGGAGCAGGAGCATTTCAGCCCGCAACTGATCGTCACGCCTTCCGGCAGAAGAGTGCTGGACTTCGGCCAGAACATCGCCGGATATCTGTCCTTCCGCATTCACGGGCAGAGGGGGCAGATTGTCAAGCTGACCTGCGGCGAGATCCTGGATGAGAACGGGGAGTTCACCCAAAAGAACATGCAGGGCATCCGTCCCAGCCGGGAGTACGGGAAGATGACGGAGATCCTGCTGGTCACCGGCGGGGCGGGGAAGATCAGAGGTCCCATGCAGCCGACGCCGTTACAGGAGATCCGCTTTTTCTGCTCCGGCGGGGAGGATACTTATCATTCCCGCTTTACGGTTTTCGGCTTCCGCTACGCGCTGATTGAAACCGACGCCGAGTTTGACCCCAATGATTTTACCGCTATTGCCGTATATTCCGACATGGAACAGACAGGAAGTTTTCAATGCTCTCACCCCAAGATCAACCAGCTTTTCTCCAATATCACATGGAGCATGAAGGGCAATTTCCTGGACGTCCCCACCGACTGTCCGACCCGGGAGCGGCTTGCCTGGACGGGCGACGCGCAGGTGTTTTTCGATACCGGCGCGTACCTAATGGATACGGCGGCATTCTTCCGGAAATGGATGACCGATCTGCGCGACGGCCAGTTCAAGGACGGTAAGATATCCGCCGTGGTCCCCTACAACGGCGCGTCCATTGTCTATGACAGCACGGGAACCTCCGTTGGCTGGGGTGATGCGGCGGTGCTGGTACCCTACCGATATTGGAAACGGTACGGCGACCGGCGCGCACTGGAGGAAAACTATCCGCTGATGCGCACATACGCTATGTTTATGATCGCCCACACTGGCCACAAAGACCGAAAGGAAGCCAAACAGCACCCCTACAATAAGTATGTGTACGAAAAGGGCGTTCAACTGGGCGAGTGGCTGGAACCTGCGGAATTCCAGGATACCGCTAACGGGACCGGCGCCAAGTTGGTCCCGCAGACGGAGACGGCAACAGCCTACCTCCATTTCACCATGGAGCATATGGCGCGTGTCGCGGCCGAGTTGGGCAAGATGTCGGACGAGGCGTTATTCCGGGAATATGCCGAGGGCGCAAAAAAGGCGTATCAGCACCTGTTTTTGAAACATGGCGTTCCGGATACGGACCGGCAGGCCAAATTGGTGCGGCCCCTGGCCCTGGGGCTTGTGGACGATCCCATGAAGCCCGCCATGCAGGAGCGTCTGGTCAAGGCGGTGGAGGACCGGAACTACAGGATCGGCACAGGCTTTCTGTCCACGCCGTTTGTCCTCTCTGCGCTGACAGAGGCCGGGAGGCCCGATTTGGCATACAAAATGCTGGAGAATGAGGAAAATCCCGGATGGCTGTACGAGGTAAACCAGGGTGCTACTACCGTCTGGGAGGACTGGCAGGGAGACGCCAGCCGCAACCATTACTCCCCCGGCGCGGTTGGTCAGTGGCTTTTCTCGGCGGTCTGCGGCATCCGTCCGGATGGGGAACGTCACTTTACCATCGCTCCCGTCCCTGGCGGCAGCTTGACATATGTGTCCGCCACCTACCGCAGTCTGTATGGAGCAGTTACCAGCTCCTGGGAGAAAACGGAGGAAGGCATCCGGTATGAGATCATGATCCCCGCCAATGTGACAGCCACCATTTGCCTTCCAGAGTGCGAAGCAAAAAAAGTTTCTGCCGGAACCCACACGTTCCTTGCCCAATAAAAGAACCAGAAAGAGCCATCCTCATCCCATGCAAGGGTGGGGATGGCCCTTTTCTCATATCAAAGGAGCAGCAGTCCAATGATGCAATTCTTGCTGTTGCCCAGCGTGCTGCCCTCTGTGAAGTATAGCAGGGCACCGATATGGCATGACATCCGCCATCGACGCATATTACCGCATATGCCGGACTGCGGCCTTCTCTTTGTAGACACAGGTGCAATCCATCGTTGAAAATTTCAGAAGATTTTCTTCTATTGGAAACTTCTGGTTGCACCCTTGACCACATAACCAGCCACAGACAGGCGTGGAAACAACGGAAAGACCGCTTTTAGAAAGTGCCGGAAAGGAATTGCTGTGGAGCAGAAATGACTAAAAATAAGAAGAAATTGTTATAAAAAACTCCTTACCGTAGTTGGTAAGGATGAGGCCGGCGGTACGAATCCGCCCAGCAGCTCCAATGAAGCACTAGAGCCGCAACGGCTCTGGGGCTTTTGCTGTCTTCATGACACCCCCTACTTTTTTCTTCACTTAGGTGAATTTAGGGTGAATGTCCTCCGAAAATTTGTCTAAGACCTGGGCGTGGCCCAAGCGTTTGGACACGGCCTTTACATCCTGACTGCTGGCCTGTACTTGCTCCCGCTCAAAGTCTATCTCGTTCCAGCGGAGGGCCAATAGCTCACCTTTACGGAGCCCGGGTTAAAGAGAAGCTTCAGCTGCTCCTGTATGGATTTGGTGATGGTATAGCCCCCTGCGGTTTATGGGATCCCTGTATTGTCTACTCGTCGGTGCCCTTTGATTTGGAGCGTGGTTCTTCGATGTAGGCAAGGAAGGCCGCTCCGCCGATTTTTAAAAGCCTTTTGGGGCTGCATAAATAAACGGGATACCTGGACCAGCCGGTGGACTTCGGCCTGCGCATGGGCGCTGCCGAAGCCGGAGCGGGACGGCAAAAGACAAAGCGCGGGCAGCGCCGGGGATTCGGCGCTGCCCGCGTAATCGGCATACGGCGCGCATCCCAAGAGGGGCGCGCGAAAAATGAGGGCAGGGCGTAAACCGCCCTGCCCTCTATTTCCCGGCAATCTTTAAGCCATGTGCTGGAAGATATCCTCAAACGTGGCGCTGAACTCGCTTGGCTTGATGCCCGCCTCGATCTCAATGGTGGTGCCGTAGTCGATGAACAGCACCGCGCCGGAGACGTAGGAGGCCAGGGGGCTGTTGAGGAACAGCATTGGCCAGGCGACCTCGGTGGGATCTGCGATTCTGCCGGAGTAGCCGGCAAATATCATCATGTCGTCATCGCTGGTGGGACGGACGCTGACCGACTCGGAGCCGAAGGCCGTCCTGGTAGCGCCGGGGCAGACGATGTTTACCCGGATGTGCTTTGCCGCAAGGACCGACTGGAGGTGGGCGCCAAGATAGGCGACGGCCTTCTTGGAGAAGGGATAGCCCAGAATGGGCGGCGTTTTGTCAACGCCGCTGCTCTCGGCGGCCTTCACCGCGCCGTCCCAGCCCTCGGCGGTCACAATGTCCTTGAAATACTTGATGTTGCCCTCCGCCTTCCAGTTGACGGCGATGGCGGACGCCACGATCACCACGGCGCCGCCCTCTCCCATCCGCTGGGGCAGCAGCTCCTCCGCCACATATTTGTTGGAGATCAGGTTGATCTTCAGCGTTTTCATAAACGGGAACGCCGCGCCCATCACACCGGCGATGGAGAAGTAGGCGTCGATATGCTCCGGAAGCTCGGTAAACGCCTGGTCGATGGACGCCTTATCGCTCAGGTCCACCCGGATCTTCTTCGCAACCCCCTCCACAGCAATGGGGGAAATATCCATCGCGTAGACCCGGGCGCCGGCCTTCACCAGCAGCTCCGCGGCGGCCTTTCCCATGCCGGACGCCGCGCCGGTTACAACAACGTTTTTTCCTTCATACCCAAAGATCTTCATTGCGCTCCTCCTTACAGAAAATGCCGTTCCGTCAGCACAGCGGGGTAGCCGTTGATGAGGACCTTGTCGCCGATGGCGGCATGTTCCTTTTCAATCAGGGCGTATCCGATGTTCTTGCCTACCGTAAAGCCGTGGGTGTATTTTGTGGCCCGCCCCACGATTTTCCCGTCCTTCATCACCGGCGCGCCGTGGGGACCGCCGTAGATCAGCGCCTCGTCGTCCTCCACGGTGAACCCCACCAGCTGGCGGGGAACGCCCTGATCCCTGGCTCTGGTCAGGGCCTCCTTGCCGATAAATTCCTTTGTCCAGTCGATGCCCTTTTCAAAGCCGCTCTCATAGGGGCTGGTTTTGTAAATATCCATCATCAGCACGAAACCGGCCTCGCAGGCCAGGGTCATGACCATCACGTCCAGCTCCGTCACGTGGCAGGCCCCCATCTCCTGGCTGCGCTGGGAGAGCGCCGCCGCCAGCTCCGCCTCATGCTCCGCCTGGATGTAGATCTCGTAGCCCAGCTTTTCCCCCGTATAGCCGCTGCGGGCGACCTTCACCGGGAGCCCGTTCATCTCGTTATCCTGGATGGAGAAAAAGCGCATACCGTCTACGCTCTGGGAAACGACCTTATTTACCAGCTCCGCCGAATGAGGGCCCTGCACGGAGTACATCTTCCACTGGGCGGTAATATCCCGATAGCTTACCTCCATATCCCCCCTGTGGGAATCGTACCACAGAATGGCGTCCCGGGAATAGAGGGTAGAGACCCAGTATCGGTCCTCCGCCAGCCGGAAGATAATGACGTCGTCAATGATGAGCCCATCTTCATTGAGCATGGTGGTGTATTTCGCCCTGCCAAGCTGAATGTTGGAAATGGCCCCCGTGTAGATCTTTTCCAAAAAGGGCAGCGCGTCCGGGCCGGACACTTCGATCACCCGGTGGGTAAAGTCGTACCAGCCCACATGATTCCGGACCGCAAGGTGCTGTTCTTTCACACTGGAATCTGTACTAAGAAGCATGGTGTTTTCTCCCTCCTCACTGTTCCGCCGGGTGGGTGTACCCGGGCTTTTGTCTGCGGTAGCCATAGACGCCCTTCTCGATCACGAAGCGCACCTTCCCCTCCGGCGCGCCGGGGTCCAGCTTCACCACCCACTGGGTGTTCACCAGCACCTTGGCAATGGCGTCAAAGTAGGCCCGGTATCCCTCCGCGAATTCCGGATACTGTCCGAACATGGCCAGGGAGAACAGGTCGCACTCCACCACGGTCCGCTCCTGCGTAAATTCCAGGAAGCTCCAGGGCGTGGATCTGGCCTGGAGGATCATGCTGATGTAGCCGCCCAGCACTCTGCCGTCGTCCACATCCGCAGGCACGCCCAGCCATTCCCGGGCTGCCTTCCGGGTACTCCACTCACCGAATTGGAATTTTCCGGCGGTCTCCAGCATGACGTTTACGATCTGCTGGTTCTTTCCCTCGTCGCCGGGGGCGGTCAGGCTCCGGATGGCGCCGGCGGCGTGCCCGGCGTAGGATAGAGGCGCCAGGGTCGCCTGCTGGTACATTTCACCCGCCGTCCATCTCTCACCCAAGGCGGAGATAAATTCTCCGGTATGCAGCCATTCGCACTCTTCCTTGTGGGGCATCCCCTGCTTCCGGCCTTTGGAAGCGGCGGGACCCCACTGCTCCCAGTCAAAGCCGTCCGCGTTCCGGTGTGCTCCGTACTTTTCCACAGTTTCATGAATGACACGGCAATAGGGATCGCCGCAGCCCTTCCGCTCCAGCTCATATAAATTCATGCCCTCGGAGCCCTTGCCGGAGATCCCGTGGCAGAAATACTGTCCGCCGCCAATGGAGAGGTCGCAGGCGTCCGGCCCGATGATGTCCATGGGGCACTGGTGAATCTCCTTTTCGATCCGGTCGCTGGAGGCGTACCAGATGTACCCGGGCAGGCCGGTAAACTCGTCGCCGATATCCGCATAGCAGGCGGAGCGGTACAGGCTCTCCTTCATGAAGGGCGGAATGGAGTGGCGGTCCTCAAACTCCTTCACCTGTCCCATGGGGTCCTCCTTGGACCACATGTATTTCATGGACTCGCCCCAGATATCGGACAGCAGGGTCAGACGCTTTTCGTAGTCCGGCTCAATGACCTTCAGGGCGTTCATATAGGCGACGCCCATCAGCGCGCCGTGCCGCCACAGGAAGTTGCAGGTCTCCCGGAAGGACTTGATCTGGTCCCAGGGGGTGATCATGCCCCGGAACAGACGAAGGCCGCTGTCCGTATCCACCATGCCGGAGTCGGATATGTTGTTGGGGGTCAGCCGTTCGGCTTCTTTTGTCGGATAAGTCATGAAATGGTCTCCTCCTTAAAACGCCAGAATCCTGGCGGGGTTTTCAAATACCAGCTTCTGAATCTGGTCCTTTCGGCCGAACATTTCCAGCCCGGCCAGGCCGGACTCGATGAAGCTGATGCAGCCTGAGCCGCCGTACTTCTTCCACAGCATCCGGCAGCAGAAGTCGTTGCCCAGGACGATCTGGCCGCCATAGCCCAGGTCCAGCAGGGTGATGAGGGCCTTCAGCCGCTCGTAATTATCCGGAGAGAAGAGGTACATACCGCTGGTGGGCATGCCCCAGCAGTCCAGGCCGATGGTGTAGCCCTTGTCCAGAAGCCGCTTCTGAAGCTCCAGGTCCAGAGTCCGATCCAGCGCCGGATCATTCATATACGCTGCCACAGGTATGCCGCAGCAGAGCCGGTTGTCCATGTGGCAGACCTGAATCCTGCCGTGGTCCAGATCGTATTTCCCGCAGAGGGTATCCAAATACTGCTCGATGAGGCCGCCGTCCATGGTCGGCTCGGTGTGGATGTAGACCGCCATGCCGGTTTCGGAGGAGAGGCGGATGCAGGCCTCCAGCACATCCCGCTCCATATCGCAGCCGGTGCCAAGGGACGCCTTCAGGATGCCGGGGCGGACCTCGGTGCCGTCAATACCGTTTTCGATCTCACCCTTAAACATGCCGTAGTAAAAATCAAAGCCCCTGTCCTGATATTCCTTGGGGACCGCTGTCTTGTGGTACATACCGGTGGCGCAGATGATGTTCAGCCCGGTCCTGCGGGATATCTCCTGAATCTTGCGGATGTCGCCCCGAATCAGTATCGGGGCGGGGTCTACCACGGACTGCCCGCCGGCGGCCTTGAAAAACCCGTACTCGGAGACAAGACCGTCCACATCGTCCGCCTTCTGCAGCTCCGGGCACATCAGGAACGCCCCGGTGCGGAAGAAGCTCATGTTCTCCATCCGGAATTCCAACATTTCCGGAGGCATTGGCGGGAAAAGTCCCTTCAGATACGCGGCGGCAGTGCTCATATCAATGACCGTATGGTCGTGCATGGAGGTGAAGCCAAGCTGCTCCGGGGCGATGTCTCCCAGGACGGTTCTGATCTTTTTCATGATAACTCTCCTCTCTTTTTTTACGGTTTCGGGCGGCAGATCTTATGGGGAACATATACGGCGCTGCTGCGGAACGCGGAGCTGGGTGTGGTCAGGGGAAGGTCACGGAAGGTGGTGATCCCGGCGGGAGCGGCGGCCACATAGGGGATGGCGTTTACGATCCGCATGGCGGTCATGACGTAGCCGTCGTAGCTCAGCTCCTCCGGTTTGTTGGGGTCGCCGATGGAGCACTCCATGGAGATGTTGGGGTCGCCCTCGATTTTGACCCGCATACACCCGGCGGTGTCCGCCTTCTCCCATTCCGGGGCGATGTCCTTGCACATGCGGTTGACGTGCTCCACGACCACGGCTTCCCGGCCGGCCACTATGGCGCTGGTGCGGATGCGGATGGCGGCCACCTTCCCCGCCTGGATGGTCCCCCACCCCACAGGGATGTCGTGGTCTGTGACCCGCTTTTCAAAGAGGGTCTCATACCGCTCCACCTGGTAGCCCAGCTTATTGGCGACGTTGGTGATGGGGCTGGCCCACACGGAGAGCTGCACCTCAGGGATCTCCAGGATGGAGACATAGTCCTCCGGCTCGTCAAACCCGAAGTTCAGGGCCATTTCGTTTCGGTCCTGATTGGTGGAATAGTCGAACAGCTCATAGGAGGTAATGGTGCGAATGGTGTTGCTCATGGTCGCGGCCATCATCGCCATGTGCTCCACAAAGCCCGGCTCCTGGCCGTTGGCATAAAAGGTGGCGCCGCCCGCCTTTGCGGCGGCCTCGATTCCGGCCACATAGTCCTGGCTGGGGTGTGCCGGAGGGTAGACAAGCCCGCCGTCGCTGGGGGTGACGACGTTGATCCCATGGGACAGGAGCTTCCGGTACCAGCCGCCGTTGATGCGGATGTTTTCCTCCGGTACGCGGATGTTCAGCGCCACCACGGCGGCGTCCGGCTTCAGAGCGAATATGTCTTCTTCCCTGTCTGTGATGCAGACGCCGCAGGGGATATCCGTGTCCAGAAGTCCCGCGTCCATCCCAATGTGCTTGCTGTGGCCCCATACGCCCACCAGCTCCATGTCCTCCCGGCCCTGGAGGCAGCGAATCGCGATTCCCGCCACATTGCCGGTGCCGATCACCACCACCCGGAGCTTCTTTCGTTCCATCGTGTATCCCTCCTGCTCAATATTCGGCTTTCTCGACCACAAGGCTGGTGGAGGAGGTTTTAATGCCCTGGAACAGCTCCTTGGGGAAGCGCTCCCGCATTTCCTCAAAGGTCCACTCTCCGTCCCGCCACACGTCCTTGCGGACCTGGTTGTATTCCTGGGACTCGCTCCACACGGCCAGGGAGCCGTCTGCCTCCACCTTGAACATGACGCCGGTGACGGGGAACTCCTCGCTGGCCATATAGGCCAGGACCGACACCATCCGCTCCGGGGTGTGCTGCATACCGGGAGGCGCCAGGGACCGGATGGTGTTGGCGTCCAGCCCCTCGGCCCCCAGCTCCACCTCTGTGTTGATCCAGCTCCTGGTGGCGGCCAGGGGGGTGTAGCAGTTTACAAGGATGTTGTCGTCAATGAGGTCCTGGGCGGCGGATTTGGTCAGCGCCCATACCCCGCAGCTGGCGGAGGAATAGGCCGCCATGCCCGCCAGCCCCACGAAGGCGTTGGACGCGCAGTTGAGGATGCGCCCGTAGTGCTGCTTGACCATATAGGGCAGCGCATAGTGCATCAGATAGAAGGAGCCGGAGAGCTTGGACTGGATGTTCACGTCCCAGATCTCCGGGGTCATGTACTTGATGTTGCCCGTCCAGGTGGAGGCCGCGTTGTTCACCAGGATATCCACGCGGCCCCATTTTTCAATGGCCGCGTCCACCAGCCGCTTGCAGTCCTCCGGGTTGGAGACGCTGGCATAGACCGGAAGCGCCTCGCCGCCGAAGGCGCGGATCTCGGCGGCGGTGGTTTCGGCATCGCCTACCACCTTGGCGAGCTTCTGCTTGGCCTCCTCGGTCAGGCGCACGGTTTTTCCCTCGTGGGCCTGCATGCTGGAGCCCTTCTTCCGGTTGTTGGTGACCACCTTGCAGCCCTCCCGGGCAAGCCAAATGGCAATATCCCGGCCGATCCCCTGGCCGGACCCCGTTACAATGGCAACTCTGCCGTCAAATGCTCCCATGGGAGTTCCTCCTTTGCATCTTGATAGTAATATTTTACCGGTGGAGGATGAAGGCTGTAAACTGTGGGTAATTCCCTTTTTGCCGATTTTCAATGTGCATGATTTACATTCCCCTGATAGCCCCTGCGTTTTTTGATAGATTCCGCCGAATTTTTCCGCCTGACAGAGGATGCAATTTGTCTATGTTCCAAAAAAGCGCCCCGCTTTTTGTGTAGTTTTGCGCGTAAAACGCCGCGCCCATTCGGAAAATTCCGGCCTTGTTTCCCGAGACGCTTGACAAATTCCGGCGGGAGCTTTAAGATAAATGTATAATTTGCACATAAATTAGGGAGGGAAAAGGATGAATATATCGGCTGTTTTGCTGGCGGATAACCTGAAAGAAGCGTACCCCTTGTTTGCCTATGGCCGAATCCAGAACGCGCCGCTGCTCCGCCCCCTGTTCTACAACGGGAAGAACGCCGTGGAGCGGAACCGGGTCTATGTGGCGGACCCGTCCTGTATGCCGCCGCTGAAACAGATTCCAGGGAACACGCTGGTGATCTGCGCCGGGGGACACCCCAGCCTGCAATATAAGAGCGGCGAGTGCCAGCTCCTGATTCTCCCCCAGACGCAGCCCACAGAGGCGTTTAACGCCGTCGTCGGGATCTTTGAGAAATACGAGACCTGGGAGAGCGAGGTGCTCAATATTGCGGAGACCAGCGCCGACATAACCCAGATCGTGCGGGCGTCCTTTCCGCTGCTTTTAAACGACTTGACCTTTATGGACGCAAACCTCGCTCTCATCGCCTCCATCTGCTATAAGGAGGACGACAGCGGAAAGCCCTTTGTGGAGGACCTGGACCCCTACGCGAGGATTATGCCCGCCGACATTGCCAGCGGGTTTCGGCAGGAGTACAGCCAGAACATGGCCAAGCACGGCCTGTATGTGGGAGACGGCGGCTGCTACTGCGTGAACTTCTTTTCTGATGACGCGCTGATCGGGACGCTGTCGCTGAATCCCACCAATCACCCGTTCCGCACCAGCGACGTTTTCGTGTTCCAGGCCCTGGCGGAAAAGCTGCAGCCCGCCGTTCAGAACCTCTATGAGCGGAAGCGGGTGGAAAAAACCAGTCTGCACCAAAAGCTCCTCTCCCTGCTCAGCGGCGTTCCGGGGGAGGAGCTGGGGCTCCCGGACAGCGGGCAGACCCAATGTATCTGCATCTGCATCGACCCGGCCAACGGGATCCAACAGTTCCCTGCGAACTACCTGTCCGGCGCTGTCTCCGCCGCGCTGTATCAAAGCCCCGTGATCCCCTACGAGGGGAATCTCACGGGGGTATTGGATCTGGCGGATTTTGGAAATGACGAGGCGCAAATGATCCGGATGGTCAAAGAGGCCCTTGCCAAGTTTGAGATCGACGCGGGGGTCAGCGGCCGGTTTTCCTCCCTGGGGAAGCTGCGGTATTATTACCGGCAGTCCTGCCAGGCGCTTCTGCTTGGGAGAAAGCACCCCCGGAAGGATCGGCTGTACCGCTTTGGCGACTACGCGCTGCGGTATATGCTGTACCACAGCAGCGGCGATTTCCCCGCCCGGTATATCTGCCCGCCAAAGCTGCCGGAGCTGCGGACGGAGAGCGAAAAAGGCCGCGCGGACTACTGGACCACCCTCCGCCTGCTGCTGGACAACCAGATGAACATGACAAAAACGGCAGAGGACCTCCAAATCCACCGCAACACCCTGATCCAGCGCATCGCAAAGATCAGGAGCATCCTCCAAATGGACCTGGAAAGCCCGGACGACCGGCTGTGGCTGCGGATCTGCATGTACCTGTTCGATCTGGAGTCGGAGGAGAGGGAGGGCCTGTAAGATACCCGGCAAAAAAATCCCGAAGCGGCATCAGCTGATGCCGCTTCGGGATTTTTTGTATGCTATCGGTTTTTCCTGTACTTTTTCGGGGTGGTCCCGTAGGCCTCCTCAAAGGCCTTGTAGAAAAAGGTGTAATTGGTAAAATGCAGCTTTTCGCAGATCTCCATCACGGTCATGTCCGTTGTACGCAGCAGGTGCTCCGCCTCCTTGATACACAGAGTGGTGCCATACTGCCTTAGGCTCATGCCGGTATACTTCTTCGTGATCCGGTTTAAGTAATCCGGGTTGTAGGAGAGCGCCTCCTGGAGCTGGGAGCGGGAGACCCGGCCGTGGTTCTTTTTCAGGATGTCGTTGATGGAGGCGAACAGCTCCGCCTCCGCGTCGGTGCCGATGTTCAGCGGCACCGTGTTATAGTGCTTTTTGTTTGCCAGCTCCTGGAAGATCTTCAAAATCAGATACCGCATCTGAAAGCTGGAGCCCACCTCCGGGGCGACGAACACGTTGGTAAGAGAATCGAAAAGGGCGCGCATGTCCGCCTTCACTTCCGCGGCGTCCGAAACCGGGATGAAGTCGATATACTCCTTTTTGAGATAAAAGCTGCTCTGGAGATTCTGGCTGAAAAAGCGCTTGGTGATCCGCTCCTTCTGCTCCTTTTCCACGGCAAAGTAGAAGGAGTCCATATCCCGCAGCAGGATCTCAACGAACGGGACCGGCAGCCGGAGGAACGCGCAGAGGCAGTCCGTGTGAAATTCCTCCTGGTGCCGGATGCTGCGGTTGAGCAGGCACAGGCTTCCCTCGGGATACAGGTGCCGCTCGGTTTCGATCCGCTGATACAGATGGCCCTGGATCACATACAGCAGCTCAAAGTAGTCGTGCTGGTGCAGGCCCTTTGTATCCAGGTACTCCCCGGCCAGCTTGCGGTCCAGGGTGCCGGTCACGTCGTACTCCGGCGCCAAAAAGCGGTGGATGAAGCAGCAGTTCTCATCCGCCGGGCGCATGGTCTGGAAGGTAATATCCGGGGAGTCCCGGGATATTTCCGGATTCCGGCTGTAAACCAGGGAATTGAGCTGCCCCTTTAGAAACCGGTAGGGAGAGCTCTGCTCCTGCGCTGTTTGCGACATGTCCATCCGCCCCCTTTTCGATAAAATCATAGCATCCGGCCGGGGAAAAAGCAAGAATTTTATCGAAAACAGGCCCGCGGCAGCAAAACGATCAAGTCTGAAAATGATAAGAATTTTTCAATGCTGTCGCAAATCGCTATATATTTTATTCTGCACAAAAAGTAAAATGAAATCAACGCCGTCCCTGTGCGTTTTCCCTAAAACAGAAATAAAGGAGAAATGGATCATGGGCCAAAAAGTGAAACGCGAAAATCCCGGGTATGTAGGCGCAAAAAAATTCTGGGGCTGGCAGACAAGAGCCGTATCTGCCGCCTGGTGCAACATGATCGTCATGAGCTTCCTCATGATCTACTGCACAAGTATGCTGGGCGTCAGCCCGGTCGTGACCGGAACGCTTCTTGCCGTCAGCAAGGTGGTGGACGCGGTGACCGACCTGACCGCCGGAATTATGGTGGACCGCACCCATACAAGGTTCGGCGTAGGCCGGCCCTATGAGTTTGCGGTGATCGGCCTGTGGGCAGGCACCTGGGCCATGTTCTCTGTCCCCGGCGGACTGAGCATGGCCGGGAAGTACATCTGGATCATGCTGTCCTACATCGTGGTCAACGCCATTTTCAACACGTTCCTTGGGGCCAACCAAAACGCCTATATGGTGCGGGCCTTCAATACCAACGAGCAGCGGGTCAAGGTCGTCTCCCTGGGCGGCATCGTCGTCATGGTGTGTACCATGATCGTCAGCATGATCTTCCCCACCCTGCAAAAGACCATCTGCGTCAACCTCAGCGGCTGGAGCAAGGTGATGGCCATGTTCGCCGTGCTGGGCACCGTCCTTGGGATGCTCCGCTTCCTGCTGGTCAAGGAGGACTACCCCGTGGAAACCGAGGGGGAGAAGCCGCTGCAGATGTCGGACGTCATGCTTGTGCTGAAGAACAACAAGTATGTCTACATGATCGCCATCATGTATCTGCTTTACAATCTGGTCAACGGCATGGGCGTTGCCACCTATTATTACACCTATGTCTACGGCGACGTCACGGTCATGGGCCTGATGAGCATGCTGGGCATGGTCTATCTGCCGCTGATGGCCTTTATCCCCGCGCTGAGCAAGAAGCTGACCATCGGCCAGATCACCATCATCGGCTGCCTGATGAATGTGGCGTCCGGACTGCTGATGTTCTTTGCCGGGAAGAACATTGCCATGCTGATCGCCGCCACCGTTTTGATGGGCATTGGCTCGATGCCCATGATCTCCCTGACCGATCTGATGATGATGGACTGCGCGACCTACAACCAGCAGAAGAATGGCCGCCGTATGGACGGCGTGATCAGCGCCATCAAGGGCTTTGCCGGGAAGGTCGGCGGCGCGCTGGGTTCTGTTGTGATCGGCGCGCTGCTGTCCCTGGGAGGGTTCATCTCCACTGTGGACGGCGCGGTCGTGACCCAGCCGGATTCCGCGCTGTTCATGATTCGCGTCAGCGCCGGTATCGTTCCGGTGGTCCTGTATCTGCTGACCGCGGTCATCATGAAGTTCTATAAGGTCGAAAGCGAAATTCAGAAGTGAGGTGCCCTATGAAGAAACTTGATTTTAACGAGGGCTGGAGCTTCACGGCGGGCAGCACCGGGAAAACCTTGCAGGTGGACCTCCCCCATGACGCCATGCTGCTGGAGGGGCGGTCCGCCGGAAACCCCAGCGGGTCGGCGGGAGCGTACTTCGGAGGCGGGACCTATGAATACGAGAAGCGCTTTTCTCTCCCGGAGGACTGGGCGGAGAAGCGGATCGTGTTCCGGTTCGAGGGGATCTACCAGACCGCGGTCATATCCGTCAATGGCCGGGAGGCGGGAAAGGTCCTCTACGGCTACACCACCACCGATATTGACGCCTCCCCCTATTTGAAGGCGGGGGAGAACACCATCCGGGTGGAGGTGGACAACAGCCGCCAGCCCAACAGCCGGTGGTACTCTGGCGCGGGCATTTTCCGCCCGGTGTCCATGCTGGTGATGGACCCGGTCCATATTGAGCCATACGGGGTCAAAATCACGACCCTGTCCATCGACCCGCCCAGGCTCCGTGTGGACGTGGAATGTACCGGAGGGACCCCCCGGGTCCGGATTTTGGACGGCGAAAGGGAGCTCGCGTCCGCCGAAGGGGCCGGGACGGAGCTCACCCTGCCCGGCGCGAAGCTCTGGAGCGCGGACAGCCCCAGCCTGTACACCTGCGCCGTGGACCTGATCCACAACGGGCAGGTGACAGATTCTCAGCAGGTGCGCTTTGGCATCCGGCAGCTGAGCTGGTCCCCGGAGGGGCTGAAGGTCAACGGCGAGACGGTCAAGCTCCGGGGCGGCTGCATCCACCACGACAACGGCGTCCTAGGCGCCTGCGGCTATGCCGAATCGGAGTACCGCCGGGTGAAGCGCATGAAGGAGAACGGCTTCAACGCCATCCGCTCCTCCCACAACCCCTGCACCGAGGCCATGCTGGAGGCCTGCGACGAGCTTGGCATGTACATGATGGACGAGACCTGGGACATGTGGTACCGCCACAAGACCAAGGAGGACTACGCCAGCTGGTTCATGGAGGGGTATCTGGACGATATCCGCTCCATGGTGCATAAGGATCTTAACCATCCCAGCGTGATCCTCTACTCCATCGGCAACGAGGTCAGCGAGCCGGCCGCGGCCGAGGGCCTGAAGATCGAAAAGGAGATGGTGGAGCTGCTCCACGGGCTGGACCCCTCCCGCCCGGTAACAGCGGGCTTCAATCTGATGATTCTGGCCAACGCCGCCAAGGGCCTGCAGATGTACGACGGGGAAGGGGGGCTGAACGCGGAGACCGCCAACGCGGGGGCGGAGGAGACCCCCGCCATGCCGGACATGTCCCAAATGGACTCCACCATGTTTAACCAGATGGCCATGATGATGGGCAGCGGCATGAACCACTCCGCCGACAGCGACGAGGCCGACGCCGCCATCACCCCGGCGCTGGAGCTGCTGGACATTGCCGGCTACAACTACGGCTCCGGCCGGTATCCCCTGGAGGGGGAAAAGCACCCGGAGCGGATCATCTTCGGCAGCGAGACCCTGCCCCCGGACATCTACGACAACTGGCAGATGGTGAAAAAGTACCCCTACCTGATCGGCGACTTCATGTGGACCGGCTGGGACTACCTGGGGGAGGCGGGCATCGGCGCCTGGACGGACAGCCCCGACGCCATGGCTTTTGACAAGCCCTACCCCTGGCTGCTGGGAGGCGGCGGCGTCATCAGCATCCTGGGCGACCCGGACGGCGAGGCCCTTTACAACCAGGCGGTGTGGGGCCTGAGCAAAGGCCCGAGGATCGCCGTCCGCCCCGTCACCATGCCCGACGGCAAGACCTTCCGCTCCGCCTGGCGGGGGACCAACGCCATCCCCAGCTGGTCCTTCCGGGGGCAGGAGGGGAAGCAGGCCATCGTGGAGGTCTACACCCCCGAGGGGAGCAGAGCGGAGCTGTACGTAAACGGCGCGCCGGTTGGCGCCCAGCCGGTGGAGAAGTGCAAGGCCGTTTTTGAGACCGTCTATGCCCCGGGAACGGTGGAGGCGGTGGTGTACCGGGAGGACGGGACAGAGGTCGGAAGGGACCGCCTGGAATCCGCCGCCGGGAAGCTCCACATTGCCATCGAGCCGGAGGAAGCGCCTGTCCGGGGGAAGCTGCTGTATGTCAATATCGACCTGCGGGGGGAAAATGACGTCCTGGAATGTGCCTGTGACGAGCGCCTGGAGGTGGAGGTCGCCGGCGGAAAGCTCCTGGGCTACGGCAGCGCCAGTCCCCGCACGGAAGAGGACTACCTGGCGGGACGTTTCCCCACCTATTATGGAAGAAGTCAGGCCGTCATCCGCGTGACCGGCGACACAGTGACCATCTGCGCTGCCGGCGAGGCCAAACGGGCAGAGGCCGTACTGCTTTGCAAGCCATGAGCTCCTGTTGCATGGGCAACACAATATAATGAACGGAGGATACTGCATATGTCGATCAAGCAAAAAGTAAAAGACCCCAACCGTCTGAAGGGAAAGGATTACTTGGGTACGTCCGTCCTGGCTGTCTCGGATTCCGTATCCAACTCCGTGATGACGGGCATGTTCCTGCTCTACCTGACAGACTATGCCGGAATCGGCAAGTGGGGCGCGATCCTCGGCACCTCTCTCCTGATGTTCGCCCGTATTTTTGACGCGGTCAACGACCCCCTGGAGGGCTGGATCATGGACCGGGCCAAGGTGGGCCGGCACGGCAAGTACCGCCCCTTCCTGCTGCTCAGCGTGCTGTTCACCGCCCTTGGCGTCATCGGCCTGTTCAGCCTGCCGGAGGGCTTTGCCAACGCTCCCGTCGCCATCTGCGCCTGGGTCATTGTCTTCTATCTCATGTATGACATCGGCGCTTCCTTCTACGCCCCGAACCTGCTGTACCGCTCCATGACCCTGGACCCCAACGAGCGGGGCAGGCTGCTCATCGGGCCCCGGATGGTCAACATGATCGCGGGCATGGTCTGCTCCGCCCTGCTTACCATCATCAACACCGTCAACGGCAGCATCAACAATATGCACACCTCCTTCGCTCTGACGGTGGGCGCCTTTATGCTCATCGGCGCGCTGCTGTCTGTAGGCGGCCTCGCCATGGTCAAGGAGAAGTATCATGCCGCCCCGGAAAAGGAGGACAAGGTCAAGCTGACCGATATTTTCGTCCTTCTGAAGGAGAACGCCGCGCTCCGCATCCGCGTCCTCGAGACCCTGTTCCGGGGCTTCATCTGGACCTTCCTGTTTGCCACCATGGCCTACTACATCAAGTGGGGCTACTGCACCGACCTGTCCACCGGCGCCGTGGATACCGGCAAGCTGGGCATCATGACCCTGATCTCCTCCATGCTGATGTTCGTCCCCATGGTCCTCGGCACGTTTATCGCGACGCCGCTGATGAAGAAGCTGGGCTCTCCTGTCAAGCTCCACAAGCTGCTGATCCTGATGCAGGTCGTCCCCTGCGCCATCCTGTTCGTGCTGGAGGTCCTGGGCGTCCTGCGGCTGAGCCCCGTTCCCTTCTTCGCCTGCGTGATCGTCGTCACCATTGCCTGCGGCACCGACTATATCCCCGTGGAGACCCTGAATATCGAGTGCATGGACTACGAGATCTACCAGCGGGGCAAGGACCGCTCCGCCCTGTGCAACGCATGCTATAAGTTCCTGGGCAAGGCCCAGAGCTCCGTGTCCTCCGGCCTGATCGGCATTATCCTGGTGGGCATCGGCTACGAGGTGGACTCCGTCACCGATACCTTCGTGGGAGAGCTGTCCGCCATTCCCACCATGCTGACCTGGTTCATTGTGATCCTGGGCCTGGTCCCCGCCATCCTGGGCATCATCTCCTACCTGTTCATGCGCAAATACCCTGTCACCGATGAGATTCGGGCGGATATGCGGGAGAAGCTCGCGAAATAACGCCACTTTGCCGGCGGCAGCGCCCTGCTGCCGCCGGCTTTCCACATGGAGGAGGTTAGAAACATGGATCTTGAACAATACAGAAAACTGGTGCAGGGCAACGGCCTTCCGCTCCCCTATCCGGAAAATGTCCCGCTGATCCGCCGGTGCGCCGCCGACGGCATCGTCCTTTTGGAAAACAGCGGCGTCCTTCCGCTGGTTCCCGGGAAAATCGCCCTCTATGGAGCCGGCGCAGGCGGCACCCTGTTCTGCGGCACCGGCAGCGGCTTCGTGTTTACGTCCCACGTCACATCCGTGGAGGAGGGGCTGCGAAACGCGGGCTTTACCCTGACCTCCGAGGGCTGGCTGGAGCGGTGCCGCCGGCATGAGGAGACCGTCAACGCAGAGGACACCACCCTCACGCAGCTGGACACCACCTGGAGCGGCATCACCGTCCTGGCGGAGGAGCCGGAGATCACCGCGAAGGACCTCCAGGCGGCGCCCGCCGATACGGCGGTCTACGTCATTCGCCGCAACGCCGGAGAGGGCGGCGACCGGAAGGCGGTCAAGGGGGACTACTACCTGACCGACCGGGAGACGCAGAACCTCACCGCTGTCGCCGCGGCGTATCAGCACACGGTGGTGGTGCTGAACACCTGCGTCATCGACATGAATTTCATCCACGAGATTCCCGGCATTGACGCCGTACTGTACATGGGCCTTGGTGGGATGGAGGCTGGCTCCGCCCTGGCCGATGTGCTCACCGGTAAGGTCAACCCCTCCGGCAGGCTCACCGACACCATTGCCAGGCGCTATGAGGATTTCCCCACCGCCGGAAGCTTCGCGGACCAGAACGGCACCGAGCTGCACCCCAAGTACCACGACGGCGTCTACGTGGGCTACCGGTACTTTGACAGCTTCGGGGTAGAGCCCCTGTACCCCTTCGGCTACGGCCTGAGCTACACGGAGTTCTCTATGGAGACGGTGTCCGCCTCCGCCGGCTGGGAGACGGTAGACGTGACCGTAAAGGTCGCCAACACCGGCAAGCGCCCCGGCCGCCAGGTGGTCCAGCTGTACGCCTCCGCCCCCGCCGGAAAGCTGGATAAGCCCTGCCAGGAGCTGAAGGCCTACGCAAAGACCAAGCTGCTGGCCCCCGGCGAAAGCGAGAAGGTTGTCCTGTCGTTCCCCACGGAGGCCCTGGCCAGCTTTGACGCGGAGCGGAGCGCCTGGGTCATGGAGCCGGGGAATTACCTGCTGCGCGTGGGCGAGCACAGCCGCAAGACCGCCGTGGCCGCCACCGTTACCCTGGATGGCGAGGCTGTGGTGCGGAAGGTGACGGACTGCCTGGCTCTGGATGAACCCCTGGAGGAGCTTCACGCTCCCGCCCGGGAGGCGGAAGCGCCCCAGGGCGTCCGGCTGTCCCTCTCCGCGTCCGACTGCGTTACGGCGGATAATGTGAGCCGGATGCCCAAAACCGTGACCACGTATGTGCCGGAGGGCAGCGCATATACGTCCGCCGTCAATGCTAACCCCTACAAAACCGCCAATTTCTGTGAGGAGACGGTCCGGACCGTCCGCAATGTCCCCAATGCCACCCTCTATGACGTGAAAGCGGGGAAGGTGACCATGGAGGAATTTGTGGCCAGTCTGCCCAACGAAGTGCTTGTCCGCATCTGCACCGGCACCCTGGAGGAATCCCCCTATGCGGTTCCCGACCGCACGGAAAAGAAGCTGAAGCCGGTCTCCTTCCCCCAGTCCTCCGGCAGCACCACAGGCCAGTATGAGCAGAGCCTGGGCATCCCCGCCGCCACCTTGTTTGACGGCCCTGCGGGGATGCACGTGGTGGTGCTGGGCGCCTGCGCCTTCCCGGTGGGCATGGTGGTGGCCCAGACCTGGGACGACGCGCTGCAAGCCCAAATCGGCGCCGCGTTCGCGAAGGAGATGGCCGCCTGCCATGTGACCGTGGCCCTGGCCCCCGGCATGAACATCCACCGGGACCCCCTGGGCGGACGGAGCTTTGAATACTACTCCGAGGACCCTGTTGTCTCCGGGAGGACCGCCGCCAGCTTCACCAAGGGACTGCAGGCCGACGGAAAGCACGGCGTGGCCATCAAGCACTTTGCCGCCAACAACCAGGAGACCAAACGTGCCCAGGCATTCAACACCGTCAGCCCCCGGGCCCTGCGGGAGATCTATCTGCGGGGCTTTGAGCTCTGCGTCCGGCAGGCGCGGCCCATGACGGTCATGACCTCCTACAACGGCATCAACGGGGTCAACACCTCCTCCCGCCGGGATCTGCTCACGGATATCCTCCGGGGAGAGTGGGGGTTTGACGGCTTCGTCATGACCGACTGGGGCTCCCGGAGCGACAAGGTGCTGGACTTTCAGGCGGGCAACGACATCATCATGGGCGGCTACAGCGCCGAAAAGCTGCTGGACACCATGGCCGCCAAGCCCCCCAAGTTTACGCCCGACGGCTCTGTTGTGGAGACCGTCACCACAAAGTATTTTGGCATTGTCAAAACCGTTCTGAGCGACTGGGGCAGCTTCCACCCGGAGGCAGGCGGCAAGGACACCGTGACCACCACAGTGGCGGCGGGAACGGAGCTGAATGAAACCGTCCGGAAAGCGGTGGAAGCCGGCGCCGCCGCGGTCCGGGAAAACGCCGACGGCTCCAAGACCGTCACCTACCGCGGCACCGAGCGGGGGGCCTACCTGGCCCGGGGGACCGTGCAGGAATGTGCCATGCGGATTTTGAAGGTCATTATGAATTCCGCCGCCATGGACGATCTGCTGAGCAGGTGAGCGGGTAGCCATGGAACAACGGAAAGTTTTGATTCGGGCGGATGATCTCGGCTGCTGCGAGGCCGTCAACTACGGCCTCGCCCGGGCGGTGCGGCAGGGCGCTGCCCGCAATGTGAGTGTGATATCCAATATGGAGGCGGCGGAGCACGGAGTCAAGCTGCTGGAGGGAACAAATGTCTGCTATGGACTGCATGTGAATATATGCAATGGCCGTCCCCTGACCGATCCGGCGAAGATTCCCAGCCTGGTGCAGCCCAACGGGGAATTCAAAACCGCTTCCGAATATCGGAAATCCAAAGAGGATTTTGTGGCGGCAGAGGAAGCGGTCCTGGAGATCGAGGCCCAGCTGGGGCGGTTTCAGGAGCTGACCGGGGAAATGCCCCACTACATGGACGCCCACTCCGTTTTCAACGAGAACTTTTTGACCGCCCTGAAGCTGGTCGCCGCCCGCCGCCATATCCCCTATTTTGACGTCAACGGCAGCTTCTACGGCTTCGTCCCCTTCGGCCATTCCCTGGTGCATACCTTCATGGAGATGGACAGCATGGATCCCCGGTACGACCCCTTCGAGACGCTGAAGCATGGGGCCATGCAGCCGACGGAGGCGGGGCAGTACATAATGCTCCTGTTCCACCCGGGCTATGTGGACGACGATGTGTTGAAAACCACCTACATCACGACCGCCCGGCCCAGGGAGGCCGCCATGCTGTATGCCCCCCAGACCCGGCAGTGGCTGGAGGAAAATCACGTCACGGTCATTACCTATGACGACCTGTAAAGGAGAAGCGTATGCCGAAACAAATTCTTTGGAATGACAACTGGGCGTTTACAAAGGAGGGTGTACGGCAGGACGTGACCCTGCCCCACACCTGGAACGCCCTTGACGGGCAGGACGGGGGCAATGACTACTGGCGGGGGACCTGCGTATACGAAAAGCGGTTTGCCGCCCCCACCCTGGCTCCCGGAGAGCAGCTGTGGATCGAGTTCCGGGGTGCGGCCATGACGGCGGAGGTCTCCCTCAACGGCCATTTCCTCTGCCGTCACGAGGGCGGCTTCAGCACCTTCCGGGCGGAGCTGACCCCCGCCCTGGAACAGGACAACGTCCTCACCGTCACTGTGGACAACGGAAAAAACCGGCGGGTGTACCCCCAAAACGCGGACTTCACCTTCTACGGCGGACTGTACCGGGACGTGTACCTGCTGACGGTCCCGGAAACCCACTTTGCCCTGGAGCCCTATGGCGCGCCCGCCCTGCGGGTGACGCCAAAGGTATCCGGCAGCCACGCGGACGTCCTGCTGGAGGCCCGGGTCAGCGGAAACGCGGACCAGGTCCTCTTTGAAGCCGCGGGGCAGACCCTGGCCGCCCCGGTGGAGGACGGACTTGCCCGGGCAAGCCTGCGAATTGAAAACGCGCATCTGTGGGACGGGGTGATGGATCCCTACCTGTACACCGCCTCCGCCAGGCTGCCTGGGGATGAAATTTCCGTCCGGTTTGGCTGCCGCACCTTTGCCGTGGATCCGGACAAGGGGTTTCTGCTCAATGGGCGGCCCTACCGGCTGTGCGGCGCGGCCCGGCACCAGGACCGGGAGGGGCTGGGAAACGCTTTGACTCTCCGGGAGCACCGGGAGGACATGGCCCTGATTCGGGAAATGGGGGCGAACACCCTCCGCCTTGCCCACTACCAGCACGCCCAGGAGTTTTACGACCTGTGCGACGAAAACGGCCTGATCGTCTGGGCGGAGATCCCCTACATCTCCGAGCACATGCCCGAGGGCCGGGACAACACCGTCAGCCAAATGACGGAGCTGATCTGCCAGAACTACAACCACCCCTGCATCATCTGCTGGGGACTCTCCAACGAGATCACCGCCGTGGGCGGCGTCAGCGCGGACCTGATGGAAAATCACCGTATCCTGAACGACCTGTGCCACAAGCTGGACCCCACCCGGCTGACCACCATGGCAAACCTGGCGGTGCTGGACCCCGCCGACCCCCTGGTGGCCCTGCCGGATCTCCGGGGGTACAATCTGTACTACGGCTGGTACACCGGGGAGTGGGACCAAAACGACGACTGGATCGACCTGTTCCACAAAAACCACCCGGACCTGCCCGTCAGCTTCTCCGAGTACGGCGCGGACGCCAACCCCGCCTACCAGTCCGCCAGGCCGGAGAAGGGGGACTGGACCGAGGGCTATCAGGCGGCCTACCACGAGCACATGCTGAAAATGTGGTGGGAGCGCCCTTATATCTGGGCCATGCACTGCTGGAACATGTTCGATTTCGGCGCGGACAACCGCAGCGACGGCGGCAAGCCCGGCCAGAACCAGAAGGGCCTTGTGACCTTCGACCGAACGACGAAAAAGGACGCCTTCTACATCTACAAGGCGTACCTCAGCAAAGAGCCCTTTGTCCACGTCTGCGGCAGGCGGTATGTGGACCGGGCGGAGGCGGAGACGGAGATCAAGGTCTACTCCAACCAGAGCGCCGTCTCCCTGCTGGTGGACGGCAAGCCCTTTGCCAAGCAGGCTGGGGACAAGGTGTTCCGCTTCCGCGTGCCCCTCACCGGGGAACACCGGATCACCGCCGTCAGCGGCGATTTGACGGATACCATCACCGTCCGGAAAGCGGACGCGCCCAACCCGGACTACCGCAAGCCGGGCAGCGCCATCGTCAACTGGTTCGACGACGACAGCCAGATCGTCAGGCCGGGGTGTTTCTCCATTAAGGACACCATGGCGGATGTGAAGGCTGACCCGGAGGCGGCGCGGGTGCTGGAGGAATATATGGCTCCCCTGCAGGCCAAGGTGGTGGAGCTGTTCGGGGACGCGGCCAGGAATGTATCCCTGCCCCCGGAGATGCAGGCCATGATGGACCGGATGAGCGTGGAGAGCAGCCTGAAGCAGGTGGGCGGCCTTGCCACGGCGGAATTTGTCCGGGGCCTGAACGCCGCGCTGAACCGGGTGAAGAAGGAGGGATGCTGATATGTGGTGGCTGCTGATGCTGCTGATTCCTCTGGCGCTGATTCTGGGAAGGCTGCTGGGGGTGTGGCTGCTCTATACGCCCAGGCCGGAAGCGCCGGATTTTGGCAAGCGGCGGATCGCCTGCATCGGGGACAGCATCACCTTCGGCTCCGGCGTCATTCAAACGAGGCGGCAGGACGCCTGGGTGTTCATCCTGGGAAGGCTGCTGGGGGAGGACTGTCAGGTCATCAATTTCGGCGTCAGCGGCGCAGCTCTGCAGGACCAGGGGGACAAGCCCTACCGCAGGCAGGGAATGATGGATAAGGTCCGGGAGGCAAGACCGGACGTGATCGTGCTGATGCTGGGCACCAACGACTCCAAGCCCCAAAACTGGGAGGAGGACCGGTTCCGGCGGGAATATGCCGGCCTGGTGGACGAGCTGCGCGCCTGTCCCTGGCCCCACAAGCTGGTCCTGATGACGCCGCCCAGGGCGTTCCCCCAGGAAAAGACCGGCGAGATTCCCTTCAAGATCGACAACGGCCCCATTTCCGGCCCCATCCGGCGCACGGTCCTGGAAACCGCCGAAGCACGGGGCGTCCCCTGCGTCGACCTGTACGACTTTACCCGGGAGCACCCGGAGTATTTTGCCGACGGCGTACACCCCAACCGGCTGGGCAACGAGAAGATCGCGGACCACTTGCTTCACACCGGCCTGTTGGCATAAAAAATCCGGATACCAGAGGGCAAGCTCTGGTATCCGGAATTTATGATTCTCTTACATGCCCGCAAAGACCCGCATGGCCTTTTCCGCGTCGCTCTCCATGGCCTGCCGGGCGGCAAACGCCAGATCGTGGAAGAAGGTCACGTCCTGACTGCTCAGCAGCGCTTTTACCGCCGTCGTCCCGGCCTTGGACATATAGCTGTAGTAGTTGATCTTCCGCAGGCCGTTTTGGATGCCGGTGCGGTAGTCCTCCGGGGAAACGCCGCTGCCGCCGTGCATCACCAGGGGCAGCCCGGTCTTTTGAGCAATGACCTTCACCCGGTCCAGGTCCAGGACCGGCTTCGACTTGTAGATGCCGTGGGCCGTTCCGAAGCTGGGGGCCAGGGCGTCGATTCCGGTCTCCTTGCAGAAGCGGACGGCCAGCTCCGGGTCCGTGTAGACCGGTCCCCCGGCGCTCTCCCCTGTGCCGCCCTCTCTGGAGGAGAGCTTGCCGATCTCCGCCTCCACGCCTGCGCCAAAGCGCTTTGCCATGGCCACGGCCTTTACGGTGTTTGCCACGTTTTCCTCGTAGGGCAGCAGGCTCCCGTCATACATGACCCCGGTAAAGCCTATGTCCAGCGCCCTTGCCATGTAGTCCAGAGTCTCGCAGTGGTCCAGGTGGACGCACACCGGCACCTTGGCCGCCTTGGCCGCCAGCACCATCACCGGGCCGATGACCGCCAGCGGGGCCACGGACTCGTGCAGCTCCGCGTGGCTGAGAATCACCGGCACATTCAGCTTTTCGGCGGCGGAAATGACGGCGGTGACGCACTCCAGGTTGGGCGTGTTGAAGGCGCCCACGGCGCACTTCTTTTCCTCCGCCATTGCCAAAATCTCCTGCAGCGTAACAAGCATAGCTCCTCCTTACACCAGCGGCCGGACAGCGGCGTAAACAGCCCTGTACCGCTGGTAAACTCTCATGTATTTTTCGTGCATTTCCGGTCTGGGCAGGAAGGTCTCCGTCTCCTGCACCATCTTTCCGGCGGCGTCCGGCAGGCTTTCAAACGCGCCTACGGCGATTCCCGTCAGCATGGCGCTGCCCACCGTCCCGGCGTCCGCGGTCTTCAGAGCGGTGATGGGCAGGTCCAGAACATCCGCCTTCATCTGCATCCACACGCGGGACCTTGCGCCGCCGCCGGTGGCGTTTAACCGGGTGAACCGGGTCCCTGAGCCGGCCATGGCCTCCATATTCAGGTACATCTCATACGCCACGCCCTCCATGCAGCCCCGGTAGATGTCCTCCACGGCGGCGGCGCTGGTCAGGCCGAGGATGGCGCCCCTGGAGCCGGTGTCCATGTAGGGAGTGGCGGCTCCCGCGAAGTGGGGCAGCACCAAAAGGCCGGTGGGCCCTTCGCGGTCGTATTTCCGCTCCAGGTATTCGTTGACGGAGAGCCCCTCCCGGGCGGCCAGCTCCTTTTCCTTTTTGGCCAGGTTGTCCGCGCACCACTGGAGCAGCGCGCCGCCGGTGTAGGAGAAGGCGTAAGCCACATACTGCCCCGGGATCACATAGGGGACCACAGAGAAAAAGCCCTTGTACATCACATCCATGTCCGGGACCCGGTCAAAGATCGGGGTCAGGCACTCCACAGTCCCCGCGCCGTCCACCCCGACGGACGGATCGAAGGCTCCGGCCCCTACGGCGGCCGCCACCTGGTCGTGGCTGACCGAGATGATCTGCGTATTGGGCATCAGCCCCGTGCGCGACGCGGTATCGGCGGTAATGGTCCCGGCGGAGGTCCCGGTGGGGACCGGACGGCTCATCAGACCCACATCAATTCCGGCGGTGTCGAAGATCTCCCTGCTCCAGGTCAGAGCGCCAATGTCAAAGGCCATGGTTCGGCTGGCAAGGGAATAGTCGATCTGGGAAACTCCGGTCAGGTGATAGACCACAAAGTCCTCGATCAGGTAGATGTGGGCCGCCCTGCGGAATACCTCCGGCCTGTGGCGCTTGAGCCACATCATCTTGGAGATGGAGTACATCTCGTGAGGGCGAAGCCCCGTCACGGCGGCGATGTGGGTCCCTCCCAGTTTTTCCGTCAGCTCGGCGCACTCGGCCGCCCCTCTGGGGTCGGTGTAGAGCATGGCGGCGTGCAGGGGCGCGCCGGACCCGTCGGTCATAACGAAGGTCTCGCCAAAGCTGGTGACGCCGATTCCGGCAATGTCCGGATACGTTCCCGCCATTTCCCTTATGACGGCATATACCCCCTCCAGCAAGGCGGCAATGTCAATCTCATGCCCGCTGACCTGGCGGCGCACCGGGTAGTCCCGGTACGCCTTTCCAAGGAATTTCCCGCTCTCATCGAACACCGTCAGCTTGCAGCCGGTGGTGCCAATGTCAAGTCCAGCGATTTTCATATCAGTCGATGTCCACCCAGTCGTAGCCCAGGTAGGTGGTGAAGGCCTCCTTCAGGATGTCCTTCACATGGCCCTCACAGATGGCGGTGTGGTGCTTGAAGCCGCCCCGGGCCAGCTTAATGAGCTTGTTTTGCAGGTCGGGGATCTCCGCCACGCCGCCGCAGCCAAAGAAGGCGTCCTCGATGGGGTCGTCGGTGAACCTGGCCTCGCTGGCGTAGATGACGATCTTCCCGTCCCTGGTCTGGCAGTTGGAGATGGTGATGGGCATGGGCCGGATGCGGCCCTCGTTGCAGCCCCAGCCGCTGCCCGGATCGTTCTTGGCAAACATCTTGTGCTCGGTGACGGTGCCCTTGCCTGTCATGAGGCTCTGGGCCACCGGGCCGCAGTGGAACAGGATCACCTTGTTTTCGTCGTCGCCGTAGTTGTTGTTCCAGTCCAGAACGGCGGTGCTGCCCTCGGTGGCAAGGGCCATGGCCCGCATGGCAACGGCGGAGCACATGTCGATCTCGCAGGAGGCGACGATCCCCCGGTCGTTCAGGTCGCTGAGCAGCACGCAGGGGCAGACCCGCAGGTAGGTCTCCATCTCGTTCCAGCACCGCAGGGCCAGGGCGTCCAGGTGGTATTCCTCGATGTACTCGTCAATGACCACAGCCACCTTTGCCAGGGTGCAGGCGTTGGCCTCGGGGACATGGGAGAAGTCCGTGTAGCTGCGCAGATGCTCCAATTTCGCAATCACCACAGGGTCGTCGCCCTTCTTTTCCCCCACCTTGGCAAACAGCTCGCTGAGATCAAAGGACTCCACGTTGATGCCCATTTTCTGCATGGCGATCTCGTCAAAGCGGACGGTCTTGAACGCGGTGGTCCGGGCGCCGATGCAGCCCAGATTGAACCGCTTCATGCCGTTGACCACCCGGCAGATGGCGGCAAAGTCCCGGAGGTTCTCCTGGAACTTGGGGGAGAGCGGGTGTACCACATGGGGCTTCAGCACGGTGAAGGGCACGTTGTACTGGGTAAACACATCGGTGACGGAGAACTTGCCGCAGTAGGCGTCCCGGCGGTGCTGGAAGTCCATTTTGCCGATCTCGTCGGGGTAGGCCTGCATGAGGATGGGGACGCCCGCGTCCTGCAATGCGGTGATGGCGCCGTTTTCGTCGGCAAAAATGGGCATAGAGAAGATCACGCCGTCATACTGTCCCTGGTGCTCCTTGAGCCATCTGGCGTACAGCAGGCCCTCGTCTCGGGTCTCCACGCCGCCGTAGCGGGTGAGCTCCTTGTCCATCATGATGTAGTCATAGCCGGCGTCGGTGACCGCCTTGACCATGTCGTCCCGGGCGCCGTAGATCAGCTCGCCGGGCATAAAGCCGCGGTTGCAGAAGCAGAGCGCGAAGGTCATTTTCTTCATGTCAGGTATCCTCCAAAAATTCAATTTTGATGCAGTGCTTCTCAGATGCGAAGGCCTTCAAAACCGGGAGAGTCCCGTTTTCCCGCTCGGCGCGGCGGCCCATGATGTAGCAGTTGGTGGGCTCCAGGCCCAGGACGTAGTCGCCGCTGGCCATGCTTCTCCACTGGGAGAGGATGGGCAGCCTGTCGCCGTTCCAGGTCATGACCGCCCGGACGCCCAGCTCGGGGTTCCTTAGCTCCGCCCGGAAGCCGCCGTGCATGAGCTGGAAGAACACCCGCTCCTCCTCGCCGTCAATGGGCTTATCAAAGCGGCACTCCCGGCCAAGCCCCGTCTTGGCAAATTCCGTGCGGGGGACGGTCTCCCGGTCCTCCGGCAAGATCAGCTCGGCTTTCTCGCTGAGCAGCGGGTAGCCGAAATTGCAGTGGTAGATCTGCATGAACTCCTCGTCCCTGGGGGTGGTATTTCTCACCACGTCCTCCACCGTGATGCTGCTGCCAAACACGGGGATGCGGATGGTGCGTCTCAGCTCCAGGGCGTGGCCGAACAGGGCCGTCTCCCGGACGGTGCCCTTGACCACGATCTCCCCATCCTCCACATCCGTACAGATGTGATCCGCCGCCAGACTGTGATACCGCCCGTGGAGCGGATGCCATTCGCCGTTGTCCCGGTTGGCAGGTCCGGCGGAGCGAAGTCCGCAGGTATACAGCAGCCCGCCGGGGAAGGTGTTCACAAACTCCGTTTCATAGGGGGCGATCACCGCGGGGCTGTCGTACCCGTTTTTGCTCATCCAGGACATGGTCCTGCCCTGAAAGCGGACCTGCCCGATGTCCAGACCGGCGTCCGGCAGGATGTCCGCCTGCAGTCCCGCCGCCGTGCAGACTTCAATGATGCCGGTCCCCTTTGCTTTCCCCTCCGCAACCGTCACCCGACGCAGGGTGTACAGCTGGGCCGGGTTGCCGATATAGCCGCTTGCTTCCATGTCCGTCACGGTACCAACTCCTTATCTGCTGATACGCTTATTTTAGGAGCCTTTACCATAATTTCCTATAGAGGATCGTTCGTTTTTCTTTAAATTTGTTCGCGGCTGTGATACAATAATCAAGTAATAAAATTGTGCAGATTGATGGGGCGAAAAAATGATTTCTGTTTTTAACCGGGAAAAACTTGTAGAGCTTTTGAGAGACTTTTACCGAATCACCAAGATCCGGATCACGGTTTTTGATGAAAACGGGCAGGAGCTGATGGCGTATCCGGAAGGGCTCCCTGAGTTCTGTAAAATCGTTCGCAGTTGTGAAACCGGAATTTTGGCGTGCGCCGTCTGCGACCGGGAAGCCTGCGACAAGGCTGCCCGGCAGAGAGTCACGCAGATCTATCGGTGCCACGCCGGGCTGACGGAAGCGGTCACACCGCTGGTAGTGGGCGATATGCTGGTAGGGTATCTCTTTTTCGGCCATGTTTTTTCCTATCCCAACCATAGCGCCGGCTGGGAGGAGATCCGGAAGCAGTGCGCGCATCTGCCGATTGACCTGGATCATCTGGAGCCGGCGGTCAGGAAGCTGCCGATCATCGACCAGGACTATGTCCGCTCCGCGACGAAGATCCTCCTGGCGGTGGCCTCCTATCTGGTCATAGAGCGCATGGCGACCCTGCAGACCGACCAGCTGGCCGTGAAGCTGGACCGCTACCTGACCGCCCACGTTTCCGAGAGCCTGACCGCGCAGGACCTTTGCCGGGCGTTTGGCATCGGAAAGACCCAGCTTTACAAGCTGTCCAAAGAGCTGTACGGCTGCGGGATTGCCCAGCACATTCGGGATATGCGCCTGGAAAAAGCGAAGGAGCTTTTGCTGGCTGAGCCGGCGCTGTCCCTGGAGGAAATTTCCGAACGCTGCGGATTTCATGACTACAACTATTTCAACTCCGTTTTCTCCCACCGTATAGGCAGCCCGCCCGGGGCGTGGAGACGGAAGAACGCCTGAATGAACTGCACATGCGGCCATGCCCCCTTGGCGACAGCTCTCCGTATCCAGGAATTGACTGGGGAGGGGAAATATCCGTCCGGGCGCGCCGGTTTTCCCCATATTTTGCTTGTAGCCGGACCGACGATATGGTATAATGACTTTCATGTACTCACTGCCGGATGAAGGGGAAAGCGTCCCCTGGCACCATGGAGGAATCAGTCTGTGGCACCGGCGGCGGGAGCGCGGCCAAGTCCCGGCGCAAGCCGGATTTAAGCCGTACCGTTTGGGAAGGACCGGCTGCCGGATCGGAACATTCCGGCGGCAGAGCGAGAGGAAGGAGGACCATCACCATGAGAAGGGATCCCCCTGGGAGACTGCCCGCCGGCGGGGCCACCGACGGAGGCGGGCTGATACGTGACCGGTGATGAGCAAACCGCGGGACGCAAAGCTATGGGGACTTAGGCCCTGCGCGCAGGCGCGCGGCGGCGATGTCAGCCCGGCTGCGATTATGGGCAAACCATTGGAAACAATGGGACGCAAAGCTACGGGGCTGCGGCGGCGAAAGCCGCTA